>JANMGV010000078.1:0-24677 GCA_031374825.1 Pirellulaceae bacterium
CGCTGGATTCCCGCCTGCGCGGGAATGACACCGATGCTCCAAACACGGAAATTATTTCGGGACTGTTCCTAAGGGTTTTCAATTGGTGGAATGGTCGGCGCTTTGGGCAACAGCGACCATAGTAAGCTATTTGCAAGCCAAGTGCCCGCGAGCGCGATCGTCCAATCGATGGAATGCTTCCAAGGAACCATCCCGTCAAAGATAACGACGAGTCGAGGATACCGTTCAAACTGATCAGCCCAGGCCCCGAAGCGTGCAAGTGCAAGGATGCAAATGACTCCTAAAGTGGCAGTAACCGCTGGTGGCATTCGAAACTGTGCGAGCAACCAGACGCAAAACATTCCGACCGAGCCAAAAATGAATGCTCCTGGAATGTGTGCCAACCACCAAGGCGAAAACGAATTCACTATTACTCGGTCCAAAAATAGAATGCCAGCGACACAGGCTGTAATATTGAGCATCGTATCGACGCCAACTTTTCTTATCACAACATCGTCACGTAGGAGGTTGGGCAACTTCGTACGAATTGGGGAAAACAAGATCGATTGGGTGACTAATAGCAGTAACCTCACAACAAGAAAAAACTCGATAAACACAAAAACAAATAAAATAAATTCCTCCACTAAAAAACCAAGCAACTCGGAATTGTTAAACAGAAATCCTTCCAGTCCGGTCTTGAGGGGCGCTTGAATCGGCATGTTATTTGGACGTACTGGTCCACTTGAGAATTGCCAGATCCAGTCGGAGCCTATCGCACTAACTGTGATGGCAGCAGCAAGGCCACAGAGAATTATCACCGCGCCGAGCAAGACACCAATCGGACTACCGAGGGACTTCGTTGAACGGTCTGCAACGAACCATATTTGGCTTACGATGACGCCTATAGTGATCACGCCGCCGAGCGTCAGTAAAGCATCCGCAAGGATGTTGACTGAGAATCCCCAGCCAAGTGCCGCCAAGAACACGCAATTCAAAATCGCCACACCTACGATCGCGATAAGTCGAATGGCAAAGGAGTTTTCGCTCATCACGTCTCCAATCGGCAAGTGAAAATTCGGATTTCGCGTTGGTTGTCTTGCAAATCGATCAGTTGCGTTTCGACAGACCAACCAGCCTTTCTTATCCAATCCAAAAATGCATCGCCAGTGTGTCTTTGCGGCTCAGACAGCAACACGATACCCGATGGAGCCAGATGTCGACGTATGCAGGGTTCGAGGTACTGCCACAAAATTGGATCATACACGATGTCGGACCCGATGATGATCGGAAAAGGGCCGGTGGCCAGCGTTTCGTCACGCCAATTTAATCGCCGCACTCCGGCTCTGTCGCGGACCGGCCAAGCGTTCAGGCGTGCCACAAGTAACGCTTCGCTCGACGTATCCGTCAAGGTAACTCGAGCCCCCTGGATAGCCGCTGCGATTCCAGCTCGCCCGCTACCACAACCTAATTCCAAGACGTTCACATCGCGAATATCTTTTTGACTCAAACACACGTCGAGCCCAATCGCAGCTCGCCATGTTGCTGCCCAAAACGGATCTAGCTCGTCCGGCGAGCGATCCTTTCTCGTCAAGGCATTTTCTAGCAATTGATTCGGGTTCTTGACGCGAGCCCAAGGCACCCGACGACCCGCAATCGTCGCTTCGTCCAGCTCGATTGGAACCAGTCGCTGGATCTTGGCAAGCAACCTTTGGAATTCGAGGTCCACTGCAAAACTCGCTGATGGGACAGATTTGTTCGCAGATATTTCAACCGACCTCACGATGTTCAAAACGGTTGTCTTGGCTGCGGATACTCTTCCATTTCGCGAATGTAGCTCCGAAGTCGTTCTAACTCGTCCGTCGTATCCTTGAGTTTGAGCATGTTCGTAACACGCTTGCGTAACTCAAGCTGATTGACGGGCTTGGAAAGAAAATCGTCCGTCCCTGCAGCTACGGCTCGCTCGATATCGCCCAGTTCGTTAAGAGCCGTCACCATGAGAATCATGATCTTGGAAGTTGCCGGATCCTGTTTTAGTTTCCGGCAAACTTCAAAACCATTGAGCTTGGGCATCATCACATCGAGCAAAATCAGATCCGGTTGGAAACTGGCGACCTTGGTCAATGTGTCTTGGCCATCGACGGCCATTTCGGTCGTGCAGTCGATCGACGATAAATAGGCTTCGAGCAACTCTCGATTGGCCATGTTATCGTCCGCAATCAAAATCTTACTAATGGCGGTTGTCTTTGCTGGCGTCATTGTGTGGTTTTTCGAATCAGCGAGAAGAGTTTCAACAGGCAATCCGTTTCAGTCCGTCTGCAATATTAGATGGCGGTCGCGAGCGAGCTAGCAGGGACAGGGAATTGTACCGCTAGTTGGCGTACTTCTTCGCGAACTCCGTCAAGAACTTGATCGTTGCCAGCGTTTCTCAGAGCGTGCACGATCCAAACTCCAATTTGTTTGAATTGGTCAGGACCCATTCCGCGGGTAGTCAGCGCGGGCGTTCCAATGCGAATTCCGCTAGGATCCATCGGCTTGCGTGAATCGAACGGGATCATGTTCATATTGACGGTGATGCCGCAATGGTCGAGCGTTTTCTCGGCGACTTTCCCGCCAAGACCGAGGCTTGTAACGTCAACGAGCATCAAGTGGTTGTCGGTACCTCCGCTAATCAATCGCAAGCCGCCTGACATGAGAGCCTCTGCCAAAGTTTTTGCGTTCTCAATAACCGATTTGCCGTATCGTCGGAAATCGTCAGTCAATGCTTCGCCAAAGCAAACCGCTTTGCCCGCGATGACATGCATGAGTGGTCCGCCCTGGATGCCGGGGAATACGGCACTATTGATCGGACGCAAGTCGTCTTTGCGGCACAAGATGATGCCGCCTCGCGGACCTCGCAAAGTCTTGTGGGTTGTCGACGTAACATAATCTGCAACAGGAACCGGATTGTCGTGAACACCTGCAGCAACTAGCCCCGCGTAGTGCGCCATATCGACCATCAGTTTCGCCCCAACATCGCGGGCGATTTCGGCAAACTTGGCATGATGAATTTCGCGAGGATAAGCGCTCGCGCCTGCCACGATCATCTTGGGGCGATGTTCCTTTGCCAAGCGAGCCACTTGATCAAAATCGATACGATGGTGCTGCGGATCGACGCCATAGGAATGGAATTTGTATAACTTGCCCGAAATGTTCAGATGCATACCGTGCGTCAAGTGACCGCCTTGAGCGAGATCCAAACCCAGAACGCTATCGCCGGGTTGCAAGGCAGCGATGTAGACGGCGGTATTCGCTTGCGAGCCGCTGTGGGCTTGAACATTGGCTGCTTCGGCACCGAACAGTTGCGTCACACGATCGATCGCCAATTGCTCAACCACATCGACGTATTCGCAGCCGCCGTAATATCGTTTTCCGGGATAGCCTTCTGCGTACTTATTCGTCAGCACGCTGCCCGTCGCCTGCATCACTGCTAAGCTCGTATAATTTTCGCTGGCGATCATCTCCAAGCCATCTTGCTGGCGAACGGATTCCGATTCGATAGCGGCCCAAACTTCAGGATCTTGCGACTGCAAAATGTTCATTACGGCTCCATGCGTCTTATGTAAGTTTTTATTTTTATTCGTTAAAAAAACAGTGTAGCACGATTGTCCCAATCGTTAAAAAAACAGTGTAGAACGATTGTCTCAATCGTTAAAAAAAAGTAACACTCCAGAAAGTCTGCCCCGATCGCACAAAACACGATCGCTAAAGCCATTCCTCGCCAACAGTAACCCCACCCACTTTATCGTCAAAAAACCATTTACTCCAAAGCGACACTTCATGAAATATTGTCAGGCGAATTGAATCGAGCGTCAACGGCACCTGACTGTTAGACTTTTCCCGTAAACGTGCCAATTCTAGAAAAAACGCAGGCAGCCGAAAATCGACTGCCTGCGTGACTAATCAGTACAAATTCAAGGACGTTACCGCCGTCGGGCGATAACCTGTCCCGTTTGCATTGCTGACAAAAGGTTAGTAACGATACATTTCAGGCTTGTAAGGGCCATCAACGGATACGTTCAAGTATTCGGCTTGAGCCTTCGTCAAGCGAGCCAATTTGACGCCAAGCTTGTCCAAGTGCAATCGAGCAACTTCTTCGTCAAGATGCTTTGGAAGCACATAAACTTGCTTTGCGTACTTGCCGGTCTTGCGTTCGTTCCAAAGTTCGAGTTGTGCAAGAACTTGGTTTGTGAAACTGGTGCTCATCACAAAGCTGGGGTGACCAGTTGCGCAACCGAGGTTCATCAATCGGCCTTCGGCCAAAATCAGAACGCTCTTCTTGGTGTCGGCAAAGTACCATTGATCGTATTGTGGCTTGACGTTACGACGCTCGACGGCACCGTTCTTCTCAAGCTTTTGCAATCCGGCCATGTCAATTTCGTTATCGAAGTGACCGATATTGCTAACGATCGCCTTGTCCTTCATCTTGCGCATCAGCTCGACGGTGACGACGTCTTTGTTACCGGTTGCAGTAACGAAAATGTCGGCTTCGCCAACGACGTCTTCGATCGGCTTGACTTCATAGCCTTCCATGACGGCTTGCAAAGCGCAGATCGGATCGATTTCGGAGACGATTACTCGGCAGCCTTGGCCGCGGAGTGATTGGCAAGAACCTTTGCCGACTTCGCCGAAACCACAGACGACGGCGACTTTGCCACCGATCATGACGTCCGAAGCTCGATTGAGTCCGTCGATCAAAGAGTGTCGGCAACCGTAGATGTTGTCGAACTTGCTCTTGGTAACCGAATCGTTCACGTTGATCGCTGGGAACAACAGTTCGCCACGCTTGTGCATTTCGTAGAGACGATGCACACCCGTGGTGGTTTCTTCGGAGACGCCTTGCATACGAGCGGCCATCTTGGTGAACTGACCAGGATTCTTGCCGATTTCGCTGCGAAGCAAATTGAGGATGACGCCCCATTCTTCGGGATCGTTTTCGGCATCGAAAGCTGGAATCTTGCCAGCCTTTTCGTACTCGTAACCCTTGTGGATCAAGAGCGTCGCGTCACCGCCGTCATCGACGATCAAGTCTGGGCCTTCGCCATCTGGCCAAACCAAAGCTTCGCGAGTGCACCACCAGTATTCTTCGAGCGTTTCGCCCTTCCAAGCGAAGACAGGAATGCCCTTTGGATCATCCAAGCTTCCAGTGCGGCCAGCGACAACGGCGGCAGCGGCGGAATCTTGCGTCGAGAAAATGTTGCAGCTTACCCAACGAACGTCTGCGCCCAAGTCAACCAAGGTCTCGATCAAAACAGCGGTTTGCACGGTCATGTGCAAAGAACCCATGATGCGAGCGCCTGCCAATGGCTTGGCCTTGCCGTGGCGAGCGCGAAGCGTCATCAAGCCCGGCATTTCATCTTCGGCCAAGTCGATTTCTTTGCGACCGAGGTTCACCAATTCTTCGGCGTCCTTGCGTCGGCCTTCGGCTGCGTAATCGAACGCACGGACCTTATACGGTGGTCGAGCGGGTGCTGCTGGTGCGGCGGGTTTGGTCTTCTTAGGATCTAAAACGGTACTCATTAAAACTCTCCCAAAAAATTTGCCGGCGTCACGACTTATCGTCGAAAAAATTACGCAGGCAACATGTCAAAAAAAGTGAACGGAAAAAACTTTAGGACTTCTTCGCAGTCGCTAGAAACAAACTAGGCCCTTTCGCGTCGGGATCGATCGGTATTGAAAACCATCGAGGCTGACGCCAGCCAGTATTCGTTAACCAACGACTGATTTGCTCTTCTCGAAAACCAAGCCAAATGTGGCCAAGGTCTTCTTTGTATTCGGAATGCTCGTGCTGTTGCATATCGAGCACCACAACTTTACCACCGGTAGCCGTCACACGAGCCGCTTCCAAGAAAACAGCTTCAGGATCGTCCACGTATGGTAAAGCCAATATTAAAACTGCCGCAGTTAGTTCTTGATCGTCGATCGGTAACTGCGTCAACTCACCTCTTCTCAAATCGACTCTCTCATCGTCCTTCAACCGCTTTCTAGCCATCTGCAACATGGCAGACGAACGGTCAACACCGATGACTTGTTTTACCCACGGAGCGATCACTTGCGCGAACGAACCCGTTCCACAACCGAGATCGCCAATTACACCGGCATCGTTTAGCAAAGCTCCCAAAGCCCAGGAGTCCGATCGTTGGCCGAATAATTCGGTTCGCAATCGATCCCACTGACCAACTGAAGTCGAAAAAAAAGCTTCGCTTCTCGACCTACGTTCTGCGAGAACTTGCTCAAGCCGAGCATCGTCCTTTTCGCAAACGCTTTCCTCTACCGACTGCTCACGCACGAGTTGCCACAAGCGACGTTGTCCTTGCGGTAGCTCCGTTATTCGCATTCGATAAAGATTGCTTGTTCCATCACGTCTCGAATGAACCCAACCATCATCGCCAAGTAGTTTCAAGTGACGGCTGACTGTGCTCTGCGGCAACCGCAAAATCGAGCACAACTCAACCACCGTCAATTCGTTTCGCTCTACTAACCGAAGCAAGCGCGTTCGCGTTACATCGGACAAGCTTTGCATCCACTGAATCATAACTGAAAACTCTGAATTGGTTCATCCGCTTATCCGGATGAATTATTAGTCATACGTTGCGTTACGTCAACCGCAATCTTTGATTTGCAACAACCAAGAAAGGGAAAGTCTTTCCGTTTTTTGCTGGGGCACGTTTCTGCTAGCAAACTTAGCGTTCTTCAAAAATGCGCATTGCGAGTGTTTTTTCGACGTTTTTGGTCCTCTTTCGCTCAAGAGGCCGTTGGAGGCTTCCGATACTTTACTAAAAGAATCATCTTTGTTAGAATTGACTTGCGAACTGCGATATGTTTCAAGTGACACGTTGTTCTGCCGGAACAAGTAACTCATTCAAATACGGGAAAACAGGCAATGGGATTGCCCGCTCGCCATCAAACATCTCACAGCGAGGCGAATTCGTTGGACGAAAAGCTCAACAAGCCAATCTTGCGAGTCGTTTATGAAGATGATTCGGACTCATCATCTCAGGATTCAGTACAGTCCAACTTGGCCCCCGCTAGCTTGTCAGCCGCGAGTGTGCCATCCGAGGTTGTGCCACTAGAAGGCGCGTTGGCCGCTGATCCTCCGTTGCATCCCACCGAAGACCTTCTTCAAGAATTGGCACTTCACAGTCAATTGCTCGAGGATGCGACGCCACAGGACATTTTGCGTTGGGCCGTTCAACGATTCGCGCCTCGGTTCACGATGGCGACAGCATTCGGCCCCGAAGGCTTGGTGATCATTCATATGCTTGCCGAGATTGCACCGACTACTCCCATCGTCAACATGGACACAGGCTACCAGTTTCAGGAGACTTTGGAACTGCGAGAAAAAGTTCTCAGTCGTTATGGTATCGCTGTGGAGTTGCTGCGGCCCGATACGACAGTCGAAGAATACGAACGAATCAATGGCGGACCGGTTTACAAGACCGATCCAAACCGCTGCTGTGCCGAACGCAAGATTGCACTTCTCCGTCGCGCCGCGCGTGGCCAGTATGCTTGGGCGAGTGCCATTCGTCGAGACCAGAGCGCGGATCGGGCAAAAGCGGCTATCGTTGGATGGGACAAAAAATTTCAGCTTGTCAAAGTCAATCCCTTGGCCAATTGGACGAAGAAAGACGTTTGGGCCGCCATCGTCAAGGACGACATCCCGTATAACCCGCTTCACGATCAAGGTTATCCAAGCATCGGATGCTGGCCGTGCACACGTTCGGTCCTTGCCGGCGAAGACGAACGCTCTGGTCGTTGGAGCGGATTCGCAAAAACAGAATGCGGCTTACACACACAAGATTAAAGCGATCGTCTGGTGCCCAGCGAAACCTCCCTACGCGGTGAGGCATGATCTTCATCACGCAACAAAATTTCTAAACGGACTTTACCGAGTGCAACTGCCTGTAAAAGCTCATTATGCAACGATCGCCATGATCGAATTGGCAAATCGCAGCCCCGATGCGCCGCCGGTCTCATTGCGTGCAATTGCGGCAAAGCATCAGATTCCGCTTCCCTTCTTGACTCAAATCTTTCAACAATTACGCGCAGCGGGATTAGCCAATAGCGTTCGTGGAGCAAGCGGCGGTTTCCTGCTTCAACGATCACCGGAATCTATCTCCATCGCAGAAATCGTGGATGCCGTCTGTCCAGGGCCTCCAAGCTCCACCGTGTCTGGCAAGACTGCAGAACATGCCGCCGTTCAACAAATTTGGGATGGACTCGACGAGCTGATCAAGAATCATTTGCGTGACCTTTTGCTAAGCGAATTAGTCGAGCAAACGCAACCCGCCCAGGCGACGATGTTTTACATATAATGGCACGAAGCGTATTTACCAAGCGTTATCAGCCGTTTTGGCGTTAGCCACGGTTACTTCAAGTGCCTGTAAACTTGTGCATGTGTGCTAAAGGGCACGCAGCGTATTTACCAAGCGTTTCTTTTAGGGCTTATCCGTCATGCGTGTTTTTGTTTCGCGTCGCATTCCAGAAAACGGGCTTAACAAACTGCGAGAACACGCGGAAGTCGACGTATGGCCGGGAAACATGGCCCCGACACCCAAAGAGTTACTTCATCGCGTTGCAGGCTGCGATGGATTGCTGACTTTGCTCAACGATAAAATCGACGGCGAAGTGATGGATGCCGCTGGACCTCAGCTCAAAGTGGTCAGTAATTTTGCCGTGGGTTACAACAATATCGACATAGTGGCCGCCGCACAGCGAAAAATTGCAGTCGGCAACACGCCGGATGTCTTGACCGATGCAACCGCCGATATTGCATTAGGATTGATGTTGGCCGCGGCGAGACGCTTTCAAGAGTCCATCGATCAAGTTCGCAATCACCAATGGAAGACTTGGGAACCGCTGGGATTAATCGGCCAGGACCTATGCGGTAAGACGCTTGGGATTGTCGGAATGGGCCGAATTGGCCAAGCGGTCGCTCAGCGTTGCGTTGGCGGATGGCGAATGAAGGTTCTCTACACTTCACGAAAACCCAAACCCGAAATCGACCGCCAATTCAATGCAACTCAAGTCACCTTGGACCAGTTGCTGGCCGAAAGCGATTTCGTTTCGGTTCATACGGATTTGAATTCCGAAACGAAACACTTGTTCAACGCAGCGGCTTTTAAGCGAATGAAACCCAGCGCCGTTTTCATCAACACAGCACGCGGTGGCGTGGTCGATCAAGTTGCCTTGTCGGATGCTCTCCGAGCTCAAACGATATTTGCTGCGGGCCTCGATGTTACCGATCCTGAACCATTGCCCGCTGACAGTACGCTACGTGGTCTTGCGAATTGCATCATCCTGCCTCACATTGGGTCCGCGACATTCATCACTCGCCAAGCCATGTCGGAAATCGCTGCCGACAATTTGATTGCCGGCATCCAAGGCAAATCGCTTCGCCATGCAGTTCCATTGCCACATGTTGAATAAGCTGTAAAGTCACCATGATGAACGAGAACACCGAGACGATTGGTAAACTGGTCATCGGTTGTCCGGTATGGGCCTGCGAACATTGGCGAGGTTCGCTGTACACGTCCACCGCGCCGCGATCGAGTTGGCTTGGTCAATACTCAGCGGTTTTCAATACTGTCGAGGGCAATAGCACCTTCTACGCTTTGCCAAATTTAGAAACCGCACGGCGATGGTCCCAATCAGTTCAATCGGGTTTTCGTTTCGCTTTGAAAGTACCGCGCGCCATCTCGCATGATCGGCGACTGGTTCGAGCAGAAGCGGAATTAGCTAACTTTGTGGCTGTGGCCGACGTGCTTCACCAAGCGGGCTGTTTGGGCCCGTCGTTCCTGCAGCTTCCACCCGATTTCGGACCGAGAGAGCAACCAGCACTCGAAGCGTTCTTGCGAGCTTTGCCAAACCATCTGCCTTGGTCGGTCGAAGTCCGCAACGCAGGTTGGTTCGACCAAGCACAAAACGAAAAGTGGCTGGACTCGATCCTTGTCGAGTTACAAATGGATAAAGTTCTATTTGATAGCCGACCTTTGTATTCTAAGCCAGCGGACGACGAAGTTGAAAAGGTATCCCAAACACGTAAACCAAAAACTCCGATTCGAACAACTGTGACAGGCCGCCATCCATTCCTTCGAATCGTCGGCCGCAACCGAATAGAAGACACCCAGCCCTGGATCGACGAGTGGGCACCGACAATCGCAGAATGGTTACGACAAGGACTGTCGCCCTTTGTTTTCACACATGCACCCGACGACAAATATGCTCCCGGTTTTGCCCGTCAAATGCACCAAGCCATTGGCATAAACCTGCCAAGCCTTCCTGCCCTGCCTCCTTGGCCGGGCGAAACAGAACAAGCTGCTAAGCTGAAGCAACTCGACCTGTTTTGAGCATTGTAATACTTAAGAAAAGTAGAATCATTGCTGATTTAGTAACAGACGCGAAACTGGTGGAACAATAACCAGCAGCCAAACGTATCAGTGACAAATGGGCCTTGGAGTCTCTCCGTTTCGAGAATATAGTCTTTGGGGACTGCTGACGAACGAAACACGAACGATCATCCACACAGACAGTCGGCCTTATTGGAGTTGCCTTGTCGATGTCACGTAAAAATCACAATTCGACAGCTCGTCGCAAAAAAGCTTTCTTGCATAGGCAAACGACTCCAGGCACAGCGCCCGGCACAATACAAGTTGATCCGAATGCTCCGAGAACCGTCATTCGTATCATGGCGTTCGATACGAACCAAATGGTCGAACGCGACCTTAATAACGCAAGAGAGTTGAGCGAGTTTTTAGGGAAGTGGCCGACTTTGTGGATCGACGTCACGGGGCTTGGCAGTGCCGATGCTATCAAGGACTTGGGCGATGTCCTTGGACTGCATCCGTTGGCGATGGAAGACGTCGTCAATGTCCATCAGCGAGCCAAGGTGGACGAGTTCAAAGATTACTTGTTCGTCGTAGCCCGAATGATCGACGAGGCGGAGACGATGCAAAGCGAACAAATCAGTTTCTTCCTCAAGCAAGGACTTGTGGTCACTTTTCAAGAGCGACCGGGAGACTGCTGGGAACCGGTTCGTCAACGACTACGGCAGAATCGCGGACGCCTGCGAACTTTGCAAGCTGACTATTTACTGTACGCCCTGCTCGATGCCATCATTGACAGTTATTTTCCGGTCATGGAATTGCTCAGCGATCGATCGGATCAATTGGACGAACAAATCGCAATTGGAACAAAGAAAGATCAAATTCGCGACATCCACAATCTGCGAGGTCAGTTGCTAGGGCTGCGCAAAGCACTGCGGCCTCACCGGGAAATGGTCAACGAATTGATACGCGACGAAAACTCGTTGATCTCGCACGAAGCCCGTTTGTTCCTGCGGGATTGCTACGACCATATTGTGCAGCTAACGGACATGGTCGACACCTACCGCGACTTGACCGCCGACTTACGCGATTTCTATATGTCCTCGATCAACAACAACATGAACGAAGTCATCAAGGTCTTGACCATCATCTCGACGATCTTCATGCCCTTGTCTTTCGTTGCCGGAGTTTATGGCATGAATTTCAAATTCATGCCCGAACTAAGTTGGCATTTTGGCTACCCCTTCGCACTTTCGATCATGGGCGGCATATCCGTCAGCTTGCTCGTATACTTCCGAAGAAACAATTGGATCTAAAAATACTCCGCGCGGTCAGATTTGAGGTTTTGTGAGCGGCAAGCTAGCCGCCGGTTCTGACTTGCTTGTATATTTCCGAAGAAACAACTGGATCTAAATATTCTCCGCGCGGTCAGATTTGAGGTTTTGCGAGCGGCAAGGCGCTAGCCGCCGGTTCTGACTTGCTCGCATATTTCCGAAGAAACAACTGGATCTAAAAATACTACGCGCGGTCAGATTTGAGGTTTTGTGAGCGGCAAGGCGCTAGCCGCCGGTTCTGACTTGCTCGTATATTTTCGAAGAAACAACTGGATCTAAATATTCTCCGCGCGGTCAGGTTTGAGGTTTTGTGAGCGGCAAGGCGCTAGCCGCCGGTTCTGACCGAATGCACAACCCGCGGCTAGCGCCTTGCGGCTCATTCAACAACACGTCCCTCACTTCTGACCGCACGGCGTATATCATCGGGCGAAGTTCCATTTACCAACATCCAGCAGCCCAAAGGCGCCTCTTGATGTTTAGCCGCCGAAGGCGCGTGCGTCAAGTTTCAATCGCACCGTGTCAGTAGCCGTCAAACGCGCTACGCGGCTAAATGAGGAAAAGAACCCAGGCCGATCGAACGACCAACTGCATTTCAACTGTACAATAAAACTTTAAGCGCAACGCGATTCTTCGATTTGTACGTAATGGAGCCAAACATGCAAATGAAAAGAATCAAAATGCCGATGCAATTTGTTCTTTGGCTCATCATCTTGGTCGCAACGCTTCGGGCTCAGGGACCCGGGGATCCGGCAGCGCCGTTACAAGAAATGTTCGACCAGCTATCTAAACAAGGGAACGTGTTTCTGCCGGGCATATTCGGCGAGTTATCCGACGAACAGCTAGCCAAAATCGATAAAATCGAGATCACTACCAGAGAAGAAGATGAACACGGAAAAATCCTGGTCAGTCAGTTTTCTGAATTTGCAAAAGAGCGTGGCATCAAAGTTGTAACGTCGGGAAAGAATGTTGATTACCTTCGTGATCTTGTGGCAATGGTCCAGCCATTGATGAAAAACGCGAATCGCTATTCGAAAATTGATATTCGTGTCATTGAGACCAGAGAAGCCGACGCTTATTCCATCCCCGGTGGACATCTTATTTTTACTACGGGTCTATTGGATTCCGCACAATCTGAGGCAGCTTTAATGGGAGTCGTTGGGCATGAACTTTCTCATCTTGATCGCGGGCATCAATTGCTGGTGTTGAGACAATCCAAAGCGCTCAATCGTGCAAACGATTTTCGCGACAGCATGATGTGGGGTGCGATGATGGCTATGCCGTTTCGCCCAGAGCAAGAAACCGAAGCTGACGCGGACTCGGTCCGATGGATGATGCAATTGGGCTACAATCCCAATGAGCTTGCCAAGCTCCTATTGCGATGGCAGGATAAGCAAAGCAAACAAACTCCATGGATGAAGTATGTTCCGGGCTTCGTAAAATCACACCCCAACCCTGGCAATCGCGCTCGGCAAGTGCTCGACACCCAACGACGGTCCTCACAAGAATTCCCAAATGCAAAGTACATCGGTCGCGAGAATTTGAGCAAGCGAGTCGCGAAAAGCAATCGCGAGTTCGCAAACTGAGAACGCATACTCTTTCGAAAAAGAACCTCAAACAGAAAAACGACGACAAGTTTTCGCCCAACGTTTTGCCTCCGTGCCAACATCGATTCAAGAACACGAACGAGCAACGCCTCGCAGAGCTTGACACGGAAAACGACCGGAGAATTCTCGGAGTCGTTTTCGCAATGCCAAGAATGTATGTTTGTCCTAGTAACCCGAATTAGACCATTTCGCGTAATGTAAAACTGTTCTCCATCGGCATCCGTTGTGCCGCCTTAGTGTCCTCGATTGATTGCTCGCAGCCTATGGATCAAAAACGACAAACAGCTTTACGAACAGTCCTTGTTCTTTTCTTTTTGGGCTTCAACATTTTTGCAGCACTGATCCTGTCGCCGTTTCTTTGCGGAACAATTGCCTCTGAGATTGTGTTGATTGCAATTTGGGGTGCGTTCGCATCTGCGACGTTGTTTTGGCGGCTTACGATGTCTATCTTCGCTCTTTACTCCGCTTCTTGTTGTCTACTGATTGGAATGAGTGCGCCGCTTGGGATTGTCGATAATAATTTAACTGTTGAATTCGCGATTTATTTCTTTGCTGTTTGTTTTTCAGCATTTGCAGCGATCTTTATTTCTCTGGAGATTCTTCGAGACACTCTTCGCATTTCCGTCGCATCAACGAATGCGGAACAGTTGAAAATTGAACCAGGGAGAACACAATTTGATCTACGTCGTCTCTTCCTAATAACAACGTTCGTGCCAGTGATCATTCTGTTGTTCAAGATAGTATTTCCTAAAGAAACCGAGCAATATTTGGTCGACATTTATTTAGAGGATTCGATCCTTGCCGCAATTAAAATCATCCTTTTGATTCCGGTGTCTATCGCATTGGTTCTAGTGATTTTATTTCGAAATCCGATGAGCTTGAAAGCCAGTTGCGCGTGGATTGGTGCGTCTGTCGGCGTGATGCTTGTGGTAGAATGGCTGCTGGTCTTCAAGAAAATGTTTTCGCTATCAACGGGGGTTCGACCGTACCCTTTGACTGATTCATTACAATTCGACTTCGGTTTTTGCCTTACACTCGCATCTACCTTATTTATTGCGAGAAGTAAGGGATTGAAATTGATAAGGCAAGCGTCGAACGGTGGGGGCAAAGCCGGACAGGTTACGCAATATCAAAAGAGTGACAACGAAAACATGCGGGGTAATTAGCCGCCGTGTTCTTTGGCAAGAAGAGGCCGTCGCGTGCCGACTCTTGTTCGGGTTGTTCTATCAAGAAAAATACGCGAGCCGATCGGTTGAATTAGGAATTGAAAACCTATCTTGACAAGCGGCAAAATTCGCGAATTCAGAATTCGGTCTGTTCGCAGGCAATCTTTTCTTAAACATCCACGCGTCAAGAAGCATCGGTTTGCGTTCCAGTGCCATACAGGACGGCTGTGTACATTCTGCCAAGCCATCAATATATCCCGTTCACTGTTTACATTACTTGGAACCGTGCAACTGTCAGTAAGATGTCCCGAAGGATTTATCTGAAAGCTGTTCCAACAAAAAGAACCCGCTACGAACCACGCAGGATTTTCTCCATCTTCCTGCCTTTGGCCAACTCATCGACCAGTTTGTCTAAATAGCGAATTTTCTGCGTCAGCGGATTCTCAATTTCTTCTACTCGATAATTGCAGATGACTCCGGTGATAAGGCTCGCGTTCGGATTCAACGAAGCCTGCTCAAAGAATGTTTCAAAGGTAACTTTTTCTTTGATCAGCTTCTGTAACTTCTTTTTGTCGAAACCGGTAAGCCACGTGATGACCTGGTCAAGTTCTTCTGTCGTTCGCCCTTTCCTCTCGATCTTTGCAATATACAGCGGATAGACGGAGGAGAAAGTTAGGTTTGCAATGCGTTGATCGTGTGCGCTGGTGTCGTTCATGTTTCGATTGTTCCCCGTTAGTTGAACCAAGCGTCCTTTCCGCTTTACGATGTTCTTGTAGTCCCACTGAATGTCTCTTGATTTTTTCAGCCAACGTTTTAAGTCTTTTGTCTTGATGTCGTCGACTGAATTGTAGAATATCGACGCGTCTTTAAATTTCTTACCGACGACGCTCAATTGTTCGTCTTCGAAACTCGCCCCACTCCAAAACATTAGACGCCAGCCGAGTCTCTGCTTACTGTAACCGACAATTGGATTACCTTCCAAGAACCAGACGGGATGCGCGTGCCAGATTTTGCTTTCTGCTTCAGTCAGGACTCCGTCAATGGTTTCCCCAAGCAAATCGCATATCTTTTTATCCTCCCGTGATCGCGCGTCATTGTAAGCCTGAATCTCGGGCTTCATGGTTTCCTCCGTTGGTTGCACCCATTTTCTTATCGATCAAGAGTGCGTTTGAGTCATTCAATTAGGACATCGCCACTCTGAATCAAATTAGAATCGATTCGCGACGTTTGCGAAACGCGAGCTAGCACGCCAAACCATTGCGACGGAACGGGGCGAGCCCGATCCGTCGCTGGCGCGTGCTGAGCGAAACTGGGCCTCGGGCCCACGTTTCGCAATAGGTTTGGTGTGCTAGAAACAGGCCATCCATGCGTGCGAAAGCGGTCAAGGGCCTTGTGCCCGAAGACCGCAAAGGTTTGGTGGGCTAAATCGCGAGCTAGCACGCCAAACCGTTGCGGCGGAACGGGGCGGGCCCGATCCGTCGCTGGCGCGCTGGGCAAAACTGGGCGAGCCCGATCCGTCGCTGTCGCGTGCTGAGCGAAACTGGGCCTCGGGCCCACGTTTCGCAATAGGTTTGGTGTGCTAGAAACAGGCCATCCGTGCGCGCGAAAGCGGTCAACGGCCTCGGGCCCGAAGACCGCAAAGGTTTGGTGGGCTAAATTGCGAGCTAGCATGCCAAACCATTGCGACGGAACGGGGCGAGCCCGAGCAACCGGGCGATCAAGAAGACATCGAAGGTCATCCTTTTGTTGGACCGGCAGGTAAGTTGCTGGATGAGATACTCAGAGCGGCCGGGATTGAACGCCGTGAGGTCTACATCACCAACGCCGTGAAGCATTTCAAGTTCACGGAGTCCCCTGAGCCGCGGGGCAAGCGACGACTGCATCAAAAACCAGACTCCCGAGAAATCTACGCGTGTCGACCTTGGTTGGAAGCGAAATTCCGCGCAATCCAACCGGGAGTAATCGTTTGCTTGGGCGCGACTCCTGCTCAAGCATTGTTCTGCCGCGTTTTTCAATCACCAAGGACAGAGGCAAAGTATTTCCGACGGATTGGTGCAAGAGAACAATGGCAACTTGGCATCCTGCTGCAATTCTCCAGATGCCCGACTCACCACGCCAAACGCAAATGCGGGAACAATTGGTCGCAGATTTAAAGTCTTTGTAGTTTGCCAGCAAGCGACGCGTTCTGCTTTCCATGAAATTCGGTTTGCAACGTACATCAGCTCAAGCGTCCACAATTCTCAATCAAGAACGGCTAGCTTTTTAACTGTGGCATTTTATGCGTAGCCCGAGTAGGTTCGTTATGGCCCGCACTTTTAGCACCGGTCGCATTCAGCTTTATTCGGGTGGAGCCTGCATGATTGCCGCTGCCTGCGCGCAGTAGTGCGACTTCATAATGACGCTATGGTCAGCGAGAACGGTTCGCCTCGATTCGGTTCAGTCGGGAATCTGCTGTTGATCATCGACAACCACCGCAATCAAGTCGGCCAGTCCACATAAACTCGCTTTTTGGACATCTGCTGCCGCGATCGTGCCGCCTTTGCCGTCGGGCAAGTCGCGAGTGGCGGTTGCATTTTCGACAATGCTGACGGCATACCCGCGATCGAATGCGCTGCGGGCGGTCGAGCTTACACACATGTGGCTCATGAATCCTGTCAGAATCAGATTCTTGCAGCCGACAGCCTCCAGTTCTTGTTGCAGGCGGGTACCGGCAAATGAATCGGGAAAGTGTTTGACAATGACCGTCTCTCCTGGGCCTGGCGCAACTGCATCAGCGATCTGCCCGCACTCAGCTTTCAGATCATAAGGCGATCCTGTTCCCGCATCGTGCTGCACATGGAACGCCGGAACTCCGGCCGCGCGTGCCCGATCCAGCAGTTCGCGTGCATGCTTCAGAGCCGGTTCGACGTTGACCAACTGCATGACTCCCGAACGATAAGTATTCTGACAATCTATCAGAATCAAAGCCGATTCACTAAGTTTGGCGGGAGTAACGGGCAATCCAACAAGGTCGCGAAGGGTTGGCATTTTAAATTCCTAGCGTAGTTCCACGGAAGAAAATTCGCAGGCAAACAGTCTGCCTCGACTGGCCGCATGTACTGCATCGGTTGCAATCATTTGGTCACGATCATACCAGCGAAGAAAGCATTTGAAAACAGTTCGAGAAGCGGCATTTAACGCACTTGGATTAAAATAGCACCCACGTTTCGTAGAGCGGAAAGTCAAATTCCAGTATGCTTGTGAAATCCTACATTCATCTAGTTCTGATGGCCGCTGTTGGCGCACCTGACATGAGCGGCTTCCACATTGTTTGATCAGCACCCATGACAAGATTGCGATAGTCGCAGTTATCGCAGCTAGTCATTTGTCGGGACTATGATCCCTATCTGTCATTCCCGGCTATCATTCTCGATTTTGGCATGTGAAATGCTTTATAGGTTCCGTCTCTGCAAGTCGACGGTGATTAATAACTTAGACCTTTTGTGATCGGGCAGGTGATTCTGCAGGTTACAGTCTGAAGATTAAGTCGAGAGGCAGAACATCCTTGAATCAATGGCGATTTGCGGAATTGACATGCTGATGTGCTACCGAGCAAGTTGGTTGCGAAATGAACCGTCGATCTGATCGAACCGTTTATTAAGGTCGGCGGAAAACCACTCGCTGCCGCAATTTAATGAATGAAGATCGTATTGTTTCGCATAAGCATCTAGCGGTCGCGTCTTTGGCACGTCGAATGCATCTGTAAGCTTTACCGACCAGTACGTGCCCGAAAAATCGAGTCCAAGGCTTCGTTGGATTTTCGCAGCGATCTCGCGAGCTTCAAAAAACCCACGCTTGTCGTACACGGAACCGATAACAAAACAGAACCCATTGACGCATCTGGACGAGCAGCGGTCGTGGTCATTGGGAATGCACTGCTTAAAAAGTACGAGGAGCGCCGCACGGATTGACCGCCACGCATGCTGACAAGTTAACGCAGGATCTTTTGGAATTTTTCCGAAGGTAGCGATGATCGATATTCGCACGCTCTGGGCTGGTGATGGAGAGAATGTTTCGAAGTGACCATAACGATGATAACTAAAAGGAAAATTTCATGACAAAGTTAAATGGAAAAAGAATTGCTTTCCTCCTGACCGATGGTTTCGAACAATCCGAATTCACTCAGCCATGGGATGCAGTTATGCAAGCTGGTGCTGAGGTCGAATTGGTCTCGCTCAAGAGCGGGAAAATTCAGGGTATGAAACACGCCGACAAGGCCGACAAATTTGATGTCGATAAAACGCTCGATGAAGTGTCAGCATCGGACTATGACGGCTTGGTCTTGCCAGGTGGTGTGCTTAACCCTGATACCCTGCGCATGAATGAACTTGCTGTGAGCTTTATTCGTGAATTCTTCGAGCAACGTAAGCCCGTTGCCGCGATCTGTCATGGACCATGGACGCTGATCGAAGCTGACGTCGTGCGTGGTCGAACCGTGACTTCATGGCCAAGCTTGAAAACTGATTTGATCAATGCGGGAGCAAATTGGGTTGATGAAGAATGCGTCTGCGATAACGGTTTGGTAACAAGCCGCAATCCCGACGACTTACCTGCATTTTGCAAGAAGGCTGTTGAAGAATTCGGCGAAGGCGTTCATGCCGGACAGCGTGCTTGAGTCGGTTGTACTTATCGACAATTGATTCCCGACGCCAGTCAGGTAACTCGCGTCGTTTGGTCCTTGCGACAAACCAGATAGAGTGTTGAAAGAGGAGGCGAAAAATGCTGGCCGACACAAATCACCGCGTAGCGGATGCGACTCACGATTCGCCTTCATGAGTTGCTCGTGTTACGATCAAGTCAGCAGCTTGCAACGAATTCTTTATAGCCAGTCCGTTAGCGTAACCAAGTTTGGACTATTTCGACGATTTGTTCTTCGTCGAGCGTTTCGTGAGCAGACAGCTCATCCGCCAAGGCTGCGATCGCTTGCCAGAGGGAATTTTTGGAAAAGAGCCGATAGATCTCTGCGGTCGTCTCTTCGAGAAGCGTGAGGCGACGGCGATTATCCCTCGCTAGTAATTTGGCCGCGTCCCAAGCCGACTGCCAATCTTGTTTCCATTCTTCGATGAATCCAGGATGATACGGATTTCCTGAATGAATCATTTCGGCCACGGGGCCTGCAAGGGCGACCAGCAAGCACTTTTCCATCAGTTCACGATCGGACAATCGCGAGACCGGCCAAGCCACTTGGACACCGCCATCCAATCGCGGGCCGTCATCCCGATCCGGCTCAATCGTCGCTGACGACACCCTTCCTCCGAGATAAAAAGCCATTACAACATGCCCGGCTTCGTGGTAGCAAACAAGTTCATCCATTACATATTACGCTTCTCAATCGAGCTCGAGATTCCGTCAACCAAGTGCTTTCCGCTTTTGGTGGGCACTAGCAGTTTTGACCACATTGTAATCATCCGTCAAAGACAAGTATGTCCAAGACTAGTATATTGTTCGCAAGCATCGCTTGCTTTGATCGACGGTGATGCCAGTTTTTTTAGTTGATGAAGTTTAAACAAATTAGAGATTCAATCGAGATGCGAAACCATGGGATTCGTCGCAGCGTGTGCCTTGTGCTGAATCTTTTCTCAATACTGAGTCAAGTACTTGCCGCTGGCAGTACCGATGACGAACAAGTTGCCTTCTTTCCGACCTACGGATATCAAGTCAACGATTCGTGGGTCATTCCAATCCGACTTTGGGTCTATGAAGAACGTGAGGCCGTGGCGGCTTGGACCGAGCAAATGACGCGTGAATTGGTTGAGCGGACCGACGACGAGATCAAGAATTTTCGTAGCCGGATCAAGCACTTTTTGGCTGACAGCGAGTCCTATGAATCGGTAATATTCCGATTTGATGACGACCCGGCAAAGCAAGATTTTCAGGTGAAGAAAGCCAATGGGGACGTTCCAAAAACGGACTGGAATGGAATTGTCGAAGGGACGATTACGATTTCTATCCAACGTGCCAACGAACTGTTGGCCGCTCAGAAATCCGCGAATGGGTGGCTTCGGTTTCGAGCATCGTCGCCAGAGCATACCGGCGTAGGGCAAGTGCAATTGATCGACCCAGAGGGGCTTTCTGTAATTTCGGACATCGACGACACGATCAAGGTCACCGAGATACCCGCCGGGAAACGTGTTGTCATCGAGAACACGCTCTTCAAAGCATACGAAGCGGCGCCTGGCATGGCCGTGAAATTCCAAGATTGGCAGAACGCATCGTTCCATTACGTGTCGGGCAGTCCTTGGCAGTTGTACGAGCCGCTCGCATCGTTCTTGCTCGCCGAAAAGCAAGGTTTCCCGGCAGGAACATTTCATTTTAAGAACAGTCGGAAAAATCTGTTCAGCGCCGATACTTGGCGTGACTTGGGAGAATTATTAAACAATGAAAATGCAACGTACGACCAGAAGTTGGCCCAAATCAAAGCGATAATGTCTGACTTTCCAAAGCGACAATTTATCTTGGTGGGCGATACAGGCGAAAAAGATCCCGAGCTTTATCGCGCGATTGAGGTGGAATTCCCAAGCCAAGTAAAAGAGGTTTGGATCCGGGACGTAACGAACGATCGCGAACTGAAACCACAACGGCTAGAAGGGATGAACGTTATTCCTGCACCGACTGTTGTGCGAATCAATTGGACGGCGAAATAATTAGACCAGGATGAATAAAGCCGTTCGTTACGAGTTCATCGAGCTATGTTGCTCCGACACCCATGCCAAGCGATCGGACCGCGTTTGGCCAAAATGCGCGAAGTGACATAATTTTCGTACTCAGCCACAGGCGGTACTCGTACTCGACATGGGCTGCCGATCGAGTACGAGTACGAGTACCGTTTCACTGAGTACGAGTACGCGTTTGATACGAACCATAACGGCGATCAACGACAAGTTTGTTATCTAGTAGTTGATCTGCAACTGTGTTCGCAGAACGTGGCCGTCGAATTGCTGATAAGGCGCGATGCCATCGGGAGTGGAAGCGGTTGTATTTGTCCTATCCGTAATGAGGTAGGACAATGTCAATTCTGCTGCGGAGTTGATTTGCCACTCTTCGCCAAACTCCCATTCGTTGATATTTACAAAAGGAGCGTTACGTTCCGATTTGTAACCACCTTTGTAATATGACCAGCGGACGAATGGATAGAAATGTCCATAGCAATTTTCAATGTTATAGATCAGCATTGCGTACCCGCCATACAGCGCACGATCTTCGATAACGGTTTGAGCATCATTTAGGCCAGGGCCACGTCCTACGGTCCATTCCGATTGAAATCCAAAAGGTTGCGGATACCAGACCCATGTCGCCGCAATTCGACGATCATTCCAGCCCTGTGGGTTACCGGTATCTGCTGCGCCTGTAGGCTTGGCACTTCCCGAGCCTACACCAAGCGGTCGAATGCCTGAGGACAAAACGGTGTATTCACCGATGTAGCCTTGCACGCCTCCTTCGCAGTATTGACCGTTAGCAAATTGCACGGGAATAGTTAGTGTCTGTCCGGAAATTCAAAACATATTAGCTGTGCGTAACTTAGGATGCAAACGTCTCGCGAAGATTGTGCTATTGACTCACACGCCCCCTTTTGCAGGTCGATCAAACCACACGAAAAGTGTTCCGACATACATATCAGAAGGATGTAAATCAATACCGAAATCTTCAAGCGAAGGTTTTGCAACAACACTTTGCCGCATAACGACTTCGGCGAAAACGAACAGACACTAGACTATCCGTTCGTTCCATTAACTGATGCATCCGCCGTTGCAAGCAATCGAGTATCGGAACGCCATACCTGATTAATGCCTTCGTCAGCACTTGATATGAATCAATACCCGTCGATTTGCATATCTCCACTGTTTTCTCAATCGCATCATTGGCCGACTCAACCAATTGCCGTTTGCTGCTCCACACCCAAAGGATCATCGCCACACGCACCAAGTGCGAAACAATCCAATTGACGTTGCCATGTAATTGTACATTCGCGAAACTCTCGCCTTCGAGAATCCAATCCAAAGCTTTCGCCAACTGCTCTCCTTGTGTCGCAAGTTGTGCTTTGTTTTTCGTAGCATCCTTGCTATCATTTTTCATAGCCAGACTCCTTATTCTCGACGTGTTGCCGGGGGTTGTTCGGGAGTCTGGCTTATTTATTTGAGCGTCCTAAAGCTACTGCAATTGCATATTCCGAGGAAAAATTTACTTAACGGCGTTGGGCGAAGCCCCTGGCGCGCAATATGCAAATTCCGAATACTCCTCTGTTTGTAAAAACTCACGACTTTAATGTATGGCTTATTCGCCATACCCAACGATTTCCGGAGAATTTAAGGGCCAGCTTGTCCCTTCGAATCGAGAATGCAACCTTGGAATTCCAAGAACTTCTCATGATGGCCAATTCTTCGCGCGACGTGCGCCGCCGCTATTATTTGGAACAAGCCGACGGACGACTTCTCGGTTTGCGCGTTTTGTTGCGCTATACAATCGATTTAGAATTGCTGGGTAGCGGACAATACGAATTTGCGTCAAAATCTCTTGAAGAGCTAGGCCGCTTATTGGGTGCCTGGCGAAAGGTGAGTAGCCGCTAGGCGTTGCTGCGTCGTTTGTTTGTCGCGGCGGTTCCTGGAACAACGACAACCACAGGAACTTGCGGTCCTCGAACCGTAACAACTTCACGCCTGATAACCGTAACAACAACATCGGTTTTCGGTTGTGTCGTCTGGTTTTCGTTCTTCGTCAATCGTCAATTACGCCAGATGCCCTGTCTGCACCGTCACCGCACGTATTGCACGCATGGCCCGTGCCAAGAGGACGACAGGCTGCTTTCCTGGTGGCTTTGGCAGCCATGAGGACCTATTTCAATTGGTTTGCCGAAGTACCAAATCCGCGGCGACGAAGCGGGGCTGGTAACTTGATAGTGAACGTCCCGTTTCGTCTTTTTCGGGTAATACGAGTTGCGATCCTTCAAGAACCTTCGGCCGCAAGTAAGCACACCAGCACAAGTTATCTAGCGTTATCAGCCGTTTTGGCGTTAGCCACGGTTACTTCAAGTGACTGTAACTTATGCATGGGTGCTTAGCGCATCAAAGCTTTGGAAAATGTAACACTGCCTCAGGTGTGTCTATCGAGCGATTGACCTACAGGATGATGATATTCTGGCCGGCGGATTCGTCGGGGGATTCCCATTCGCGGCGGATTTCTCGGAGGCCGTAGGCGCACATTTCGAATTCGTCGCTGAGTTTGCGCAATAGCTCGCTTGGCGCTTCGTCTTCATCAGGTTCGATCTCGGCGGCGATTTCGTAGGCAAGTTTGCCTTGTTCGCAATAGCTGACAAATTGATCGCGGCGGTTCGGGCCTTGCAACTCACGCAGTGCTTCGGGATACATGCCGGACCAGAAAAGGGTAAAGTCGCCGATGTGCCGGTGGATTTGGCGTTTGGCCAAACCGATCCTGTGCTGGGCTTCGGCCATCATGGTCACGACTTCGGTAGCCGGTTTGCCATTGATTTGCCGAACGCGGTGCATGGCATCTGTCTTGGAAAATCGAACTAGCAAATGGGAAAGGTAATCGACGAGGTCGGTATCGGCGACACCCATTCGAGAATGGAAAATGTACTCTGCCATTCCTGAAAAGAAACGTTCTAGACTGACGCTGTTTGGCTCATTCAACATTTCCGGGAATCCTCCGACTAAGGCTTACTCCCAAACATAGGACCGGTACGACTGTTCAAACCTCGAATACTTCTTGACGAGTACTTTTCTAATTGGCTGATATCGCTTTTTGGACTAAAACTCAATAGCGATTTCTATGCCAAATGGAAAGCTTCACGAGTAAAAGCGACATCGAGTATTACGCCGAATCAGGATGCTGGTTTAGCGATCATACGTAAACCAAACGGTTCTTCGCCAAGCAGATTGAGTAAGAACCCGACGCTGCGCTCATCGTCGCTATTTCCAATTACCTCTCGCGACCGTCTCACTCTATTTTAGCTCGCATAGCATACAAAGAAAAATATTTCTTCTTATTCACTCATCAGTTTTATCAATTTTAGCCACGGCGTCTGCCGGATTTCGCATGGATAACGTCTGCGTACTTTTGGATGGGATGGAAAACTAGTGCTTTGTCATTACTAAATTTTTGGAATCGAAAACTGTAGGACGGGTCTCCAGGCCCGTCTTTTGTGGATACTGACGGGCCTGGAGACCCGTCCTACAACCC
>JANMGV010000092.1:0-68150 GCA_031374825.1 Pirellulaceae bacterium
AAAAGCCTTGACCGCAGGGGTCATTTCGGCTTCGATTTCGGGTGGTATGATGGTCTTTGGCATGACCACATTAAGCCAAAAAACCTGACCGCGTGTCTAGATCAATTGCCAAAACAAAAGTCCAGATCGTGAACGGTTACGTCTCGAAGAGACTAAACAATTTTTCCGTGTTGGGCACCGTTTCTCCAAGAAGGACTCGCCGGTTGGCCGTATCACATACTTGCTCAGTAAGCTCGATCCAGCCTTGCAATTCCTTGGCTTGACTCAATGATTGCGGTGATCTTTCCTTCTTTGCAGCCAAGATTTGCAAGGCCTTTGCTCGTTCCAGTAAATGATTGACGCGGGTCAAAAGTTTTTCGTAACAGCCACGCAAAGCATCCTTTACTTTGGGGCTCTTGCTTGAACTGATTTGCGAGATGACGCGTGCGTGCTTCTTTATTTGCTTTAACTGATGCTTATTCTGCCGCCAGCCCGATTCACCTAACTCTTCAGCAAGTTCGACGCATAGCGGAATGATCTTGCGAACCCCATCCATGATCAAGCTACTCTCCGTTGGATAATGAATGTTCGTTTCAATAACGAAAGAGTCGGCGCGAACTCTTTCTCGAGCACTTCCATCCAGGTCCTGGCCACGCTTGACAATCAAGTGATTGATATCTTGAATTGTCGATGGCTTCAACCGACAGAGTGTGTCACGAATGCGTCGCCATCCGAAAGATGTCGCATCATCCCAGTCACCTACTCCGAGGATGCCTCGTAGAGCCCGGTGGTTCTCGCACAGATCGTGCAGTTTGTCATAATCGAGATTGCAACCCAAACGGACCGCGCTCAATACTACGACTTGCCAATCATTGAATCCTTCTCGGCCTATATCTCGACGGGAATCCCGGTTAATGTCTGCCGCTACCAAACGAGTAATTGAACTTCTGAGATCAGCGTCGGCAAAGACGTATTGCAGGGCGGCCAAAATTGGTACAATCTCGTCGCGGTTCTCGAAATTGAGAACGACTTCCAAAACAGAACCACCGTCGAATCGTCCTTGTCGAGAAAAACTCTTGCGCATCTGAATCACTCCTTGAAGTTTTTGCGTTGAAACATCGTTTTGCCAACGTTTTAAACGCACGAGCCCGGAAACGGGTTCGTTCTTCAAGGAGTTTTTTTCATTTTTAAGCAACGATTTTCAATGCCAACGGAATTTGCGGACAGACACTAGCTATGTCGGAAGTTGCTGACACTGCAAAGCAAGTTGCCGATGATTTTTTTGCAAGATCGGACGCACCCAACGAATGCGAGATTAAATTCGCTCTAGCCGCCTCTGGTACAAGGCCCGAAGAGAGAGAGTCAGTTTTGTATATGACAGTTCGCGGCATCAATGATCAAATTAGGGAGCTAGATAGCAAGTACAAAAACGGATGTGAGTTGACTGTCGTCAATCAACATGCTTTACCGTCGACTTTTGTGCTGCCACAAATAAAAAGCTGCGGAAGTGCTCACTGGCGAAGGGCAGAGCTCATGGCGGAACTACATAGGAAAGGGAGTTGGGCACTTTTGCTACACGAAGACGGCATGTTCAGCGAGGGTGTGGGGTTAGGTGCTTCCGGCTGGAACATCCATGCCGTCGTAAACGAAACAATTCTGACCCCACCCTCGGACAGAGCGGTCGATGGAACCACAAAGCGTTATTTCAAAGCCAAAGCTCATGAGTTAGGAATTGCGCATCAAGAGATTGACATAAGCGTAGATCAAATCTTGAATGCAGACGAGGTACTTATTACTTCGTCATTCATTGGCATTATGCCCGTATCGACTGTTTCTGGGAGCATAATTAATTGTTCGAATGTTTGGGGCATTATCACCAGCAAGCTCGCGAAATCATTCCAGGAGGAATTTGACCTCACGATGGGTGGAGCTCTTGATTTATGGAAATCCGTTGTCGCTTAGTGGCATAAACGGGTAAACAACTTGTTTTCGCCAGAATTTCTGACTTTCGCTAGTTTTGTCATCGCAGTAAAATAACGGGTATCTTTCCATAATGGACCGGTAAACAAAAAGGTTGATTTTCATTTATGAAAACAAGAAAAAGTTTAGAAAATTTACTTTTAGATCTTGAGGCAGAACTAAAACTCAGGCGAGTTCTCGATGACGAGCTACAGTCGATTCTCGATAGTATTCGAGCTCTTGTAAAAGAAGAAAAATTCGAAGACTGGATAGATTGGGGCGGGGGCGAGTCTTGTGCTGGAGGCAGTTAAGCCCTGGCGTTTGTGTAAAACTTGCCAGTCAGCACTGAATTACCTGCTAGTGCAACTCCAACGTTATTCCTGCATTCAGAAATTTAGTGTCGCAAAATAGTCATCCAGAGTTTCGGCGCGGCGGATGAGTTCAACTTGGCGGTCGCTTCGGAGCAAAAGTTCCGCACAACGAAGCTTTCCATTGTATTGAAATCCCATAGAGTGCCCGTGTGCACCCGCATCATGGATTACAAGTGTGTCACCAATTTCGACTCTTGGCAACGCTCGGTCGATTGCGAATTTGTCATTATTCTCGCATAACGATCCAACCACATCGAACTTGGCGGTAGGTAGTTCCTCTTCCCTTCCCAAAACCGAAATGTGGTGGTACGCGTTGTACATGCCTGGCCGCATCAAGTTTGCCATACAGGCATCCACTCCAACATATTCCTTATATGTGCTTTTCTTGTGGATCACATCCGTGACTAAATAGCCAAATGGCCCAGTCATTATCCGGCCATTTTCAAGGTAAATCGCCAGCGGATGTAAATCGGTCGCTTCGATTAAACGCGAATATTGTCGCTGAATTCCCTCTGAAACAAATTTTAAATCCAAAGCTCTTTCTTCAGGCTTATATGGGATTCCCATTCCTCCACCAAGGTTTACAAATTCGAGTCGCACACCCACTTCGTGATACAATTCGTTCGCCAATGTGAAAAGCATCTCTGCTGTATCAATGAAAAATTGAGGGTTCAATTCGTTTGAAGCAACCATCGTATGCAATCCAAAGCGTCGAACTCCCTTACTTTGTGAGATCTTGTACCCGCTAAACAGTTGCTCTCGAGTAAAACCAAATTTGGCTTCTTCGGGCTTACCTATTATTGCATTCCCTTCACGAAGCGGTCCAGGATTATACCGGAAGGAAATCAGCGAAGGCAATCCAACGTGCTTTTCCAAATATTCAATATGAGAGATGTCGTCCAGATTTATTATGGCGATCAACTCCTGTGCGCGGGTGTATTCACTCGCTCGTGTGTTATTCGACGTGAACATGATATGCTCACCCAACAGACCAATTTGTTGGCACAACTCCAGTTCCGCTAAACTAGAACAATCACCACCACATCCCTCGTCGCGCAAGATGCTTAGAATTTTTGGATTCGGAAGCGCTTTAACTGCAAAGAATTCCTTAAATCCCGGCGACCAAGAGAAAGCAGATAGCATTCTGCGAGCGTTCTCTCGGATGCCAGTCTCATCGTAAAGGTAAAAAGGAGTCGGGTATTTCTTTTTTACTTCGGCAATAAACTCGCCGGTGAATGGCAGCCTTCTTGCCGTGTGCCCATTATTTGATGCATTCATTTAACTTGTCCGTTCGAAAATTGCTTAACGCTGGAAATTCAAGAATTCCTTGCTAAAGTCACTTGCCTCAGTTTCAAAAAATTCGCCCGACATCTGGTCCGAGTCTATTCTTGTCCCATCAAACGAGATTTCTGCCGAAAAAACGAACGTCGCGTTTCCAGCAAAGCAGATTTTTTTTACTTCGCTTTCGCCCAAAAGAATCTTGCCAGCGAGTACGCTTGATCCCAAAATCGCGATGGTCCAGTCGCTGGGAGTCACCAAGCCCAAGTGCGTCGCGCCCGCAATCGATGCAAGCATGGATTCAAACACCGTATCGCAATTTTCATCGTGGCCCCCCCTCATTTCTATCCAAACACGGTTATTCGGCGAAATGAGAACTTTAGATGCGATTGTATGAAGGTTAGGGAACTCTTCAATACCGCAGTCGGGTGAAAAAGAGATTGAAGACCCCAAGCCGTTGGGGTCAATCAGCACGCGGTGCAACCGATTACTTTCAAAAAAGAATTCGATATCCCCTCGGTTGTTTTGGCAAAAGCGCAGATGAATAGAATCCTCCGGGAAACACTCGAAAGTCGACAGTTTCTCGAACAACCATTTGGATCGTTTAACGATTACCTTTTTTTGCTCTAATTCCAGTAATAGTTCTTTTTTAGGCAAACGATTGAAGATTGCGCGGGCCGCTCCAGGCACACACGAAAGTGGGTAGTGGATTCGTTGGCCGTCCTTTCTGAACGCTTCCAAACGTGCGTCTCCGCTTGCAGAAGGTAGCAGAAAAACAGTTCGGTCAATATCAACGAGGCCTCCAGAATCACCAATTGCAATTGACAAGTCCTGCTTTTGCTGTGCGGAGAATCCGTAGCGATTCTGCAGGTCATTCACCAAACAATAAGCAAAGCCAAAACTATGGCATTTAAGGATTTCAACATTCATAAAATGCAGGCTACTAAAGGTGAGGAGAAGACAACCCTTGGCGATTATACTTGCGCTGGAAGGTCCCTGGAAGCTAAGCAATGTTCTGGAACAATTGAGGGGATCGCCGCCATTGATAATATTGTGGCGGCGGGATGCCTAAAGCATACGTTTTCTGGTTAATGTTTTTGACTGCAATCGATCTCAATCGAAGATGA
Source organism: Pirellulaceae bacterium (assembly GCA_031374825.1). Taxonomy (GTDB): domain Bacteria; phylum Planctomycetota; class Planctomycetia; order Pirellulales; family Pirellulaceae; genus JANMGV01. The sequence goes on from JANMGV010000092.1 coordinate 4,715, forward strand.
ATTATCGAGTTATTAGCCTAATACTCACTGCTTGATCGAGGATCGCCGTGGACCAATTTGGCAATGATCGCAGGGGATCAAGCGATTGATTTATCGGCTAGCTGCGTTTCGAACCATCGCGTGTGAAATAATTAGTCTTGAAAGAACGGGATTAGATATGTTGCAATCCAACCGGAGCTCGGCGATGGAACTTGCCGCGAGCGAAAGTTGTTCGGAAGCCGCGAGTGTGACTTCGAGGAATAGCACGTGCCGATCGCCCAGCCGGCAGAGTCCGCCATTGCCTCCGTCTAAATAAACTTGGCGAATCTCAATACCAGCATTGGCGACGATAGCGAGTGCTTCTTCTAACAATTCGATTGTGTTCGTGGTGCTCACGGCATTCTCCTTGGTGGCATCCTAAATTGCCTAATCGCCATCTCCTTGGCCGCCGTGATTGTATGGGTTTGTGCTTTAGTTCACTACCTGAATCCGTCGATTCTGAAGGATGTACGAATGAATCGAATTTGCAGGAGTCCATCTCTTGCTAGCATTCCGCGTTGATCGCAAGGGGTTGGATATGTCTGCGGCCGAGATCACTCATCAAGATCCCACGTCAATCGAGCTTCGAGTGGATTCCGAATTGGAAGCCTTGCAGCAGCAAGTCGAGCATATGCAGCGACTGTGCGCGATTGGCGAGTTGACCAGTGCGACGACACATGAGTTCAATAACTTGCTGATGACGATTCTAAATTACGCAAAGCTGGGACTACGCCAGCAAGACAACGCGACGCGCGAAAAAGCCTTTACCAAAATTCTCGACGCGGGAAATCGAGCCGCGAAGCTGACGAATAGTATCTTGGGGATGGCCAAGAACCGGAGCGGGGATTTGGAGCCGACGGACTTGGCGGTGGTGATTCAAGATTCACTGATGCTGCTCGAGCGTGAGCTTCGACGTTACCGCATTTCGGTAGAAACGCAGCTTGAAGAATGCCCGCCAGCGATGGCGAGTGGCAACGACATCCAGCGATTGCTTCTGAATCTGATTACGAACGCGCGGCAAGCGATCGGCGAAGGTGGCCAGATTCGCATTCGGTTGCAGCATGAGCCAGATACGCAGAGCGTTGTGTTGATGGTTCGCGATACGGGTAGCGGTATCCCGCCAGAATTGCTTCCACGGATCTTCGAGCCGTTTTACTCGACGAAGAAACGTCCCGATGAAACGGGTAAAGGCGGTACAGGTTTAGGGCTGTCGATTTGTAAGAAGATTATCGATCAGCATCGCGGCAAAATTCGCGTCGAGAGCAGTCCCGGCAAAGGAACAGCTTTCTTTATTAGGATTCCCACTTTTCGTGCAGATGCAAGTACGTAGCACGGGTTTTAACCCGTGACTTGGGGCATGGTGCGGTGGGGGTGTTGTTAACTGCAGTTTTGAGGCGGGAGCTTCGGGGGCAGCTCTTAGCAAGGCGGGAGCCTTGCTAAGAGGAGGGGTTTCGTCGTTGATTGACGAGCCTGGAGACTCGTCCTACGGGGAAAAACTAGCTGCAGCCTAGGCTGTTGCCGCAGTTGTGGCATAGGTAGCAATTGCCGTTGCGAACGGTAATGGCTCCGCAGTTGTCACATGAGGGCGCGTCGCTTTGGAAACGAGCGAATTGGCCGTCGCGTGGAGCGGTTCCGCCCATCGAAATTCCTGATCGCTCAAGCGTTTCGACGTTTCTCTCAGCCGTCGAGTTGAATCGAGCTTCGGTTTGATACGAAGCGTCCATTTGCAACTCGCCACCGTTTCCATTGACGGGAGTCGATGACAGCGAGTTCTTTACGGGAGCTGTCGGTTCGATTTGGGTTACCGAATCGGTAGCCTTGTTCTGACCCAAGCTTGCTTCGCGGTAACCGGGCAGGAACGTGATTCCCATCCAACGGAAAATGTAGTCGACAACGCTCTTTGCGATTCGAATATCCGGGTTCGTAGTGTGGCCCATGGGTTCGAATCGAGTGTGGCTGAACTTGTTGACCAGCACTTCCAAAGGAACGCCATATTGGAGTGCCAAGGAAATTGCCGTACCGAAACTGTCCATCAAGCCACCGATCGTGCTACCTTGCTTGGCCATGGTGATGAACAACTCACCGGGGCGGCCGTCAGGATAGAGACCGACATTGATGTAACCTTCGTGACCACCCACGTTAAATTTATGGGTGACGGAGCTACGCGTATCAGGCAATCGCTCGCGACGTGGTTTCGAAACGGTCTTGGCAGCTTCTTTGTCAGCAGCTTTTTGACCTTCGCTCTTGGTCGACAGCGGTTGGCTTTGCTTGGAGCCGTCGCGATAAATTGCGATGGCCTTCAAACCAAGTTCCCAACCCCAGAAATACGCGTCGGCGATATCCTTGGGAGTCGACTCGGTTGGCATGTTAACGGTCTTGCTGATCGCGCCCGACAAGAACGGTTGAGCAGCAGCCATCATGCGAATATGAGCTTCCCAAGCAATGCTGCGAACGCCCTTGGCGGGTTTGAACGCGCAATCGAACACTGGCAAATGCTCTGCTCGGATGTCGGGAGAGCCTTCGATGGTGTCATTTTCATTGACGTACTTTTCGATCCGCTGAGCTGTCGCGTCGTCGTAGCCGAGGGTTTTTAGACCGAGGCTAAGCGAGCGATTGATGATTTTGAGCATACCGCCACCGGCCAATTGTTTGTACTTGACCAACGCAATATCGGGTTCGATACCGGTCGTATCGCAGTCCATCATAAAGCTAATGGTACCGGTCGGAGCCAAAACGGTTGCTTGGGCATTTCGGAATCCGAATTGTTTACCAAGCTCGAGTACTTTGTCCCAAAGCTTACGTGCAGCGTCCTTGAGATACGCTGGACCTGCATCGTCGATTTGCTCGACAGCATTGCGGTGCATTTGCATGACACGCAGCATGGGTTCTTGGTTATTGTTGTACTCTTCGAAAGGTCCGACAACGCCGGCCATTTCGGCGCTTGTCAAGTTAGCCGTGCCGTGGAGCAATGCGGTAATCGAACCGCAAAGACCGCGTGTAGCTTCGGAATCGTAAGCAATACCGCTATTCATGGCCAGCGAACCGAGGTTCGAGTAGCCAAGACCGAGAGGTCGGAATCGATGGCTGTTGAAAGCGATTCGATCCGTTGGGTAGCTGGCATGATCGACAAGGATTTCTTGAGCAATGAAGAAAACTCGGCAAGCGGCGGTGAAGCCATTGACGTCGAATGTGCCGTCTTCGTTGCGGAACTTCATCAAGTTGATCGATGCCAAATTGCAAGCCGTGTTGTCAAGGAACATATATTCCGAGCAGGGGTTGCTGGCATTGATTCGACCACTATTTGGGCAAGTATGCCAACGGTTGATCGTCGTGTCGTATTGAACACCTGGATCGCCACAGTGCCATGCGCAATCGGCCATTCGTTCAAGGATTTTCTTCGCTTCGTAAGTCGGCGCGTCGCCTTCGCTCCTTTCGCTGACCCAGCGAGTTTTCCAAGGCTTGTTCTGACGCACGGCTTCCATGAATTCATCGGTAACACGGACCGACAAGTTGGCGTTTTGGAACATCACGGACGAGTACGCTTCGCCGTTGAAGTTCGCTTCGTAACCCTGACGGATCAAAGCGTGGGCTTTTTGCTCTTCTTTCCATTTGCACTCGATGAATTCCATGATGTCCGGATGCCAGACTTTCAAAGATTGCATCTTGGCGGCGCGTCGCGTCTTACCACCGGATTTCACAACAGCGGCGATTTGGTCGTAGACTCGCATAAAGGAAAGCGGTCCGCTAGGCTTGCCACCGCCAGACAGTTTTTCTTGCGAGCTGCGGATGGTGGAAAGGTCGGTGCCGGTGCCCGAACCAAACTTGAACAACATGGCTTCGCTGGTCGCCAGTCGCATGATGTCTTCCATGTTGTCGGAGACGCTCTGAATAAAGCAAGCCGAACCTTGAGGGAACTCGTATGGGTTCTCAGGTTGTTCGACAGCGCCCTTTTCGACGTTGTAGTGCCAGTTGCACATTTCGCCGGTCACTTTGTACTGATCGTATAGTCCGACGTTGAACCAAACTGGCGAATTGAAGGAGCCGTATTGGTGCAGTAGCAACCAAGTCAAATCGCGATAGAAACGTTGTCCGTCTTCGGCTGTGTCGAAGTAACCGTCCTTCATTCCCCAATCGGCCATGGTTCGGGAGACGCGGTTGATTAATTGTCGAACGCTGTATTCGCGTTCTGGCTTGTTGGGGTCACCGTAGAAATATTTGCTGACGACGACGTTGGTTGCCAATTGGCTCCAGGTCGCGGGGATTTCGCAATTGGTCTGTTCGAAAAGGACTTTACCACTTTCGTCCTTGATAGCCGCGCTTCGCGTTTCCCATTCCACAGTGGTAAACGGATCGGAGGTGTTAACTGGACAGAATCGTTGATCGATTTTCAGTCCTGGTCGATTACCTCGGGCTTCACGGGTTGATGCGTTTCGAGTCCTAGCTTCACGTCCCATTTCAACAGTTGCCATCAGGGGCGACTCCTTTAGATGCACAATGATAAGTACAAAAAAGGACCAGCCAACAGCGCAGCGTTAACCGCACATGAATACACTGGTCTAGTATACAGAATTCCATCACAACCGAGCAAGGGTTTCGTTACCCAAAAAGCCTCCTAAATCATGTCCGGATTGGCTCGCTCGGTTGATTTACGAGCCAAAATACGAACGACCGTCGTAGCGGCCTAACTACAACCTGTAGTGGTGGATGTTGCAGTCAGCACTACATGTTGCAGCCGGGTAGGAAGTTTATCGTCCTGGAACGGCATGTCAAACATATTTTCCGAACCGCCGTAACGTCTTTGTGCGTCAAGAGTTCCGCAGTTCGCACCCCAATAGAGTGGTTTTGGTTTTTCCGTTGGATGATCGACGCAAGTCCTAGTTTTTGCAGGTGTTTGGTGAATATTTTAACACCATCTTAACAATGCAAACCGTCAAAAAGATTTCGCGAAATTTTTGTCCAAAGAAGCCCTCGATTAAGAGCGAAATACGAGGTTGATTTCGCCGGGGTTTAACCGCGTTCAACTCGGTGAATTGCTGCGAAATCGGATAAGGCCGGAGGCGCAAACTGTGAGGATAAGTCGCGGTAATTTCCCTCGCAAAACATTTCTCAGTAGCAGCTCGCCAACCGTAGATTGTCGACCGGTAGATAGGACGATATGTTGTAAGCTCGAACTTCGCTATCGAAAGCTTTTTATCTGCTTGGAGAATCTTACATGTCGCGACCGGTGACGCTTTTTACTGGCCAATGGGCTGACCTCAAGCTTGAACAGATGGCCCGAATGACCAAAGAGTTCGGCTATGACGGAATTGAATTAGCCTGTTGGGGCGATCATTTTGAAGTCGACAAGGCGCTTTCCACACCCGGTTATTGCGATGCGAAACGGGAGTTGTTGGAGTCAAATGGTTTGCAATGCCATGCGATCAGCGCTCACTTGGTCGGCCAAGCGGTATGTGACAACATTGACGAACGCCACAAAGCGATTCTTCCGCCATACGTTTGGGGCGACGGCAATCCAGCAGGCGTGAATCAGCGAGCCATCGAGGAGTTGAAAAACACCGCACGTGCCGCCATGAAATTTGGCGTGGGAATCGTCAACGGATTTACAGGCTCGAGTATTTGGCATTTGAACTATTCGTTCCCGCCAGTGCCGCAATCCATGATCGATGACGGGTACAAGCTTTTTGCAGAGCGTTTCCATCCGATTTTGGATGTGTACGGGGAATGCGGCGTCAAATTCGCTCTGGAAGTTCACCCGACGGAAATCGCTTTCGATTTGTATTCGGCCGAGCGAGCGCTCGAGGCTGTAGATCATCGCGAAGAGTTTGGATTCAACTTTGACCCGAGCCACCTGCTATGGCAAGGAGTCGATCCCGTTGAATTTATTCGAGCGTTTCCCGATCGGATTTATCACGTTCACGTCAAAGATGCGACGACGCGCCTGAACGGCAAAGCGGGCATTCTCTCCAGCCATTTGAATTTCGGCGATCCTCGGCGTGGATGGGACTTCCGTAGTCCAGGTCGCGGTTCGGTGAACTTTGAAGAGATCATCCGCGCGCTCAATGACGTTGGATATCAAGGTCCCTTGAGCATCGAATGGGAAGACTGCGGTATGGACCGTGAGTTTGGGGCGCGCGAAGCGGCTCAATTCACCAAAAGGATGGACTTTGCTTCATCAGGTCGGGCATTCGACGCAGCCTTTGAGAAAAAGTAGCCCAGAGTCGCTCTAAATCCAAATCAAAAATATGCCGATCGTAATCAAACTGAATGGCCAAGAGACCGAGGTCACTGAAACAGATACGATCGTCGATCTGATGCGGAAGAAATCGATCCAGATCAGATTCTGTGCGGTTGAAGTCAACGGTGAAGTCGTTCCGCGCGCCGAGCATATGACGATGAAGTTCAAGACTGGCGATGCAGTCGAACTGGTGACGCTGGTTGGTGGTGGCTAACCAATCGCGACCGCTGCAGTAACAGTGCTGGTCGCATCAACTCTTGAATACTCAACGCAACGTCGCACGGCTTGGCGCGACTGCGCGGAAATAGGTTTTCATGCCGCGCGTAACGGTCAGACGAAACTGTTGTTGCGTTGGGATATCTGATTTGTTCCAGACCCAGTCGAGATCCTCGAAAGTAGGCGTTTGGTAATTTCCAACACCAACGAGGATATCTCCTGATTGTATTTTTTGATTTGCTGCAGGACTTCCAGCTCGAACTTCTGTGATCTTTAAACCGCCGCGATAGGAACCGTCCATCGTCGTAAACGAAGTGATTCCGGTGTCGACCAAACGGATACCGAGCAGGTCCCAAGCTTTATCGGCCGCTTCGTTTTTCAATTTATTCGATTCGATCTTGTTCGACGTCAACCGTTCTGGCTTTGCTGTTGCGCCCGTCGAAATTCGTTTGGTCAGCGTTTGACCTTGCCGCATCAATGTTAAATTGGTTTCGTCACCCGGCTTTCGACGTAACATTGCCAATTCAAAATCAAGTCTGGAGCGAATGTCGGTACCATCCACGGCAACAATGCGATCGCCAACTTCAACCCCCGATTCCAGAAACACCGAAGTCGCTTGTGCAACTTCAACTGTTGAATTGTCAGGCGAGCGGACTTCACGAAGTTTCAGTGCGTGTTTTGAGGGTTCGGTGCGAGAGGCCTCGACCAAGTTCGCAACAACTTCTAATGCGATATCGATGGGAATAGCGAATCCGATTCCTTGAGCGCCGACACGCACAGCCACGTTGATACCGATGACTTCGCCGTCGATGTTCAACAAGGGCCCGCCGGAATTCCCCGGATTGATGTCCGCGTTGGTTTGAATGAGGTCTTCATAATCTTGTGCACCGTTTACGGGGATATCCCGATGGAGTGCGCTGATAATGCCGACCGTGACGGTGTGTTGATAGCCAAAAGGATTGCCAATAGCGATGACTGTTTCGCCGCGAAGCAGATCGGAACTCTTGCCAAACTTGGTGACGGGTAATGGCTTTCTTGGCTCGACCTTGATCATTGCCAGATCCGTTTTAGGATCGTAATTAATCAAACGAGCGATCATGGTTGTGCCGTCCGCCAAAGTCACTTCGATTCGCGAGACATCTTGCACGACATGCAGATTGGTGACAATCAATCCATCGCTGTCGATGATAACGCCACTGCCCATCCCGTTGACCGTTTGTTTTGCCCCCGGAGAGTCCGAGTCGGCGGATGCGGGAACGACCTTGTTGCCTTGAATATTGACAACAGCGGGTTCAGCACTGCGAATGGCTTTGACAATGGGATTCATGCGCAGCGATTCGTCCGCCATCGTCACACAAGGCGCGAGGACAAAAACGAAAGCTTGAACTCCCAATGCTGCCATACGGGCGGCGCGCACGAAGATTGTTGATACTGGGTCAATCATGCAGGCGTTCTTCTCAGGGAATTCGCGTTATATAGCTTGCATTGCGGGATGCAAGCTTGAATCATGCTTGGGGATAGCATCGGCCTCTCATCTCGATTTGCATTACCACCCCTTAAACTGTCTGCACCAATTACCCGAATTACCAAAATGCCTTAAGCGGCATGAACTCCCGTATTCGTACTACTTCCATGGTCTAAAGAGAGCTTGCAGTGCTCTCCGCCACGCGAAAACCAATCGTAATTTGCGGGAGGAGAAGATTGGAAATCCAACTGCATGTAGAATGAAGTGTCTCGAAACGCGAGTTCGAGGTTTGGATCAGGATCGATAGCTATACTCGCCGCAGAGTATTCACCTAAAGCATGCAATTAGACAGCCAATCGTCTTAAAAAATGACCGTGACTGAAACCACTACCGCCAATACGCCAGTTCGTCCGTATAAGCCGCTGCAAATCGGGTCGCTCGCGGTTGGTTTCCCAATTGTCCAAGCCGCACTTAGTGGTTACAGCGACTGGCCAATGCGTCTAATCGCTCGGCGGATGGGTGCTTCGTATTCCCTCTGCGAAGTCATGCTGGATCAATTCCTGGTCGCGGTGAAACAAAGGGAGCGGACACGGCATTTTCTTTATAACACTGCGGACGAGCAACCTGTTGCGGGTCAACTGATGGGCGCTGAGCCCGTACAGTTTGCTGCTGGAGCACTCAAGTTAGTTGAAGCCGGATTTAGTGTAATTGACATCAATTTTGGTTGCCCGGTGAAAAAGGTTTTGGGGCGATGTCGCGGTGGCTATCACCTTAGTCAACCATCGATAGCTTTAGAAATCGTCCGACGGACGCGGGAGACTGTTCCTGAGCATATTCCTGTCACGGTCAAAATGCGGCGAGGGATCGACGATAGCCAGCAAAGCCGCGATCAATTTTTCGAAATCTTGGACGGAGCATTTTCTTCGGGGGTTGCAGCCATCACCGTTCATGGTCGGACCGTCGAGCAGCGGTACAACGGTCCGAGCCGTTGGGATTTTTTGCGTCAAGTCAAACAGCACGTCGGTGATAGAACGATTCTAGGAAGCGGCGATTTGTTTACCGCCGAGTCCTGTTGGAAAATGATCGAGCAGACGGGAATTGATGGCGTTACGGTTGCGCGAGGAGCTATCGGAAACCCATGGATATTTTCGCAAGCTCGGGCGCTTGCGGATGGGTTGCCGTTACCAAACCCACCATCGCTTCATGAGCAGCGAGCCGTTTTGATCGAGCACTGGGAGTTGGCTGCTCAATTGTATGGACAACGAACCGGTTCCTGGATGAGGAAGTACGGTATCAAGTATGCGGCGCTTCATCCCGATTACGTTGCGGTCCGAGAAAAATTTGCCAAGGTCACTGATCGCACAAGTTGGCACGACGTCATGGATCAATGGTATTCCGAAGACCGCGCCGGCGTTTATCCTTCGCCAGAGATTCACCGCGTCCAAGGTTCTACTTGCGCGGACTATTGTTAATCCGCAACCGCGTTACTTAGAAATTGCTACGCGGAGATGTCTTGGTAATACAAGTGATCGCGAGAAAATCCTCTTAGGTCAGAGCCCATGCTTGCGGCTATCGCCGCTGCCTGATTGCCGTCAAATCAAACTTCCAGAAACAGTCGCGTTGGGTCTTCGACGATATCTTTGATTGTTTTCAAGAACGTAACGGCTTCACGGCCATCGATAACGCGATGGTCGTATGTCAAAGCCAAATACATAATTGGTCGAATAACGACTTCGCCGTTGACGGCAACGGGGCGATCCTGGATCGCGTGCAACCCGAGAATTGCACTTTGTGGTGGATTGACGATGGGTGTGGAAAGCATCGAACCGTAGATGCCGCCGTTGCTGATTGTAAAAGTGCCACCTTCGAGGTCTTCGGGTTGCAGTTTGTTTTCGGTCGCCTTCTTGGCAAAATCTCCGATCGTGCGTTCGACCTCAGCGAATCCCATGCGTTCTACATTTCGCAGTACGGGAACAACAAGTCCCTTTCCGCCACCGATTGCGATGCCGATGTCGTAGTACTCACGGTACACGACATTGTTCCCGCGAACTTCGGCGTTGACGGCCGGGAATCGCTTGAGGGCTTCGCAACTAGCCTTTGCAAAGAACGACATGAAACCAAGTTTTACGCCATGTTTTTCTTGGAATGCATCGCGATATTTGTTGCGCACATTCATGATCGGTTGCATATCGACTTCGTTAAAAGTCGTCAGCAAAGCGGCGGTGTGTTGTGCGTTGACCAAGCGCGCTGCGATCGTGCGTCGAATCATGCTCATCGGTTTGACTTGCTCCATTCGAATGGAGTCGGACTTTTGCATGCCAGTCGGCGCTGGTGGAGCAGGTATTTCAAGAGTCCCTTGAGTAAGCGTTCCCGTATTAGCGACGCGGCCCACAGGTTGATTTGCCAAATGACGAACAACATCTTCTTTTAGCAGTCTGCCACCGGGACCGCTTGCCGCGACGTCGCCCGAGGACAGTTTACTATCGTCCAGAGCGCGTTGAGCAGCCGGCATTACGCGTGTAGCCGCATTGGTTGCTGGCGCCGGTGCGGGGTTACTCACACTGCCTATGGGCGAGGACGATGACGCTGGGGGTGACGAAGGTGCGGCAGGAGTGGGCGTCGACGATGCGGGTTTATCGGAAGGTTCAAGCTGTGCGATGATTTCACCGATCGAGGCGAATTCTTCCTTTTGCCTCAGGATCTTTGTCAGGATGCCAGAGACAGGCGAAGGAACTTGCACCGACGCTTTCTCGGTTTCGAGTTCTACTAGCTCTTGGCCTGCAGCAATCCAATCTCCTTCAGCCTTCAGCCACTTGCTAATTTGAACTTCTTGAATGCTCTCGCCGACGGTGGGTACTTTCAGTTCAATCATTGCATCAACAATCCTTAGGAATCAATTAATTCGTCGCTAGTCTTGAGCCGCCCGTGTCTCGTGGAGGCCGCAGGGGATACTCGATTCGGAAACCTTCGAGCCATCTAACCTGCACGTTGTATTCAAAAATCTTGGTTGCTCTTAAAAAATAAAATTCGCTCAATTTTCACGAAGAAAATCGCTCTCAATACGCCGGATGTGCGTCATTTATATTTCATGAAAAGCGGCCTCGATCAACTCTTCATGTTCCAATTTATGAGCCCTCAACGATCCCGTCGAGGGGCTTGCCGACTCAACTCGAGTGATCGCTCGAACCTTGAAACGTCGCGAGAGTTCGTCGACAAAGTGGACTTTGAAAAAGTGCCAAGCGCCCATGTTGGCGGGTTCTTCTTGGAACCAAATGACCTCTGTCCCGTCTGCGTATTGCGAAAGTGCTCCCATCAAAGTTTGTGCGCTCAACGGATAGTATTCCTCGATCCGCACCAAAGCTACTTGTGATGCGTTGCGACGTTGACGTTCTTCAAACAGTTCATAGTAGGCTTTGCCCGAACAGAGTAATACGCGCTTGGTAGGCGTTCCTGCGGGGCGATCATCGGGCAATATCTTTTGGAATGTGCCGCTACAAAAATCTTCCAGGGGCGAAACGACCAGCGGATGTCGCAGCAAACTCTTTGGTGTGAGCACGATGAGGGGTTTGGCCCATTTCCAAATAACTTGGCGACGTAGCAAGTGAAAATATTGTGCTGGAGTCGAGGGCTGAGTCACTTGAATATTATGTTCCGCACACATCGTCAAGAAGCGTTCGAGCCGCGCGCTGCAATGTTCAGGCCCTTGGCCTTCGAATCCATGCGGGAGAAGCATGATTAGTTGACTGAGTCGTTTCCACTTGTCTTCGGCACTCGAGATGAATTGGTCAACAATGACTTGAGCGACATTCCAAAAATCGCCAAACTGAGCTTCCCAAGCGATGAGGCTTTTTGGACAGTCCAAACTGTAGCCGTATTCGAATCCCAAGACGCCGGCCTCGGACAGTGGGCTATTGATAATTTCGACTTGGCCTTGTCCAGACCCTAAATTGCCAAGCGGCATGAATTTGGTGTTTGTGACGCTGTCGCGTAATACGGCGTGGCGTTGTGAGAACGTCCCTCGTTCGCAATCTTGTCCCGACAAGCGAACGCGTCGCCCGTCGGCGGCCGTCGCAGCAAATGCTAACAACTCAGCGGACGCCCAATCGACCGCGCGTTTGCCTTCAGCCATTTCGCCACGGTGTTCAAATACGCGTTGAAGCTTTTTGTTGAGCGAGAATCCTTGTGGAAACGTTACGAGCTTGCGAAGCAGTTCTTTTGCTCGTTCGGTCGACAAGGCAGTTTCGGTATCCGTTTTTTCAGGCTCTGGACCACCGAAATAGCCTTTCCATAAACCGCCGAGAGTTTGTATGTCAGACACAAAAACTTCGTTCTTGTGTGCGGCGAAATCTTTGGCCAATTTATTATGTCGTTCGGACGCAATCTGATCGGCTTCCTCTCGCGTCATGCCACCCATTTCGAGCAAGCGTTCCAAATAGCTTTCGCGAACGCTTTTCTTGCTGTCGATCGCTTGGTACATCAGTGGCTGAGTGAATCGTGGCTCGTCGCCTTCGTTATGGCCTAGACGGCGGTAAGCATACATGTCGATGACAACGTCGCGATGAAACTCTTTGCGGAAGTCCATCGCTAAGTTGACGACTTGCGCGACTGCTTCTGGGTCTTCCCCGTTTACATGGAAGATTGGAATTTGAAGCATCTTGGCAATATCCGTGGCGTAGGTGCACGATCTGCCTTCCTCGGGCTCGGTCGTAAAGCCGATTTGATTGTTGACCACCACGTGGACAGTTCCACCTGTGGAGTAACCTGCAAGTTGGCTAAGGTTGAGTGTTTCTTGAACGACTCCTTCACCAGCGAATGACGCGTCACCATGAATGAGAATCGTCATGACTTGGCTACGGCGAGTATCCTTTTGCTGATCTTGTTTTGCTCTGCAGCGTCCTAAAGCGACTGGATTGACGAATTCGAGGTGACTGGGGTTGAAGCACAGCGAAATGTGAACCATTGCGCCCGTGCTCGTCTTCCAATCGCTGCTGTAACCCATGTGATAACGAACATCGCCGCCACCTCGGTTGACTTCGGGTTGCGGGTCATCGAATGACCAAAAAATATTCTGGACGCGTTTCTTCAGGATATTCGCCAGAACATTCATGCGACCTCGGTGGGCCATAGCAACAACGACTTCCTTTACTTCGTGTTGGCCAGCTTTTTCCAAAGTACGGTCCAGCAAAGGAATCAAGCTTTCAGCACCTTCCAACGAAAACGTCTTGGCACCGACGAACTGTTTACGGATGAACTCTTCGAAGATCGTCGCGTCCGCCAAACTTGAGTAGATGCGCTTTTGAACGTCGCGAGAAAGCTCGAGCCGGTTTTCGCAACTTTCCATTCGGCGTTGAAGCCAATCGCGAACGTTACGGTTGTCGATGTGAGTGAATTGCGCACCAATACTACGGCAGTACGTATTGCGAAGTTTTTGAAGAATATCCCCGAGCGTGCTGCCATTGACGTACTGAAGTGCCGTACAGGTAAATGGTCGCGTCAGATCGGCTTGCGTTAGACCATGCGATTCGGGGTTCAGCTCGGGTGGTTGCTGTCGGGCCATGCCCAACGGATCGAGTTGGGCCATCAAATGGCCGCGAACTCGATATTCACGTACCAGTTGATCGACCCGATCCTGCATTCGAGCAAGCCATAAAGCTTCTTTGGTTGCGAGATCGGCATGCGTCGCGGCGCTCGAACCAGGTAATTCCAGACGATCATTACCCGAAACGTCTCCATCCGCAGGACTTTCGTTCTGAGCCGCCAGCGAAAATTCTTCGAAGTAGCGTCTCCAAACCGGAGAGACACTGGACGGATCCTTGATGTATTGCACATACAAGTCATCGATGTAATCGAGACTGTAAGTGTTCATAGTTTTGTGCTCGTTTTAGAATTCGATTTTGTAGGAAGATTGACCGACGAATGCTGGGAACTCAATGATGGGGCGCGAAGCCAGCAAAGGCAACTATTCCAGAAAAAAGAATGTGCGCGCAACCACAGAATGCAATCCATTCGATCGCAGAAACTTCACGGCGATTTATTTGCCGTAAGGCCCACTTCACCAACGATTGCAAAACCCTTCGTCTAGTTTATCGCAAGCTCTCGTCAGTGCTACAGCAATTTGAAGGCCAGTATAGTTTTTTCGAGTGCAACTGCCGTACAGTTTCTAATTGTGTACCGCCAAAATAAACAAAAACTAATCCCCTTCGGTCGCGTAAGCCGTAGTTTCCAAACGAACATAAGGCTCAGGGAGAATATAAATGGAGGCGAAGTAAACTCCATATTAGAAATGGAGTAGACCGAAAGTACACATCGACTTAACCATTCATGATCCGCGCGAGAGCATCCACGGCGGCACGAGCCTCAACGATGCCGCCCATCTGTGCTACCAATTGTTTGGCTTTCAGAAGATGATCAAACGAGACATTTCCCGCTCTCGAAATTGCTAGGCTGGGGCGTCCGCGTTTGCCAGGAACCCTGCCCGAAAGCTGCTTGGCTTTTGCTTGGGAAAGAATTGTGCTGACGTACGCCGGCATTACTTTGATGCCATGCTCTTCTTCCAGGACTTCACAGATGCCAATGGGTTTGAGCGAAGGATCTTTCTCTTTGATTTCCCTGATCAACTGTGACTTATTTACCGATGGGACAACTTTTTTTGACATGTGCCGCCTCTCCTAATTTGAATTTAAAAATCTGATTATTGTTTGTAAAGTTGTCAGGATAATTTCCTGGCCCTTTAAGCATGTAAGTTTTCTAATTTCTTACTTTCCGTCTGATACCTTCGCTTGATCACCTAGTCTATTTGATGACAGAGTGAAGGCTGTGTCGTTTTATTCATGGATCGTGTTCATGGTTATGCGTGAAAATCTACTTGACAAATCATGAAGATGCGAATGACGGTGCGTTGAAGAACACCTAACTCAGGCCACATAACATTCTTTGAGGAAACTAACATTTTGGGAAGCCATCAAGCAGCGAAAGTTCCCTCGATTTATCGTAAATGCCGACTATGTCGTGATTAAATCCACAATAGACGTATAGTAAGGACATAATAAGTCCCTCAACCGAAGGGGCGACGGAAATCATACTTTCGAATTCAAGTCATTCTTCCGAAGTCGTACAGCTTTCAAAGCTAATAAGTAATTTCATTTCATGCCGTCGCGTATTTTCTGCGGACAGGCCGCATGGAACAAGTTTGCATGGAATATGCAACGAACGCATTCATTTACGATGTCCGGGGGAGTCGAGAACAAACGCGTGTATTGCTGGCAAGGCATGTAAAAGACGCGTAGACAGGACCAATACGCGACCATGCTGTGACAATTGCATCAGGCTGCACTTAAAGTATTCTTCGTTGCGAATGGTTGGAGCATGTGATTTGCGCTCGAATGCGAATTAATTACGGTACAGGGTCGCTTTCATTGGACAGATAGGCGACGCAGTAACGGCACAAAAAAAGGCCGCGTCTTTCGACGCGGCCTTTGTAATGCATTTTGCTTACTGAAAACTGCTATTAGGATTTGTCGGTTGAATCCGTTGTTTCAGCGGATGCAAACGATGGCTTGCTCGCTTTCTTGGCAGCCCGATCATTCTTTCCAACAAACTCAAGGATTGCTCGCTTTCCAGCATCACCGAGGCGTGGCTTGGCGAGTTTGAGTATCCGAGTGTAACCGCCTGGTCGATCCATGAAACGCGGAGCAATATGTGTGAAGAGCACTTCCACTGCTTCCTTGTTTGCCAACAGCCGGTAGACGTGTCGTCTGGCGGTTACAGCAGGACCACGGGCTTCGGCCCATTTCTTCCAGTTGTCGCTTTGTCGCCACGCCTTCCAAGCTTCGGAGCGGCGATCCGCAGTCGTCCCAAATTGTTCAGAAGCCTTTTCCGCAGTTAAGCCTTTACGAGCAATCGTAATGCACTTTTCAACCAAAGGCCGAACTTCCTTTGCCTTCTCTAGGGTGGTGATAATCCGCCCTTTGACCTTGGGTGCGTTTGGCTCCAGCTCGGTCGTTTCGCGTTCTGTCAGGAACAGTGCAGAAACCAAATTTCGAAAAAGCGATCGGCGATGCGAAGGGCATCGCCCTAGAGTCCGACCATGTCTCATGTGACGCATATCAACAACCTATCAATTTCAAATAACTATTTGGCCTGAGCCAAGACTATCTTCTTAAAGCAAGACTATCTCAAAGACTGTGCGGATGGAATCCGCATTCCCAAATGCAGATTCATCGAGTGCAATTTCTCGCGAACTTCCGTGAGAGTCGTTTCGCCAAAATTTCGAACCTCGAGCAATTGATCTTCTGTTCGCTGCACCAAATCTCGAACCGTCATGATGCCGTCGGATTCCAAGCAATTGTTTGCTCGAACGGACAGCCTCAAATCATTGACGGACATGTTCAGTTTCTGCTCGAGTTGAGCCTCGGCCGAACCTGGTCCGCCTCGAGAAATTGCGTGAACTTGACGACCGAGTTCCGAGTACTGCACGAAAGGGTTAAGGTGTTTGCGAAGAATCTTCGCAGATTCAACCATTGCCATTTCTGGATTGAGGGACCCATCCGTCCATACTTCAATCGTCAATCGATCGTAGTTCGTCTTTTGACCGACCCGGGTTTCCTCGATTTCGTATCGAACGCGAGTTACGGGACTGTAAACGGCGTCGATTGGAATGATGCCGATTTCGTGATCGCCAGAGCTGTGTTCGAAAGAAGGAACATACCCACGACCGTTTTCAACAACCATTTCCATCATGAACGGAGTGTCGGTTGTCAACGTTGCAAGAACGTGGTCTTTATTGATGATTTCGACGTCTGCGTCCGTTTCGATATCCGCGCCCGTGATGACACCTGCTTTGGATCGCTCGACGGTAATAACGCGAGTGCTTTCCGAGTGATTCTTGACGACCAACGATTTTACGTTGAGGACGATCTCCGTCACATCTTCCAAAATGCCAGGAATCGTGGAGAACTCGTGTTGAGCTCCACGAATCTTGATTTGTGTTACAGCGCTTCCCTCCAAGCTCGACAACAGAACTCGGCGAAGACTATTTCCAATCGTTGCGCCAAAACCGCGTTCAAATGGCTCAGCAATAAATTTGCCGTAATTATCTGTCAAGCTTTCTCGATCAACTACGACCGAGCTTGGCAATTCGAATCCTCGCCAGCGAATGTGCATTCCGAAATCCCCGACAAAAAAATGAAACTGTGTTAGGAAAAGTTAGAGGCAAACCCCACCCTGTGATTAGCCAAAACAACTAAACCCGACGACGCTTGCGAGGGCGACAACCGTTATGCGGAATCGGAGTCACATCCTCAATTTGTTTTACGGTCATCCCTGCTGTTTGAAGCGCCGTAATTGCGCTTTCGCGACCAGCACCAGGGCCTTTGACACGAACAGATAGCTCTTTGACGCCGAATTTGGCGGCCTTTTCAGCCGCTTGCTGTGCAGCTACTTGTCCGGCAAACGGTGTGCTTTTGCGACTACCTTTAAAACCACAGGTACCAGCACTTGCCCAACACAACGTATCACCCTTAGCATCGGTGATGGTGACGGTAGTGTTATTGAATGAAGAGCGAACGTGAGCAACAGCAACGGTGACATTGCGTCGAATCTTGCGCCGCTTGTTGACGACAGGGGTCTTGGCCACTTTAACTTAACTCCAAAAAACCGACTAACTGAACTCACATCAATTAAAGACTACTTCAAGTCCTTAACGCCCTTCTTACCGGCAACTGTCTTCCGCGGACCTTTTCGAGTCCGTGCATTGGTTCTTGTCCGCTGACCTCGAACAGGCAAGCTTGCGCGGTGCCTCAGGCCTCGATAACACTTGATTTCGCGAAGTCGATGAATGTTCTGCCCAATCTGACGACGAAGCGGGCCTTCGACCGTGTAATCGCGTTCCAGCAATGTGGCCAATCGCGACAACTCATCTTCATCTAATTCACGAGCTTTTTTGCTCGGATCGATTTGTGTTTTGACGCACAACTCGCGGGCAACGGCAGGACCCACGCCATACAAATACTGCAACGAGATGTGCACGTGTTTGTCGTTTGGAATATCAACGCCCAGCAAACGTGGCATGAAGCCTTCTCCAGAAATCCTAAGTGCCTATATGTAAACGACTTAAGTCGATACCGCGCAAGCAGCAACCAACTGAGAACCGCAAATTTTAATCTTAGATAAGTAATCTTGGCAAGCCGTAATTCGGGTTTTTGGTATGAAAATTGTACGGTAAACCCCTCAGCTTTTACCCAAACGTCTCAAGGAATCAGCCGATCGCTTTTCGACGATTTTCTTGATTTGGTCAAATACTTCGTCCGCTCCCTGCATCCCGTCAATTTCTTCTACACAGTTCTTTTTTTCGTAATAGTCGATTAACGGCGCTGTCTGTTCGAAAAAGACCTGTAAACGGGCCCGAATAGTCTCGTCGGTGTCGTCTACTCGTCCTTCAATTCGAGCCCTATTAAGCAGCCTACGAATCAATTCGTCATTGCCGACTACTAAATTCAGAACTAGATCAATCCGATCGTCGCATTCTTTTAAGAAATCATCCAATAACTGAGCTTGAATTATGGTTCGCGGAAAGCCATCAAACAAAACACCGTTTATACAATCTGGTTGCTGTAATCGTTGCGAGACGATTCGCATAACCAGGTGGTCGGGTGCCAACAGCCCTTTCTCCAAATACGACGCGACCCATTGGGAAAGCGCGGTATCTTGCTGCATTACTTTTCGGAGCATCTCACCCGTCGAAAGGTGAGGAATTCCGAGTAGCGAAACGAGTCGCTTGCACTGTGTACCTTTCCCCGCGCCGGGAGGTCCGATGAAGACGATCCGCATGCCCAGCGCCTTTCCGACTTAGTAATTTAAGGTGTTTACAAAATGCTCTTCAATGTCACTGCCCTTCCCTGGCAACCATTATTCTAAACCAGGAAATTAGTTTTCAAGCAGACCTTTGTAATTTCGCATGAGTAAATGATTATCGATCTTCTGAATCAAGTCAAATGCGACGCTAACTGCAATTAAAAGTCCGGTGCCACCATAAAAGGCCGCAACATTGAAAGAAACACCAAGCTGCGACGACACTAGAGTGGGCACAATGGCAACCACGGAAAGGAAGGCTGCTCCAACATATGTGATTCGCACCATGACCTTTTCTAAATAGTCTGCTGTTCGTTTTCCTGGACGATAACCAGGAATAAACGTACCGTGATCTTTTAGGTTTTCGGACATTTCCTTTGGATTGAAAATGATTGACGTCCAGAAGTAACAGAAGAAGAAAATCAACAGCACGTAGAAGACGTTGTACATGAAGGACGAACCACGCTGGAAAATGCCGGTCAGCATTTGAAAAAAACCACCCCAGAATTCGCGGGCTCCGGTAACCGGCGCTGAGGGATCGCTGCTACGCATGATCCAAACCGAAATGGCACCGAAAAGTACTCCCGGCAGCATCAATAAGCTGCTGGCAAAAATGATTGGCATCACACCGGCTTGGTTGATTCGCAAAGGGAGATATTGTTTGGTTCCGCCATAGACGCGCCGACCACGCACGTGCTTTGCACTCTGAGTCGGAATTCGTCGCTGCGCCATGGTGATAAACACTACAGCAAAAACGACCGCCACGAATAAACAACCAAGCACAATTAAAATGTCCGGACCGATTTGTCCCGGGGTCATTCCGCTCAACTCGAATTGCATGTTCGAACGCAAATCCCACAAAGCCTTGGGCATCTGGGCCAAGATACCGGCCATAATTAAAAGACTGATTCCGTTGCCGATACCGTACTCGTCGATTTGTTCACCAAGCCACATGAGGAAGATGGTTCCGCAAGTCATGATGGCAACGGACGTGATCTGCCAACCAATGGAAAGGACTTCGCTACCGTCCCCGAAAAACTGGGGTGCGACGCTGTTGTTTTGAGGATTCATCGCCATATAACGCAAGAACACCCAGCTTTGCACAATGCAAATAATCACCGTCAGGTAGCGAGTGTATTCGTTAATCTTCTTGCGTCCAGTTTCGCCTTCTTTGCGAAGCTGTTCAATAGGTTTCCAAACCGTGCCGAGCAGTTGGAAAATAATGGAAGCCGAAATATACGGCATGATACCAAGGCCGAATATCGTCAAGGATCGCAAATCGGTGGCGGCAAAGACAGAAACTTTTTCCAAGAAAGAGCTGATGTCGCTGCTGCCAGCGGTATAGGTGTTTTTCAACACGGGCAAGCGAATTTGATAGCCGATTCGATACACACCAAGTAACAGCAAAGTCAATACGATCTTTTGCCGTAACTCCGGAATGCTAAAAACGACGCGTAGTTTTTCAAACATAAAATCGGATCCTTCTGCCGTGCGCCGGACGCTTTAAATCAGCAGCCGTTTTGTGTCGTTTTTGGTTATGTTGGTTGTTCGGTTACGTTGAACTAAGCCGGACCGTAGACCCAAAATTGCTTTTCACTTATCCGACGCTTTATTCCATGTCTTCAGTGCCCAAGAGACGGTCGCCATCATTAGTTGTCGGCCGATTTCAGCGCTGCAACCCGTTCCTTTGGAGTTCGCTTGGATGCAATAACGACCACTGATCCGCCAGCGGCTTCGACCTTTTGCTTTGCCGAAGCGCTGATGCGAGTTACTGTCAGCTTTAGCGGTTTGGTGACTTCGCCATCACCCAGGATCTTGATCTCATCGCAAACCGTCTTAACAAGTCCGGTTGACTTCAAAGTGTTCGCATCGATTTCCGCACCTGCAGGGAACGCATCGTTCAAGATGCCTACGTTGACAGCGAAAACGATTGGAGCAAACGAGTTGAAAAAACCGCGTTTGGGAGTGCGGCGAATCATCGGCAACTGACCACCCTGGAACGATGGATGACGTGAATAACCGCTTCGCGACTTGTGACCGTTGTGACCTCGTCCCGAAGTCTTGCCAATGCCGGAACCCACGCCTCGACCGATACGCTTGCGCTTGCGGTTCGACACAATACCTTGGTTTATATCATTCAAATTCATGACAAGTTGACTCCACGCAAACGCTGAACTTCATCGCGCGTTCGCAATTTACTTAGTGCATCAAAGGTTGCTTTGATTAATACGGTGGGATTATTCGAACGAAAACTCTTTGTGAGAATGTCGTGAATACCCGAAGCTTCACAAACAGCACGGACAGTTTGTCCTGCGATGATACCGGTACCGGGGCTGGCTGGCATTAGCAAAACGCGAGCGGCGCCATATTGGCCCCAAACCGCGTGCGGCAGCGTTCCATCGAGTAGGGGAATCTGCAACATAGTTCGCATCGCTTGCTTTTGGGCTTTTGCGACGCAAGGGGGCACTTCGTTGGCTTTGCCGTAGCCATAACCAACTTTGCCTTTCCCATCGCCAACGACCACCAGCGCAGCGAAACTAAATCGGCGACCACCCTTTACGACGGCCGCACAACGTTTGATTTGTAGAACGCGATCGATTAGATCGCCTTGTAATGCCGATGATTCTGTGACTTTGGACACTTTTGCGTCGACCCCAACGTTGAATAAAACGAATTCGAATTAGAACTCCAAGCCACCTTGACGAGCAGCGTCCGCAAAAGCGGCGACACGCCCATGATATTTCCGATGGCCACGATCAAAAGCGACGGTTTTAATTCCAGCTTGGATCGCTTTCTCGGCGATAATCGTACCCAATTTTGCCGCAGCGGCACAGTTCCCGCAGTACTTCGTGGTCGATCGAAAAGACGGGCTCTTGGTTGTCGCTGCGACCAAGGTCTTACCCGAATCGTCATCGATCAACTGACAAGCAAAATGCGTTAGCGTTCGATGAATGGACAACCGTGGCCGCGCAGCAGTGCCATGCAAACGGCTGCGTACGCGAAATGATCGACGTACTTGTTGTTTGTTAATTGTCTTGCGTAAATCCACTTCTTAACCTCTCACCCATCGGAATAGATAGGAGTTCTTGTCAGCAACGATAATTTTATGTAGCGCTCTTACCAGCCTTGAGCTTAACTTGTTCGCCTTGATAACGAACTCCCTTACCCTTGTAGGGTTCAGGTTTTCGCAACGCGCGAACTTCGGCAGCAAACTGGCCGACTTTTTGTTTATCACAACCACGGGCGATAATGTGCGTTTGATCGGGGCATGTTACTTCGACTCCATCCGGAATCTGCTTTTGCAATTCATTCGCAAAACCCACTCGCAACTGAAGCACTTTGCCTTTGATTGCGCACAGGTAACCAACGCCGACCACTTCAAGTCGCTTTTCGTAACCGTTCTTAACGCCGATCACCATATTATTAATGATGGATCGAGTGAGTCCGTGCAAAGCGCGACTTTGACGTTCGTCGTCAGAACGGCTAACGTTGATCGTCTTGCCGTCGGCTTCGACCTCAACGGTGACTTCAGGACGATGCTCAAAACTGAGCTTGCCCTTCGGACCTTCCACCGAGATAACGCGATCCGCGACTACTACTTTGACCCCGTCGATAACGGGAACTGGTTTTCTTCCAATACGTGACATAGTTTTGCAACCTACTTAGCAAATCTCGCAGAGAACCTCACCGCCCAGATTCTGCTGACGAGCTTCACGATCGCTCACCATTCCGCGGCTCGTGCTTATAATTGAAATTCCAAGACCATTCAAAACAGGGCGTAGTTCCCGGCTCTTCGCGTAAACTCGCCGCCCTGGCTTGCTTACACGCTTAATTGTCTGGATGACACGCTCTCCGCTCGGACCGTATTTAAGCTCCAAACGAAGCTGCTTTACTGGCTCGCCATCAAGCTCTTTGTAATCCCAGATGTAACCTTCTCGTTTGAGAACTTCAGCGATTCCGCGACGTAGTCGGGACACTGGCATATCGACATACGAACGCTCGACTCGCGTGGCGTTGCGAATGCGTGTTAGCATGTCGGCTATCGGGTCAGTCATCATATCAGTTATCCCCCTTTACCAACTCGCCTTGCGAACCCCAGGAATCAGTCCCTGATCGGCCAACTTGCGGAAACAAATGCGACAAATTCCAAACTTGCGATAAACTGCGCGGGGTCGCCCGCACAACTTGCATCGATTCTTTCGCCGAGTCGAAAATTTCGACGGACGACTTGCTTTGGCGATCTTGCTTTTGCTAGCCACGTGACATTCCAGTTCCTGAAGACAAAACAATCAAAAAATACGTAATCAATCCGCGATAAGTGCTAAACACCAGCTTTCGGCTTCTTCGGAGCGCGAAACGGTAATCCCATCATCTCAAGAAGAACAAACGCATGTTCATTCGTCTTGGCGGTTGTAACAATCGAAATATTCATGCCTTGCGGCCGGGTGTACTTATCTGGGTTGAGCTCGGGAAATACCGAGTGCTCGGACAGTCCCAAGCTGTAGTTGCCATGACCATCAAAGGCCGTCCGGCTGATACCACGAAAGTCGCGAACACGCGGGAGGACGATGCTGACCAAACGATCCAAAAATTCATACATACGATCCCGGCGAAGGGTGACCATGCATCCAATCGGCAATCCTTCTCGCAACTTAAAACCTGCGATGGACTTGCGCGACTTGGTCAAAACTGGACGCTGTCCGGAAATTTCGGCCATCGCGTCTGCGGCAATATCCAAGATCTTCTTGTCTTGCATTGCCTCGCCAACACCCATATTGATAACGATCTTCTCCAAGCCCGGGATGGCCATGGCATTGGCAATACCCAACTGCTCAGCCAATTTGGGCCGAATGATCTGTTCGTACTTTTCTTGCAATCGAGGTGCCATGGTTCTCAAACTATCTCAAAAATCCCTGAAAACTAACTACTACGTCGTGCTCGCGGACCACCAATCGCACCGAGTGACGCGCCGCTCTTTTTGCTGAATCGTTCCTTGGTTCCGTCCTCCAAAAACCGAACCCCTACTCGAGTAGGCTTGCCGGTCGAAGGACAAATCAACATGACATTGGATACATCGATACCAGCTTCTTTGGAAAGCCGTCCGCCTTGTGGATTTCGCTGTGATCGTCTTACGTGTTTGTACACGCGATTCAGACCTTCTACGAAAACACGCTTCTTTTCACGGTCCACTTTCAGGACCTTTCCACGCTGGCCTTCATCTCGGCCGGTTGTCACTTGGACAGTGTCGCCAACTCGAATAAGCATTACACCACCTCACTGGCCAAACTAACAATTTTCATAAAGTTGCGGTCTCGTAGTTCCCGAGCAACCGCGCCGAAAATACGAGTGCCGCGAGGATTGGCGTCCTTGTCAATCAAAACGACGGCGTTTCCGTCAAAACGGATGTAGCTGCCATCCGGTCGACGACTGGGCTGTTTGCAGCGAACGATAACCGCGCGAACGACGGCTTTCTTTTTGATTTCGCTGCCTGGAATAACACTTTTGACCGAACAGATAATGACGTCACCTAGTCCGGCGTATCGACGTCGCGATCCACCTAGAACTTTGATACACATCACTTCGCGGGCACCAGTGTTATCAGCAACCTGAAGTCTTGTTTCTTGCTGAATCATTTGACCTACTCACCTTTAACAGCCGAATCCAAAATGGACCCGAGCGCTTCCTCTTGTTCTGTTTTCGCAACGCCAACCAAGGCATCCGAGGCATCATTCTTCTTCACGACCCGCACCAAGCGCCATCGCTTTAGCTTGGAGACAGGTGGAGATTCTTCCATCTCGACGGTATCACCCATTGCCGAGGCGTTGTCCTCGTCGTGCATGTGACAAACCGTTCGTCGACGAATGAATTTTCCGTATTTACGATGACGTACAATCCGTTCGATCTCGACTCGACGAGTCTTATCTGCTTTATCTCGGGTTACTACCCCAACCAAAATTCGACGTGGCATAATCGGCTCTTACAAATTCGTCGTCACGAAAAAAAATTTAACTCTTCTGCGAAGCGGCCCGTTGCGTCTGGAGCGTTCGCACTCGTGCGATCAAGCGTCGATTCAGTCGAATCTGGCTAGGCACGTTCATTCGTTCTGTTTGAGATTGGACTCGCAATCGAAAGAGATTCTCCGACGCATCCACAGCGGTTAGCTGTAGTTGTTCGTCGCTCATTTCGCGTAACTCTTTAGCTTTCATCGATTCATCAACCTCAAAACCAAATACAAAAATTTCAATAACAACTAGGCAGGCCTACGTCGAACAAACCGTACCTTGACGGGCATTTTCGCCGCTAGTCGCGCAAAACAAACTTTCGCTTGTTGCTCGCTGACACCAGCTAACTCAAACATCACCGTTCCTGGCTTAACGACAGCCACCCAGTATTCCGGTTCGCCCTTACCTTTACCCATTCGGGTTTCCAAAGGCTTGGACGAAATCGGCTTATCTGGAAAAATTCTAATGTACAACCGACCTTCACCACGAACGTATTGGTTTGCCGCAATACGGCCCGCTTCAATCGTTTGAGCTCGAATCCAACCAGGTTGCATGCACTGCAAACCGTAGTCGCCCAAAACGACCTTGTTGCCGCGGGTTGCGTTACCTTTTATACGTCCTCTTTGGCTTTTTCGGTGCTTGACCCGCTTGGGCATCAGCGCCATTGCTTGCATCTCCCGCGTAAGAACCCTGATTAATCCACACTTGAATACCTATGTTGCCTTGCGGCGTTGCTGCTTCAGCAAAACCGTAATCAATCTTGGCTTGTATGGTACTCAATGGGAGTGAACCGGCATTGGCTTTTTCTCGCCGTGCCATTTCAGCTCCTCCCAATCGACCTGCCATCTGAACCTTGATTCCCTTAGCTCCGGAATCCATCGCAGTTTCAATCGCTCGCTTCATCGTGCGACGGAAACTCGATCGCTTGGAAATCTGTTGAGCCATGTCTTCTGCTACCAACTGAGCATAAATTTCTGGCCTAGAGATTTCCTCAATCTTCAAATTCACTCGACGTCCGATGAGGTTCTGCAAATCTTCCTGCAGAATCTCAACGTCTTGTCCCTTTTTGCCAATGATCAAACCAGGACGAGCCACGAACAAGGTCACTCGCACTTCGTCGCGCGTTCGTTCGATCTCGATCCGGTCGATACCGGCATTTCGATAATGTGCTTTGGCAGGATTGTTCTTGATGTAGTTGCGGATCTTTGCATCCTCAACCAACAGTTCAGAGAACTCTTTCTTGCTGGCATACCAACGGCTTTTCCAGCCGATCACTACGCCCGTTCGAAATCCTATCGGATTAACCTTTTGGCCCATAAATCACCGTTTATAGATCTTCCAAACGCTCAAGTTTGACAGTAATGTGCGCACTTCGTCGAAGAATTCCAAAGGCCATGCCTCGGGCACGAGGACGAATCCGCTTGAACATCGGACCGCCATCGACCTTCGCTTCCACGACCACCAATTCTTCTGGACTAAACGATCGACCGCCGTTCTGCTCAGGATCCTGAGCATTCCCGACAGCACTCTGAAGTACCTTTTCCAACATCCGCGCTCCGCGATGAGGTTGATACTTCAATATGTCCATCGCTTCGTCTGCAAATTTACCTCGTACCAAGTCGGCTAGAGGGCGCACCTTTCGGGCGCTAATTCGTGCATGTCGATGACAAGCTCGAAAACTCATGACTTACTCCGCTCGCTTCAAAAGCTTCTAATCTAGACGCTCGGTTACTTTACTTCTTACTGCCGCTGTGGCCACGGAAAGTTCGCGTTGGCGCGAACTCGCCTAACTTATGACCAACCATGTCTTCTGTTACAAACACTTTGAGGTGCTGTTTGCCGTTATGAACCATGAACGTAACGCCCACAAATTCAGGAACGATCGTGCAACGACGTGCCCAGGTAGTCAATGGTTGACTGGAACCGGTATCGCGTGCCTTCACGACTTTCATGAACAATTTCGGGTCTACAAAAGGCCCTTTTTTTGTTGAACGTCCCATGTACTGAACCTATCTTGGATACAAAACGTTTCTGCTTAATGACGGTTAATTATTTCAACTTCAACTGTCCGTATCGCACGGATCGTCGACGTCGAATGATCGATGTATTGGAAGGTTTGCGTGGACGGCGAGTACCGCCACCCTTTGCAGGCTTGCCAGTTGGGCTCACCGGATGACGGCCACCCTTCGTTCGGCCTTCACCACCACCGTGTGGATGGTCAATTGGATTCATCGCGGTACCGCGGACGTGTGGCCGCCAACCTTTCCAACGATTTCGTCCAGCTTTACCGATGCGAATCGAGTCGTGATCTGTGTTGCTAATTTTCCCGATCGTAGCCCTGCAAAGTCCGGGCACACGGCGAATTTCACCACTGGGTAACTGTAGCTGTGCCCAAGTTGCTTCGCGAGCCATGAGCACTGCTGCCGTTCCGGCGCTTCGGCAAAGTGCCGCACCCCGTCCCAACTGCATTTCAACACAGCAGACTTCGGTTCCTGGCGGGATGTTTTTCATGGGAATGCAGTTACCAACAATGGGTGCCGCGTTCGGACCGTTTTCGATAACTTGACCAGCTTTCAAACCATCCGGCGCGATAATATATCGCTTTTCACCGTCAGCATAGTGAAGTAACGCGATGCGTGCGGATCGGTAAGGGTCATATTGAATCGAATCGACTTTCGCTGGAATGCCATCCTTGGTGCGATGAAAATCGATGATTCGGTAAAGCTTCTTGTGACCACCGCCACGATGGCGTGACGTGATCTTGCCTTGATTATTTCGACCACCATGTTTTTGTCGTCGGACCAGCAATGACTTTTCGGGTTTGGCACCATCCGTCAATTCGGCGAAATCGCTGACAGACGAATTGCGTCGCCCTGCAGACGTCGGCTTATATACTCGAATTCCCATGTCTCAAACCCTTATCTGTTTCTCAACAACAAACCAAACCAACGAGCTTCCGATTAGAAGAAGTCGATTCTGTGCTCCGCACTCAGAGTCACAATCGCTTTTTTCCAAAGCTTGGTCTGCCCTTGCTTCATTTTGTATCGACGATTTTTGCCTTTGCGATTTTGAGTTGCAACGCGCAAAACTTTGACGTTGAACAAATCCTCAACAGCGGACCGGACATCGTCCTTGCTCGCTTTTGGATTCACCTCAAATGCGTATTGATTATGTCGTGTTGCGCGATGAACACCTTTTTCGGTGACCAAGGGTCGCAAAACGATTTGATGCGGCGAAAGTACTAAATTCGCAGACGCCACTTTGTTCGATGAATTTGTCATTTGATCCTCTTAGCGGTTAGCAATAAAACCAACCCATCTCCACCGAAAAAAACCTAACCGGCTACCTTTGACTTGATCCAATCCAATGCCTCACGAGTAACAACTAACTTCTTCGGTCGAAGCACAGTCAGGGCATTCAAGTCAGAAACTGGAGCAATCGTAATTCCCGGAATGTTGCGGCCGGACTGATATACTGTTCGATCGATGCCTGCAGTCGCAACCGTTGCGGTTTGACCACCCACTCCAATCGCATTGAGTGAAGCCGCCATCAACTTTGTTTTTGGAGCTTCGAAAGCAAACTTGTCTACAACGACGACATCACCGCCGTGCAACCGAGAAGCAATCGCCATTCGCGTCGCTGCCTGTACAGCACGTCGATTGAGCCGATAGTAATACGATCGCGGCTGACGAGCATTTGCGTGACCACCACCGCGTCGCTGCGGAGTTCGCTTGGAACCCATTCGAGCGTTCCCGGTGCCCTTCTGGCGATACATTTTCTTGGTCGATCCCGAGACTTGTCCGCGGGATTTGGTCTTGTTACTGCCTTGGCGTTTGTTGGCCAAGTACATTACGACCACGTCGTGCAATAGTTGTTTGTTGATCGACGGAGCGATATCGTTCGGGTCGATTTCGTATTGACCGACCTCGGCTCCACTCTGATCTAAAATTGGCAATGTCACCATGACTTTGTCCGTCGCCTATCTGTTGAATTAGCCTACTTTGTTTGTTTCGCGAATAATTACGTAACCACCTGCGGGTCCTGGGACTGGGCCGTGAACCAAAAGCAAGTTGGCCTCGGAGTCCACACGTACGACTTGGAGATTCCGCATTGTCACGCGATCTCCACCGTATCGACCAGCCATTTTCTTGCCGCGAATCGTACGTCCAGGATAAGTACCGGCACCGGTACCGCCAGGATGGCGGTGCGCCTTTTTCACGCCGTGCGTAGCTCGTTGCCCTGAAAAGTTGTGACGCTTCATCCATCCGGAAAAACCACAGCCTTTGGTAATACCGATGACATCGACCGATTTCACATCTTGAAAAATGTCGACGCGAATTTCGGATCCGACAGTAGCGTCGCTGGCTTCGCGAAACTCGCGAATGAATCGTTTTGGCTCGCATTCAGCCTTCGGAAGTGCTGCGACACCTGCAGCGGATAATTTCTTGCTCCGAACGCTGGGGATAGCTGCTACGTGACCACGCTCAGAGCGTGCTGCCAATCGGCGAGGATTATCCTCAAAACCTAGCTGGATTGCATCGTACCCATCTCGATCAACGGTTTTGACCTGAAGGACACTGCACGGACCCGCTTGGATTACGGTTACCGATACAGCCTTGCCATCTGGCTGGAAAATCTGCGTCATACCGACCTTTCGGCCGAGAATTCCCTTGGTCATCGTTTTGTTCCGTTTGATCGCTTGTCAATGAGGACAAGTCCCATTCCCGTAATTGGGCAACTGGAAAACCAGTTATTGAGACTGTTACCTCACCAACCTCCGACTCATCGTCTTGTGGTCCAGTGAAATCGAAATGAAAAGAAAAGTCCTATCGAGCTGTTGCTTTGATCTTAATGTCAACGCCCGCCGGTAGGCTCAGCTTGTTTAATGCTTCAATTGTTCTTGCTGTCGCTTGCTTGATGTCAATCAAACGCTTGTGCGTTCGAATTTCAAATTGCTGTCTAGCTTTCTTGTCAATCGTTGGTCCCGACAAGACCGTATATCGTTCAATTCTTGTCGGAAGAGGAATGGGTCCGTGCACTTCGGAGTGCGTTCGTTTGGCGGTTTCAACGATCTCCATCGCGCTTTGATCAAGCACGGCATGATCGTATGCCTCCATTCGAATTCGTATCACTTCGTGGGAGCCAGCGGACACAGCAAATTCCTTGATTTTCGAAGACTCAAACTATAGACAACAAGTTCGACAACGTATCAAACTGCCATCATCCGGCAAATAACTGCTTACCGGGAAGGGAAGAAGATAAACGGGTCGCCTAATGATCGTCAACTCCAAATCCAATATTGGAAAAAGTTTTCTTAAGTTCGTCGGGTATTTCACGTCGTTTCACCCCCTAGTTGGAAGTTCACCCAATGAGATTTGCCCGACTACCGAGCATATCCGCCAAGGTCGTGACCTATAAAGGGGCGTTTCAACTAATATGCTGGATTAAGATTTACGACTGGGGGAAGTTTTTCCTTTGAATGGTAGTGGTGAAAAAATGTTAGAAATCAAGTTCCTAGCCGCATCATTCCGCATAAGACGGTGCGTTTCGGTTCTCGTGATTGCATTCGGGCTTTGCAAAATAGCCCCCGCAGTTCCCCCAACATCCAGAATGGTGACATTGGCAAGTTATATCTTTCAAGAAGCACCCTTCGCAGAATGCCACGCCTCAACGATTTGCGAAGCAGAATCCGGTCTAGTCGCCGCCTGGTTCGGCGGAACCGAGGAAAACAACCCTGATGTTGGAATCTGGATGAGCCGTTTTGAGTCAGGCAAGTGGTCCATGCCTGTCGAAGTCGTCAATG
The DNA here is from genome assembly GCA_031374825.1 of Pirellulaceae bacterium. Classification (GTDB taxonomy): domain Bacteria; phylum Planctomycetota; class Planctomycetia; order Pirellulales; family Pirellulaceae; genus JANMGV01. The sequence continues at coordinate 35,302 of JANMGV010000092.1, forward strand.
GTGTGCAATTTCATCAAGTCGACGGCCAAATCAAACGATTTGCTTGTTGGAATCCCGTGTTAGTTCTGGATCCGTCGAATCGTTTGCATCTGTTTTACAAAGTCGGAACGAGTCCAAGCACTTGGTGGGGAATGGTCACGACAAGTGCGGATTCAGGGAAAAATTGGACTCCACCAATTCGATTGCCCGAAGGAATTTTGGGGCCGATCAAGAACAAAGGCGTTTGGAAAAGCGGGCGGCTATTATGCCCTTCAAGCACCGAGGGACCCGAAGGCTGGCGTGTGCATTTCGAACAATCCGAACCTCCCTGGACGCACTGGACCAGGACAGAATCCCTTGGCGGAGGCGATGTCGGAGGAGCGATCCAACCAACGATGATTACCTTGCCCAACGGTGACCTGAAGGCCCTGTGTCGTTGCGATGGGCGGGCAGATAGGATTCTGGAATCGACCTCAACCGATGCCGGACTGCATTGGAGTCCATTAGCCGCGACGACTCTTCCCAACCCAAACAGCGGAATTGACGCCGTGACCTTGTCCGATCAACGACAAATGCTCGTCTACAACCACACGACGCGCAGCAACCAATTTCCATCTGGCCGAGAAATGCTCAACGTGGCTATCAGTAAAGACGGACAGAATTGGTTTGCCGCTGCCGTGTTAGAGAAGGAAAAGGGAACCGAATTTTCCTATCCGGCGATCATTCAAACACGCGATGGCAAAGTTCACATCACGTACACGTGGAATCGAAAGCGAATTGCCCATGTCGTTCTCGACCCTGAACAAATGAACCCAACAGTTCCCCTGACTGACTTGAATTGGCCCGAAATACTGAGGGACGCTGTTGATCGCTGAAAACAAAAATACCGCCGCCGTCATCGGTCCGCTTGAAACAGGTTACCGTTTGATAGCCTCGTCCCTTTGGATTTTCTGGCTAGGAGGGGTGACGTTTTACATTTCCATTGTCGTGCCCGTCGGCGGTGACGTGTTGGGGGCCGATGTTCAAGGACGTGTGACGGAACGGGTTACTTGGTACATCAACTGGATCGGCGTTGCTGTTGTTGCACTCATGTTGAGCGAAGCCCGGCGGCGTCGTAGTTTAACGCTGTTGTTGAGCACCGTTGTTCATTCGTTGACTCTGGCTTTTCTTTTCGCAAGCCACACGGACTTGAGTGCGATGATGCATGGCGCGGAAAGCAGAATCTTTGCAGAATGGAGTTTTTACTCCGTCCACCGCATTTACCTTTGGGTGTCAACAGTGCAATGGCTCAATGCCTTGCTCGTTCATTTCTTGTTCTTGGCGGTTGGATGGCAAAGCCGAGCGAACGAAATTAGTGTCCGCCAGAATTGAAGCGAAATGTATTAATCGCCTAATGGGTTGGAGAGCAGGTTAATGTACTGCATCGCGATTCGGAAAATGAAAAAAATGATCACGCCCGAAATTACCAACCAAGTGACCGTGCTGAGCGTAATCGACAACTGAACAAGGGCGGCCTGGAATCGTCTTTGATATTCCGCAGCTAGTCGTTCGAGAGAGTCTGTTTCTGTTCCGCTAAGTTCGCCAATTTCGATGGCTTCGATAAATTCTCGAGGAAAGACGCCGGACGTCTCAAAACTATGTGCCAAGGATTGGCCTTGCTCGACTTGGTCAGCCGCCGTCTTCATGCCGCTCATGTAGTAGAAATTCCCAGTGCTCTTGAAAGCGTCGCGCACACTTCGTTTCGCATCAACGCCCGCATTGAGCAACATGGTCAGCGTCATCGACAATCGAGAAAGAGCCGAATTGGTAAATACGGGACCTAGAATAGGGACATTGCGGACAAGCGGAATCAATGTCTGATGGCAATTGAGCCAGTTCTTCCAAATGCCAAATGCAATCGTTCCCAGGACGCCCAGGATCACGATTACAAATGCCCAAAACGTCACAAAACCACTCCACCCGCGAAGACCCATTCCAAGTGCATCATACGGTTTGTCAGACGAGTTGGTCTGTAACAATCCTTGAAGCAAAATAAGGCCGCTGACGACCAGCAGTGCGATGACAAACTGAATGGCCGGCCAAGTGATTCGCGCAATGAAGTTTGATCGCGCGGTTCGAAGGTCGCGATAGTACTCGGACATGAATTGAAAAATACGGTCCAAGCCCCCGCCTGACTCGCCAGCGTGAATCAGTTGCGCGAGCAATGGCGGGAAGTAACCTTGCTGTTTATCCATCGATTCTGCAAGTGTTTCGCCGGACATGATGCGCCGCAGCATGTCCTTGCCGACTTCTCGATGACGCGGTGAGCCTTGTCGTCCTTCGGCCTCCAGTATCTTGGTAATGGATACTCCGGAACGAAGTCCTATTGCCATGCGATGGCAGAAATTTTCGAGAGCCCGCAACGGCATTTTTCTCATGAAAAAAGGCGCCGCTTTTTCTTGCAAAACGGGTGGCGGATCGGATGAAACGGGTCGAGGCATGATACGATCCAAATTCTATCTCGAATGCGAGATTTGGTTCTTCCAGAAATGACGAAAATCAATCTCGCGCGTCAAATGTTCGCTATTCAATTCGTCAACTTCGCGAGCCTTTTTCATTTGACTGCTTGGCGGTGGATAGCCTTGCATGGCTGCAAAAGGCAATGGCAAGCTGCTTTGGCCTTCGAGCGTATTCAGATCGCAGTCTTTGTCCCAGCCAACGGAATGCAGTACGAAGTCGCGCTTCCAGCCTTCTGGCAGAGGGTCTACGGGAATCGCAAAGCGAATCGCCATTTCGTCACCAGAGCCCATCACGACGATTCGATCGTCGTCGGAATCCAGCAAGTGTTTGACATCGCCGAATCGCGTGAAAGGTCCTTCGATCGGTGGCCAAGCGGGCAGTTTTTGAACGTCGTTGTAATCGTACCAATGGGGTTGATCACGACGGGTCATCACGACATTGGAAAAGCCTCGATAGCGGAGTTCTGCGGATTCTAGAGCGAGCGGTGTTTGTCGGATTTCGTCGGCCTTGTTCTCGCCAATAACGACAAATGCTTCGTCCCAATAAATCTCTGCCGACGTTTCGATGCGAACGCGAAAATCGTCCGTTAAAAACACATCGGCCAAGTCAATCACGATCGTCTTGGGCTTGCCGCCTGGAAATCCCATGAACGGTCGGACTTGTTGAAATTCGCCATTTGCATCGGGCACCCACAACGAAGGTGGCTCGACCGATGGCCTTACCAGGTCCTGGTCCATGCCGATGTTCAGCGACGTATCGCTAGGAAAAATCCAACCAGTCAACATCAATTGATTGGCTTGTTGGCGGTCGATCTGGCCAAGATCTAATTCCAAGTAGTGTTTCTCGACCAAGCCTTGGCAAATATGTTTACCAATATTATCGACGTATCTTCCATCGCGCTGGCTCAATTCATTTTTCCAGTCCCGCCCATTTTGATCCTTGGCGGATACGATTGGCCGTGCATTCTTGGTGGACCAAAGTCGATGCTGTGCGATTTGGGGGGGGCCGACTTTTTCGTTGGTATGCACCTCATAATCAGCCGGATGGTCGATGGCAGTTAGTGCCACATGATCAAAGTAAGCTGCTTCCCACAATTCTTCCGTAATGCGAATTTCGTAGCTGCCGTTTAATGGCTGCACCATTTCGCCGGGGATTTTCAAGTATTCCCAGCGACGATCCGGAAGGACCTTGCCTTTCGCGACCTGCAAACCAAGCGGTGCGTTCCACAGCAAGTCGGTAATGAAGCACCATTTTTCGCCGTCCCAACCATAGAGAAAGGGGCAAGAACCCTTGGGAAACTGAGGTTCTTCGATCACGGTGTTGCTTTTGGGAGAAACAATATTTTGCGTCAGGCCGTTCGTGAAAATGATGCGAGTGTTATACGCTGGTTCCGCGCCCATACCAAAATGCGTTTGCTCTCGACGGATAATCTGAGATTGATAACGGCCCTGAGTGAATACCTCCAGCGTCGAGCCAATCGCAAATCGATTCACTCTCCCCCCGCCGTTTCCATCGTTTATTCCGAGGATACGAAAATCGACGAAAGCACGATTATCGTCCGGTTCATTTAGTAGTACGACAAGTTTTCCTTCAGTAACGGCTACGAGATCCAGCGAGCCATCGCCGTTGCTATCTGCCCAGTCAAGCGACGAGATCGATTTGCCGGGAAGTAATTTCAGAGGTGCGTTGATCGTTCGGTTTGAGCTAGGTGCATCGGATATTACTACACCATCGTCTGCCCAAGTCACGACATCGAGCCACGAATTATTATTGAAATCACCTGTCCCAACGGACTTCGATCGTATCGGGATTTCAAGGTTCATAATCGGCGCGACTTGTCCGATTGCTGGCGTCGTGGTCGCTACAATTGCAATGGAGTCCGGTGTCGCACCAAGCCAGTCCCAAGAAGCGTTGCCATCCAAATCGGCAACGGACAGAAAAGTCGCTTTCGAAAGCTTGTCCCAGACGGCATCCAACTGGCGATATCGAAACTGCCCGTGGAGAAGATTTTCAAGAACGCCGATCCCCTTGGATTTGGTGGTAACGACGAAGTCACAATCGATATCGCGATCCAAATCACACGATTCGATGGCTACGATCGAGTCCGTGAATTGGGCCAAGTCACTGAACGAGGTAGTTTCAACGAAGGTTCGATTGCCCGAGTTCTGCATCAGTTGAGGCTTCCCTTCGGCAACGACCGCAAGATCCAAGTCGCCATCGCCATCCCAGTCACACGGCAGAACGTGGGTCACCGCCCGCAGCGACTCCAAACCCGTTTTCGATTCGACGGTAGCCATGGTCACTTTGGAAGTCGACTCCCCCGTTGGGTTTTCGACGACGGCTTTCGTAGCGAAAATCTGAATTCCAGAGGGCCCGTAAACCAGGCAATCACGCAGCAAATCGTGGCGACGAGATACAATGACTTCGATATCTTCTGCAGACTTATCGGGATGCTTGCGTTTGAGAAAAGTTTTGCGCTGATCAACATCCACTTTGGACGCGCCGGGGAATTGCGTTTCGAAAAGGTCGACAGCGAAAACCGCAGATGACTCGGGCTGAACTTCGACTTCGATCAACACCTCAATTTCGGTCGGCTTGGATGACTCCCACCGGCAAATTAGTAATTTGTTTTCCGTCAGACACATTATCTCCGGCGTCAAGTCAACGTCGTAGTCGTACCATGCAGCGAATTTCAGGTCGTTCAGCGCTGTCATCGCGCCGATTGCGTGCTCCATAAACTTTAACTGCAGAGTTTCAGTTGGAGGTGTTGCCTTTTTCGTGGCACGTGATCGGATGGCTGCTTCTACATCCGACAGATCTATCAAGGCAAGGCTTTTCGGTTGAACAAGTCGATTGTCGGGGTTGAACCCGGAAACACGCTTAAGTGTGTTCAGCCATTCAAAAGGCGAGTTCTGTGCTTCGTCAAGTTTGTTCAAGTCGATCAATCGCAAAATCTCGTTTCCGGTTTTTTCCCAATCCGTACCCGGCGACGCAATGGCCATTTCGCCAAAGTAGGGCTTTGCAATTTCCATTAGTCCCTTAAATGCTGCTGGGAATCGCGTCGGTTCGTTCAAAATTGCTCGTTCCGCGAGGCGATGAAGCAAGAACATGTTTCGCGGATGTTTCTGCCAAGCATCCCAAAGGGACTGAATGCCTTCCTTGACGAGATCGGGTTGAGTCGACGTTAGCTCTTCTGCAGTTTCGTCGAACGCCAAAGCCAAAGCAGCGTTGCCCGGCATTTTTTTGATGTAGCCTCTCAGCCGTACTACAAGCTCATTATTCAGTTCGTCCGCAAGGATCGGCAGTTGCCGAATCTTGTGACGAAGCACTTCGACAGCGATCTGATACACTGCCTCGCTTTCGGGTTGTGCCTCAATCGCAGCATCCGCCGCCACGATACCCTCATCCAAAGCTACACCCAGCTCGGCCCGCACTTCGGCAGGATTGAATTTATTGTCGTTCAAGCGAGCAACCAAGACCTCGATCTTGCTGAGGTAGGCAATTGCCAAGTTGCGTACAAAGGAAGTCTGTTTGGGATTGTTGGCCAAGAGTTCCGTGTACAGTTTGATTGCTTCGTCATATTCCACATTTTCCAGATGCGAAGCTGCTTTGACAGCTTGCTCGATCGTCGTAGATAGGGACTCGGTGTTCGAAGCAGTTCCGCCAAGTCCGTTGCTGTCCATCCTTCGATTGATAGTCCAGTAGACCGTGACGATTGCCAAGAAAATTAATGACAGAATCACCAAGCTAGCCACGAGTCGTTTCATCAATCATTCCTTGAACGTCGAAGTGATTTTTCGGCTGAGTATTTTTGGCAGCGAAGATGTGTAAGAGTTTTGCTTTAATATGCGATACGGATATATTATGCGTCAATTCGCAGCGAAAATCATTTATCTTCATCCGTCCAAATCAGTTAGCTTTTCGGACGAACCGATTCAAATTCAATTTACTGGATTTCTGCTGCAACGGGTGAATTGGGACTTGGGCTATTCGAGGTCTGAACCTCCACTATCTCCTCAGGGAAATTCTCCTGCGTGGATTTCGGACCAAACCGAATCGGAGGAGGTTCGGATTGAATTGCTTGATTTACTAACCCTATTTTTCGAGGTTCGTACACGATATTGACTTCTGGCAAAAGTAGCTCTAATCCCAAAGCGTCACGCTGGCCAACCACACCATGGACCAGCAAGGTCTCGAGGTTCCATAATTCGGTAAGCGCATCCAACGCCTCTGCATCTAACTTGCTCCGTTGAATATCCAACACGAGCAAATTCGGCAATTTTAGTAGTGTGTTGAAAAAATCCGCACCCAAGTTCTTATCTTGAGCAATCACTACCCTGACATGGGACGATCGTTCCGACTTTAGAATCTCACGCAACATGATAATGGGCTCGTCGGAGAGCGACGTGATGATGATTGCTTCATTCTGACTAATTGGAGACAGCCAAAGGTATTTTTGATCATCATGGAGTCGGATTTCGACCGGGGGGATATACCGGAAGAAAAGTAAAACGAAAAAAAGCGTAATCATGGTCAGCAAGAATCCCGTTCCTCCCAACCGAAAAAAAAGAGTCCCTAGGGTTTCCCATTGCAGCCCAGCAGAGGCCAAGATGACCGAGCCTACTGCGGCCAGCGAGATGGAAATAGCTGCGAAAACGCTGAGTGTTCTCAGCGTTGATTTCCGTTTCGCAAGCGAGTATCCCACAGACATTGCCTCAATTCAAACGGATGCACTGTTTGATCAGACATCCGTATTGTGTCTTCCAATTCCTTGTCGAAACAACCGCGTGGTAGCTACAAACGCAAACGCTGAGCAGTGACTTTTCGTTCGGTACCTAGCTTTGCGAAGCGAGCTTTCGAAGGACGGTCGGCAATATGCCGCCGTTTCGATAGTAGTCGATCTCAACGGGTGTATCGATTCGTACGACTGCTTCAAAGGCAACTTTTGTTCCATCGGGTTTGACGGCGGACACTCGAATCATGCTTCGCGGTTTGAGCGAATCATCAAGGCCTTCGATATCGAAGACTTCTTCTCCCGATAATCCTAAAGTTGCTGCCGATTGTCCGGGCAGGAACTGTAGTGGCAGTACGCCCATGCCGACAAGATTGCTTCGGTGAATTCGTTCGTAGCTAACAGCGATAACGGCACGAACCCCGAGCAACAAAGTTCCTTTGGCGGCCCAATCGCGGCTACTGCCGGTTCCGTATTCGGCACCGGCAAGGATTACTAGTGGCACCTTATCGGTATGATATCGCATCGCAGCATCATAAATCGACATTTGCTCATTCGAGGGCAAGTGTCGAGTCAATCCACCCTCGATGCCGTTCAGCAATTGATTGCGAATCCGAATATTGGCAAAAGTTCCACGCACCATGATGCGATCGTTTCCGCGTCGAGCGCCGTAGCTGTTGAAATCCCGTTGAGCGACGTCGTGCTCTTGGAGATACAAAGCGGCCGGACTTCCTTTGGAAATAGAGCCAGCAGGGGAAATATGGTCGGTGGTTACTGAGTCACCTAAGACGGCAAGCACTCTAGCGGATTTGATGGGCTGAATCGGTCGAGTCTCAGGCTGGATTCCTTCAAGGAACGGAGGGCGCTGGATATAAGTACTGGCTTCGTCCCAAAGATAAAGTTCGCCTTCGGTAATTGCAATCGCGTTCCATTTATCGTTAGACGTGAAAGCGCTTTGATACTGGGTTTGAAACATTTCGGGCGTAATGGATCGTTCGATAGTATCGCGAATTTCTTCGGCCGATGGCCAAATCTCGCGCAAGAAAACCGGTTGATCGTTTTGATCGACGCCGATGGCTTCTGTTTCAAAATCGATATCCACCGTACCTGCGAGAGCGTAAGCCACGACCAGCGGAGGACTTGCCAAATAGTTGGCGCGAGTGAGCGGATTGACGCGGCCTTCGAAATTGCGGTTGCCGCTGAGGACAGCCGCCGCAACGAGATTTCCTTGGGTCACCGCCGCAGCGACGGCTTCGGGCAGTGGGCCGCTGTTGCCGATGCAGGTCGTGCATCCATAACCGACGACGTTGAACCCTAATTGCTCCAACGGTTTCAATACGCCCGCTTTTTCTAAGTAATCCGTCACGACCCGAGAACCTGGAGCCAAGCTTGTCTTAACATACGGTTGTTGTTTGAGGCCGCGAGCGACAGCCTTCTTAGCCAACAGGCCAGCACCAAGCATAACGGACGGATTGCTCGTGTTGGTGCAACTGGTAATCGCCGCGATCACGACACTGCCGTGATGCAGTTCCATCGAGTCACCATTCGCAGCAAATCGTCCCGTTTCTTGAAGTTGTTTTTCGGTTAATCCGAATCCCCGCTCGGCGACAGGTGCAGTCAACAGATGAGCAAAGGATTCTTTGACTTTCGTCAACGGCACACGATCTTGAGGACGTTTTGGGCCAGCCATGCAAGGCTCGATCGTGCTCAAGTCGAGCTTAAGAACCTTTGTAAAGTTCAGTTGAGCATTGGATTCGACGCCGAATAATCCTTGTTCTTTCATGTACCGTTCGACCAAGTCCACAAGATCCGCACTGCGACCTGTACGTCGCATGTAGTTGAGCGTCTCGTTATCGACGGGGAAATATCCCATGGTTGCGCCGTACTCGGGAGCCATATTCGCAATCGTTGCGCGATCGGCCAGCGACATACGCGAAACGCCTTCGCCAAAGAACTCGACGAATTTGTTGACCACGCCTTCCTTACGCAAGATCTCCGTCACTCGCAGGACCATATCGGTTGCTGTTGCGCCGGAAGCTAATTGACCGGTTAGCTCAAAACCAACAACTTCGGGCATCAACATATAAAGTGGTTGTCCGAGCATATTTGCTTCGGCCTCAATGCCTCCAACTCCCCATCCCAAGACGCCCAATCCGTTGATCATCGTCGTGTGGGAATCCGTACCGACTAACGTGTCCGGAAAAGCAACTGGGCCAAAGGAATCGATCGCGTTGAAAACTACTTTCGCCAAGTACTCAAGATTGACTTGATGAACGATGCCCGTGTTGGGAGGAACGACGCGGAAATTATCAAAAGCTTGCTGGCCCCAACGAAGGAATTCGTAACGTTCTTTGTTGCGTTCGAATTCGATCTCCACGTTTTGTCTCAGCGAGTCAGCTCCGCCGAAGAAATCGACTTGCACGCTGTGATCGACAACCAAGTCGACGGGGATCAGCGGATTGATCCGCTTGGGATCGCCGCCGAGTGATTTCATTCCATCACGCATGGCTGCCAAATCCACAATCGCAGGCACACCCGTAAAATCCTGCAACACAACGCGAGCGGGCTTGAACGGAATCTCCAATTCAGCAGGTTTGACAGCATTCCATTGGGCCAAGTTTCGAACGTCTGCCTCTGTGACTTCATATCCATCGCAGTGCCGCAACACGGCTTCCAGCAGCACTCGAATCGAGACAGGTAAGCGAGAAACAGGCGCGATGCCCTGCTCTTCAAGTCGGCTTAGGCGGTAAATTCCCATCGCACCCATACGGGATGGAAAGGTGTCACGGCAACGAAACGGGTCGGTCAATTTTTTGGAGGTCGACATCTTCATCCACAATAAAAGCAGTGTTATCTCGGAAAAACTAGAATTGTAGCCTTCAATCGGCAGATTGTCTGCCTTACCGTGAGCCGACAAGGCAGGCAATTTAGGTTGAATTTTCCTAACATTCCGAAAGTTATGGGGATTCCGAATGTAATGGTTCGATCAACAAGGAGGGAAACCGATGTTAAAAGTCCGCTGTCGCACCTAATAAGCGGAGCGTATCGCGGACTGCGTTGCTATGAAAAGAGAAAAGCTGATGCCGAACACTGCTAAGTCATCGCGGAAACAATTCTTCAAGCATTTAGTGACAGTTGGCGCGCTCCTAATGCCCGTCGGTGCTGTCCAGGCGCAAAATTGCGGATGTGAAGCTTCCCATTCCACTCACCATAACCATCACAAATGTTGCCCGCCGGGATTGCTCGACCGACTCAACGATTTGAGTGACGCTGTCGAGAGCAGCATCAAGTCGCTCGTGCCGATTCGGAGCAAAGGCTGTGACGGCTGCGGTTGCGATTCATGCGATCATTCATCAACACAAAACCAAGCACCGAATCACCCGCACCAGCATCAACATTCTCCTCCCACTAGTACTCGCGACACCAACGAATTTCCCAAACCGACAATCGATTCTCAACCGTTTCATTCAACTCCACAGGAATCGAAGCCCGAATCGCCACGAATTCCAGATTGGTTAAGCGATCCATTCAAGGATGAATCTCAAAACGATCGACCTACCAAAGTTCGTTCTGCTTCGATGCAAACGGAGGCTGCGGAGGAAGAGTCGATTTTGCTATTCGATCCTCAAGCAAGCCATCGGCAGCCGAGCGTTGCGGAACAACTTTTCAAAATGGTATCGAAAAAGCAAGTTCGAGCCGTTGGCGCTTCCTCACATGTTGTCGCTTCCTCACATACGGTCAGATGTCCGACGCCAAGTTCAAGCTCAAAAATGATTGTCAGGGAAATCATCCTTCGGCATGTTACCGACAATCAGCTTGTCAAAGCTGACACGACGATCGTTAACGCAGATGATAAAACTCCTTCCAACGATGCCGCAACAATCGCCCACGCTGATTCGGCGGAGTCGGAAGTGGTGCAAGCGAGCGCATTTGTCCCGGTTTACGTCGCTCCCATCCCACGCCGAAACTGAACTGTTTTTACTATGCTTGGAAATTTCAAGGTAGCGGCACGAACCAACTAGCTTGAGTAAGTAACGTTTCTTATGGCCGAATGGCCGATCTTGCGATGATTGCAATCGTCGGTCCGGCGATCAAGAAGAGGCGATTAACGCGGCTAGCACGTTATTGCAACCATACCAGGCGACTCCAGCACACGCCGCTATTCCCAACGAAACCAAAAGGTTTCCAACTAAAGCGGGCCAACCGTTAAGCGATCTAGTCTCGATGCCACCCGCTACGATCGAGACTACGGGGCGCCGGCCGAGCCAACGTCGCCACGATGGGATCGACCAAGCGAGGCATAGCGCAGTGCAAACAACGGCCACGATAGCCATCAGCACTACGGTCATATATAAGATGATGATGGTGTTCAAGATCTTTCTCCGAATCCTAGGTACGCAAAGCCTACTTGAGTTTTAGATATTCTAGAATTTCATCGTAAGTCCCGCCTTGGTTGGCGTACAAAGCATGATTGCGAGCCGTCGCAAACCACTCTTTGGTCGATGGCTTGATCGTCTTGGCGGCAGCGATTAAATCTTTGGTCGACAGCGGAGTTGGACGCCCGCTACGAATCGCTTCACGCAATTTGGCTTCGACTGCGGCATCGACAACGGCTTTTAGGTCCGCTCCAGAAAAGTCTGCTGTTTTAGCTGCGACTTGTTGCGTGTCGACGTCTTGAACGGGCTTGCCCGTAATAAGCACAGTCATGATTTCCGCTCGGGCCTGAGCGTCTGGTGGAGGAACGAACAAAACGCGATCGAATCGTCCGGGTCGGCGGAACGCTGCATCGATGTGCCAGGGTGCATTGGTTGCCCCTAAGATCAATAAGCCGTCATTGTCAGCATCGATCCCATCCATTTCGGCTAGAAATTGATTTACGAGATGGCGGCCCGCAGACTGCCGCATGTCGCTACGACTCGCCCCAAGTGCATCCACTTCGTCGAAAAATAAAACGCATGGACGGTGTCGTCGAGCTTGTTCAAACAGCGAGTGAAGATTCCGTTCGCTGTTACCCATCCACATGTCGAGTACATCATTGATCCCGATCGACATAAAATGCGCTTTAACTTCGCCCGCAGTCGCTCGAGCCAAATAGGTCTTTCCGCAACCCGGTGGGCCATACATAAGTATCCCGCCCCCTGTCTTCTTGCCATACGCGGCGTACATCTCAGCATGTTGCAAAGGAAAAATAATCTTGATCTGGATTTCTTCTTTAACTTTGCTCATGCCGCCCACGTCGGCAAACGAGATTTTTGGTTTTTCTAAAGGAACACTTTCGCTGGAATCTTGTTGATCACCCGCTTGTTGGCGAATGCGGCCATCGACAACTTCATCGCTATTTGTTTGTTCATTGTCGTCGTTTTCCGGCGACCAATTCTGCTGGATTCCAAGCAAGCTCTCGAATTCTTCGTCGCGAATTTCCGGGTTCTCTTCGATCGCTTGCTTGTAACTTGAGACGGCCGTTGGGACGTTACCAGCGCGATACATGAGCCGACTATATAGAACCATTGCAGGAGGAAAGTTCTTTCCGCTGGAATTGAGCGTTTCCACTATGGCCAATGCATGGGAGTTTTTGTTTTGTCGATAATAGACATCCGCCAAGGCCACTTTGAGTGCCGACGAATTGGGATGGCGGGCAAGTAGACCTTTGTAAAGCTGTTCGGCTTCGTCGTAACGGAGCAATGCGATAAGTGTTTTTCCAAAATGTTCGGCCAACGGAATATTGTCCGGAGCAAGCCGAACGGCCTCGCGCAATGCAGCCAAAGTTGCTTCCAAATCACTCATCACTGTCCCTCGTAACCATGTCTTGCATCCATTGGAGGGAAAAGCCACTTGGCATATCTCTCATCCAACGTCGATAGTTCGGTTATTGTCGCTGAACCGTGTCGAACACGCAACAACGAAACGATTATTTGATTCACGACCGAGCAACGTGCTACAATCCAGATCTCCAAGAAACTCTTTTTAGATGAGGTAAATTATGTTTCGTCGAATTGCAGCACTTGTCGTGTGCCTCGCTTTTATTTGTCCGGTAACCGCGCAAGAACCCCAGTCTAAAGCGCAATGGGTAGAACTCTTTAATGGCAAAGACATGTCGGGCTGGGTACCGGTCAATGTCGCGCCAACTACGTTCACAGCAAAAGAGGGAATGATCGTTTCGACTGGGATTCCTACCGGTGTGTTGCGTACCGAAGCTATGTACGAAAACTTCATCATCGAACTCGAATGGCGTCACATGCGACCAGGTGGAAACGCGGGCTTGTTCGTGTGGGGAGACGGTATTCCGTCGACGGGTATCCCATTTACTCGTGGAGTCGAAGTTCAGATTCTCGATAACGCTTACGGTGCTGACGGCAAAAACGAGTGGTTCACCACTCACGGCGATATCTTCCCAATACACGGTGCCAAAATGAAGCCGCAAGGTCGTATCGCAAAGCGTGGTACACGAAGCTTTCCGACCGAAGAACTTTCGAAGAGTTCGCCCGAATGGAATCACTATCGCGTTGTAGCAAACAACGGCGAAGTCAAATTGAGTGTGAACGGCAAAGAGGTGACCTCGGGCACCGAGTGTTGGCCACGAAAAGGCTATATTTTCTTGGAGTCGGAGGGCAGTGAATGCCACTTCCGCAACATTCGCTTGCAAGTGTTACCTTCTACAGGAGCAGGTCCCGAGGAGACGGCTAGGTCTGGCGACGGGTTTGTTCCGTTGTTCGGCGGGACCGATTTGGCAGGTTGGAAAATTCCCGATGGAGACAATGGGCACTGGAAAGTGCAGGGAGAAGTGATCGATTACGACGCGTCGAGCGAATCCAAATCGGATCAGTCTTTGTGGTCCGAACGCGAGTACGGAGATTTCCACCTTGTTGCAGATTGGCGCATTAGAGAGACTCCGTATGTGAATCCCAACGCCGCAAAAATTCTGCCTGACGGAAGCGATGCTTTGGATGAAAATGGCAAACCGATCAAGCTCGCGATTCCTGATTCCGATTCAGGAATTTATCTTCGCGGCGACAGCAAATATCAAGTGAACATTTGGTGCTGGCCCATCGGCTCAGGCGAAATGTATGGCGTGCGACGCGATCCCAAGATGCCTGCCGCAACTCGCGCTGCCGTTACACCTAAAACAAAGGCGGATCGTCCCGTTGGTGAATGGAACCGGTTCGAAATCATCGCCCAAGGCGAAACCGTGACTGTTCAACTGAATGGTCAAACCGTCGTTGATCAAGCCAACATACCGGAGCTACCTCGCCGTGGCAAAATTGCTCTGCAACATCACGGCAGCAAGGTCGATGGCAAATGGAACAGCCCACCATCGCTCGTGCAATTTCGAAATATCATGATCAAAGAACTGTAATCGAAGGACTCAGTCAAAACTCACTGTAACTGTAGGACGGACTTTAGTCCGTCGCCCATGAGCGGTCCCGACAGAATTGTAGTTCGTCGCAGTTGAGTTGTCCCGACGAACTAAAGTCCGTCCTATATAAGCAGCCAAGTCACTCAACGAAAAAAGCGTTTCCGCTTTTGAAAAAGTGGAAACGCTTTTTGTTTTGGTTCGAAGTTATCTTGCAGGCGATTAGAACGCGAAGTGAGCAAATGCCTTGTTTGCGTCAGCCATACGATGCGTGTTCTCGCGTTTGGTGATCGCAGCGCCTTCTTTTTTGTACGCTGCCAATAATTCATCAGCAAGTTTTAAGTGCGTCGCACGCCCCTTTTTGTCTCGGACTGCACCGAGAATCCATCGGAAAGCTAGCGACTGTTGACGGTTACGATTCACTTGCATTGGAACTTGGTAAGAAGCACCACCAACACGCTTGGATCGAACTTCAACGTAAGGCTTGACATTCTCAATCGCGGTTTCAAAAACTTGGATTGGTGGCTGGTCCTTGATTTTCTCGCCAATTTCATCGAGCGCATCGTAGAAAACACGTTGAGCCGTGGACTTCTTACCATCGTGCATCAGGGAATTGATGAACTTGGAAGCGAGCAATGAATTGAATCGGGGGTCCGGTCGCAACGATGTACGACTAGCAGTGATCTTTCCCATAGCCTGTCAATTGAATGTCTAAAGCAAAATGAATGGACAACTTAAATACGCAAATGTTTTACGACTGAATGCGGGCAGCATTCAAACGTTGCACTAAGGCTTCTTGGCACCGTATCGACTTCGGGATTGCTTGCGTCCGTTCACGCCAAGCGTATCGCGGCAACCGCGGACAACTTGGTAACGAACTCCAGGCAAATCTCGGATACGACCGCCGCGAATCAGCACAATCGAGTGTTCCTGCAAGTTATGCCCCTCGCCAGGAATATAAACCGTGACTTCCTTGCCGTTGCTTAAACGAACACGCGTAATTTTACGCAGCGCCGAGTTAGGCTTCTTAGGCGTCATCGTTCTCACTTGCAAACACACGCCTTGTTTTTGCGGGCATTTGTCGAGAACGGGACTCTTCGAGCTATTACGCTGAATTTGGCGGTTTCGCCGAATCAATTGGTTAATAGTTGGCATGACGTCTTGTTTACTTCTAAATACAAAAATGTTCCAAATACCAGAGGTGGGACTTGAACCCACACGCCCTTGCGGGCACTGGATTTTGAGTCCAGCGCGTCTGCCGATTCCGCCACTCTGGTGTGGGTACCGGCTTTCAAAATTGAAAGAGGGGAAAGTGTAACCGCCTCAACCACAATTCGGCAATAGCGCCGCCGTGCAATCTCAAAGATTCTAGTCAATTCCCATTTTTTGTCCCAGACTGTTGCCGTCCTCTGGTAACGCCGCCATTTCTTTTGGGCCCGTTTTCCCAGCTTTCGCAATCTTTTCAGAGTGAGAAATCGTCAAATTGGGGGAAATGAGCCATATCCAACTCTCGCTGCTTTTGCCAAAATAGTTTCACCCGCACAACCGGAATGATCGATATTTCTGTTACAGATTCCCAAACCTTATTTTTCGAACATCGAGATTGAACTCCATGTCCATCGAGACAGCCAAGCCCACAAAACCAGTAAAAACGGTTTCCGAGATCACTGTACGACTTGCTGGCGACTCCGGTGACGGGATGCAACTGGCGGGCACGCAGTTGACGAATACTTCGGCACTATCAGGCAATGACGTCGCCACTTTCCCCGATTTTCCCGCAGAGATTCGCGCGCCCCGAGGTACCCGCGCCGGTGTCTCTGGTTTTCAAGTTCAGTTCGCTTCGCATGAAGTCCATACTCCGGGGGACACCCTCGACGCATTGATCGCGATGAATCCTGCGGCGCTCGTTACGAATCTGGCGGATCTCCATCCTGGCGGACTATTGATTGTTAACGAAGACAACTTTGAAGAAAAAGATTTGAAGCTCGCCAAGCTAACGAAAAATCCTTTGGACGATCCAAGCTTGGAAAAGTATCGCTTGGTACGCGTTCCCATGAATCGACTAACACGCGAGGCCGTCAAGTCGCTTGGTCTCAGCCCAAAAGAAGTTGATCGATGTAAAAACTTCTTTGCCACAGGCTTGGTCTACTGGTTGTACGGCCGAGACATCAGTGCGACTTTGCGATTTATCCACGGCAAGTTCTCGACAGGAAAGGAAGACGTTGCCAAAGCCAACGAGCTTTCTTTACGTGCAGGCTGGGCGTACGGGGAAACGACCGAAACAATCGAATCAACCTATACCGTGCCCGCAGCAAAGCTCCCCAAGGGAACCTACCGGAACGTCATGGGTAATCAAGCACTTGCATGGGGCTTGATCGCCGCCGCGCATCGCAGCAATAAAGAATTATTCTACGCTTCGTATCCCATCACCCCTGCAAGCGATATTCTCCACGAGTTGTGCAAGCTCCGTAATTTTGGCGTCACGACGTTTCAGGCCGAAGACGAAATCGCTGCAGTCTGCTCCGCTATCGGAGCAGCTTACGGTGGAACCATGGCCGTGACGACTTCGAGCGGTCCCGGTATCGCACTCAAGGCCGAAGCGATGGGGTTGGGTATCATGATCGAATTGCCGATGCTCGTAATCGACGTGCAGCGCGGCGGTCCAAGTACGGGGCTCCCTACTAAAACAGAGCAAGCCGACCTCTTGCAAGTCCTCTTCGGGCGCAATGGCGAGGCACCCCTTCCCGTGCTTGCAGCCCGCAGCCCAAGTGACTGTTTTGAAATCGTCCAAGAAGCTTGGATGTTAGCCGTCAAGCTCATGACGCCGGTCGTTATTCTATCGGACGGATACATTGCTAACGGAGCAGAGCCTTGGGCTATTCCGGACGTAGCGAATTTATCACCAATCGAAATCACGCATCCTGAATTGGGTGTTGATGGTCGCCCTTTCTTGCCTTACCAACGAGACGAGCTTCTCGCACGCCCGTGGGCTGTGCCGGGAACGCCGGGATTGATGCATCGCGTCGGTGGCTTGGAGAAAGAGGACGGTACCGGCAATATCAGTTATGACGCGGAGAATCATCAGAAGATGGTCCACATTCGCGCTCAAAAAGTTGCAAATGCCGCCACTTTACTGCCGCCACAACAAGTGGTCGGTCCATCCTCGGGTGACTTGCTAGTGATTTCGTGGGGCGGAACCTACGGCGCTTGCTTAACAGCAGTTCAACGAGCTCAAGACGAAGGACGCAGCGTCGCCCACGCCCATATCCGCTACATGAATCCGTTGCCAAAGAACCTTGGCGAAATCATCAAGCGTTACCAAAAGGTCTTGATTCCCGAATTGAACATGGGACAACTGCGCATGTTGATTCGCGACAAATTCTTGGTCGACGCGATCGGTCTCAATAAGATCAAAGGCAAACCATTTTCAGTCGGTGAAGTTCATCAAAAGATTTGTGAACTCGCACTTAAAAAATAATTACCAACCAAGCCAAGTATGCCTACTTGGGCAGACCAATTCAAAATCCTTCCCAGTCGAACAGTACTTTTCAATTCAACGAGTCGCTCAATGAATGCTCCCCTGCCCGTGCTTACTTCCAACGACTTTGCCAGCGATCAAGATGTGCGTTGGTGCCCCGGATGCGGTGACTATTCCATCCTGGCGCAAATGAAAAAAGTTCTTCCCGAAATCGGAATCCCACCCGAGAAGACTGTTTTCGTTTCGGGTATCGGTTGTTCAAGCCGTTTTCCTTACTATGTCAACACGTACGGTGTCCATTCGATTCACGGCCGCGCACCGGCAGTCGCGACAGGTATCAAAGTGACGCGACCTGACCTAACAGTTTGGGTTATCACGGGCGATGGAGACGCACTGAGCATCGGCGGCAATCATTTTATCCACCTCCTACGCCGCAATTTGGATGTGAACATTATTTTGTTCAACAACCGAATCTATGGTTTGACGAAAGGTCAATACTCGCCTACCAGCGTCGAAGGCCAGATTACCAAAAGTACGCCGATGGGAGCGATCGACCACCCGCTCAATCCCATCACGGTTGCCTTAGGGGTCGAAGCGACGTTTATCGCTCGCTCGATCGATTCACAAGTCAAGCACTTGGCCTACACGCTCAAGCGCGCCGCAGAACACAAAGGCACGTCGTTCGTCGAAGTCTATCAAAACTGCAACGTATTCAATGATGGTGCTTGGGCGTATGCTGCCGAACGTGCGACTCGTGACGATACCACGATCGAATTGGAACACGGCAAGCCCATGATCTTTGGAAAAGATAAAGACAAAGGCATTCGGCTCAACGGTTTACGCCTTGAAGTTGTTGATCTGAAGGACGGCAAGTTCAAGGAAAGCGATCTCTTGGTCCACGATGAACAAGGCGACCCGAATTTGACGTTCCTCCTCGGTCGCATGCGACACCCCACGTTTCCAGAACCGATCGGTGTCTTCCGCGACGTCATGAACACGACTTTCGATGACTCTGTCCGAGAACAAACCAACCAAGCGATTGCGAAACGCGGCAAAGGCGACCTCCAAAAACTGTTTCACAGTGGCGAAACTTGGCAAGTTTCCTAGTTGCGCGTGTCTAGTTGTGAACCTGTTGCAGTGCTGCAAAACCAGCATGTCTTTCGCCAGCGGCAATTGACCTTTTGACGGAGATTTATGCGGCTCGCCTGTCGCTTGCGCCGTAACGCGAAGACAGAATTTCGGTTATTCGAATGTCGTTTCCAATGCCCGTTTTTGTGACGGTTCCCTTGGCAATCGGAACGCCATTGGCTTCGATTGTCAATGCGTCCGAAGCTCGTTGATTGGTTGGGATTAGCGAGCCGGGAGCAATTCTCAGGAGCTCGGAAACCGGAACTGTAACCTTTGCGAGTTCGACGACGATGGGGACTTCGATGAGCAACACGTTTTGAACGTAGTCGCTGCTGGCCTCTGGGTTTTTCATGCTTTCTGGAACTCGCGATTTTAAGGCCGACTAGGTTTCTAGCCAAGTTTTCATGTTGGCTAAAATTTACTATCGGCATTTTATGCTGAAGGAATCAAAGCATTCGACGTCGATCGTCAGTCGTTATGACTCCATCCACCGCCGCAAACTGTTAGAATAAGACCATAACCTGCTGCGACGCATTTACAGTTCGGTTTGCTTGTAAGGCGATCGACACGAAATATTTTACCTGTAGGACGGGTCTCCAGGCCTGTCCGAATTTAAGGCGACGGGCCTGGAGACCCGTCCTACGTTGGGTAAGGCAATTCCTGCCGCTCGCCTAAGAACGGTTGCGTCGGCTGGCTAATTTAAGATCCCTTTTACGGACACAGACCAAGATGAGTGCTGCTGCAGTGGCAGGCGGAAAAAAACCTTTTGCGCCTTACCGAGAACTTTCGAATGACGAACTTTGCGAACGCATCACCGCTTGCCGACGCGAGCTTGGTAGTCGATTGTTGATCTTAGGTCATCACTATCAGCAAGACGAAGTGATCCAACACGCTGATTTGACCGGCGACAGTTACCAGCTCAGCAAACTGGCTGCCGATAGTAGCGACTGCCGCTATATCGTTTTTTGCGGCGTTCACTTCATGGCGGAGACGGCGGATATTCTGGCCAATCGACCCGAGAAGCTAACGTCACGTAACGGAAAACGTGTAGCCGTCATCCTGCCCGATATGGCTGCGGGTTGCAGTATGGCCGATATGGCCGCGATCAAACAAGTCGACTCCGCTTGGGAGCAACTCGGCGATGTTATCGACACGAAAGATATGACTCCCGTAACGTACATTAATTCCGCAGCAAGCCTCAAAGCTTTCTGTGGCCGCAACGGCGGGATCGTCTGCACGAGCAGCAATGCAAAAGCCGTTTTGGACTGGTCGTTCAATCGAACCCATCGCGTTTTCTTTTTCCCCGATCAGCACCTTGGTCGTAACACGGCCCTGCGAATGGGAATTACCAACGAACAGATGCCGGTGTGGGACCCCTACGCTGATGCAAACGGAGGGAATTCCGAAGACGCGATTCGCAATAGCCGCGTCGTTCTTTGGAAAGGGCATTGCAGCGTGCACCAGATGTTCCGAGCAGCACACGTCAATCAGTTCCGCACCAATATCCCCGACATCAAAATCCTTGTGCATCCAGAATGCCCGCAAGAAGTCAACGACTTGGCCGACATTTCAGGCTCGACGAGCAAGATCATCGAGACCGTTAAGAAAGCTCCAGCCGGAACCAAATGGGCGATCGGTACCGAATTGCATCTAGTGAATCGGCTCAAGAAAGAGCATCCCGAACTGGAAATCCATTTTCTGTCGCCGGTCGTTTGCATGTGCGCGACGATGTATCGAATCGATTTGGCCCATCTATGCTGGTGCTTAGAAAACCTCATCGAAGGAAGTATCGTCAACCAAATCGAAGTGGACTCGGACACATCGCATTGGTCGCTCGTAGCACTGGAACGAATGTTGGCCGTACGATAGCGATTAAACGGGTTCTTCGATGATGCACAAGCTGCGACGCCGCGCGGCGATGACGCTGTCAGTTGCATAAATCGCTAAAGCGATCCATACAAAAACGAACCCGATCAACTTCTTGTTGTCAAAGGGTTCGTGATACACCAACCAGCCGAGCAAGAATTGAATGGTCGGGCCCAAGTACTGCAAGAGTCCGATCGTCGATAACGAAATTCTCTGAGCGCCGGCGGCAAAACACAACAAGGGAATCGTCGTTGCAATGCCCGACATGAGCAGCATTGAGTCGGTCGCCGATCCGTGAACGAGAAATCCACCGCGGCCGCTGTATTGTTCCCAGGCAATAAATCCGATCGCGGGAATAAACAACAACCACGTTTCAATCGACAGCGAAGTCACCGGATCGAGCTTGGTTGTCTTCTTAACAAATCCGTACAAGCAAAACGTCGAAGCCAACAGGATTGCGATCCAGGGAATTGTGCCGTATTGCCATCCCAACCAACCGATGCCAGCAGCCGCAATCGAAATGGCCATCCATTGAATGCCTCGCAATCGTTCGCCGAGCAACACGACAGCCAATAGGACGCTGAACAACGGATTGATAAAGTAACCAAGGCTGCTTTCCACCATACGCCCATGCGTCACAGCCCATACAAAACCGAGCCAATTGGCGCAGATCAATAAAGCCGCGATCAACTGCCGGAAAAGAACTCGTGGTTGCTTCGCCGCCTTGGTAACAGTGCCCGATTTCCCCGAAAGCCAAATGATCGGAATCAACACAGCACACGACCATACGATGCGGTGCGCGACGACTTGCGTGGCGGGAACATGACTTAATTGCTGCCAATATATCGGTAGCAGTCCCCACAAACCGTATGCGGCGATTGCGTAAAAGTGCCCACGATTCATCAAGCAAAAAATTCCAAGTTCGATTGGTGCGGTCCGAGAAATTTAAGAAAACCGCAGGGCTCTAAGAATAATGTAGCGGACCAAGTTGGGCAAACCGGTCGAGTCGCTTATTTCCTCGAATCATACGAAGCCAAACCACGAAGGAATTTGGGAAAAATCACAGCTTAATGGTTACAGCATGAGCAAAGATGCAAGCTACTGGCTACTATAATCAGTCCCGCCGAGTGTTGAGGAAACTTGATAATCAAGCCAATCAACGGTCCTTCCAACCGCTCCATTCAAGTTTCGAGATAACAGATGAAGACATCGCATCCTCGTTCCGTCGCCTTCCTCCGAGTTGTGCTTTTCGCCCTGGTGATTGCATCCTCTCCCCTCGGGCAACTGCCAGCGCAAACATTCACGCTGGACAAACAGGATCACTTCAGCTTGATCGGCAACACGCTTGCCGAACGTATGCAGCACGATGGTTGGATGGAGACGATGTTGCACGCTCGATTTCCACAGCACGAATTAGTGATTCGCAACTTTGGCTATTCCGGCGATGAATTGACGCTGCGGTTACGATCACAAGATTTTGGCTCCCCGGATCAATGGTTAACCAAGAACCAAACAGACGTGATGTTCGCATTTTTTGGTTACAACGAATCGCATGGCGGTGCACAAGGCCTCAAAAAATTCAAAGACGACCTCGACCAGTTCATCAAAAATTCGCTTTCGCAAAAGCACAACGGCAAGACTCCACCGCGTATCGTTCTCTTTTCGCCTATCGCGCATGAAAACGTGCACAACGTCCATGTTCCCGATGGAACTGCCAACAACGCAAACCTGGAAATCTACACCGAGGCGATGAAACAAGTTGCGGACGCGAATAAAGTTCCCATGGTCGACTTGTTTCATCCCATGCTGGAATACTTGCGTTCGACCGTGCCCAACAAAAAGCAACTGACCATCAACGGAATCCATTTGAACGACGAAGGGAACCGGTGGTTGGCTTCGGTGATCGATCAAAAGCTGTTTGGCAAGCCGGTTGCCTTAGACTCGACGCGACTACAAACCATCCGCGCGGCCGTTATGGACAAGAATTTTTACTGGTTCAATCGTTACCGAACCGTCGACGGATTTTCTATCTACGGTGGTCGCGCGGATTTGCAGTTTACCAACGGTCAAACCAACCGCGAAGTAATGCAGCGCGAAATGGAAGTTCTCGATGTCATGACCGCCAACCGCGACAAAGTCGTTTGGGCTGCTTCTCAAGGCAAATCGGTAAAACCGGACGACTCCAATCTCCCACCGTTCATTCCCGTCATCTCCAACAAGCCTGGCTCCGGACCAAACGGAGCACACGTCTTTCTCACAGGTGAAGAAGCTGTCGCTCGCATGAAAGTCGGCGCTGGCATGCGAGTTGAACTCGTGGCCGATGAAACCAAATTCCCTGACTTGATCAATCCCGTGCAGATGGCATTTGATACCAAAGGCAGACTTTGGGTCGCGACGTGGCCGACGTATCCGCATTGGAAACCAACCGAGCCTATGAATGACAAGTTGCTGATCTTGGTGGACAAGAACGGTGATGGGAAGACCGACGAGACGAAAGTTTTTGCCGACGGGCTTCACAGCGTGACCGGATTTGAATTTTGGAATGGCGGCGTGTTAGTGGCCGTTGCACCGGATTTGCTATTCCTCAAGGATACCAATGGCGACGATGTGGCCGATGTTCGCGAACGAATTGTTCATGGTCTAGATTCCGCTGATACGCACCACACTTCCAATAGTTTTACGCTCGATCCAGGTGGAGCGTTGTATTTCCAAGAAGGCACGTTTCATCATACGCAAACAGAAACGCCATACTCGGGCGCAGAACGCTGTGCGAACGCTGGCGTGTTCCGATATGATCCGCGCCGTATGAAATTCGAAGTCTACGTTTCCCATGGATTTGCAAATCCGCACGGCCACGTTTTCGGCCGCTGGGCCGAAGAAATCGTGCATGACGGTACAGGTGCACAACCTTACGACGGCGCACTCTTCTCGGGGCACTTAAGCTTTCCCGATAAACACCCTTCGCCACCCCAAGTCTACGGCCAGAGAACGCGTCCTTGCCCTGGTACGGAGATTTTATCCAGCAAACATTTTCCAGATGACATGCAAGGTGACCTGCTTGTCGGGAATGTCATCGGTTTTCAAGGCATTCTGCGATATCACTTGCGCGAGGACGGCGGCAGCTATGGAGCCGATGAAGCCGAACCGGTTGTCTTCTCGGACGATCCAAATTTCCGACCAAGCGACTTGGAAATCGGGCCCGACGGTGCGCTCTATTTTACCGACTGGCAGAACCCGATCATCGGTCACATGCAACATAACTTGCGAGACCCCAATCGCGACCGAGTTCATGGCCGGGTCTATCGAGTCACCTATCCCGAGCGACCCCTGGCCAAGCCTGCCGCCATTGCCGGTGCTCCCATTCCGCAACTCGTTGAGCTTCTCAAATCACCCGAAAATCGCGTTCGCTATCGAGCCAAAATTGAATTAAGCAATCGCGATACGCAGCAAGTACTCGCTGCTGTAAACACTTGGCTTAAAAAACTCGATCCGAAAGATCCCGAGATCCTTCATCACCAGATGGAAGCCCTCTGGGTGCACCAACATCACGACGTCGCGAATCGCCAACTGCTCGAAACGCTTCTGTCAAGCGCCGACCACCGCGCGCGTGCTGCAGCGACTCGCGTAGTTTGTTATTGGCGTGATCGCATCGACGATCCGTTGCCGATTCTGGTAAAGATGGCCGCCGACGAGCATCCACGAGTCCGATTGGAAGCCGTTCGCGCAGCTAGTTTCTTCGACGGCCCACAAGCTCTCGAAGTCGCTATCATCGCGGCCCAACTGCCATCGGATCGATTCCTAGACTACGTGCAACAGGAAACGCGACGAGTCCTGGAGCCTGCTTTCAAGAAAGCCCTCGCCGCCGGAGAGTCCGTTCACATGACCTCCGAAGCCGGTCAAAAATTCGTGCTGCAAAACCTAAGTTTGGAACAGTTACTAAAGCTTCCTAAAGATCGAAGCGTCTATCAGGAGATGCTGCTGCGAGGTGGACTACAAGACGATGTTCGCCTTCAAGCGATCGCTGGACTAGCGGTAGCCGACAAGAAACCGGAAATCGAAATCCTTCTGAGCGCCATTAACGACATCGATGCTAAGGAACAGGTCAAGGACGGCACCGTCGTATTTGATTTGGTGCGATTGCTGGCAAATCGCCCTCAAGAGCAGTTAACGCAAGCTCGTGGGCAAGTCGAAAAACTTGCTCTGAACGCCAAGCAACCTGCCATTCGACAAATGGCTTTTGTGTCGTTGATGTTGGTCGACAAGTCGGTTGATAAAGCTTGGGACCTCGGCATGCAATCGATCACCGCCTTGCGCGACCTCGTATCAGCGACGCCGCTCTTGTCCGATGCAAGTCTCCGCGCTCAGTTGTACTCGCGCATTACAC
This sequence comes from Pirellulaceae bacterium, assembly GCA_031374825.1. GTDB lineage: Bacteria > Planctomycetota > Planctomycetia > Pirellulales > Pirellulaceae > JANMGV01. The sequence continues at coordinate 60,719 of JANMGV010000092.1, forward strand.
CGCTTCTCACCAAAGTGCCCGATTCGCTTAGCAGCCCAGGTGTTAACGACCAAGGCAGCTACGCACGCTATGTTCGAATCGAGATTCCGGGCCCCGCAACGCTGACACTGGCCGAAGTCGAAGTCTACAGCGAAGGCCAAAATGTGGCACGTCGCGGCACTGCCAAGCAAAGTCAGACCTCGCACGGCGGCGACGCGTCGCGAGCAATCGACGGCAACACGAATCCAACGTACGGTGCTGGCGGACAAACACACACTCCCGAAGGAGCGGCAAATCCGTGGTGGGAAGTCGACTTGGGGCAATCGGTTCCGGTCGAACAAATCGTGATCTTCAACCGAATGGATGGAAATCTTGGAGAGCGATTGAACAACTTTTCATTGATTGTGATGGACGAAAATCGGCAAGTCATCTTCCGCTCTGAAAAGAACGCAGCCCCAAAACCCAAGACGGCAATCGCTCTCGAAGGTGGTGGTGCAGCAGGCATGCTTCGTCAATCGGCCATGAAAGCTCTCGTTTCCATTCGCGGCCAAGAAGCGAACACGTTCGCCGCATTAGCTCCCTTTGTTTCTGACAAGAACAATCGTGCAGCCGCGATTCGGGCGCTGAGGCAATTGCCAGCAGCAACTTGGCCCAAGGAACAGGCAGTCGCGTTGGTGCAGCCTGTACTCGAATATATCCGCACCATTCCCGTCGCCGATCGCACTAGTCCGAGCGCTTTGGAAGCCATGGAATTCGCCGAAGCCCTGACGCTGTCCTTCGAGCCAGATGCCGCGAAAAAATCGCGATCCGAGCTTCGCGAACTGGGCGTCCAAGTCATCCGAGTCGGAACCGTTCTCGAACGCATGTCGTACGACAAAGAGACGATTGCGATTCAAGCGGGCAAGCCGGTTGAATTCTTGTTCGAAAATTCGGACTTGATGCCACACAATTTTGTAATCGTCCCACCGGGCGCACTTGAAGAAGTCGGTATGTTGGCCGAAGCAACCGCGCAAGACCCAAAATCCGCCGAACGCCAATATGTTCCGCAGTCCGACAAAATCCTCTTGGCCAGCCGACTATTGCAGCCTCGCGATTCCCAACGCTTGAGCTTTGTCGCGCCAACGCAACCGGGGATATATCCTTACGTCTGCACTTATCCAGGGCATTGGCGGCGCATGTATGGAGCGCTTTATGTCGTTGCTGACCTCGACGCGTACTTGGCGGATTCGGCTGGCTATTTAGCACAGGCCAATCTTGAAGTGAAAGATGATTTGCTAAAAGATCGTCGGCCACGAACGGAATGGAGCTACGACGAACTGGCTGCTTCGATGCCCGCACTCGAGCAAGGTCGCGCGTACAACAATGGCAAACAGATTTTCACGGTGGCGAATTGTATTTCCTGTCACAAGATGGATGGCGTCGGTCAAGCCATTGGTCCGGATCTAACAAAGCTCGCTGAAGAATACAAACCCGCAGATATATTGCGTGAGATGCTGGATCCGTCCGCCAAGATCAACGAAAAATTCCAAACGTACGCCCTACTTACCAACGACGGTAAAGTCATCACGGGTTTGATTTTGGAAGAGAATGCCGACGAACTCAAGATCATTGAAAATCCCTTGTCCAAAGCCGAGCCGACGATTATGAAGATCGAAGACATCGAGTCGCGCACCAAGTCCAAAACCTCGATCATGCCCAAAGGTTTGCTCGACAAACTAACCCGCGACGAAATTCTCGACCTAGTCGCGTATGTTACCGCCAGAGGCGATCAACACCACCCGTTCGTTCAAGGCCAAAGTCATCAGCACGACCACTAAGAGTAGAGCCATTGTCCTCAATGGCTCAGGTTTAGTGTAGAGCCATTGTCCTCAATGGCTCAGAACCCTGGCCGCCACTAAAACCACCGTCCCCAACCACTCAGAACCCTCCTAACCCAACAATCCCACCCTAAGCCCGCAACCCCAAATTTCACCTCGGACGATTCACCAGTTGTGACATTCCCCAGTCACCGCTTTTGCGAGGCAGCATGTTGGACTACGAAGTCCACCAATTCCTTAGACTCAAAAAAACCAGACCACATGTTATGGCCTTGTCCTGGTGGCACGATCAATTGCATATCGCCCCCGAGAGCTTCGTAACGCGTCTTCACTTCGCCCGAGTTAACGTCGAGAGGCACGACCGTATCGACATCGCCGTGAATTGCGAAAAGCGGAACGCGGGCCTTGGCTAATTTTTCGAGCCGATGGATCGGATTATATTTGGCCAAGTCCTTTTCAAGCTCTTGGGCCGTCAAGCCATACGCCGCGTATGCTCGATCGAGCCCTGGGTAGCTCGCTAAGTTACACACAGGGTAGATACCGGCAAAGCCAGCGACTTTATCCGCATTGTCCGCAGCCCAACTAAGCGTCATCAGTCCACCGCGACTTCGGCCAAGCATTACGGGCTTGTTCGAGAATCCACGATGCTTGTTAAGTTCGTTGTATAGAGCCGTATACAGACGGCAGCCCTCAGGACTGCCATACGATTCGCCAACATCGATCCCTGCGACCGCAATGCCCGCCTTGATGAATTGCTCGAACATCCATTTCTCTTCGGGTCCCGGCAAATTCGGCAGCGTGGGCGCATACCAAACCCACGGCAATGGTTTGCTCGTCGATTTCGTTTCCGGCGTTATCACAAAAGCCACGCACCCATCCACCAGAAAAACCTTCCCCGGCATTGGCAAAGTCTTTTGAGGCGCTTCAGTTTTCTTTTCCTGAGAAAAGAGAAAATCGATGGACCCGATCGTCATCAGCAACAAAAAGCAACATTGAAAACCACGCACGTTGACCTCGCACGAAAAGAATAAAAAAGTTTTAAGCCCAAGCATTATTCCGTATAGTCGCGCCCGCCGCTGCCTACTCGCTGGCCATAACACAGCTCGTTCTTTTTTCAATCAGCAAAAATAGAAGCTCGACGCGCAGGCGAGTGCATGCAGAAAACGAATGAATTTCATTCGCTTGCGAGTCGAGCTTGTACAACCTACTCACTATCTGAATATGGAATCAAGTCTTCGCTAGTGAGTTACGTCTTCTAAGATCGAAGACACTCTAAATAAAAAGTGGACACGGCCCAATGGGGCCATGTTACGCGGGAGGATGTGTAGCATGGGCCCATTGGCCCGTGCATTCCATAAAACACTTTATTTGCACCTAAATGCCCCAACTTTTCCAACCTGACAGCATCAATCGTTATTCAAAAATAGCTTCGCAAAATTACTCTCCAAGAAACGTGACCGTCAATCCCTTGGCTAGATTTAACGTGCCCGCAGGTCTGAGACGCTCGAGTAATCCCCGCATAACAGTGAGCTTAGAAAATGTCTAGCTTGAGCGAATTCTCTGGATGGTTGGCAAAGGGCCAGTTGGCTGGTTGGTAGGGGAAATTCAGTTCTGGGGTTTGGTATTGTTGATTGTTGTTGGCTAGGCTGTGCATGACGCGGTCGAGAACGCCGGTGGACATTAAGGTTCGCTCCACCGGATAGGCGGCTTGGCCGGTGTGGATGGTTTCTTCGATCGCGTGCAGGAGATACGCGAAATGAGAGAAAGGTTTGCCGTCCTGCAATCGGACCCAACATGCGATCGGATCAGCTTGATTTTTCACTTTGCCGGCAAAGGCAAATTGATCGGTCAATGTCCCGACCATCACAACCGCAGAACGAAAACCGCCGCGATGCTCAAGGAGAAAAACTGCCGTATCCGGCTTTGAAGTCCAGTCGTCGGGAATCTTGGGTGGGCCGGGCAATGTTGAAATGGCTTGGTGGAAAAGTTTTTCGGACCAACGGCCTTCCTTGGCAGCTTGATGAATCGCCGGTCCTTGTAAAGCTTGCACCGAGACGACTCCCGACTCGCCACCAAGTCGTCGCTCGATCAAGGAATGATGGAGATCGAGTGCGTGGAAGCCATAAATTTCAAGCCCAGCCCAACCGACGGTTTGTGCAAAATCGAACTCGGTATTCATCGGAATATCGATGGCTGGAAATCGCCAAGCACACGGTACCGACGAACCGGCGATGAACGGGATGTTGCGTTTTTTGGCAGCGTCGTACATCCATTTTGCGTCTTCCCAACGGTAAGCCAAATGCTTGTCGTTAAAAACCGGCACGGAGCGTCCGCATCGATCGAACGTGGCGACAATTTCTTCAAAAAATCGGCGGCGGGGATACATGTGTTGTTTCGTGTCGGGCGTAAGCGGATAATCGCCGTGTTCGCCAATACTCAGCACGCCAGCTACTTGCACTTGGTCCGTGCTCAGCGTGATGGCTTCGTCGATGGTCTTAGCGATTCGAAATCCATATTTCTTGGCCAAGGGACCGCTCATGTCATCCGCGCCGACTTGATCGACATAGATGCTTGCCAAAGTTAAGTCTGGCCCGACACCGCCGTCTTGTTGCCAACCTTCAAGAATTTTTCCGAGCAAAACGTCCGCATGGCTCATCTCGCGATAAACCGTCACTACACCCGCGACGGGTAACTTGGGGCGAGCCGAGTGGTTGGTCATTGCCCAACTGCTCATCAAACCGTTCGGGATTGGGCTCAGCCCCAGGACGGAGGCCGCCGCAGTGGATCGGAGAAAGCGTCGACGACTTAAATGACTTGCGGCGACAGTTTGCGCGTCGTGAAGAGTTCGGAGTTTCATGGCGGGGCTTTTCCAGTGGCGGGAGGAATCACTACTTGAAGATGACTGCGGAGGGTGCAAAGGGAATGATTTGGAATCAAAGCTCTCAAGGCGGTGTTGGTCCCATCCAGGCCTCCAGAGTAGACAGATCGCGGGTAGTCGCTTCGATTCGTTGGGCAAGTAGATCGGGTCTCGTGTGATCCATGTGTTCCATATGCAATGAGATGGGACCGGGAAGGCCATCGGACTGAATACGATCAAAAAGTCGCTTGGCTCGGAAACCCTGACCCAGCGGAACATCTTGCGCGCCGTCCTGAGTGAGCACTGCATCTTTCACAAAGACGGAAGCGACATGATCGCGAACAGCCGAATAAGCCGACTGCCAGGTACCGGGACATTCGACCGTCGTGTGGCGAATGTCCAGGGCGATTCCGATCTGCTCTCTTGGAATATCTTTGAGCAAATACAGCAAATCCCAGACGGGAGCGCCGACGTAGTTATCGCCAGCGTGATTTTGATAAAGTCCTTGCATCTTCAGTTCGCCACACATCGTCGCCAATTCGCGAGCTGTCTTGGCGTGGGCTTCGATCTGCGGAATAACGGGCTTGGTCAAGTCCAGCACATAATAAGCTAATCGAAAATGGCGAATACCAAGCTTGCTGGCCGTCTCCAACACTTGCACGGCGTGAGGCGACTGGACCGAGTTGATATCGGAAGCCATGATGATGAACTGTCGGTCGACTTTGACGAGAGCGTCATGCAATTTGGGCAAGTCCGATGCGACGCGTTCGGGTTCCACTTGCCCACCACGCCTTACGGTCGCTTCGATGCCGGCGACGTTCCACTTGGCCAATTGAGTCGCCAAGTCATCAAAGCTCAGTTCCTGTAGGGGCTTGGCAAAGACGCAAACGGGAACTTTAGTTCTCTCACCGGCTCTGGATTGCGCAGCCCACGATATTGGCAGTCCAGTCGCGGCGATTGTGGCGGCAGACACTCGCAACCAATCTCGTCGTGAGGTTCGGGCGGATGAATGGACTTGGTGGGAGTTTTCGTGCGGCGAACGGTCGGTTGTCATGGGCGGGATCTCGCAAAATATTGAGAAATTTCGAAGGAAGGTCATGGTGGGTCGTAGCCGCCTCGACTCCAGGGATGGCAGCGAAGGATGCGAAGCATGGCACGCCAAAGTCCCACGATCAAACCATACTTTTCAATGGCTTGAATGCAGTAATTCGAACAAGTCGGATTGAATCGGCAGTTCTTTCCAAGCAGAGGACTGATACCTCGCTGATAGAAGCGAACGATTTCGATAGCAATCCGCCGAACGAATTTCGACATGTTTTTAGGCTGGGATTTCGGTATGGCAGGAATTGTCGAGGAACGTGATAATGCTCCCAGTATACACCAATTTTCAGCCGCATAACGAGCAAGTGATCCATGGATGGGACGTGTCGGGCTTTTCCAAAACAACGCAAAATTGTCCTTGATATTTGCCGAGCCGCGCGGACCGTTCCGTGCTTTCCGGTCGAGCGGACTTTGCAATTATTTGACCTCGATCGCCAGCGTCGCGAGTCGCAAACGCGTATTTCGTGGTGTGCGATATTTGTCAAAGCTTGGGCGCAAGTCAGCGTTGAGTTCCCGCAGTTGCGCGAAGTCTTTATTCGGTTGCCATGGATGCGGTTGTATCGTCATCCCAATTCTGTTGCCAGCATCTCGATTCATCGCGATGATTCGGCTTGTGACGGTGGCGAATTGATCTGGTGCCGAATCGCTGGTGCCGAATCGATGTCGTTGGTCGAGATCCAAGGCAAGTTAGATCAGTTTCATACAGATCCGATCGAACAAGTCTTTCGCGACGGGATTCGTTCGGCCAAGTCGCCTTGGTTATCGAGAGTCTTGATGTGGCACGTAATCATGCGTTGGTGGGGCAAACGCAAAGCGAAAAAAATCGGAACGTTTAGCGTGTCGACTTTGTCGGGCGAGAATGCCCGAAACTTTTTCCACCCGTTGATTGTGACGACAAGCATGGAGTACGGTCGCATCGATCCCAAAAAAGGTGAATGTCGATTTACCTTGCTCTGCGATCACCGTGTACTAGACGGCATGCTTGCAGCCCGAGCGATTCGTCGCCTAGAAGAAATCCTACAGCAGCAAATGGTCGCTGAGCTAAAATCGATCCGAATCGCAGCAGTAGAAGCGGCCTAATATACCAGGACCTGTGACGAATGGCACTGTCGAGTTGTAAGCGGTTATAGGTGCATCGCGTTTACGTAATTCACGACGATGTTCGTTTTGGGGCTTCATCAATAGTTTGTAGCCGTGTCGTCGTCGTTTCAAGACGAGCGGTTCGAACCGGCCAGGGCGATTGGCGACTTCGCAATTTGCGGTCTGCTTGAACATGGTTAGGCGATAACTTTCAAGCTCAGCGTGGGTAACCGTCCTCAATGCCAAGAGCACGCCTCCATCCAATCCACTCGACAGCGCATTGGAAGGTTGGCTTCTAGGTAGTGAATCCTTTCTCCAAAGAATAAAGAAACTACTTACCAAGCCACACCATTTGGATGAGATACCGCAGGCTCGCCGAATAATGAGAGTGGATGCGAAGCAAGTGATTGCAACCGTCGCTGCCTTTTTTAAAACATCGCCAGCGAGCTATCAGTCGAAACGATCCACCGCTGTTGGGCGTGACTTGGCAGCCTATCTCGCCCATCGCCGAACGACGGCAACGCTTCGGGAGCTTGCATCTGCATTTGGACTAACGCATCCTGACAGCGTCAGTAACTTGATTCGTCGCGCCGAGATC
>JANMGV010000111.1:0-74368 GCA_031374825.1 Pirellulaceae bacterium
GACCAGTGCATCGGTCGCCGCGTCCGCGAGATGACCGAGAGCCTCCAAGTGCATCAACATATAACCGTTCTCGATGCCCGGGTTTGGGGCTGGCAGGTTGCCTTCGTAACAGTTAGCGATCCTTGGTTCCAACATTCGCAACGTGGCGTCCCGGTTTTTCCGGAGTGACGTCAAGTCCAGTCGTATGTCGCGAGCGTTCGCCCAGTTGGCCGCCATCGAGGTCAGCGACTGATGGTGACAGGAGACGCAATTCTGCGTTTGCGCGAGTCCGCTTGCAATAAAAGCATCGGAGCTTCGCTCCATCAAATCTAACGCTCGCTCCACCGATTTTCGAACGAAGTGCTGGCGCGCCGGATCTGAGCTGGGAACAACTCGATTGGGAATCAGTTTAGTCTTAGCCCGGCGGTTACCGGGTTTCCCGCCGGCCTCAGTCAGTGTCGCAATAATCTGGCGGTGACCCCGCTTGTTACCCCAATCCAATGTCGTTTCGCCAACGTCATTGACGGCATTCACGTCGGCACCCTTTTGCAGGAGCAGCCGAACAAAATCAGCGGTATCCAATTCGTTGTAAGCCGCCCAGTGCAAGGGTAGTATTCCTTCCATCCGAGGAGGGCCGAGGTGATTTTCAGCGCTGAAGGGTGTCTGCACATTTGCCCCGCTTAGCGCGAGGGACCGCGCGACTGAGGCCTTCTGCCCGAATCCTGCCCAGTGAAAGGCACCGTTAAGCGAGCCAGCTGACTCTTCCGCGGAAACGGAATACTTAACTAGCAACTCGACAATCGGCTGGTTTCCGAAAACGGCCGCGAGCACCACGGGCGATTCGAAGGGGTCTAATGATTTACTCTTATTGAGGGCACCCCTAGTCAGCAGAAGTTTGACTGTTTCCACGTCGCCGCCGAGCACCGCGCTCCGAATCTCAAGCGATTCGCTTGGGTCCGGCTTCGCTCCTTGGTCGAGCAGCCAGTGGACGACACGAAACGAATCGCGAAATGCACCAGCCGCTGAAAGAACGGTTGCCCCACTCGTTGCTCGGGCGTTGATGTCCGCACCATGTTGAACCAGCAACTGTACTTTTTCCAAGCTATTGGCAGAATATATCAACGGAGTGTCACCCCATTTATTTGTCGCATTTGGGTTTGCTCCCGCTTTGACGAGGAGGGCAATTGTATCAGCCTCTAGATTCAGTGCGGCTAGATGGAGCGGGGTGTTCCCGCGATCATCTCGGGCATTGAGATCAGCTCCCTTTTCAATCAATGTGACGATGGCCTTGACGTTGCCGTCGCGAATGGCCGTGAAGAGTGGAGAATTCGAGGGTTCCGCAGCGGCCAAAAGTTGCAGGCATGCGAGCCAGCCAGCGGTTGACAATACGACCACATGATTTATCGCTGTCTTCCTCATGGAGATTTGTCGTCCGCAGGGGATATGAAGACTGGAACTGGAACGGTTTCAGACTGATTGTGTGCACTTGTCCCGTTCAATGCCAGACCCCCTCCCCGGAAGAAATCCAAATACGTGAGATTCACTGTTTTGATGTTTTTTGTTTTTAAACACCGGGGAAATCGCATACGGGTGATTGTGCCTGTTTGAGACGCTTCCGGTTTATGTCACCGAAAACAACTCGTTTACGGAAAATGGAATCCGGAATATCCGTCCAGGCAATTCAGACCTTTGCTTGCCCGACTCGAGTTCATTATTCTGCGGACTGTTTCAAGATAGCGTTTACCATGACCGCTACCCATTAAACCCCGATTGGCTATTACTATCGCAGTCGGAAAATCATTCCAGAACTTTTTCAAACGCACCGGACCGATCTTCGAAGAGTACGCTCGGCGCTGTGACGCGGATTTCGTTGTTCTCACTAATCCAACACAACAGTGGTGGGGACTCGAAAAATTCCGCGTGCAGCAGTTTGCAGCAGCTTACGAGCGCACGTTGTATTTGGACGCAGATGTAATCTTGCGTGACTCGACGCCGGATTTGTTCGACTATGTGCCGTTTGGTCACGTCGCCATGCACGACGATTGGCCACATTTGCCGAGCCACGATTGGCTATTCGAAGAGCGCCGAAATATTCGCGAATCGCAGAATGTGCCGATGAACGATTCAACGACCACTTGGAATACAGGTGTCGTATTGTGTGATCGCGAGCATGCCAATCTGTGGGCGCCGCCGACCGAGCCATTCTTGCCTACGCACTGTGCCGAACAGTTTTGGGTCGAACACAACGCACGACAATTTCCGTTCTTTGAGCTTCCGACCGAACTAAATACGCAATTCTGGATGCCAAGGTTTGCGGAACTTCATCCTACGGCCAAGGTTATTCACCTATCCAATTGTCCGAATGACAAGCGATTGGAATTGCTTGAACAGTTTGTGGGTCACGAAGTCTTGGTGTAATTTAAAAAGGGAAAAGTGCCATGCAACATACAGCTTGTTACCAAGTCTTTGGCCGCGATTTTTATATCGAACCGGCGAGTGCTCAATTCGCCAATGCAGTGTTTCAGGACGAGTATCAAATCATCGCTCTTCGTCAGTACAACGTTCGCACGATCTTGGACATCGGCGCCCACGTAGGCAGTTTCACAGTTATGTGCCATCACTACTGGCCGAACGCGAAAATCGTTTCTGTGGAACCGCATCCGGAGAGCTATGAGCTGCTCAAACGGAACACGCAGCATGTTCCCGACTCGCAGATTCTACTCATCAATGCCGCAATTACAAAAGTGTCTGGCAAATGCTTGCTCGCATCACCGGTCTCGCATAGTCGTGTTGCCGAATATGTACCGGATGTGTGGGAGTCGCTGCAGCCACGCTACAAAGATTTCGGAATCGAAGTTCCGGCAATGACCGTTGAACAACTGTGGAAACAGATCAACGAGTGGGGTGTTTCAGAAGTTGACCTGCTGAAACTCGATTGCGAGGGAGCAGAGTATGTCGCGATTCCGGAGTTATCAGCTCTTGGGCTAATGTCACAAGTCGGTTGGATTCGTGGTGAATGGCACAGCCGGAAAGATAACAAACTTCTTGAAGCGTTCCTACATGAGACGCATGCGTTCAATATCGATTTGAATTTGCCGCATGAGGTTGGGTTGTTTGTGGCGCATCGGCTAGCTTAGGAATTGTTAGCAATAAATCTAAAAATGCATGTGTCGATTTTGCAAACAATGTTCGAATCACTGCGTTCCTGTTGAAATTGCGGAGTATTGTTCAAACCGCAGCAGCATATCCCAATCTAGGTTGCTCCGATTTGGGTGACCGGCGCGATGTGACGCACAAATGAGACGTCAGCGGTTCTCGTCGACTAACGGAGGCGGAACGAATTGGAGGCGATTAGGGTTCGGTTGACCGGATGTTTGGTTATCAATCAATGATTGAGCCGTTGCACGCACGACATTGCCAACCGGCAACTCCGAAATCAACTGTTGTAGATCGTCTAGTGCGTTTGGCTTGCTCTTGTGTAGATCCAGCCATGCCATACCAAGTCGATAGTATTCCGTTTCGAACAAATTTGCGGATTCACGGATTAGCGTTGGCAATCGATCCTCGAGCGACGCGCCGTTGGCGTTGGTTCTTAGCCAAATATCGTTATAAAAGGCTGGACTGGACGAGTTCATGCCGTGTAGCGGCGGGTCAGATTCGCGGTGCTGCCAGGGAACCCAGATTCTCCGCCTTGGTAACTGACACGCCACTTGATCATTTCGTATCGCATCGACTTCGACGACGTAGATGTTGCCTGGCACCAACTGCAGTTTGCCGACTCCTCGAGCCCCGATCGGCCATTGGTTTCCCTTAACATCTTGCGTCTCGGTAACCAGCTCTGGCGAAGACTGAACCATATCTGGATGTTGCATTGGAGCGGACAATGTTAGTCTAACCTTGTACGAGTCCACGTCGGCAGGATTTGGTGCTTTCCATTTGAGAACAAAGTCCTTGTCAACCGAATCCCAATCCTCCACGTTGGCTGTCATGTGCGACCGCACATAGAGAATTGGGTATTTCGTTACCGCTCCCTCTTGCAATTCGACTAAGTAGGGCGGTTGATCGACCGGGACAGAACGGGGATCACGCCGGTCTACAATTTGAGCACCCCCGTCGGTTTTGACGTAAAGGTCCCAGGTCTGTCCGCTTGCGACAAAATTTGCCGTCGGCACCAGAATCTCGATTTTGTACGGACCAGCGGGCAGCCCTTCTAGGCGGACTTGACCGATTGCGTTGCTAAAGCCGTAGCGGCACAGATCTCGATCCTGGCCTCGATAGCCGAAGGAGTCGTAGGGCTCCTCTAGCATCGGTTGCGTGGCGTGGAAAAGCGTGTCAACGCTAATGCCGCCGAAAAACACGGGTGCGGGATTTTCCTTGGGCCGCTGCTTAACAAGAACGTGAATACCCGGAATTCCATGCAACCGTTCATCGTCAGAAAGGAAGCGAAATTCGACGGTGCTGGTTCCCGATAAAAGATCCTTTGCCGCAGGTTGCCAGTCTTGTTCGAGGTTACCCCATTCGAACGGCGGTGGTGGCAAGGACATGCGTCGTTCGTTTGGAATGGGTTTCTGACCAAGCGCTACCAAGTATTGGTTCATCGCATCCCAATCACCTCTGAGCAACGAGAGTTTCGCGAGTGAGAGTCCAGCTTTCTTTTTCAATTCAGATTCTGGTTTGGAGTGTTCGAATGCGACCTTGAGAGCGCTCTCAAGGGTAACGTAACTTTCATCCGGATCCTCGCGATTCCAACGGGATTGATACGAGTCGCTGGGCGTGGCCCACTGGATGTCTGTAGATGAAAGCCCATTGCGGATAATCGTCGCCAATTGCCACGCAATCTGAGCGTCGGGTTTCTCGGACAACCGGCTTCGATACAACTCCTTGACTCTTTGAGTCGGCCCATGAAGGCTGCCAAGATTGAAAGTGCCTTTCATGTTCGCCAAGTAATCCGGCACGTTTTCATCGAAGGGGTTTTGATCAATGATCTCTTGTCGTGCGGCCGATTCGCTTTTTCCCTCGCTCTTTTCGATCGTGACAATTGCAGCCGCAGCGTGGTTGCGAAGGCTCTTGTTTGCTGACATCAAAAACTTTCGCAGGACGGGCAGCGCATCTCGACCCATACCGCCAAGACTACGCACGGCCATTCCACGGATCTGCTCCGTTTCCGTTTCGTCCGCGCCAACTTTCTCCAAAAGCGACAGAAGTTCTTTTGAGGCCCAGTTCATTTCCGCAAAGCTCATGAACAGAATTGCCCGAATTGGCATGTTCCAGGTCCAGCCGTCAGGTACTTCCACGGACTTGTTTTCACCAAGTTTGATCAACGCCGGCAATGCCGGTTTAGATGACGGCCCCATGGCGGCAAGCGTTTTGATAGCGTAGCCCGCATGGCGATGGTTTTCTGTCACCAAACGAATCAATTCGGGAACTGCCGGCGCACCAACCTTGACCAGCTCTTTCTGAGCTTGTTGTGCTTCATTGAAATTACCCGCGTCCCAGACTGCGATCCATTCGTTAATGGTCTTCCCATCATATATCTCGCTCGCACTCGTTTCTTGCTCTTGAGCTACCAGCGTTTGTCGTGGATTGCTTCCGGCACCACGAAAGACCATAAACAAAAAAACAGCCAAGAAAAAGTACGTCGAATGAATCCGCATTTTGTGTTTCCTTGATTGGACCAACAAGCAATTCTTGTGAAGGTGACGAGCCGCATCCAGTGTACCATCCTTTGGGCTCGACCACCGACCACCAATTCGCTCCGGTTTGCAGGCTAGAGGTCGGTGTGGAGACAGCCGAAAAAGTAGCAGGCACGCTCCGTCGTGCCGTTCGCTCAGAAGCATTTCCTGTGATTTCTGGTGAACGGCACATGGAATATGCCTACTACTTTGACTCTTGTCGGTTGTGTCGGTGTCAGCAGTTCGGCTGTTGCTATTCAAGATAGACCAAGCCCCGCGGCGGCCGACGCTGCCAGCGTCTGCGTTTCAATAAATCGCAATACTTCGTTTCCTACACAAAGCCTCAAGCAGACGCTGGCAGCGTCTGCCACGAAACGCTGCGTAATTGCTTCTTCAGAGCGAAGACCGCAAACAGCTCCTTGAGCGTAAGCGTGACCGGTGAGCGCGCTTGAGCTAGGTGAAGTTAGAGATTGCAAACAACAAGGGAGCCAGCGTGGCAGCCAAGAAAGCAGCCAATTAGGTAGAAGGTTCCTTCGTGGATATCATTTCGTCTGGACGAAGAAGTTGAATCCACGCCTCATTGCGGTCGCCTTAGGTGACCCAGGACGAACCGTCCTGGGTTAGATTCCAACCCGTTTTTCAATCACTAGCTCGCGCCGGTTGGATATTTCGATGAATAGAAGTGGGTAACGGTTTTGCCGATTCGTTTCATGCATTTTGAACTAGATTCGAAAAGCCCATTTCTTCAAGCCTTTCGCTGCTCGCCCCAGTCATAGAGCATCGTGATTTTGCGGAGAGACTCTTCGGAGATTTCTGGTTTTCCCTCGGACAGGCGTGGCGGGAAGAGAAGCGTCTCTTGAATATCGGGGGCGAGCATCGTTAAGCGGAGGATTTGCGAAATGCGTGGTTGGCTGACGTTGCCAATGGTCGCGAGGTTCTCGAGGTCGCGAACTTTGCCGGTTCGCAGTAGTTCGTCGCATCGAATGGCAAGGACTATCAGGCGTGTGATCCGTGGTGACCGGCCTGCTGCGTTTTGCAGTTGAGAATAAGCTTCTTCTTTACTGTATTTAAATCACTTCCAAGGACCGAATATCTTAAAGTTGAAAAAGGACTCGCCGTCGTACCAAAAGAGACCTCCCACACCGCCAAGCCAAAGCCGCCCCTTTTCGTCATCACAGATGCACATGATACCGGGAGTGATGAGGCCATCCTTCTCATCGAACTTAGTAAAAGAGATACCATCGTAGCGGTACACACCGAATCGCTTACCAGAGAACCAAATGTTGCCAACTTGGTCTTCGTGAACGCACCAAATTTCATTGCCATCGACGATTCCATCTTCGGTAAAATTGGTAAACACGTTACCGTCATAGCGACAAATCCCTTTGTGCGTCGTTCCAAACCATATGTTGCCTGACTTGTCTTCGATGATTGAGCTTACTGCATTGTTGCTCAAGCCGTCCTTCTCTGAAAAGTTCGTCAAAGCCCGGCCGTCGTATTTGTACGCACCTCCATTGGTACCGAACCACACCTGCCCTTTGCGATCCACCGTAATGCAATGCACAATCTTGCCGCTGGTAACGCCTCTCGTAGGATCGGGCTCTGCTTCCGGAAGTGCAAATTTAGTAAACGATTTCCCGTCGAATTGAGAAACGCCCTCAATAGTCCCGACCCATATCATCCCGTTGGCGTCTGCAGCGATGCTCCAAACATCGTGGCTGATTAGGCCGTGTGCTTCACCAAAACTCGTAAATGATTTACCATCAATTCGGGTAATTCCGCCGTTAGTTCCACACCAGATATTTCCCTCCTTGTCTTCGATAATCCGCTTAATCGTTACTCCCTTACCCTGATCATCCTTAATGTCGTAAAGGGTCAGAACTTTTCCATCGTTGCGAAACAGGTCACCTTCGCCACCTACCCACAGCACCCCACGCGTATCCTGAAAAATACTGCGCACGACACCACCGATTTTAGCACTTGAGTCGACCTCAATGACAAGAGTTTCCCCCGCCGCCAGATCTTGAGTTTGCAAAGGCGTGGCCGAGTTTTGCTCCGGCTTTGGTTTAGTAGGCATTGCAGCATTGGGAGTCGAAACATCTGTTTTTTTGTTTGAAGCGTTCTGACTCGTGCAGCCTGCAAGAGCAAGCGAAACGCTGATAAGCGAAACGAAGATTGGACGAACCATCGGATTCTATTTTCCAAAAATGGAGTTGTTCAAGATAGCTGGTGATATACGGCTATCGTGATCGAAGGGTTCATCATTGCGTGCATCCGTAAAGTCAGACCTGCCGCCAGCGATGGCTAACTATTGTTAATCAGTTGTTTCTGGGCATGGATAAACTTGCTCATTGTTTCCCAGATTTTTCGCATCTCCTCCCAATCGTCGAAAATGGTGATTTTACGGAGAGACTTTTCGGAGATAGTTGGTTTTCCCGCAGATAGACGCGCCAGGAAGAGAAGCGTCTCTTGGATATCTGGGGTGAGCATCGTTAAGCTGGGGCTTGGTGAGATGCGTGGTTGGCTGACGTTGCCAACGGTGGCGAGGTGCTTGAGGTCGCGAATTTGCCGGTTCGAGATCGACAGAGTTGGGAAAAACACTTCAAAACGAGTTTTGTTGGGAGCGTCAACGAAGGCTTGTGATCATTTAGCAGAAGACGATTTAGCGGAAATCTGCAAAAATATTCTCGCCTCGCGCAAGATTTCGATTCCTGATTCAGTATTGCTTTTAGAAGCGAACATAGCCCTCTAACCGACGCCGTCATGAAACCAACTCACGAACTAACCCGAGCCAGCCTGATTCTACGGCTTCAAGACGCAGAGGATATGGCTGCATGGGATGAGTTTGCGGCGATTTATGGTCCCGTGGTTTTTAATGTCGCCACAAGCCGTGGCTTTCAAGCGGCAGATGCCGAGAATCTGGTCCAGGAAGTTTTCATGGCGGTTGCCAGTTCGATCTCTAGCTGGCTCGAGCGCGAAAACCGCAGCAGTTTCCGTGCCTGGCTGTTGCGAATCACTCGAAATGCTGCAGTCGACATGCTCACGCAGAAAGCCACTCGCTCCTTGGGACGCGATGGTAGTGAGGCCCAGTTTCACTTGGCGAATTTGCCTGCTCCTTCTGAGCTCTCTAGCGCTCTTGATCTCGAGTATGAGCGAATGGTCTTCCAGTGGGCCTCGGCGCAAGTGCGCGAGTCTGTAGCCGCGCGCACTTGGCAGGCATTCTGGCTGACTAGCATCGAAGAATTGTCCGTCGAAGCTGCAGCGGCCCAGCTCAACACTCGCCCCGGCAATATCTATTTCGCTCGCAGTCGCGTCATGGCACGGATCAAAGAACTTGTCCAGCAGTATCAGGACCAACGATGAACGAAAATCAAGTGACTTGTGATGACGTGGCGCTGGAGGCAATACTCCGGACCGACCCGCCGTCGGAGCCAAGCGAGGAACAGCTGGCTCATGTCGAAACCTGTTCGCGCTGCCAACAGCGAATCACCGAACTGGCAGGACCGATGGCGATGTGGCAAGGTGTGAAAGCCGCGATCTCTAAGTCAGCCGAATCGAGTCAGCAACGCGGCTTTCCGCCAGTGAACTTGGATCCATCTGCGATTCACTGGACCGAGTCGATGGCCAAGCAATTGCTTTCACCGCCAACGCATCCGGAAATGCTCGGGCGGTTGGGGCGATACGAAGTGGAACGTTTGATCGGCTCCGGCGGCATGGGCGTTGTCTTCAAAGCATTCGATACCGAACTGAATCGACCTGTCGCAATTAAACTGTTGGCTCCGTATTTGGCCAGCAGCGGCCCAGCCTGGAAACGATTCGCCCGTGAAGCACGCGCGGCCGCTGCGGTTGTTCATCAACACGTGGTGCCGATTCACAATGTCGAGACAGAGCGTGAATCACCCTTTATCGTCATGCACTATGTGTCTGGCGAATCGTTGCAGGCCCGCATTGACCGCAATGGACCACTCCAACTGTGCGAGATCCTGCGCATCGGTATGCAGGTCGCCGATGGTCTATCCGCCGCGCACCAGCAGGGGCTGGTGCATCGTGACATCAAGCCATCGAACATCCTGCTGGAAGAAGATGTCGACCGCGCGCTCATCAGCGATTTTGGACTCGCCCGCGCAGCCGACGATGCCAGCCTGACTCGTACTGGATTCCATCTCGGAACACCACAGTACATGTCACCCGAACAGGTATCCGGTCAAACCATTGATGCACGCAGCGATTTGTTCAGTCTTGGAAGCACTCTTTACACAATGTGCACCGGGCGTCCACCATTCCGAGCTGAATCTTCCTACGCTGTGATGAAGAGAATAAGCGACGAAGTTGCGACGCCGATTCGTGAACTGAATCCCGACATTCCGGAGTGGTTGGTCCTGATCATCGAGAAATTGATGGCCAAAGAAAAAGCCAAACGCTTCAATTCCGCAGGTGAAGTTCGTGAACTGCTCGAATCGTGCTTAAGCCACGTACAACAGCCAGCAAACTTTCAGCTACCTCCAGAGTTATCAACCAAAATACGGTCCGCTTTACGAAGGCTTCCTACTTCCAAACGATACCTGCACTTTATAGGATTACTTGCGATGCTCAGTTTATTGACGGCCATTGCTGTCGGGATTTTCTTTCAACCCAGCCCCTCAGAACCTCTCACGCAGTTTGATGAAACCAAAGCGGAAGTACTCGGTCATGGTTACTCGCGTCAGGGTGACTACATCTATTTTGACAAGCAGCGAATCGATCTGGCCGGTAAGGAAGATTTCGATACGTTGCCTATGGTTAACAATCTCAAGCTACGTCAATGTGCGGACGTCGATGCGGCGAGCTTCAAAGCTTTGAGCGAAGAGTACACCAAGGACAAAAACAAAGTTTATTACAAATGGATCAGCGCCGCCCGTTTTTGGGTCGTTGAGCTCCCTACGGCCGACGTTTCAAGCTTCGAGGTCATCGGATTTAATCTTGCAAAAGACGTTAGGCATGTTTGGTGGTACGGTGAGCCTTTGCAGGGAGTCGATCCGAAGACAGTGGAACTTGTGAATCCGCAATTCGTTTGGAAAGATGCCAAGAGCGTTTGGTATCAGCATACAGAGATTGTCGGTGCCGATGCAAAGTCGTTTCGACACCTTGATCAAGCTTTTTATCGGGACGCAAATCGAGCCTATTGGTCGTCGACTCCCTTGGATGG
The DNA here is from genome assembly GCA_031374825.1 of Pirellulaceae bacterium. Classification (GTDB taxonomy): domain Bacteria; phylum Planctomycetota; class Planctomycetia; order Pirellulales; family Pirellulaceae; genus JANMGV01. Next base: position 10,837 of record JANMGV010000111.1, read on the forward strand.
TGTCGATCTCGATACGTTTCGTACATTTGGTGATGACAGTCCATATGCCGCAGATCGGAACAGCGTCTGGCGAGGCGCTACCAAGATCACTGGATATGATGCGCCAACGTTTCAGGCAATCCACCAATCAGTCATCAAAGATAAAGACGGTGTCTACGCAGACGGTCATTTGATTGACAACGCTGATTCGAAATCCTTTCGCAAAGTAGCGGATCTGGATACGTCTTACTCAGCTCTGCTGGCGGATGAGCATCAGCACTACGTATTTCTGCCGCTTTACGGTGACGTCTATCGGGTCACGTCGGCTCCCGATTCGCTGAATGTCGAACGCTCGATCTGGCCGCCTGGCATTAAGCAAAAAGATCCCGTTGCCATCGCGACCGCAGAACTCGGGGAGGCCAGTTGGAAGAATCTGAATATCGCGGCAGACCCAGTGATCAACACGACACAGTTGAAGGATCGAGAAACGCAACAATTGAAGATGCACACAGCTCAATTCACCAAGGCTTGGGAGATTATTCGCAACAGGAAAATTCAAAAGAATTCGGTCACACAGACGAATCGCGAAGAACCTGTTGTACAAGAACAGCCTGAAAATAGAAAACTATCAAGCGAAGGTTGGCGGTCGGATATTGTCGCGTTCGACACCTACCTCGGCGAACTAGCTGGGAAGGCGCAAGTCCCTGACAAACCATCGCTGGAGAAGCGAGTCACGATCGTTCCCGGGGACAAAGAGACGAATTCGGAAGTCCTGCCAGTCACCGATGGTGCCGGTGGATATGTTGACATGGCGCCTTCCGAAGATACCGTCCAGTTTCAAGTGAACAAAGCGTTAAAGGGGCAAAATGTAAAATGGGAATTTGAATTGGCACATGACGTAGCTAAGTCATTTAATGATGTCGCCCAGCTAATGCCGAAATCAGTCACCCAAGAGAATGCAAAACCGTTTCTCGCAACACTTATCATCGACACAACTGACGAACTCGAATTCAAGGCTGGAGACCTCGTGAAATTGGAGGCGACGATCGGCGATGCGTCCCAAAACAAAGGACTTGGCGGGCTCTTAAAACCGTCTGGCCCTGTCGCGATTTACCATCTCGACTCAACGACTCATCCTGTTTTTTGGTTGGGCCTTAAGGACGTCAAGATTTCAGGTCCGACTCGGAAGGCCACGACCCGAATTCAGCCTGCTCCTGAAGTTACAGCTTTCGCGAAAGACTTGCTTCGAGCTTGCCTGCTTTACGACGAAGAGAAGCTCAACCAACTTTATGCTTCTGAGGTGCAATTGCTCCCTGGAAATCGTTTATTCTATTTTGGACTGGAAGTTCCGGGCAAAATAACCGAATACGGGGTCCCGGTCAAGCGTGATGAAATGCTCGTGGCACTCAAAAAGCAGGCAGCCAGGGAGTCCATGCCGTCTTATATTGCCGACACGATTGTCCGCGCGTTTCTGATTGAGCAGTTGGATGTCGCGGTTGGCGACTATGAAACGGAACCGAATCAACCAGGCGAATCCCTGTACCGATCAATGCGATTCAAGATCAAGGAGAACGACGTCTTGCTCAAACTCTCAGTCCCAAACGCATTCAGATTCGTACAACTGCGCAAAACGGATGAGCAATGGAAAGTCATAGCCGAGTACTGATTAGGTTTTGTTTGTATGCTTGTAGCGGAATTGACTCAATCGACAAGAAAGGGGAATGAATTGGTGAAAGAAGACAATAATCCTTTTGCAAGTCCGCTGTCATCTTCGATTCCGCCGTTGAACGACACCCCAGTTACCTTCCCAAGACGACCTCTTTTAGGATCGCTTCTGGTCATGGTTTCGTGGCCCATGTTAGGCATTGCCGTATGCTGGGGCTTGTCTCTTTTTGAGAAGCCGAGCGAGGCAATATTTATGTTTGGAAGCGTCACCATGATCTTTCTATTCCCGCTTGCATTCGCTGTAAGCTCAGAGTGGATTTACGGCACATTGATCGGAATTGTGTGGCTTCTGGTACTGTTCTTGCCCCTTTGTTTCGGAAAGAGAATCCCTTCACCCCAGATTCCATGTAGCGCTAGTGTTAGTCTGCCAATCGCTGTATAGCGACAACTAGAATTGCCGGCTGTTGGAGTGATTTGGTGGTATAGGTAGGTTGGCATTGAGCGTTGTTGTCGACAATTAGAATTACCGGTTTGGGATGACTTGGGGATAATCGTAACACTCTTATTGAAAGAGAGTTACGTGATAATGGATCGTCAAATACACAAATTTCGACGGCTGCTGTCGTCGGGTAAAACGCTGGCTGACTCGGCTTTGCGTTCAGGGATAAGTGAACGAACGGCAAGGAAGTATCGAACCATGAATAAGCTAACGAGCGAGATGGTGATTCCACGGAATTGTCGGACATGCCGCGATTCGTTGGAATCGAGTCGAAATCTCGCGCAATTCGTCACTTCAGTCGCGGTCCGCAACCACGCACCGGCGGATACTTTGGAATTAGATTTCCGTGATGGATCGAAAGCGAATGGATGCTGGATCGCCGGGCAATCCGTCGTCTGTTGGAATAGAATCGAGAGAGATAGCGTCGATTGTTCGCCACGGTAGCGGGCAAGCCGAACGTGATCGAATCGACACGCAGTCGCAACCGTCACCGGAGGTACAAAATTCGGAACCGTGCCCGCGAGTTGCTTACGTCATTGTCGTAGCACCATCTTCGCACTTACTGAATTGTCTTGCCAGGACGTGAGGAGACAGTCCTGGTTACCGATCTATCCGTTGCACCAATTGTGCTGCACTTTCGTGAGGTCGCGACGTCGTATTGTCCGTTTTTCTTGACGGCGTAGAACACCATGGTTCGAAACAGCATCGCCGCCCACCCCCGTTTCGGTTGCTTTGCATCTCGGCAACGATTAGTTTGCGTGTGTCTCCAATTTCCCAAATTTGCCCCCCAATTTTCTCACTACATCAAGCCGCCACCTCTCGGAATCTGTTTGCACGCTCGCGAAAGCAGTAAGACATGGGCCTCGTATACGCTGGGTTCGTCAAATTCGGGCAAACAGCAACTTGATTCCGATTCGAGAATGCAACTTTTACATCGAGTATCGTGAGCGGGTTAAACGTTAGAGGTGGTAGATCTAACGTCGAGCGCCATGATTTTTAGCTTTCCGTGAATAGCAAGCTAATAAGACGCAACGAATACGAAGACTTTGCCGAACAGGATGAGTAGCGAAAAAGGGTTTTCGCGAATTCGCCTTATTTGCCATAGGGCAACAAGGAAGGTACACATGCAATCGTCAAATATTAATTCCCATGTCCAGCAGTCAATCTCCAAAATCAGTCTTGGTGTCTCGCAGAACGTCGCAGCCGGTTTCAAAGAAAACGATTCAGTGGCTTCGTTTGGGGCGAGCCAGTTTATCGTGACACGCGCTGGAGCGATTTCGTTACAGAATGCGGACGGGCAACGCGAGTTGCGTAACGTCCGATTGCACATTACCGAAGAAAATGTACGGGCTCCCCATGACATTCGTAACGCCCGCTTTAGTTCGCTCGCCGAACTAACTTCCGACCTGCAGGATGATATCGAGACGATCAATCGCTCCCTTAGTTTGATCGATGACAAACTGGCCCGAGAAGGCAACGAATCGGAAATTAAAGAGCTTGCCCAATGTCGACAGAGAATTCAGCGCCTTAGTCAATGGACTCAATCCGTGATTGACGCGAGTTTTGTTCGTCAAGGAAAAATCGAGATTTGCTATCGTTGGGCGAACATTTTCCATTGGTTGTCAAATGAGCAAATCCGCTGGGCTCAGTTGGCTCGAACTTCCAATATTGCATTAGATTGCTCGATTCACATCGATTTGATCAGCCGGATCTGGACCGATACAGAAATCGTACAACGTATACTGGAAAATCTAGTCGCGAACGCGATATCGGTTAGTGAACCTAACCAAAAAATTCAGATCGTCGCCGAATTGTCCAAGGACGAGGAACCTTGGCTGATCATATCGGTAATCGACTCCAGTTCGTCTACTTTGCCAAACATATCCTCTGATGGATTGAGGCCGCATTTCATCGATTTATCCGAAGGGCTATGCCCACTGCGCGGACACGGATTAGGGCTCGCCGTTTGCATGCAACTGGCACGGCTGCTTGACGGCTATCTCGATTTTTCGTCGATGGCGGCACGTGGAACGCGATTCGATTTGCACCTCCCAGCAGGTGGAATTCTCGCATGGTTACGACGCCAGGACCGAAAAACCCCGATAAAATCTTCGCCGACTCCATTACAGGTACTACATGTTGATTCGAGAAGTTCCGAGTTCAACCTTGACGAAATAGAATTACTGGGCCAAGCGATTCAGATAACCGTTCGCAACCAAGCGGACGTTTTGCAACTAGACCATGGAACTTGGATTATCAAGGGCCGCGAAACGGCGATCAACGCGACTGAGATACTGCCACAAGTGAAATCGAATTTAATCGCCATTGCCCCATCGATCGCCGGCAAAGCCGAAAACATGAGTCTTCACTTTCGCTCGATGGGTGAGATGAGTCATGTCATGAACTGCATCGAAACAGCAATTACCAGATCGACTTCGGAATTGGGTCAGTCTGCTGCGACAGGGCCAGTCATCTTGCCGGAAAAAGATTCGATGGCCGATGAAACGATCACGGGCCGACAGAGTTCCCAGGCGTTGCCATTCAACAAAAATCGCCGGATCGATCGTACACACGGCACTCTGAAAACCACACGGGTTGCATTTAGGAACATGAACGATGATGCAAACAGCTCGCTACTTCGATTCGGCGACGGTTCGATTCGTTCGAGCCCATCATTTCAACCGATCATAGAATGATGTCCTAAGGCGAGCGGCAAGAATTGCCTTACCCAACGTACGACGGGGCCTCCAGGCCCGTCCCAGTCAGTTCGGACGGGCGTGGTGAGCCGTCCTACAGGTAAAGTATTTCCTGCTGATCGCCTAAAAGGCGAAAGGAATTGGCATATTCGGGCATCCTATCCATAATGGACAGGTCGCGTTCCCTACCGGTTTCACCACTTTTTCAGTGAGCTTTCTTTGGACTCGCTCTCGACATTACTTGCAGCCGGTTTGGAACATCAACGTTCGGGTCGATATCATGAGGCTGAGATAATCTATCGCCAATTGCTGGCCACGCATCCGGAGTGCGCGCAAGCGTGGAACTGTCTAGGGATGATAGCTCTCGAAGCCAATTGTTATGAGCCTGCGCTGAGCAACATCGAAAAAGCGATCGCGCTAAAACCCAACTGTGCTGCTTTCCATAACAGCCTCGGTATCGTGCAAAGCTCGCTTGGGAAATCAGAAAAAGCGATCGAGAGTTTTCGAATCGCTGTTCGCCTGGAACCAGACTATGCCGAAGCGCACAATAATCTCGGCGCTACCTTGAATACACTTGGTCATGCGAACGAAGCCATTTTGTGTTTTCAAAATGCGACCCGAGTCCAACCGCGTTCGGCACCATTTCGGTTAAACTTGGGTCGCACACTTCAATTTCTTAAGCGTTACGATCAGGCCTTGGATTGTTTTCGCAAACTCCTGGCTGACCATCCCGATCACCTCGAAGCGCGTTTCTACTTCTCTCAAGTGCTCGGCGAAATTGGCCGAGGATCGGAACAAATTAGCGAGCTGCAATCGATTTTGAGTCAAGCTCCGAAACACGTCGAAGCTCACAACGAATTGGGACTTGCCTTTGCACGTTCAGGTAAATTGCAGGAAGCCCTCAAGAGTTTTTTGGATGCCGTTCAGCTTCGAGCAGGTTATTCTGATGCCTACAACAACTTAGGGAAAGTCTGTGTCCGCATCGGCCGAATGGTCGACGCCGAAATTGCATTTCTGCGAGCGATACGTGGCAATCCTGCGAATGCTGATGCACACTTACAGCTTGGCACCTTACAGCAATCGCGAGGGGAATACGCAGAAGCGGAGCTGAGTTTTCAGCTGGCCCTCAAATCAGATCCACATCAAGCGGAATGTCGCGTCGCGCTCGCTCGATTGTCAGCGGCGGTTGGACGACCTAAAGAGGCTTTAGAATATTTCCGCGCCGCACATGCAATTGCTCCCGAGGATCCCGCCATCGGAGTTGAGCTGGGAAATCATCTGCAAGAGCTTGGCCAATTCACAGAGGCCGAAAATATCTATCACCAAGTAGTCCAATCCAGCCCCAACTATGCTGTTGCAAATACAAGTTATGCTCAGCTCAAGGCAGATCAAGGACACTTGGAAGAGGCAATGCGACATATCGAAATAGCCAGGCGGCAAATCGATAGTGCGCGCCTTCGCATCCTTCAAGGTACTTTGCTGCCCCCCATTTATGAATCAATCGACCACATTCGCAGCACACGCGACAAACTCGCAAACAATCTGTCTGAGCTATACGCGTCGGGGGACCGCATTGACGTTCACGAAAATCTCATGCCTACATTATTCTACTTAGCCTATCAAGGTCTAAACGATCGCGAATTTGCGGAAGGGTTGTCCAAATTGGCAATGAACAACCAAGCTGTATTGGCAACAAAGACAAATGCAACCCGGACAGGAAAGATCAAAGTTGCTTTCATTTCGCGTAACTTCAACAACCATACCATCGGCGGTTTAAACATCGGGCTCGTAGAAAAATTATCGCGGGAGCTTTTCGAAGTAATCGTATTTTCAATTGGAAAGTACAACGATGAAATTGGTCAGCGATTTCAAGCAGCAGCGGATCGATACATAGTCATTCCTTCCAACATTCACGGGGCCGCGAAAACAATCTCACAAGCTAACCCCGATGTTTTATTTTATACGGATATTGGAATGGATCCGTTCTGTTACACCTTGGCGCTGTCCCGGCTTGCTCCCGTTCAATGTGTCACTTGGGGACATCCTGTTACGACTGGATTGCCGACGATGGACTATTTTATTTCAAGCAACCATCTCGAAAATCCAGAATCCGACAACCAGTACACGGAAAAATTAATTCGTCTCAATCGATTGGCTGTTGTTTATGAGAAACCGAAGCTTAAACTCTCGTTGCGGGACCGTGTGTCGTTTGGATTGCCGTCGTCCGGAACTTTGTATTCCTGCCCACAGACGCTTTTCAAATTGCATCCCGAATTTGATTCCTTACTTGGCGATATCCTCGAGGGCGATCCAACTGGAATCCTTGTGTTAATAGAAGGCAAATATCCGGATTGGAAAGAACAGTTATTGTCGCGGTTACGCAAGTCGATTCCCAATGTCATTTCCCGAGTTCATTTCCTGCCAAGGTTGACTCGTCCCGATTTCCTCAATCTGCTCGCAATCAGCGATGTCATGCTCGATCCCATTCACTTTGGTGGCGGGAACACAAGTTACGAAGGACTCGCCTTTGGCATTCCAATTGTCACATTGCCCTCCAACATGTTGCGTGGAAGGATCACACATGCACTTTATGAGCAATTGGGATACTCTGAACTCGTCGCGAGAGACTCAGCCGACTATGTACGCATCGCTCTAACGCTGGGAACGAATCCGCAGAAACGCAAGGAGGCGTCGGCAGCAATCTTGGCAAGACACCATTTGATTTTCGATGACGTCGACGGCGTGCGAGAGCTCGAAAAGTTCTTTCTCAATGCCGTTAGAAACACATAAACCCCGTAGGGCGGGTCTCCAGGCCCGCCAAAGAAATTAGCATTCTTTGGGTACAAATTAATTGATGCAAGTGTGCGCAGTTACGCGCTCAGCCCAGTTCTACTCGCTCAGTCAAGTCTTACCGGCGGGCCGAAATTTCTAGCGGCGCATTTCCTAATTTGAATTGCAGCCTCGCTCGAAATTCACTGCGTCTCCCGACGCACATTACATAGAACGGGCCGGGAGACCCGTTCTACGCTTTTGTCATTAAATAAATTAGCAAGTCTGACTATCAGGTCGTGACAAAGATCGGTTTGCTCACGGTTGCGCTGGTGCCGCCGTCTCCATCGGTCAATTGGAAAGCAACAGTTCGCGTTAACGTGCTAATGCCGACTCCATCCACCCGGAAAGTAATCTTTTGCATCAAGGTCTGCACGCGGCTAACCGTTGCGGCGGCATTGAACGTAATCGATAGCGGCGTGAGTCCAACGCCACCTACAAAGGTACCGATGATGATTCCACCAAACGTTACGTTGCTACCAGAGACACCAATTTGCCCCGCTCCGACACCTTCATTGCGAATTTCCAATCGATCACTCGCTGTTGCGTTCGCCGTCAATGAAACGGTCAAAACTCCCGAGAAAAAGTTTGGCGAATCCGAGTCCGTTACGGTGGCTGCTCCATCTATGTTGAGGGCTGCAGCACCTTGAACGTATGTTGGACTGGCACTTGGCAGTGTAAGTATCGGTACAACGTTGATGTTGACAGTCTTTGTTACAGGCAGACTGGTGCTTGTACCACCATCGCCATCGTTTAGCACAAACTGAACGGTGCGAGCGCCTGATGGCGGTGGTGCACCGATAGATTGGAAAGTGATGCTACGAATAAGTGCACGCGTGGTAGTAATTGTCGCATTCACATTCAAGGTAACTACCAGCGGAGTTGTTCCAACGCCTCCGGTAAACGTGCCAATCGTCAACCCGCCGTACAAGACGCTTGCTCCAGCTAGTCCAATTTGACCAGCACCGTACCCGACGTGTCGAATTTCAAGCCTATCGCTGGCAGTTCCACCTGCTGTCATATTGACCGTTAAGTTGCCACCCATAAAGTTGGCGGAATCGGAATCAGCCAGCGTCGCCGTGGAAGCGAGCACGATCGCAGGTGTGTTTTCCGAGTAGACGGCGCTTCCGCTGATTGCAGCAATGACAGGACGGTCATTAACCGCAACAACTGTTGATGAAAGAGTTAATGCATTGCTGGTACCGGTATCGCCATCGGCTAGCTGGAACTGAATCGTCCGTGGCAGTGTCGTTGGATTTTGGCTGATCACCCGGAACGTGATGTTTCGCGCGAGTGCTTCGACAGCAGCGCTAGTCGCACTTGTATTTAACGTAACAACCAATGGCGTCGTTCCGACTCCACCGGTGAAACTGCCAATCGTCACGCCGCCGAATGTGACATTGGCTCCGGAGACTCCGATTTGACCTGCACCGGTACCTTGATTACGAATTTCCAATCGATCCGATGTAGTACCGTTAAGCGTCAGACTGACGGTTAGTGTTCCCGTATCAAAGTTGACCGAATCCTCATCCGCAACAGTAATGGTACTTGAGACAATAACTGCTGCTGCATCCTCGGTGTAGCTTGGGTTTGCACCAGGAACGGCGAGCACAGGTGCATCATTGACAGGTGTCACACTAACAATTTTTGTTCGGATTGGGCTAAGAGCAGCCAACCCATCTGTCAGACGAAGCGTCACGGTTCGGTTCAACGTGGATGGATTATTCCCCAAAGTCTGGAAAGCTACATTCCTCGCCAACGCTTGCGCGCTTGCGGAACTAGCGTTGGAATTCAAGGTGATTACAAGCGGCGTCGTTCCGATGCCACCCGCCATGGAACCGATGAGAACAGGTCCCGAACCCGTTCCAAAGTACACGAAACTTCCAGCGACGCTGATTTGGCCAACACCCAAGCCTTCGTTGCGGACTTCAAGTCTGTCATCGACCGTACCATTCACAGTGATGGTTGCCGTCAGGTTCCCGCCGTCAAGGTTACCTTCTGCATCGGCAGCAGTCGCACCTGCATCAAGAACGACGACAGGGCCGTCTTCAGTGAAGCCAGCGGTTCCGCCCGGCAACGTCAATGTTGGCGCGTCGTTCACCGGCACGACCGAAACAGTTGTTGTCACAAAACCGCTGTCGCCTAAAAGGTTATCGATCAAGTCAAACTTGATCTCTCGATTTCCACCGATCGGAGTTTCGCCAAGTGTGCGGAACGTAATGTTCTCGATCAATGCTTTGGTTGCCGCAGGTGTTGCATTGGTGTTGAGACTAATCTGGAGCGCCCCGCCGCTGAGACCAGAAAAAATTGTCCCAAACGCAACGCCCCCGAAGCTTACCGTTGTACCTGAAACACCGATTTGTCCTGCCCCAGAACCTTGATTACGAACGGCTAATCGATCATTGGAATCGATAATGCCGGGCAACACGAACAATGCACCGGTATTGAAATTGGCCGAATCGATATCTATCACTGTAGCTGCCGCCGATACGATCACAGCGGCCGCATTTTCCGTGTAAGTAACCGGTCCAGTAGCCGTGGAAATCACTGGTGGATCGTTGACATTCGATACTGCAATCGTAATGACTTGGCTGGCACTGAGCGGTGCTCCGATTCCGACATTTCCTAGATCATTAACGTTGATGGTCAGCGGATCCGAGCCGAAGAAATTCGGGTTGCCTGCATACAAAACGCCAGCGGGATCAGCGAGCGTTGCATTGATTTTCGAAATCAATCCTGACAAAGTTACACTGGCCGAATTGTTCGCGGTGATATCACCCGCAGACAAGCCGCCTGGAATACTGGCGGATACGTTCAAGACCCCGTTTGTAACTGACAACGTGACTTGCACGATCCCATCTACGACATCCGGATCGGAAACCGAAATCACGGGTAGCCCCACGCTCGAATCTTCTGTAGCGGCGATAGGACCGGCTGGAGCCACGATGGCGGGAGCCGTATTGGGACCAAGAATGTGAAGTGCTTGTCCAATCTCGTTATTACGAGCGGAGAAAGCAAGATTGCCATTAAAGTCAGTTAACTCAACACTATTTGAGTCTTCTGTACCCGACCACAAATCTACGACAAGTCGCGTACCAGCCATGGTACCGTCGCTAATCCATAATTCGCGCCCAGTCGCATCGAGGTCGGCTGTAAAAAGCAAATTACCATTCACATTGGCTAACTGATCGATATCGGAACTTGCAAATCCAGGTTTAATATCCTTGACCAAAGTCGTACCGGCAGCGGTTCCGTTGCTTTTCCAAAGTTCCTGTCCAGAACTGCCAAGTTCATCAAAGCCGCGGAAGAACAAAGTACCGTTCAAATTGATCAACTTACTTGGGTCATTCACCAATCCTTCAGGTCCTTCCACCGGAACAGTTCCCGCCGAAACACCGTTGCTCTTGAACAGCTCAATCGTTCCAAAACCTTCGTTAGCGGCAAAGAATAATGTGCCGCCTACGTTGACTAATTCAGTGGGGTATGAGGAGTAAACAGCAGGGCCGCCGATGTCTTTTACCATTACGGTACCAGCGTTCAAGCCATTACTCTTCCACAATTCGCGCCCGTTCACCCCGTCGCGTGCCGTGAAGTAAAGAGTGGATCCTACAGCGGTTAATGATTCCGGCAATGCAGAGTAACCTGCGGTTGTATAAATGTTTCTAACCATCGCGGTTCCTGCCGGAGTTCCATCACTTTTCCACAATTCGCGACCATTGGTGGTTCCATCATCTGCCGAGAAAAACAGCGTTGGGCCTGAAGGAAGAGGAAGACTGACCGCAGTAAGACTGTTCGGGTAAGAACCCGTACCTGCCGTAGCGTTGATATTCTTGACCAATACAGTCCCAGCGCTTTCGCCATTGCTTTTCCACAATTCGCGACCATTCGCATTGTTGTTTGCGACGAAAAAGAGTGTCAATCCAACTACAGGCAGATCAACCACGGTTAAATTGCTAGGTGAGGATGAATACCCAGTCGGCGCAATGTTCTTAACCATTACGGTACCGGCTTCTGTACCGTTGCTTTTCCAAAGCTCAATGCCGTTGGAGTCATCTTGTGCGGCGAAATACAGCACACCTCCCACATTGGTAAAATTTGTGGGATTACTTCCCGCTCCATACGAAGCGATGTTTTTAACCATGGAGGTACCGGCGGCGGTACCATTCGTTTTCCAAAGCTCCACGCCATTAATACCATCGTTTGCCGTAAAGTACATCAAGGAGCCGACTACCGCGAAATTATCCACATAAGAATTCGCTGAAAAAGAATTGACCTCCTTGACCAACACGGTGCCAGCATTGGTTCCGTTGGATATCCAAAGCTCTCGGTTGTTATCCGAATTGTTCGCGGCAAATACTACACCGCCGTTAATGGCATTAAACCAGTCCGGATTCGAAGCGCTATAACCAGTGGGATTAATATCCTTGACCATCAACGTCCCGGCAATCGTTCCATCACTACTAAAAAGCTCGCGACCGATGACTACGTCGATATCCGCACTGAAGTACAGCGTGCCGTTCACATTCGCCAAGGCTTGGGGATTCGAACTGTATCCAACGGAATTTAGATCCTTGACCAACATCGTCCCTGCGGCTGTACCGTTGCTTTTCCAAAGCTCATTGCCATATCCATCCCCAAAAGCGGAAAAAAACAAAGTTCCATTCACATTCGTTAGGAATGACGGCGACGAGCTTCCGCCCGGAGCAGTCTCAACCTGAACAGTTCCACCAGAAACGCCGTTACTCTTCCACAGCTCAGCGGCAGTTTGGAAAAAGAGAAGTGAATCGACGGCTGTTAATTCCGTTGGATATGATCCAGACCCGCCTCCGGCAATGTCCTTTACCAAAACCGTTCCTGCAGCGATTCCATTGCTCTTCCACAGCTCTACACCGTTCGTGACATTGTTTGCGGTGAAGAACAATACCCCATTCACATTTGTTAAATCCGCTGGATTAGAGTTATCTGTAGTCGCTGCAATTTCCTTCACCAAAACCGTCCCTGCCGACACGCCGTTACTCTTCCAGAGCTCAGTTCCACTTGCTAATGTCGTCGCAGCAAAGAACAGCGTTCCGTTGACGTTCGTCAAACCCGTTGGATACGAACTGCTTGTTCCTCGAAGTATATCACGGACTAAGACAGTCCCGGCGGAGGTACCGTCTGACTTCCATAGTTCGCGACCTGTCGATGATCCTGTTTGACGCAATGCTGTGAAGTACGCAACGCCGTTCACGTCTGTAATCGATTCCGGACTGTAACTACCAAATGCTCCATCTACCGGAACGGTCCCATCCGCCGTTCCGTTGGACTTGAACAACTCCGGTTGACCGGTCGTTGGATCTGTAGCTCTAAAGAAAAGCGTCCCACCCACGTTTGTTAAATTCGTTGGGTAAGAGCCATAAAATCCGGGGACGATGTCCTTGACCAAAGAGGTGCCAGCAGCCGTTCCATCCGTCCGCCACAACTCTTGGCTGCGATCGCCTGAAACTGCATTGAAATACACCACACCGTTTACTTCAGCAAACGACTGGGGATTCGACGAAACCGGCAACAGGTTTATATCGATTGCGAGCGGATTGGTCGCCAAGACTCGACGGTCCTCCAACGATTCGACTCGTAGGAAAACACGCTGACGTCGGCGCTTGTGATTCAACTCGCGAAGTGATTTGATTCGCTTGGAAAGGTTGCTTCGAATGAGGCGAGAGAGAATTTGGAGTGACATGTGAGCATCTCCTGACTGGTGGGCTTCTAATGATTGGGCTGGATAAACGGTCCTATCCTACGCGATAGACTAATCAGTTCAGCGGCTCATTGCAATCAGCGAGAAAGTTTCTGAAAAAAAATTGCTCGGCTATTGTCTGAGGTTTTCCGAATCTTCCCTTACAGTCGAATGGCAACGCCGAAGTTACGAATGTCCGCAAAACAACCCTTCGTGGGATTGGGAAGCCATCATTCGAATGATTAATGGATTGAGAAAACCTCTTGTGTGAAGCGAAGAATTTTGGCTTGACGACACTTTCAAAGACAAACTCCGGGCCTCAACGCATCATTTTTCTTCAGGTTTCGGTTCTTGCGGCTTCAATTGATTTTCGCCCGGTGATTTCTTTTCGGGCGTATCATCAAATAACATGCGCCAGCGTGGGGTTTCCATATCGTCGAATTGGCCTCGGCGCGCGGCCCAAATAAAAGCGATCACTGCAATTGTTGCAAGCAGGAGAGCGACGGGAAGCACAATGTAGATGACGCTCATGGCTGATTGCCTCGTCGGGTGTGGCCAAGGAGCGTTACCAAGATCACGGTCAAGCCACTTGTGGGCATCAGCAATGCAGCAACCAAGGGATGCAAAAAGCCCATCGCTGCCAAGCTAATTGAAAAAGCATTGTAGATCAACGATGCAATCGAGTTGCGGCGAATAACTTTCATCGTCCTCCGCGACAGATCCATGACGGACTCGATTCCTTCGAGCGAACCATTCGCCAAGTAAACATCAGCGGCTTGAAGGCTGACTTCTGCGCCGCCTCCAATCGCAATTCCAATGTCGGCTGCTGCCAGTGCTGCTGCGTCATTCACGCCATCGCCAACCATGATTACCGTCCGGCCAGCTTGCTTGCGGCGTTGCACAAATTCCAATTTGGCTTCCGGTGTGACTTGAGCAAACGTATGTTCCGCCAAGACGCCGACCTGATGGGCAACTTGCTGAACAGAGCTTTCCAAATCACCACTCACGATTTCAACTTCCCAGCCTTTTTGCGTTAATCGTTGAATGACATCCTTCGCTTCAGGGCGTACAGAATCTTCGAGCACCGCACAGCCAACCACCGATCCATTTTCGGCAATCCAAAGCAAACTGAACACGCCAGCAGGAAGTTGCTTTTCCGTTTCGAGCCATTTGCCGGAAAAAGAAACTCCGAGGCTCTCAAGAAAAGCCCGGCTGCCCGCTGCATAGGCGTGACCGTCGACATTTCCTTGAACGCCACCGCCCATTTGTGTTTGTAGACCAGCGAGTTCAAGGTGCATGCTGACTCGCTCTCCGTTGGTCCGCTCTTTCCAATACTTTCGCACAGCATGAGCCACTGGATGTTTGCTGTGTTGCTCAAGTAGAACCGTTGCCTCCAAAGCCTGCATTGGGCCGTGCCATTGCCGAACTTGCAACTCGCCCGATGTGAGCGTTCCCGTCTTGTCTATAAACAGGGAACCGGACGTCGATAGCCGTTGAAGCGTGTCGCCGCCTTTGATCAAGACGCCTTGCCGAGCGGCTTGTGCGAGCCCCATGGCAACAGCCAACGGCGTCGCCAAGCCGAGGGCGCATGGACATGCGACAATCAGCACGGCAACCACACGATCAGTCCAAACGTTTGCATCGACTACCCACCATACCAATCCGACAACGACTGCGATCGCGAGAACAGCGACAACAAATATACCGCTTATTTTATTGGCCCACTGGACGACGGGCGTTTTTTGCAGGGATGCCTTTTCAATCCGGTCCACAATTTGAGCAACACGTGTCGATGTGCCAACGTGCGATGCCACCATTCGAAAAGTCTGACTTCGATTTAGCGTTCCCGCGATAACTTCATCGCCTGCTGCGACATTCACCGGTCGCGATTCGCCCGTCAGCAACGAACTATCAATTTCGCTTTGACCGAACACAACTTTTCCATCGCAGGGAATGATACGTTCCGGCAAAACTTCCAGGGTGTCACCCGGTGCAATCTCGTCGATAGCAACCCATTCCACGCCGCCATCGCGTACTCGCCGAGCAGTTCTCGGAGTCAATTGACCGAGCAAATCGACTGCATCGCAAGCTCGTTGTTGTTGGCGACTTTGGACGGCGCGTCCGACGAGCAATAAGAAAACGAGCATGCCGAGCGAGTCGAAAAAGAGATCACCGGAATCGCGAAGCGTATTCCATAGCCCGCTGGCCGCTCCCACGATCAGCCCAAGTGCAACCGGAATATCCATATGAGCAACGCGCGCTTTGATTGCTGCCCAAGCTCCGCGAATGAAAACCGACCCCGGACCAAGCAAGCAGATTAGTCCGACAAGGGTGCTTGCACCACGCATCAAACGCATGTGCTCGACCGCCATCCCGGACCATTCCCCAGCGTACATGGCAATCGCCAAGATCATGATGTTTGAAGAGCAGGCGGCGGCTATCGCTATTTGGATTAACTGCTCCCGATTCTGCCGCTTGCGCTCCGTTTCTTTGGACAAATCATTGCTCGACGAAGCTCGATATCCTAGTTTGGCCATCTGCTGCGCAATCTGCGACAGCCGAACATCCGTAGGCTTCCAAACTAAATCGATTGTTAATCGCTGAAGATTAACGCGAGCGTCGACAACTCCTGGCAGTAGTTTGGGTAGTCGTTCAAGCAACCAAACGCAAGCTGCACAATGAATTCCTCGCAAACGCAAAGTGGTCTGAACGAATCCGTTCGGGAGCGGAGTCACATTCGATTGCCAAAAAGCCGGCGTATCAAAATCGACAAACGACTCACCCACCAACGCAGCATCGACCGACGACGATTGCGAGCCGCCCGTTCGCTGGCGGAGTGCATAATATTCTTCGAGACCTTCGCCGCGAATGATGTTGTACGCAGCTTGGCAGCCGGAGCAACAAAACGACTCCAACTCACTTGAATTGGACTGACCACAATGCAGGCAAACTCCAAATGAGGAGTTATCCCTGACCGTGACACTTTGAACTGGTCGGGCGCTCGCACGATTTGCTACATCGGCCGAACCGACTGAGCTGTCGCGAGATGTCTCCGAGGGTAGTGGGGAATTCATTCTGTTCACCAAGCCTAAAGCCTATTACTTGCCACTAAGGCCTCTCAAAACAGTGAACTTCCGAATTGAAATGTTAGCGGCAGGGCGCAAGCCCTCCGGTTTGCGGAACCGGACGGCTTGCGCCGTTCCGCTAACTCGGCCAATTGTTGTTTTGTAATGCCGAACCACAGAGTTCGAGCAGAAAAAAAATGTACTCGATAATCCTCTCGTACTCGTACTCGTACTCAGCATCGCGGTACTCGTACTCGATGCAATTTGACAGGCCTCGAGTACGAGTACGAGTACCGTTTCACTGAGTACGAGTAGGAGTTGGAGAAGCAGTAAGAATGCTGGGAAAGTGATGGGTAATGCCAAGAGTCTATTCCTCGGTACAGCATGGAGGTTCGGCCTCGGTTGCTTGGCGGATGAGATTGACCGCCGAAGTATCCATTGCCGACACATTTGGCACGACATCCAAATCAGCGCGTCGCATGAGGGTGTACATCCCGATGGAAGCAATCAAAATAGCTGAGCCGACGGGAACTGCTTTGCCAAATCGTTGTGCAATCGAATTGGTGCCAAGCGACACGATGGCCAGCGCCGGAATTGCCCCCAAGGCAAAAACTGCCATTACCACTGCACCTTGCCAAACGCTGGCAGTCGCAGCCGCAACGAGAAGGAACGAATACAGCCAACCGCAAGGAAGGATCGCAGTCAGTACACCGACCACAGCAGCTTTCTTGAGTAAAGTCTGTTGCCGAGCCCATAGATGCCCGCGATGCAACGCATTCTGAAACAAACGGGGCAGCCACGGTTTGTGTTGCTGGCCACTTATCAACTGCACGAAGGACAAGAGACCAACGATCAACATCATCCCCCCCGCAATGCGCGCCGCAGCACGCTGCATGCCCAAAAGTGCACCTGTGTCTTGAATGCCGCTACCGATTAATCCCGCGATCAGCCCGAGTATTCCATATGCGACGACACGCCCGCCGTGGTAAGCGAACAGCGCGGGCGTTCGCGCGACGCCCGGCCGAGTCGCGCTGCTAGCCATAACTGCCAGAGGGCCGCACATGCCAACGCAATGCAGCGAACCAAATAAACTCGCCACAAATACGGCGGCCATCATCGGAAAGATATCCATGACACGCCTTTCGTTTATCGCGACTGCAATTGGATGTTTTCGGTTGCCGAGTATTCAAAATGTTTGTCGGCTACATTCAGATCAATTTCAACTTGCCAAAGCCCGTCGCGATCCATGTTGATTTCAGCGGAATATGTACCGGGTTCGCTTTCCACAAGCGACGCTTTTTCGATTTGTTTGCCTCGTGCATGATGGTACATCGTCAGCGATCCAGATCCGCCCGTGATCGGTTCACCAGCGTTGGAACGCACGAACAATTCGACGGTATGCATCGTCGATCCAGCTTTCGAAGCCCGCACCGAAGGCTGAACAATCCACCCCAGTTTTTTGCTGGCTTCTTGAATTGCCAAATGATCGTCCCACTTAAGCGCTTTTTGGTGGTAATCGTGAACCACTGCCATCGAAGGGTCATTGACTGCAAGGTATGCAACGTAGATCCATAAACCGACGCCAACACCCAGCATCATGACGATGTAGGACACCCAAAAGCGACGCGCTTTCCTTTCGGCTGCGACATCATTAATGCTCATCGATCCACTCGCCGTATTCATCAAACTTGCACTCGCTGATTCTGTTGGCATGTCAACTTGATCGTCACTCTGCGTCGTTCTCGGGAGCATCTTCGTCGCTATCGGGAGCAGAGGAATCTTCGGATGAATTCGTACTATCGGTTGGTTTTGGAGGGCTCTCAGGGCCCATCATTTCGTACTGGAGAATTCGCGTATCGGAATTGCTGTCTGTAATTTCAATTTTCACTTCGCACAAACCATCGGAAAAACACTCGTATGGAGCGTTGATGATGATCGGGAAAATATGGTTTCCATTCGATGGCAAATCGATCGATTGCCCCTCAACTAACTGCAACCGGACCTGGGTTGGCGACAGGATTTTCACATCATAAGTAGTCGGTTTGTCTGTACGATTGACCAAGTCAAGTCGGAGCGAGTTTTGGATTCGCGATTCGCTGTTGAGCGAAAATGGATTGCCAAAGTTCCTGTAAATGTTCGCATCGAAGCTTTTTTTGGTCAGCAGCAGCGACATGAAAACAGAAAGAACCGCAATCAGTGCAACCGGGTAAATGATCAGCCGAGGCCGCAACCAACTCGTTCCTTTGCCGGCGATTGTATCCTGCGAAGCGTAGCGAATCAGGCCGACTGGCCGATTCACTTTTAACATCACATCATGGCATGCATCGATACATTGCGTGCAATTGATACATTCCAGTTGCAATCCATTGCGAATGTCGATTCCCGTCGGACAGACTTGAACGCACAAACCACAATCGATGCAGTCGCCGTGACGCTCCTCGGCGATCGGCAGTGAAACAGTTTTCTTGCCTCGAGGTTCGCCGCGATTGACATCGTAAGCGACGATCAAGCTTTTGCGATCTAACAAGGCGGATTGAAATCGACCATAAGGGCAAGCGATCAAGCATAACTGTTCGCGAAAATACATGAAATCAAATAGCATCGCACCGGTTGCGGCGACCATAATCAAGAACGGAATGGGATGCTCGAATGGCGACAATCGAATCCACTGAGCCAATCGTTCCGTTCCGATGAAGTACGCGAGAAACGTATGGGCCAAGAACATGGCCAGCAGCAGGTAGATACCAAACCGAGCAGCTCTCTTCCAAAGTGGCATCGGACCTTTTGGCTTACCGCCCTTGCCTTTCGTGCCGTCAAATAATCGATCGACCGGCCGGAATACAAACTCCATAAAGACAGTTTGAGGGCACCCCCAACCACACCATACGCGCCCGACCAATGCAGTTGCCAGGATGATCGCTAGAAAGACGCAGATCAGAAACAAAGCCAACAGGAAAGTATCCGTCGGCAAAAACGTCAAACCGAAAATGGTGAAACGTCTTGCGGGGATATCAAGCAGCACCAACGGCTTGCCGCTGAGTCGCAAATGCGGAATCAACGCAAACACGGCGATCAATACGTATGCCACAACGCGGCGCAGTTTCCAAAGATTGCCTTGTGCCAAACGTGGAAACAGCCATCGACGCGAACCGTCTTTCTCGAGAGTTGCGAGTACGTGCTCCTCGGCTTCGAGAATAATACCTGTGTGCCCAGTCCGCGAGCTTGTGGGCTCTGGCGGTCGGGCAACATCTGACTTTTTCATTTTGTTAGTTTTTCCTAACCAATCCGCCCGCTTGGCTGCCTCGATCCCGCGAAGCAATTACAGAACGAGTAATCTGCCAAGGGATTGGATCACGATTGCCGACGTACTTGGTCGCCTCTGGATTACGTATCACTTGGGATTCGAATCGCCACTCGACTTTTTCGAAGAATCGGATTTGGGTGCTGACATCTTCGTTATTTCATCCGCAACCGATTTCACATCCTCATCCCAGCTTTCGATTTTGTTCGAGCCATCGGGTGCTTTGCCATTCGCCGCAGGCTTTCCTAAACGTGAAGCGACATAAGCTGAGACCATTACGACTTCGTTGGGATGCAGTCGATTCTTCCAAGCAGGCATTGCGGCCCCCCCCGCTCCTTCGTTGATCACTTTGCCGATGTCTTCCAGATGCTTGACATTTTTCCATTGATTGTCCGTCAAGTTTGGACCGACCAAACCACCAGCATCCGGTCCGTGGCAGGATTGACAATGCGTTTTGTAGGTACCTTCACCAAAACCAACCCATTTCTCATCGTTTACGTATCTTGCAATCGTAGCCCGGTTCGCAGTCAGTACGCCCATCTCCTCGAACTGTTTCTTGAGGAGAACATTTTTGGCGTACTCATATTGGTCAAGCATGGAACGATTTTCAGCACCAAAGTGAAACCAAACATAATACAACGCGCTGAAAACAATCGTTGCAATGAAAATCCAGCTCCACCAACCTGGGAGAGGGTTATCGTATTCTTTGATGCCGTCGTAGCTATGATCCGTCAGTTGTTGAACGTCGTTTTGTGTACTCATTCGGCGTGCTCCTTTCGACCTTCTTCCAAAGGCAGTCTTGCCATTCGGTCAATCTCCGTGCGATTGGTAAACACCGTGCGAATGCTAACGGAAATGAACACAATCACGAACAGTGCCAAAGCGATTTCGGCACACAGGGAATAATCTAAAAACGATACAACATCGCGAATCATTTTGTGACCACCTCCGGAGCTGTTGATGCACTCGTTCCAACTGCCTCGGTGACACTGGTGGCCGGCTCGGTGACACTAACGGCCGGAGCTGTTCCTGGAACAGGATCGGCAGCCGGTTCAGTAGCATCTGGAGCAACTTGGCCAGCAGGGGCTGCCGGTGCAGGTGGAGTATCGGGACGCGTGATGTCGACACCAAGCCGTTGGAGGTACGCGATCAGAGCGATGATCTTTGTATCCGCCAAATTCGCTGGTCCACCTTGTTCGACCAGAACGCCAGCGACCTCCGTGGCCTGTTTCTGGGCGATTTCGGCCGAAGCGGCATCGTCGAATTCATATTTGGCTCCGAGGAACCTCGCAGCGCGAACACGCTCTGGAATCGCTTTGAAGTTGAGCTTGTCAAACTTCAAATGCTCATAGATAGGCATTGTCGAGCCGGGGCTCATGGCTTGTGGATTGATCATGTGTCGATACTGCCAATAGTTTGATTGACGACCGCCTTCGCGAGCCAAATCGGGACCGACTCGGCGCGATCCCCATTGGAACGGATGATCGTAGATGAATTCTCCTGGTTTGGAGTACTCGCCGTAACGCTTGGTCTCGGACAGGATTGGTCGAATCATTTGTGTGTGGCAACCATAGCAACCTTCGGCGACGTAGATGTCGCGTCCGGCCAACTCGAGCGGCGTGTAAGGCTTTACCTTTGAAATAGTCGGGATATTCGCCCGAATCAAGAACGTTGGAATCATCTCGAAGAGAGATGCGACGATCACGGCAATCAGAACCCAGACCGAAAACCGAATCGGCAAACGTTCCCAACGACGATGCCAAGCCAACTTGCTCCACACATCGATCGACTTAGCGACTTCTGCAACCGTTGCTAATTTGCTCTCCGGTGACGGAGCATCGATATAAACCGAACTTAGTTTAGGAGCAGAATAGACTGGCACATCGTATTTCGCAGGTCGCGTCGCCCGAGTCATAACAAAATTCACGACCATCATCAGCGCGCCAGCAATATATAACGTTCCGCCAATCGCTCTCAGCCAATACATGGGGAGTATCGTTTGAACGGTTTTCAAAAAGTCTGGATTCTGCAACTGACCGTTTTCGTCCAGCGCTCGTAAACTCAAGCCTTGAGTCAATCCAGCAACGTAGATCGGGAGGATATAGCCGAGCAGACCGATTGTCGCTATCCAAAAGTGCCAAGTTGCAAGTTTCGTGCTGAACAATTTGGTTTGGTACAAACGCGGCAACAACCAGTAAATCATTCCGAACGTGATAAATCCGTTCCAACCGAGTGCACCACTGTGGACGTGAGCAATCGTCCAGTCGGTATTGTGCGACAGGGCATTGACGCTCTTGATACTCAATAGCGGACCTTCGAAAGTGCTCATGCCGTAGAACGTGATGCCTGCCACAAAGAATTTCAGTACTGGGTCCGCGGAAACCTTGGCCCACGCCCCACGCAAGGTAAAGAGCCCGTTGATCATCCCACCCCACGACGGCATCCAAAGCATGACTGAGAAGACCATGCCCAACGTCGAGGCCCATTCGGGCAATGCCGAGTAATGCAGATGGTGTGGCCCGGCCCAGATATAAAGGAACACTAACGACCAAAAATGAATGATGCTCAGTTTATAAGAGAACACTGGGCGATCCGCCGCCTTGGGCAAGAAGTAATACATCAAGCCAAGAAAGGGCGTCGTCAAGAAGAACGCCACCGCATTGTGCCCATACCACCATTGCATGAATGCGTCTTGCACTCCGGCATAGATCGGGTAACTCTTGATCGGAATTTCGCCTGCGGCAAATATCGGAACGACCAAGTTATTGAAAACATGAAGGACCGTGACGGTTAAGATCGTGGCAATATAAAACCAAAGTGCGACGTACATGTGGCGTTCGCGTCGTTTGATTAACGTCATAAAAAAGTTGGTTCCAAAGAACAGCAACCACACGACGGCGATCAGCAAATCGACGGGCCATTCTGGTTCTGCATACTCTTTGCTTTGCGTGATACCCAACGGCAAACAAACGGCGTCGGCAACGATGATCAATTGCCAACCCCAGAAATGGAGAAGCCCGAGAGTGTCGCTCCACATTCGCGCTTTGCACAATCGCTGCGTCGAATAGTAGATACCCGCGAAGATTGCGTTGCCTGCAAATGCGAATATAGCAGCGTTGGTGTGAAGCGGTCGTATACGACCAAGCGTCAAATATTCAAGCTTGAAACTTAACTGCGGCACCACCAACATGAGCGCCACGTAAAGTCCAACGAGGAAGGCCACCACTCCCCAAAAAATGGTCGCGGCGACAAACAGCCTTACAATCCCATCGTTGTAGGAAAAAGTCTCGTTCTGCGTTTCTGCTCCAGACGAACCATGCATCCCAACAGGTGTCGTTACTGCGTGTTCCATTATCTCCACTTTCCATCTTCATATAGGTCGAAAAACAGGACGAACCACAATCCTATCGCCCCAGGGCGATTACTGATCCGGCTTGTTCTTACTGTAAAGTCTTCGCGTTGTTTTTTGGATTACGAATCATCTTGTTGATTGCCGTTTACAAGCATCAGATGACGAAACGACTGCGTTACCATACTACGAATCACGCTTTACCAAAAGATCGAAGCCCATGGCGTACGTCGAAGCCATCGTAATGGTATCCGACGAGGCCCCATTTATATCAGTGTCGAACAAGTTTTGAATTTTTCAAAGCTGAATTCGACTAGGTGCGTCGATTCACCCCCAATATCGCAACGCTGACTGCGAAAATATACATAGGGATGACAAAACATGCAGGTGCGGTAAACGACGGTAACGCGTCATGAATTCGCTTTTGCAAAGCATCGTTAATTATTATGGCCTAGCTTCACGAGAATCGAAACCGCTGTCTAAATCGCGAGCCGCTCGGAGTGTCCACGACATAAGCTGACGAATCAGTCAATAAATCCTGGTTTAGCTGTGCGATCATGTATCGTGAAATTGGAAAGTTCCGCGATAAACCGCCGACGATGTTTGGTTGGACTGTTTTTCGCATTGGCAACTGCTAAAAATGAAATCAAGAAGTAGTTCGCTTGTCGCGAGCCACACACGTGGCGACTCCTGCGCATTGCAAATCGTCTCCAATACGCTCCAACATACCAAAAACTAATAAACCGGTAGCTCCCAAGGCTTGTTTGGGGGATCAAAGTAAACGAAAGGCCCTCACGTGTTCCCATCATGGCGCATTGCAAAAGTATTTGGCATTGCGGTTTACGTTCACTGGTCGTTTTGGCTGTTGATACTTTACGTGCTATTGTCCGAGATGCGAACAAGCGGATTCCGCGATGGTCTCAGTTCGGTCATTTTCCTATTAGTCGTATTCGGATGCGTTTTCCTTCATGAGCTTGGCCACGCTATGATGGCATTGCAGTTTGGGGTCAAGACGCGGGACATTACGCTGCTTCCCATCGGCGGATTAGCACGATTGGAACGGATGCCAAAAGAGCCTCGCGCCGAATTCCTTATCGCTGTGGCTGGACCAGCAGTGAATGTGGTGATCGCTGCTGTTATCTTCTTGGTAGTAGTCGCCACAGGCTTATTGAATTCTGTGACCGGAACGTCACCCTTGAAGCTTGGTTTTCTTAGCCAGTTGTTTGTGGTCAATCTTGGCTTGGTGGTTTTCAACATGATTCCAGCTTTTCCTATGGACGGAGGACGAGTGCTGCGAAGTTTTCTTGCAAGACGTCGGCCCTATGTGCGAGCCACACAGTTGGCTGTCCGGATCGGTCGCTATTTCTCGTTTGCAATGATCCTTGTCGGTATCGTTTACGGACAGTTCGGATTGATCTTGATCGGAGGATTCATGTTGTTCGCTGGTTTTGCGGAACTGGTTCAAGTCCACACGACGGAGATAATGGAAAAAAATCCCGGCTCGCCATTTCCACTCAATCCTCAAGCGCCAAATGATCCATCCAACACAATCGATGCAGATGATTTTCGACGAATCGATTAACAGAAGCCACTAATCCTGTTCGCGTATCCTGAAAGCTGCTAAAGCGCGAATTGGGGCTGAAATTCGAAGCGAATTCCTTTAAACTGCCCGAATGCGGTTACGTTTTCGTGACAGAATGCTGTGTTTCTTAATACTGTGTTTCTCAAAAAACCGTCAACGGCATAACATATCGCTGGCTCATTGTGAATGTGGTTTCAAGCCTGGAGTTTTTTATGCCCATCTACGAATTTTATTGCAAACGCTGCCACACGATTTACAGCTTTTTCGCTCGCTCGACGAGCCAAACGGTCGAGCCCGCTTGCCCCAAGTGCGGTCAAAAACGTCTTGAGCGCAAGATGTCGCGGTTCGCAATTTCTACCGGCCGCAAAGAAGAATCCGAAGACGGTGGCGACGATCCATTTGCTGGTGTCGACGAATCCAAGATGGAACAAGCGATGTCGCAAATGGAAGGGGATTTCGAAAACATCGACGAAAACAACCCGCAGCAAATGGCTCATATGATGAAGAAGATGTTCGACGTTGTCGGCGTTGAGCCAAATGGTCCCATGCTCGAAGCGATGCGCCGGATGGAAGCGGGCGAAGACCCCGATCGAGTCGACGAAGAAATGGGCGACGCACTGGACGAAGCCGACCCATTCACCATGACCAAAGCAGGCAGCGCCAAATCAAAGCTTCGTAGACTGATGGAACCACCAAACGTCGACCCAGAACTATACGACATGTAAAAACCAGTGTAGAGCGATTGTCCTCAATCGCTCAGAATACTGCAGGCTTGCCCCGAGTTTTATTCTCGAGCTACGACGCGCCAACCCAAGCATCAAAAGTCTATACAGCCCCGCACGAAAACCCAAAATCACTATTCAAGCGACTTCATACCGCTGCATGAGCGATTGAGGACAACCGCTCTACAATGAATGTTTGT
Source organism: Pirellulaceae bacterium (assembly GCA_031374825.1). Classification (GTDB taxonomy): domain Bacteria; phylum Planctomycetota; class Planctomycetia; order Pirellulales; family Pirellulaceae; genus JANMGV01. The sequence goes on from JANMGV010000111.1 coordinate 36,440, forward strand.
CCCCAGTGTAGAGCGATTGTCCTCAATCGCTCAGAATACTGACACGATAAAGCCAAACGCTCGATTCATTGTATGAATATCCGCAATCGGTCGCTCAAGTTACGACTTGCCAACACAAGCAAAAAAACTACGCAGCCCTGCACGAATGCTCGAAATCGCTGTTTCAGCTTCATACCGCTGCATGAGCGATTGAGGACAATCGCTCTACAATGAGTGCTGACTGAGCGATTGAGGACAATCGCTCTACAATGAATTCAGTTCTTCTTAGGCGGCAGGTTCGGCGGTTAGTGCTACCGGGGATGTGACAGGAGCCTTACTTGACGAACGAGCGTCGGCACCGGCAAGCGTCTCAAAGGCGAGCGACAAATAGTCTTCGGCTCCGTTAGAATTCGGAGCGTACTGAAAAATGCTTTGGCCAAAACTGGGTGCTTCCGCCAAGCGAATATTGCGCCGAATGCGAGTCTCGAAAAACTTCGCTCCAGCCCAGACGCCTTTATGTGCCGCATGAGCTTGAAAAAATTCCTGAACATCGCGACTGACTTCGGCAGCGAGACGTGTCGCAGCGTCGTACATGCACAACACGACTCCCGACAACCTTAAATCGGGATTCAACCTTTTGGCGACGACTTCAATCGTACGCAACAACTTGCTGAGACCATGCAAGGCCAGGAAGTGTGGCTGTAGCGGCAGAAAGACTTCTTGAACGGCCGTCAATGCGTTGAGAGTCAAGACTCCGAGCGACGGTGGACAATCAATAATCAAGAAATCGAACTTTTCACGATCCAGTTCGATTCGATCTCGCAAGACAACTTCGCGACCAACTTCACCTGCCAACTCAAGCTCAGCGGCGGCCAAATCCAAATTGGCTGGCACCACAAAAAGGTTCGGTAAAGCTTGATAACGAGCATCGGCTAATTGTGCATCACCGCACAAAACGTCGTATATCGTCGTGCGTTCTTCCGGTGCCGGGACGCCTAAATGCAAAGTCGCGTGCGCTTGGGGATCAAGATCGATCAAACAAACACGTTGACCTTGCTGAGCCAAGGCTGCGGCCAAGTTAACGGCGGTCGTAGTTTTTCCAACGCCCCCTTTTTGATTGATGATGGCAATACTGCGCATGCTCGACTCCTTCCAAGCGAATTGGCTGTTGGTCATTCTTTACGAAAGCGGAACGACAGCTCACAGACTGGTTGTGCAAGCTTTCCGAACTTATAGCCTGTACGATCCCTCCACGACTAGTCCAATTTCAACAGTTCACGACATTGACAGCTAAACCGCCAAGCGACGTTTCCTTGTATTTTGTCTGCATGTCGATCCCGGTTTGACGCATAGTTTCAATGACTTTATCCAATGCAACCCGATGCGTGCCGTCGCCATACAACACAGCCAGTCGTGCGGAGTTGATCGCTTTGGCTGCTCCCATCGTATTGCGTTCAATGCAAGGGACTTGGACCAGACCGCGCACGGGATCACACGTCAGTCCCAAATTATGCTCCATGCCAATCTCGGCAGCGTTCTCGATCTGCTCATTGGTGCCACCCATACATGCTGCGAGGCCTGCGGCTGCCATGGAACACGCAACGCCAACTTCTCCCTGACAACCCATTTCCGCTGCCGACAACGACGCATTCCGTTTGTACAGCAGACCAATGGCTCCCGCCGTCTTCAGAAATCGATAAATGCCAGCTCGGTCGGCACCAGGAACGAATTTTACATAATACGAAAGCACGGCTGGAATGACGCCCGCTGCGCCATTCGTCGGTGCCGTAACGACTTTTCCACCTGCCGCGTTTTCTTCGTTAACGGCCAACGCGAAGAGACTGACCCAGTCCAGTTGACGCAGGGGATCGTCCGGTTGATCTTGAGACGATAACTTTGCAAAGATAGCGGGTGCTCGACGACGAACTCCAAGCCCTCCCGGCAATATTCCTTCGGTATGACAACCCCGTTCAATGCAGCGTTCCATCACTTGCCAAAGTCGGTCAAGCTGTTCCTCAATGTCGAGCTCGCTGCGCCAAACCCGTTCATTTGCATGAACGATTTGTTCGATGGACAATTCATTCCCTGCGCCCATCTGCAAAAGTTCGGCTGCAGATGTAAAGTTAAATGGAATCTGGACATCATCTTCGAGGACCGCGGCGTCATTCGTTTCGCCTTCGCGAACAACAAATCCGCCGCCTACAGAAAAATATACACGCGACAACAGCAACTGACGGTCAACGTTAAATGCCGAAAAACGCATTCCATTGGAATGAAATGGCAAAACGAGGTGATGATGAAAAATCAAATCCGTCGGTTCATCAAACGCTATTTCGTTTCCCCCGCCAACTCGAAGTCGACTTGTTTCGCGAATATGATGCACCGTTCGCGCGAATTCGTCTGGTTCGACGGTGGATGGCTGCAAGCCTGATAGCCCGGCCAAGATCGCAAAATCCGTTGCATGCCCACGACCCGTCAAAGCGAGTGAACCGAACAACTCAGCTTGGATGCGAGTAACATCGAGCGTCGGAATTGCCGTAGCGATCTCGTTCGCAAAACGTGCCGCAGCCACCATGGGACCGACTGTATGCGAACTTGAAGGACCGATGCCAATTTTGAAAAGATCAAATATGCTGTGCATTTTCATGTGCCTTGCGCGATGGTATGTTGAACAAGCTTAGTTTACCACCGAACCGGTTCTCACGTGTTGTTGTCATGGTTACCGACGGATCAATTTCATCTGGTTCGTCAATCCAATAGCCAGAGCCAAGCAAACTGCAACGCGAAACATTTTTGTCCCAAGATTGCAAGCCCGATGACCAACCCATCTGATCACCGTCCTTCCCAAGCCTGTATCCACGGCGTCGCCAGTCCAAATAATCGTCGCCCTCAGTCTGAGCCGATCGAACTGTCGGCCGTTTGGCAAGTGCCATCGACGGAGGATGCAAGTGCGATCTTGGCCGGTGAGTTGCCGGGTTTTGTTTACCGTCGCGATGGTCACCCCAACGCCGCCAATCTTGGCGAGATCCTTCGTCATCTGCATCATGCCGAAGACATTGTGCTGACCGCTCAAGGAATGAGCGCTCTGGCTGCCCCGTGTTTTGCGTTGCTTCGCCCCGGCGACTCCGTCGTGCTTGGCCAACCCTTATACGGCAAGACGACATACCTGCTTGAAAATCAGTTTGGCGATTGGGGTATCAAGACAATGCATGTCGACGCATGTAATCTTGACGATTGGAATCAAGCGATCGGCAACAGCCCTCGCATGGCAATCATTGAAACAATCACGAATCCCAGGATGTCGGTACCTGATATTAGAGCGATCTCCGAACTTTGTCGGCAGTCTGGAACCACGCTGCTCGTCGATAACACGTTTGCGACGCCGGAACTATGCCAACCACTCAAACTGGGTGCGGATTTGGTAATGGAAAGCTTGACGAAGTTTGTCAGCGGTCATGCCGATGTCATGTTGGGCATGGTTTGTGGATCAACTGCTTTATGCGATCACATTCGCAAAACGGCGATAGCGTTTGGCATGATGTCCAGCCCGCTGGATTGCTGGTTGACGCGTCGCGGTTTAGCAACGCTCCCTCTGAGACTTGCCCAAGCTTGTCGATCCTCCGAAGCGATTGCGTTAGCCATTCGAAATCACAAGGCTGTACAGTCGGTTGACTTTCCCGGCCTGCCCGATCATCCGCAGCATGAACTGGCCAAGCGACAATTTGCGGGCCGGTTCGGGAACTTAATGGCAATTCACCTACAAGATTCCGAGGGCAGGGCCAATGAGTTTATTCGCGCCATGGCTCCCGAAGTACCGTTCTGCCCATCCCTTGGCGAAGCCCAAACAACCCTCAGTCACCCCGCGTCCACAAGCCACCGAGCTTTCAATCGCGAGCAATTAGCCAAAATGGGAATCACACCGAATACAATTAGAATTTCCGTCGGCATCGAAGACACAAATTGGCTAGTCGATCGATTCCAAAAAGGCCTAGCAGCGCTAGTTTGAGCAGCAAAACTAATCGGGCCTTCTGGTGACAAGGCTCCAGCCTTGTCACCCACTGTACTGCAGGCTCCGCCTGCTACCGTGCGACCAACAGCAATGTGCGAACACAGCTCTAATCCGTCTCTTGTTCTGCCACACTCGCACAAAAACAAAGCCCCCCCCCCACATCCCCAACCCTTCTCCGCGAAGACGGGGAGAAGGGAGCGAATTTTCAGCGATGCAAATGACGTGCGACGTGCTCGGTGCTAACTGCACATCCGCGAGCGTCGAACACGTTCAGATAGAATACTCTCGCATCCGTAGGGATCGTCGCTGAAACCCGCTTTGTTGCCAAATCGATGTCTGCAGGAATCGACTGCCAAACACGATCTTGCCATTTGCCTGAATCCTTCGTGAAACACAGTTCCGCAGATTCTACAGGAACCGCCGATTGAAAATTTGCCCAAGCTGCTTCCTGTGAGTTGCCTTGCTCAACTATCCCCGGCATCGGTTCTCCCCCGCGTAGCAAAGCGTTGGCAAATTGATGGATCTCTTCTGGGTTCTCTCCCGCTGCTCCGTGCCCATGCGGCATTCGAATCCGAAGACACAAAGTGCGTTTTGCCGACGGCAGCCGGTAGGACTGTTGCCAAGAATCCATCGGATAAGCGAAATCGTTTGTGCCGTTCACCCAAAGCATGGGCATCTTTGCAGCAGGCAAATACGACGAAGGATCCCATTGCTTAAGCCAAAGTGCCGACTTGTCCTTACCTAATTTCTCGAAGCTCGGCAGCCACACCGAGTTGTCACCAAGAAACCCGCAGCCATACACAGGCGCCGCGAATTGAAATCGATTGTCGACACCGGCAACAATACAAGTCAGATAACCTCCCCACGAAATCCCCGTCACACCAATCCGCTCAGCATCGACTTCGGGCAAAGATCGTAACAGCGAATGTGCTAGCGCTACGGCGGAGACGGCATGATAAGTCCATTGATCTGAGACGGGATCATCCAATTGTGAAAAGCTCGCGTCCCAGCCAGCAGGCCCTCCACGTTCGTGCCTTTGCCAAGCTCCATACGAGCCCTTAGGAATGCAACCGCACAAGTCCATGGCTATTGCTGCATACCCTCGTTCATTCCAAAGCTTAACCCAGTTAGCAAAAGCAGTCCCGCCACCGCCATGAATTAATACCATTGCCGGGGCCTTTTGGTTTTCGTACTTGGCGATGACTTCGCGCGATGGAAGACCATAATACGCGAACACCTGCGTCACTTGCCCTTTAAATGGTACTCCGTCGAAAAAGATCGCCTTCACTCCTTCGGCTGGTGCCTCTTCCGTTTCCGAAAAATTCGGTGCCCGCGACAAGGACTCCAAATCGAACGACACCCCGAACGATGTTTTCGCAACCTCCGACTGCTGAGCATGACAGGTTCTTCTTAAAACGCCAAAACTTGCCATGCCAGAGACAATGAACGTCGCAAACACGTACCCTAGGCGGACTAAATTTTGATTATTCTGTTTCATACGCGATCATCTCAATTCGACGACTAATAAACGCAGAAGATGGGCGAGTTAGAATTCACTGCCACGCATCACAAGTTGAGCTGACAGCGTACCCCATCCCAATCCAGATTACCACACGTCGCGCAATAAACTACCGATACCGAGGGAATCATGACACAGGGACTCGAGATTTCATTAGAAGACAGCAAACGCGATGAACCGAGGCAAGGGAATGCAAATGCAAATCATCGCGTCATTCAACCTTTGCGAATTGCGTTCCAGCGATGATAAAGATCGCGACATGCTGTCGTCCAATCGGGAAACGCAAAGCTAAAACCGGCCTTCAGTAATCGCCCGGGCGCTACCCGACGGCTTTTTAAGATCAGCTCAGTTTCGGTCTGCATAAAAATCGCACCGATCTCAAGCATCCACTTGGTTGCAGGCAGCCCCAGTTTTACGTTGGCGGTTCTTCTAGTGATGCGCATGAATTCTTTGTTGGGCAGCGGGCTGGGCGATGCCATGTTGATCGGACCATCCATCTGCTTGTCGATAATAAACTGGACGCTCCGGCAAAAATCTGCGTCGTGAATCCACGACAGATATTGACGACCATCGCCAAGCGTTCCTCCCAGTCCTTTCCGTGCAAGCCCCACGAGGACATCGAACACACCTTCGCGATCGGGGCTCATGATCATCGAAATACGCATCAAAGCTTTGCGAGTTGACGGCGTGTTGGCTTCGACACAAGCCGCTTCCCAAGCTCTCGCTACGTCGATGCTAAATCGCCAAGTATCTGGTGCCGTGTTATCGTTATCGAGTATGCCCGTAACCTCATCGTTATTGGCATCGTAACGGTGAGCGTAGATCGTCGACGTGCAAGCTTGCAGCCAAGCTTTGGGAGGATTGCTACATTTTTCGATAGCTTTGCCGACGATGCGAGTCGAATCGACACGCGAATCCAATATTTCGCGTCGGTTCTTTTCGTTATACCGGCAGTTAACGCTGCGACCTGCCAGATTAATGATTGCATCTGCATTTTCAAATTCGTCACACCAGGGCCCTAAAGTTTTCGCGTCCCAGGCAACAGTTTTCCAAGGTTGTGTTTTCGGCGATCGAGTCAGAACCGTAACACTATCCCCTCGACCAACAAAATGCCGAGCCAACATAGTCCCCGCTTGCCCCGACCCACCTGGAATTACAAATTTCATTTCAAGACACTTTTAGAAAACCATCTCTGTAAGAAGTTATTTCAGTTCAGGCGTCATTGTAACAAGTTACCAAGTCAAAACTCAATTGCATGGAGAAACGCACTTTGGTAACCGCAATACATCACCACAAATTAACTTCAAGATCCGCAGTAAAATCGGTCAGCACCGGTTACAAGGCCAACCAAAGAATGCAATTTCGCCATGCCGAGCATAAATGCAAATTGTTTTCATTGACGCGCGACTGTAAGCGGAAACAGCGCGAGCAGACCGGTGCTTACTGCCGTTCTCAAAAATTCCTGAGTAGCTCTTAAAGCACTCTACAAACAGAGCTTTGCACTTAGGCACGTTCGCAATGGCCAACATGATCGTTCAAACGTAGAACGGGTTTCAACCCGTTACAGACTTATGTTGTAGTCGGTTTTTGTGAACATGATTTTTCTAAAGCTAAGGATTGAAATGTATTCCAGATGCTTTGTGGAATTAACGGATTAAAATCCGTTCTACGGGTTTTCTGAAACGACCTACTTGAGACAGCAATGGGTTGAATTATGCTCAGCGTGTTTTTCGCAACTTGGGGCTGTGGATTTGGTGGCCAAAATTTTCTGTGCCCGTATGTGTGACTTAGCCTTCGTTCTTTACCAAAGGATGCGAATCAACGCAGTTTTGAAAATGAATTGAAAACAATCCGAAAAATAGGCGGGGCTGTGTATAGTTGTCATTGCATTGGGATCAATTTTGAGGATAGTCAATCTGCCGCTTTGACGTTAAATTGAATGTCAACGCTGACTACTCCAGTATTACACGCACACTGTCAAGTATGCGGCTGGGCTTGTCGACCGACGCCGGTGTTTTTTTCCAAGAAGCGTTTTTTTCGAATTAGGTTTTTTAGTGCACGACGATCAGATGAACATTCCGCCCGAGCCATCGGACGACGAATGGAGTAATACAGCAACCCATGCTCTTGGCATTTTCATCGCCATCTTGGGAACGATTTGGATGATGTCGATGGTCAAGGACAAATCATTTGGTCTCATTCTTAGTTGTGCTGTTTATTGTATCTCCGCAACGTTGGTATTCGTGTTCTCGACACTATCGCACGCTTGCATGGAACCGGGGCGACGCACCAAAATGCGAGCTTGGGATCAAGGCACGATTTACTTGATGATTTCGGGAAGCTATACACCTTTTGTGTGGCAGTATGGTGGCGACCTGCGAACTGCTTTATTAATTTTTTTGTGGGTCGTTGCACTTTATGGATTATGGTCCAAAGTGGTTGTTCGCCGCAAAGTGAACGCGGTCACTGTGACGACGTACCTGTTGTTAGGCTGGGTGCCGGTGGTTCCGCTGGCAATGCAAGTTCCCAATGGCTGTTTGCTTGGCATGGGACTTGGCGGGGTGATTTATTCGCTGGGCGTTTTCTTCCTGATGTTCGATCACAAAGGTCGTTTTTACCACGCGGTTTGGCATCTTTCCGTTATTGCCGCCGCTGCTTGCCATTATTTGGTGATTATGGAATACGTCGTCAAATCCCAGACGCCTGCTTAGGCTTTATGACAAGTCGATGCGAATTTGTACTAGGGTTGGGAGGGACTTTGGGTAATAGTGGGGCGTCGGGCTAGATTTGGTGTTGGTGCGTTTAAGTCGGAAGTTTATGCCGAAGGTGTTTTGAGCGATTGAGGACAATCGCTCTACTCTGGGGTTCTGAGCGATTGGGGACAATCGCTCTACTCTAAGATTTGCTCGATGGGTTTGCCTTTGCTAATTGCAAAAGGTCGACCGAACCGATCGTGAATTTCTGTATCGGGTTTGAAGCCCAGGCAGTGGAAAATTGTTGCGGCCAAGTCTTGGGGTTCGACGCGGCCTTCGAGAGGAAAACCGCCCTGTCGATCCGATTCGCCGTGTACGATCCCGCCGCGGACACCGCCACCGGCAAGTGCAACCGAAAAGACATGCCCCCAGTGGTCGCGGCCGGCACTTGGGTTGATGCGTGGCGAGCGGCCAAACTCGCCCATACATACGACCAATGTTTCGTCGAGAAGCCCGCGTTGGACGAGGTCTTCGATTAGCGCCGAGTAAGCTTGGTCCATCGGTGGCATGAGCGCGGTCTTGAGCCGTTCCGAGTTTTTTGCGTGCGTATCCCAGGCCGGAGCGTTGTCGGGATCGTCTGCCCATCGCATCCAGTTGACTTGTACCATCGACAGTCCGGCTTCGACGAGTCGCCGTGCCAGCAACACGCTTTGTCCGAATCGATTGCGACCGTAGCGATCGCGCGTCGCTTCGGATTCTTGTTCTAAAGCAAACGCGCGACGAGCCTCCTCCGCTTGCAGCAGTTCTACTGCTTTGCGCTGCAAGCTTGTCCAACGACTGATCTCCGGTGTAGCTTGAACTCGCTCAAGGTACCGATTCATGTTATCGAGCAATTGTCGACGTTGCCCAAATCGGCTTAGGCTAATCTCTTGTGGCAATGCGATATCCGCGATTTTGAAATCGGGTTTGCTGGGGTCGCACGTCAAGAGCCAAGGATCGCTGTTGTCACCTAGCCAGCCGGCATCTTGGCCGGGCCACAAGATGCGACCAGTGTTCCATATCTCATCAGGCAAACGCGCGGATCCAGGAATGCTTCCCGCATCGCCTTTGAGATGCCTAACGACTGCGGGCAAGCACGGCCAATCGTTTGGAGCGCCGGGAGTTGCGTTTTCGGTGTTCTTTGGAGCATGCGGATTACCTGTCAGCATCCAGTAACCGCTTGACGAGTGCGCGTTGTCGTCGGTCGACATCGCACGAAGCACCGCGATGTGATTCGTTAGTTTAGCTGTCAACGGCATCAGTTCCCCGACACGCAGACCGGGAGTTGCCGTCTCGATCGATCCAAGATCGCCACGTATTTCCGACGGTGCATCAGGCTTGGGATCCCAAGTCTCATGTTGGGGAGGACCGCCGAGCAAAAATAGGACGATACAAGACTTGGCTCGCCCGAATGAACTCGAACCCTCGATGGCATTATTTGCCTTAGCGAGAGCCCTTCCATGCAGCAGTTCTGGCAAACCCAATCCAAACGCACTTAGTCCTCCGACCCGCATGAGTTCACGCCGACTCAATGTGGACCAATGTTGGGAATTTACATTACGAAACGGAAACATTGGGAAAACGCAGTTGGCGAGGATTTGAAAAAACCGAAGATTTCTACTCCACAATCTACCTTTATTGAATCGAAAACGAAACGACTTTTTGGCTCCAAACTTCTAAATCTACGTAATCGAAAATAACTGTCCGTTAAAACGCTCGATTTGGCGTTTTGCGATTTTACCCATTCCAGAATGTTGCCCTAAATCTGGTGCCCATGGCAATAAGATTTCTACAGCCCAGTTTTCATGGGCGTTTATAGCGATTCTTTGGAGTTCAAATCGACTACCCTAACTGATTGTTTCGCGTCCAGTTAACTTAAATACTTTTTGCAACCAACGCAGACGACATTCAGCGGTCTATGGAAATTGGATGGCGATCGATGCGACGCCAGAGTAGATTCAGAATTTCTATGTTCCGTAGCCTGTTTGTTGAGCGACTGGATGCTCGCAATTTATTATCCGGCTAATTCCACAAACAAACGCCAGATGACGTGTGATCGAGTTTGTGTTCGATAACGACTTTTTTTATCCAGGAGTCCTTATCGGAAACATTGCTACCGACGGTCTCAACGGGAGCATGTTGCGCATCAATTGGAATGTGAATGCATCGGTCGCTAATATTCAAGCGGTCGTTCGGCGTTTGACTTATCGTACGACTACTACCAATCCTGACACTCAGCAGCGAAAATTGGGATTGGTTGACGGCAGCGGTCTTCGCTCGAATATCGTGCGCAAAACGATCCACTTTGTGCCATAGTTGGCTGAATCCAATATGAGGGACGAGCAGGTCGTTCAATTCAGCAACCATTCCCAGACCAAAATATCGCTTGCGGAAGTTGTTAGCGAACCTGTTCCAAGAACTCTTTTGCCAGCAGCGAACGAACGCCTTGGAATTGTTGGAGTCGTGCCAGCCAACGTTGGATGTCTTGCTGTGTGGCTTGCCGACCAGCGACTTGATAGAGTCGTTGAACGAAGCGCGTTGGGTCATTGAATGCAAGCTCATAGAATTGCGGACTTGCAAGCAGCGAGACGCGGGCTTCGTCGATACTTCGCCCCTTCGATAAAAATTCCAGCCAAGCTTGCATCTCGTTCTGCATGGGTTCGCGTCCTAGGATTTGGACAAACAATTGTCGAACGGCGTTTTGATCTGGTGGATAGCCAACTTGAGTTGGTGTCGTTCCGCCTGCCAGCACTACTCCGATGCGATCGACTGTCATAGGAACGTTTGTTATGCGTCCAGGAGCGGGTGCTGGGATCGGCTGGCTTGCGAAATAGGTAGGTTGGCCATTGACGGACACCGTCGTCATCAATTGATATTGATCTCGGCTGTCGATGTAGTTTGGATCGAATCGAATCGTGTAGGAAAACGGGCCGTTACCAGAGACCCGGCTTAGTGCTCGCCCGCCATAAACTTCCTGGTAGGGTTTGGTCAAGTTCCGAATTTGGACTTCCATGATGGCATCCGTGGGCAGATACGCATTGTCGCGCAAAGCAATTGTTCCATTCAATGCAGACTCTGCAGCGTTCAAATCGAATGTAATATTTTTTAAATCGTGATCGCGAGAATCCAGTACAAGCACAACCACTTTACCGGTCGTTTGGTCAACGCGTTTGCGAATTTCATCTGTCGCATCGTACAATCGATTGCCTACATAACCCACTTGATAACCGCCGACCGCGACGATCACATCTCCGCGTTCCAAACCAAATTTCTCTGCTGAGCCGCCCGCAACTAAGTCACTAATTTGCACACCAACATCGAGATTTCGAATGTAGGCACCAAGCGACCAGTCGCTTCGCTGCGCTACGGGAGCGACCAAAGTGCCGGTGGCTGGCATTTGGATTTGGGGAATCGCTTGGCTGAAAGAATTTGCCCATGATGGTAAGCCAGTTGAATCCGTTTTGCCTGCTTCGTTAAAGCCACCGAACCCTTGGAATTGGGCCATAGCTGGCGAAGCAATCAACAAACAAACGATGACTAACTGTTGACTTACGAAGCGCAATAGGTTTTTCATGAGGCGTTCTTTCTGTGAAACAAATTTGCAAGCAGGGCGGGATTTAGCGAAGTTGAAGACCGTTCACGGCTGCCAATTGCTGCCGGATGAAACTTGGGTTTAAAGGATAAAAACCAGCTTTCATAACATCCATTTGCCCATCACGACTCAAGACATATTCAAGAACTGCTTCACGAAGCCCACCGTCCTTTGCGATTTGATCTTTGTCGATAACCAAAACTAACGGTCGCATCAAAGGATACTTGCCGGAAAGGATTGCTCGCTCTGTTGCTTCGACTTTTTCACCGTTGATAAGCAGAGGCACCATGCGAACTTTCTTGTCGGAACTTGCTAGGCTGGTTAGACCGGTTCCCGCAGGATCATTACCAACCATCGCAGCAATTTCTCCTGCAGATTTCGCGACGCCTTTAGCACTCGCGACCTTTCCACCGCCAAGCAAAGTTTTCGCAACGAATGCGTGGGTACCGCTACCGGGCTCTCGTTCGTATCGATTGATCGCTTGACCTTCGAGGGCGCCGCCAACTCCGACGTCGCCCCATGTCGCAACGTTTGCGCCACCATTTGCTCCAGCAGCAAAGAGATCCTGAAGCTGTTGTGGTGTGATGTGCTCGATTGGGTTGCTCGCGTTAACGACCAACGCCATGGCTTCGAGCCCGACAACGATGGGTAACGGATCGCGACATTTACCGGCTTTAAGCATGGCGATGTCATCCTTGTCGACGTTACGACTCACACCTGCAATGACCAGCGGGTTTTCGGAAAGTGATTTCAAGCCTGCTTCGGAGCTATCGGCCGCGCCCGCAAATTCCACGTTTGGATGGAATTGCTGAAAATTAACTCGCCATTGATGTCCTAGGTCCGCCATAGTAGTTGAACCGCTCAAAATGGCTTTCCCTTTGACGTCCGATTTCGCGCGGTAGGGTTGTAGTTGATCGATAAGCTGCATCAGCAGAAATCGCTCGTCTGCTTGCAAAGCCGCATTTGCATCGGGCTGTTGGCAATTTCCTGCCAGACCGAACGAAAAAAAACACGCGATGCCGAAAGCAAGCCGCAAATTGATTTGCAACATAGAAGTCACTCCTTTAGTTGATGCAATATTCCAAGATCCAATGCATGGTGTCTTGTTTTCGCTCGAATTCTAGTCAAATTCCAATTGCGAAAACATGGCAATACACGGATTTCCTTGCGGCATCCGACTAAATTGGTTTTGCCAGCACAAGCAAAAAGGTGCATAATGGGCGCGGGTTGAATGGGGACTATGTCGCTTAGGCGAGCGGCTAGAATTGCCTTACCCATCGTAGGACGGGTCTCCGGGCCCGTCCCAGTCAGTTCGGACGGGCCTCGTTTTACCGCACAAATCCATTTCCATCCTTTGCTTCTACGACCTGCAGTGTTTGACATCGCAATGCTGCTACGATATGGCGTAGCGAAATGAGATGTGTGGTAGAACGAGTAGGACGGGCCTGGAGACCCGTCCTACAGGTAAAATATTTCCTGCCGATCGCCTTACGGAAACTGAAGAATGAATCGATTGTTCTCGAATGACCTGCTGAAGATGACCACCATCATCATTTCCGGAGTTTGGATTGCTTGGTTTCCTTCGATGAATCGCATCAATGCGGAAACGATCGATGAAACTGAAGCGGCGGCAGTTTCGCTGGCGGTCGCTGACATCGATTATCGTCAGCCGATCGATTTGCAGTTATCACCCGATGAAAAGCGAATAGCTATCGCGTGCAAAAAAAACGGAATGATCATCGTTCTCGATTTGGACACTCGGGCAGTCGTTCAGAAATTAGCTCTCGGACAAGAACTCCGTGACCTCGAATCGATCTCCGAAGGTCGACTCGCTTGTGTCGATCTTGCTGACAATCGTGTGCACATCTGTCGTTGGTTGGACGGTCAATTGCGGCCGGAAACAAGCTTCGCAACGTCCGCCTCGCCGGTGCGTGCGGAATGGGTTGCAGAACAGAATACTCTTCGCGTAGCCTGCCTCTGGTCCAGACGTATTGAATCGTTTGAATTGTCTGGCTCGGATTCCAAAGCCAGGAAGATCGCTACATGGGACTTGCCGATTGCACCGCGTGCCATGCGGACACTTGCGGACCGCGATGCCGTCCTAGTCGCTGATGCCTTTTCTCCACAGCTTTGCATCTTGAAGGCTAGCGATGGAAAGATCAACGCCAACCATATGCTTTACGGCCATGCGATAACGAACATCGAGCGTGACGGCAAAGATCAAATTGCCATGCTGCATCCCATGCTTAACGACTTTGCGCAAACGAATCAAAACGATATTCACTGGGGCGTTTTGATGGCCAATGATTTGCGATGGGTCGGCACAAACGAGTTGCTTAAAAATGCCGGTGACGATATCTACGTTGGCGGTCGTGTGCACCCTGTTGGCGTCCCTGGCAACGGAGCGGGCGAGCCCACGAGTTTAGCATTAGGGCACGGCGACTATATTGCAATTACTGTTGGCGGCACGAATCAACTCGCGATCGGCCGGCGCGATGGGTACACGTTTACTTACGTCGATGTTGGGCGTTATCCAATCTCGTGCGTCATGACTCGCGATGGGCAGCGTTGCTTTGTCGCAAACCAGTTTGACGACAGCGTTTGCGTTGTCAACTTGAAGGAAGGAAAACTTGTCGACACGATTCTACTCGGTGCTATTCGCACACTTTCCGAAGAAGAACGCGGGGAGCGATTGTTTCACTCGGCAGAATTTTCGCATGACCGTTGGATGACTTGTGCAAGTTGTCATGTCGAAGGCCATACGAACGGCCAGTTAAACGATAACTTGGGAGATCGGACATACGGTGCTCCAAAACGCGTACTCACGCTGCTCGGTGTTGGCGATACACATCCTTATAGCTGGCTTGGTCATGAAGCGACGATTGAAAAGCAAGTCGTGCGATCGATCTTAAAAACGATGCAGTCTTATCGAACCATTGACCCCGACGAAATGAAGCAGTTGGCTGCTTATTGTGCCAGCCTCCCACCGCCACCATCTGTTCGCCAAGCACGTGGTGTTGCGGAGGACGCCGTGACCGAGTTGGGGCGGAACTTGTTTACATCCAAGGGCTGTATCGACTGCCATTCCGCGCCCAAGTTTACTTCGTCGGACGTGTATGATGTCGGCATGAAGGATGAAAAAGGCGCGGGACAATTCAATCCGCCGTCCTTACTCGGAGTCAGTCAACGTGGCCCCGCTTATTTTCACGACAACCGAGCAGATGGCTTGAAAAGCGTGCTGGCCGATCACCCGCGAAAGCCTGGACAGCAGAAATTGACCGAAGCGGAAACCACTGCGCTGATCGCGTACTTAGAAACCTTGTAAAACAAGCCGCGACATTTCTACTGCTGCTCTTACTGCATACCGTTGCCGTTAATCGGACTGACGCAAGAGTCTAATCAGTGCGGACCGCAGTTCGCGCACTTTTAGCGGCATCGACAGCATGATTCGGCGTGGACCGGTTAACGCATTTCGGACGATATGTTGCTGCTTTTCGTCGACCAAGAGGATCGCGGCCAGATGTTTCGTGTGTTCATCTGTTCCAAATTGGTTGAAACTATCCAAAGCTGAATTACCCAGTTCGGGCGCGCTGAACACGACGCATTCTGCGGGCAGTTCACCCGAGGCAAATCGCTCCATCGCGCGATCGGGGCTAGAGTATACCAACACGCGATAGCCACGATTCTTCAGTTTCTCACGCATCAAGTTTTGCAGATCCGGTTTGCTTTCGACGATCATCACCGAATGGCCACGACCTTCTTGAGCCGCTTCGGGATCGATGGGCATCACTGCTTCTTTGGTCATAATGCCGGTCATAGCGTACTTATCCCCCGCTTCGAGTTTCCTGATCGCGTCTTGAATATCGGCCATCATGAGCCACGGACTTTGGTATCGCTTTTCCGGATCAACCTCCATCGCCTTTTGACAAATCTGGAGCGCGACGGCCGCACAGTTTGGTTCAAGACTTCCCAAGGGTTTTACTTCTCGAAACCGCGAGATATTTAAACGTGCCATGCGATCGCGAGTCTCGGTCAGAGGCGAAACGCCCGAAATGATGTGGTACAGAATACATCCCGCGAAATACAAATCGCTTCGGCTATCGTCTTTCCGTACACCCGTACCACGTTCGAGAGCGGCGTAATCAATCGCTCGCGCACTGGGGCAATCCGCAATGGCTTCGGGAGTATCGGTATTGGCCATGGCGGCCAAACCAAAGTCCACTAACTTGCAACGGCCATTCGATCCGACCAGAACGTTGGACAGCTTCATATCGCGATGCGTGATACCGCGTTGAATTGCAAAGTCCAATCCGGTACACACATCAGAAAGTACTTTCAAGGCTGCGATGGAGTCAAACTTTTTTCTGATCTTTAGGATTTCGCGAAGCGTCTCGCCTTCGACAAATTCCATGACCAAGTAAGGTGAGCGATCATCGTTTTGAATTTCGTAGATTGTGACGATATTGGGATGCCTTAATTGCAATCCCATCCGCCCTTCGCGCAAGAATTGTTCGACTTGCCGTGGATCGTCACGATGACGGCGTCGCAATACTTTTACTGCAACGACGCGTTTCGTATCCATGTGTACCGCTCGATACACGCGGGCGAATGTACCGGAACCAATCATATAGAGGACTTTGTAGCGGCCGTAAAAAAAGCCAAGTCGCTCCCCGGTTAAAGCTCGGTCGAGTTGAAAATTTGTCACAAGGCCTTTGCGCAAAATCACACTGCAGATATCTTCCAAAGACGATGCCGTTCGGCCGACTTCGGACCATATCTGGTCGATTTGTGACGGTTCGACCAAATTCAAGTCGACTAACCGTTGAGCAATACTGGCTGGCGTGAATTCCATAGGGGGTCAAAAAGATCCACCGAACGCTAATTAATCAATACTTCCATGCTATCAAAACCAAATTTTGACAGCATCTGGGAATGCTTTAGATTAAGTCAAACGGCACTATCTGGCAAATTGGCCATCGCTTGAATTAGCTTTTGTGGCGAAAATAAAAGGAAAACGCGGCCAAGTGGACCCAAAAATCCGATTAACGGAGTCTTTGAATCCACTTGGCCGCGTCGAGGGAAAGACTTCCCGGCAACCCCATTCGGGCTCTGAGTCTGGCACTTCAAGCGTGGCGGCCATGAAAGTGCATTTGCGGGGACGTCATTTTTATAAGCGGCTGGCTCTTGATGAGCTTAATCGTTACCTTCGATTTCACCTTCACCAGAGATTTCGCGAATCTGCTTTTGATACGCGTCTCGTTCTCGTCGTGTAGCTTCCAAATCGAAGACCAAGTACTTCATATCCAATCGCAGTTGGCTCAGGGCTTCTTGAACCAATTGCAAGATCTTTCGGCGACGACTGGTGCTATCCAGTACCCGTTGTATCGCTGGTTGGAGAGATGTTCGATATTGTGCCGGAAGTGCTTCGATAGCTTTGGTCAGCTCGAGCAACTCGACTGGGGTCACGTCAGAGACGGTTTCAACTGGTCGAGATGCAGCACTCATGGTTTGCTCCGGGATTTGAATTTGTGGCGGTCTGTTGTGTTGGAGGTTTGTGTTTCGATGGATGGTACTAAAGCAGGAACGATGCCAATGCCATTCACGGGAGTACAGATTGCGCTCTAAATCGTTTGCTGTCAATGACTTAGGATAATCTGCCAATCCGATAGAGTTTTCCCACGCGGAATCTCTTGTTGCTTTAATACAACTTGCATTGATCTGGTTAGTTTTCGCAAGTCCTGATACAAGCACGATTTAAGTCGATTTTATGTCAGATTCCTCGATGTTGCCGGGACGCAACATGTCGCAAAGAAACCTCGTCAACCAAAAAAATACTTGCCTGCTGGCTCTTTTCGTAGCCATGACTTGCTTAATTGGCCCACTCCATGGGCAGATTCGAGACTCGTTCGAAACGGGCTCGACGCGGTGGAAACTGTGGCGCGATGATGCGCGCGCAAAAATTTCTCAGCCGCAAATATCTTATCTAAGACCGCATTCCGGTCAAAGCAGCGAGTTGTTTCAACTGACTGCTTCGAACGGTTCTTTTGCGTACATGGCGTACGAAATGCAGCCTACTGCCTTGATCGATGAACTGACGACATCGCTTTGGGTTCGAGCAGCGCCAAGCGGTATTCGCTTGGGTTTGCGAGTGACTTTCCCGAACTCCAAACATCCCGAGACAGGCAATCCAGTCAGCACCGTGCTGTTTGGAACATCGTCACGCGGGGGTGGGGAATGGTCGTTGGTCGAAGTTCGAGATCCCATGAGACTCTTAGCGGAACAGCAGCGCGTATTGCGAAGCCAATATGGACCCGACATCGATTTGCGGGGTGCGTACTTGGATGGTGTTATCGTCGATTGTTACACCGGCCCAGGCACGATTCAAATTCAGTTAGACGATTTGATGATCGAGCCCATCATTGCGGCAAACATGGTGGAGCCTCCCCCATCGGTCATTGCCATCAATCAAGCCGATGAAGATCCAACCACGCGTCTCGCCCTTTTTGCTGAACGATTGAGTGATTTGCAAAGCAACGTCCCGAAATGGATTCAATATCAAGGCGAAAATCTCGCTTGGCTCGAGACACTTGGTATTACCGGCGTTGTCCTCGACCAACCTCCGACGACGGAATGGCTTCGCGAGGCTCGTACTTCCCGAATGAAGATAATTACTCCGCCACCAGCCGAGTTTCGATCGTTAGACAATTTCCGTGACTGGGAACGTGTCGACGGTTGGTTGCTTGGGTCGGCACTCGATTCGAATTCAACCGTTGCTACACGTGAGTTGAGTAATCAATTGGCGGCGCTACCGACGACACTCCATCGTCCGACCATTGCCGAATCTATGGAGGATTTCTATCTCTTTTCTCGAACAGCCGACATCCTCGCAGTTCCGGTTCCCGTGCCGACGACAATCGAAAGCGCCACCGACGCCGGTAGCCTTTTGCAGGCAACTGCGTATCAGGTTCGAGGGCGTTCACTCGGAATTGCTTCGCTGGTAACGCAACCGACCGACGAATGGCTAACTCAGGTGCGGAATGCTGCTCAGTTTGCTGGGACGAATCCAGAGGTGTGCAGATTTGATTTGTTGAATACGCGACTACAGATCCTACGAAGCTTGTCGTCGGGGGTTCGAGGATTCTATTTCCGCTCTGAATCGCCACTTGATTCAGGCTCGCCTTGGGAAGCGGCGCGATCCGAGTCGCTTCGAAATGCATCCACCGAACTGCGAATCCTCGCGCCGTGGATTCAAGCTGGCACACTGGAAGCGTCAGCTCCCAGCATTGCAGTTCCGGGATTTCGTGTCTCGACTCATCGGCTTCAAAATAGTCTGCTAATCCTAGGTATCGCTGCAGGCGCGAATGATCAAATCTGCCCAGTGCCCCCTCCCCCGGCAACTATGACCTTTCGATTGCCAAGCGGTGTGAATGCCTCAACCGTGCTGCGACTCAGTCACGGAAGGTTAGAGCCCGTCCAGCAGACAGCAAACGATGCGTCGATTGTTGTCAATGTAAACAATCCAGGTTTCGTCGAGATGCTGGTTGCGACCGATGATCCTCGAATCATTCAGTTCTTGCAGCAGCGAATATCTGCCGTCGCCCGCGACTCTGCCGAACACCGCTTGTCGATCATCAATCAAGTACTGTCGACGGCACAACGCATCTTGATATCGGAACAGCTTCCGCCAAACACTCCCGAGTGGCGACAAATCCAAGACGCTGAAACAGAAAAATGCACTGCGGTGTACGCGCTTTCGCGAAATGAATTTTCTCGCTCGATCGAAGCGTCCGAGCGGGGGACGATTTTGGCACAACGCATCGTTCGCGCCAGTTGGGAGAAAGCAACTCGTGAATTGCCTTCGCCTCAAAGCAGTCCGTTTACGTGTTCGCCCTTGAGCTTGCCCATTCATTGGGAATTGGGGCGAATCGCAAGCAACCGTGCGTGGACTTCGTTACCATTTGAAACGGGAAACTTCGAAGACTTTCCGAATATGCTCGTTCGTGGATGGACAGTAAACCGTCGAAGTGAAGATACGATTGAGACAAACGTTGGCGGTGCGATACAGGCTGGGTTGGATGGCTCGTCGTCTTTGCTGTTGACCGCTAAGTCGAAAACGGGCCAGCCATTAAGTGGCGGATACGCGGGCAGTTCGCTTCGCGTACGAAGTCCCGAAGTCAACGTGCCGCGCCAGTCGATGGTTCGCATCAACGGCTACGTCAAACCTTTGAAGGCTCAGGCCGATCTTCAATGCGGTGTGCTTGTCTACGAAAACTCGCTGGGCCCCGCGTTCGGACAACTCATTTCTGGTGGAGCTAGTTCACCAGATTGGAAACGTTTCAGTTTGTATCGCATGGCCCCTGAAGACGGAAACGTGCGCGTTCTGCTTGAGGTTCGTGGCGAAGGCGAATTCTTGGTGGACGATATACGAATAGACTATATGCTGTTGCGGGACGGCGAAAATCAGACGTTGGTGCCCTTGGAGGAAACCGTCCAGCCGCCAGTCACATCCCAAACACTAATTCAATCCGTGCCGCAGGAATTGCCTTACCCAACGTAGGACGGGTCTCCAGGCCCGTCCCATACAATTCGGACGGGCCTGGAGACCCATCCTACAGTTAAATTATCCCACAAAATGCCGAAAGCCAAACGCCCGCCAAGATCGGACGCTAACGCAGATGTCGGTTCCTGCCACCTGAGCGGCCAGGCGCTAGCCTCCGGTTCCTCCCCAACCCACTTCAACGTCAAAACGCCCGCTTCCATCCCCCCGTAAAAAACCGGCACCTACCGCCTCGTCCTTACCCAAACGCAGCGCTATCCGGCTAAACTAATCCGAATGACCGCAGATTTACACTCCATCGTTGACGACGCAATCCGCATTTGGCATTCGGGAGTCGACGCAGTACGCGGCGATCAATTGATCCGCTCTCAAGTCACATGGGACGGAAAGATCTTGACAGTACGCGGCAATAAATTTGATCTTTCGAAATCAAATCGCATCGTAATCGTAGGAGCGGGCAAAGCCACACGTGCAATGTGTGCGGGACTTGTCCAAGTCCTCAATGCCCATCCCACCAGATTGATTTCCGGTTGGATCAACGTTCCGGAAGATTCCCAAACGCCTTCAGAGAATTTTCCTGTTCACGTCCACTTAGCTCGGCCACATGGAATTAACGAACCGACAAAACAAGCCGAACTGGGAGCGAACACGATCCTGGAGATGGTTTCAAGCTGTTCCGAGTTGGATGTTGTTATTTGCTTGCTCTCGGGAGGCGGGTCCGCTTTGCTGCCGGCACCGAGAGTCGGAATATCACTCGAAGACAAATTGCGAGTAACTCAGTTTTTGAGTGGAGCAGGCTGCACGATTCAAGAGCTCAATACTGTCCGGCGCAGCCTTAGTCGCATCAAAGCTGGTGGGCTTGCTCGTGCGAGCAACGCTGGCACGTTGATAACGCTCGTACTGTCCGACGTCCTTGGCGATGCACTTGAATTCATAGCCTCGGGTCCAACCGAATTGGATCACCCACGCGATTCCTCAGCAGCAATGCGGATCATCGAACGAGCCGATCCATCGCGTCAATTCATACCAACTTCCGTATTTGAGATTCTCCAGCGAGATGTCGCCGTCGCCCCTCAATCGCAATTCTCGGTCAAATCGAAAGTTCACAATATCATTCTCGGTAACAACGCAACTGCGGTTCAAGCTGCCACCGACGCCGCAACGAATATGGGTTACCCGAGCGAAGGAATATCAACTTCTCAATCCGAAGGCGAAGTCCGCAGCTTGGCCAAGCTGTTTGCTGGTCACATACGAGATTTGCAATTTAAGGGCGGCGATTCCTGCATCATCCATGGAGGGGAGCCAACCGTTGAATTGCCTTTGCAAGCGAATCGCGGAAAAGGCGGACGTAACCAGCAACTGGCATTGTGTGTCCTTCGCGAATTAGTCGCGACAGAATCGTACTCCTTGTCACACGACTTTGTTTTCCTATCTGGCGGAACGGACGGCGAAGACGGTCCAACGCAATCTGCCGGAGCTTGGATCGATTCGCAATTGACTCGCGAAATGGCGAATGAATTGCCTCAGCTCGATTCGTATATCGCGCGGTGCGATGCGTTTCATTTTTTCAAAAAACACAACCGCCTGCTGATTACTGGCCCAACGGGAACGAATGTCTGCGATGTTCGCATCGTGATCGTGCGTGGTAAATCCCACTGATAGGCTGCATCAAGCTGCTTCGGCGCGAGGAAGGTTCAAGTTGAACAATCCAAAAATCTCTTTCTGGCTTAAACCTAAATTGCGAGGTTTACTCGCTTCTGCGAACAGCGTTGTCAGTAGTTCGCGTTTTTCCTCAAGCACATTATGAATTCGTTGCTCGATCGTATCCACGGTCATCATTCGCGTAACAGTAACTGGCCCGGTCACGCCTAATCGATGCGCGCGATTGATCGCTTGGTCTTCTATCGCGGGATTCCACCAACGGTCAAACAAGAACACGTAATGACAAAATTGCAAATTCAAGCCCACCGCGCCAGCTCCGTAGCTCATCAGGATCACATGGCACTTTGGATCTTCTTTGAACCGCTTCAGAACATCGTCGCGCTTGTGCGATGGAATGCGACCGTGATATTGAAGCGGGCAGAATCGTTGAAGCTTATCGGTCATTCGATCGAGAGTTTTAACCCACTGGCTAAACACGATCGCTTTCTTGCCGCTTGCTGCGACTTCTTCCAAGTCAGCTTCGAGCCGCTCGAATTTACAGCTTGAACCGGTAAGCGGATCGAAGTTGCATATCTGTTTCAGGCGAAGCACCAATTCGAAAACGTGCTGGATGGTAAGTTCTTCGCCCATTTCGGAAAGCTGTACGACGCCTTCTTCTTCGGCTGCTTTGTAGCTTATCTTTTGATCGGGATTCAAATCCAATTCGGCGTCGCGGAAAAGTTTCGGTGGCATTTCCGTTAGCACTTTGTCCTTGGTACGTCGAAGGATGTAGTCCCGGCAAGCTTGGCTCATCGATTTGAGATGCATATCGTCCTTGAGGTAGCCGGGCGACAAAAACTCGAAGATGCTGACCAAGTCTTCCGATGAATTTTCGATCGGAGTGCCCGTCAACGCCCACGAACGCGTCCTGTTAATATTGCAGACGATTTGTGCCGTTGTGCTCGAACGATTCTTGATTCGCTGTGCTTCGTCCAAGACGACTAAGTCAAATTTCATATCGGATTCGACCGTTTGTCGATCACGCATTAGGAGTTCGTAGTTAGCGATTTTTACCGGTGCCGCAGGGCTTTGCCAAATATAATTGCGCAACGCTTGGTCGCCTTCGATAACCGCAACAGGAATTTCCGGTGCCCACAATTTGAATTCTCGCACCCAGTTTGTGACCAGCGGTTTGGGACAGATCAGCAAGACATTGCGAATCTCGCCCGACATCAGCAACATTCGAATCGTCGTGATCGCTTGCATCGTCTTTCCCAGCCCCATCTCGTCCGCCAAGATCGCGGCGAGGCGTGGAAAGAGGAATGCGACGCCTTCGAATTGATAAGGAAACGGACGAAACGGGAACGTCAACTGCGCGTTGCTTAACAGCGACTCAAGCGGCGGTTGAAGTACGAAGAACAATCGATCTTCGAGCTTAACAAGGTCGCTTGGCGGTCGTATTCGCGTAAAATGTTTTGCTTCGGGCTTTTCCGATGAATCGGAGTTTGGTTCTGCCGCTGGTTCAAGCTTATCCGTCGCTTGTTTTTTCGCTGGCGGTGGCGCTACGGGCGCTATCTCGGGAACTTCTGCAAAGGCAAAGCCGATAGTCTTGGGCAGCTTGTTCGCAAGTTGAACTGGGACGACGATGATCTCAAACTTCTCGCGTACGGCGTCGTCTGCCAAGGTCTCGATCTTCAGGGTTTCGATCTTTAAGGAACGCTCAAGCTGCGATTGCCATCCAAGCGCGTACGGTTGGACATCAACCGACTCAACCGGCCAGGATTGAAACTCAGTGACTGTCGAATCTTGAACCACCGACGACGGTTGCTTGTCAGTCGTTGCGAACCTATCCATGAAACGTTCTCACTGGGAGTCTTTACCCGATTGGCGGTTCAGAATTTTCGTGTTAAGGATTTGGTGCAGCGAATCTCGATCGCTAAGCGGCTTTCGCTGACGGGTGAGCTTCTAACAATGCTTCTGCGATGCGACCAAACGGTTCCGAAAAATCGATCTTGGGAGCAATGCGTTCCACGTGCTGTTGCACCACCGACTTGTCAGCGGCAAATTCGGGAAGGACGCTGATTTTGTTTTCGGCGGCTGTGAATCCGCTAAGCTGAATGGGTTGTCCAACAGGGTAATTCATACTTGACGCAGGGCTTGCTGCGGGAACGCTTATGTAGACAACTGGTTGCGAGTGAACCCGTCGGAGCGACAAGACTGCGGCGACGTCGGTAACAACGAAACACGATGGGAACTTGGCTTTAGAAACGAGCGCCCTGGCAATTTGTTCGCCGCAAATGAAGTCTTCGAGCGTGTTGCCAAAGAGAATTTCTTGTGCTCGACTAGCCCGAATGGGAAGGGTGCAGTGGAATTCTAGCGGTCGGCCAATCGCGTTAAGAACAAGATAGCCACCAAAATATCCCAACTCCGGGTGCAGTCGAACGGAGAGAAATCCGATCGCTGTACTTTCGCCTGACGACGAGCTCATGCAGTGCTTCCAAGGGTTAGTGTAGACAACCGAATGCTTGAATCGCAGCAGAAACGAACTTCCTAGAAAGGCCGGACCTGCTGTAATTTGCAAATTGTGCTACGTCTTGTTCGGCTTAACAGTGAAAGAGGCTTTAGGGGCAATTCCACTCGTAGCGATTGTTGCGCGATCGGCGTAGATTACCAAAAAAGTCTTGACGCTTACTCGACTTTTGCTGGCCTAACTGAGTATACTGGTACGGTGGCACCAGTTTCGGGGAATTTCTGAGGAAAGCTTAATCAAATGGCACAGGATCCATCTTCGTTCTCGCCAATGTTTCGCATTGACGTTTCTGCAGAACCCGGTCAAACCGGCGTTTCACAACAGGGTGCCGATGCGAATCAAGCCATGTTGGGTCTCATGCGGCACTTGATTTCCTTGCAACAAAAGCAAAATGAGCTTCTCGAGCAGATGTTGCAAAACTCCGCGCAAGCTCAAAAGCAACGGGCTCAAGAACTTCAACAATGGAAAGATGCCAACCCCCGGCTTTCGCGAGCTTGTCGTAAAGCGGCCGAATCGTTGTCGCGCGTGCAAACGCAATTCTTGGAAAAATTGACTGACGAAGTTGCCGAAAACGAAGACTCTCTGGTTGACGGTGACTTTATGCTCAGCGAATTCGTCGACCGTTTCGGCCCCCGCCTAGCCCACCTAAACGGCGTCCTGCAAGTGCTAGCTCAACTCGGCAACGGCGTCCCAGTTCAGTAATCTGAACCCAGTGGTACTCGGCGTCGCAAGCAACCCAGTAGTTCCCGCTTGCCGAGCGGGAACAGCCGAAGCGATATACTCGCCATCACCTAATAATCATCCAACGAAGACGACGCCCGTTTCAGATAATTTCCCCTCAAAGTAGTTCCCGCTTGCCGAGCGGGAACAGCCGAAGCGATATACTCGCCATCACCAAATATTCATCCAACGAAAACGACGCAACACAACACACGCGATCTATCCAAGCCAAAACCAACGTCCGTTGCAGACAATTCTCAGGCTCAAAAAAATTTACCGTCGATCGATATCTTTTACGTTCGGCAGTTCCCCGAGTAGTTCCCGCTTGCCGAGCGGGAACTTCCGAAGCGATATACTCGCGATTTCCTAATAATCATCCAACGCGACCAATGCAACACAACACACGCGATCTATCCAAGTCAAAACCAACACACGTCTAAGACGGTATTTCGGCGTAGAAAAATTTAGCCGTCGATCGAAAACATTTACCTTCGGCCGTTCCCGCTCGGCAAGCGGGAACTACTTTTTTCACAGGCACCCAACTTTAGACTCTTCACACTTTTTTTCAGATTCAAGTCGCCAGTTGGGCCGTTAACTGATTGATCTCCCGAAGCAATTGCACGTGCTGCGGAGTGAAACCGCGCGTTGTCGATGTTTCGCTGTCCACGTGATCATCGCCGATGCCAGCCGACTTGATTTGCTTGATTCGCTGCATGATCAATTCGCGTATTTCAGGTGCATTGGACAAGCCTTCCATCATGCCCCGGTGACCCAAACCTGCAGCACCATGCGCCTGTGCACCACCTCCACCTGCAGTCTCAACGAGCAAGCTTGCAAAGCCAAAATAGCGCTCGACGGGACCTTGATGGATGTGGATATTCTGAATGTTTTCGAAAGTAATTGTGGTTTCATGAATCGTCCAAATTCCACGACGAATGCGCATCGAGCGATCTGTGAGTACATACCATGTGGTGTCATACCTTAAGTGAATCGCAATATATGCGACGATATCCGGCAGGACGATAATGGCCAGAGCAATTGGGGTAATCAGAACACCGACGATCGGCAACGCTATGAAGATCGCGATCCAACCGATCGTTAAGGCGATATCGATTGCAAACAACCCGAGCCAGAAAAAAAAGCGGAGGTAATTAAGGTAACCTTCCGATGGCCGGAAAGATTGAACCCATTCGCCTTCGGTGCTCGGTAAGCTTGGTGGATCGCGTGGAACGAGAAACCACTTTGTCAAACTGTACCATAGCCCTTGATAGCACCATTCCGATGCGCGGCGAATGTTTTCCATTATCGGACCTCACGAGCATCAACGAGCTTGGCAAGATTGTCACGGATCCCCATCAGCAACTCCGTGACTTCGTTCTCAGTTTGGCTGGATTCGTCAGATTGGGCCGTCGAAACGTTTTGCCGCGAACCACGCATTTTGGCGTACAAGTAATCTCGCAACTCTTCGGCTTCGAGAATGCCTTCGATGCTCATCTCAGGAGTTGCACTACCTGACGCGGTCTGCACGCTGACCGTGGCCAGTCCCAGCCAGCGTTGGATGATACCGCGACTAACATGAATGTCCTGAATTTTGCGGTAAGTCAACAATACTTCACGCCGGAAAAAAAGTCCCCAGCGCATGGAAATGCCTTCGTCGTCAAACTTGTATTGCAGCGTTCTGTATCTGAACCAAAGCGCCGGCAGAACAAAAAATACGCCCGGCAAGGTAAGAATTGCCACGATCAAATAATACGTGAGCAACTGGGGAGCAGGGCCGCGAATCGCACTGACGTCGAGCGGTTGCTTAACCGGAACAACTTGTGCCTCGATTGCAGTTTGATTCATTTTATTCGACTTTCAAAACCCGACCGCAAACCGTTACTTGATGCAGTCTACATAGTTTCTGATGCAGGGTTGCTGTCGACTTATCGTCCGCCAATCAAATTGTCCATCTTGCCGTAGTTTTGTCGAACGTATAATCGTTCTGAATCCAGCGGATTATTTTTCCAGATAATAGCCGCGTGGCCGGTATCGAGCGGCGTCGATCGTTGCCAAGATATGAACTAACCAGCCAAGCAAGAATATCCACAAAACGAGACTTGCGACAAAGAAAAGAAACGCCGCCAAGAGCCGTCCTTGGACAAGTTGTCCGAGGCCTGGAAAGAAAAAACTTGCCAAAGCTGCCAATACATTTCCCGATGAACCTTGCCCGTCCATTATTCCCCTCGACTCGCGTCACTTTAAAATCATTGGAAAAATGTGTTGGATTCGCGTCCTCCGGCCTCCCGCCCGCGATTCCAACACCGTTGGATTCTTTCCGTCCGTTACTTTAGAATTCGCTCTAACCTAACAAATATTTGCTTGATCCAAAAACTTTTTGTCTGTTAGCCTTAGCCAAATTCTGCTGAAATGCTCCGCAGATTCCATAACCAAAACGTTCAAGGCGACAATTCGCTGCGCTTCAAAAAAATATGATCCAGATCGCATCCGCAATCGTAGCTGGCGAACCAATCTTGGCCGCCGCGAAAAAGGCTTTCCATCAAGCTGCCGCCCAACTGCGACAACCCATGTCGTTGATAATTGTTTTTCTCAGCGGCGATGACTGCCTACGTCAAGCCTCTGCGGTACTTGGTTGGATCAATGACGAAGCTGCCGGCGCAATGGTTATCGGATGCGCTTCGGACAGCATTGTGGGCACACGTCAAGAATGTGAACAACAGACAGCTGCCAGCATCCTGGTCATATCGGGGCTTAATGAATCGTTTTCCGAACGCATTCATCACATTGAATACGTCAACACTTTGGATGGGCCGTTTTTCAAGAACGATTCGGCTCTTCTGGAAAATAATTCCGAACAGCAAACCGTAATGATCCTGGCCGATCCGTATTCGTTTCCGATCGACGCTTTTTTTCGGTTGTGTCAGCGCGATGCGCCTGAACTGCAAATTGTCGGAGGCTACTGCAGCGGAGTTCACGGTGCAGGGCATGCTGTGCTGTTGCACAATCGACAAGTTTACAGCGGCGGTGCCATTGCCGTGTCATTGCCCAGTGAGTTGCGCCTTACGACGGTGGTATCGCAAGGATGCCGCCCAATTGGCGAACCGATGATCGTAACGGGCGTCCAAGAAAACGCGATTCTCGGTCTTGGTGGAAAACCAGCATTACAGCAATTAAAGGACTTATTCGTCCGCAGTCCCGGTCGCGATCAGCAAGCGATGTTGCAAGCCATGCACCTTGGTCGCGCTGTGAGCGAGTATCGCGATCGTTTCGAAGCGGGCGATTTCTTGATCCGCAACGTGATCGGCGTGGAAGATGAACATTTGGCGGTCATGATAACCGACCATTTTCGACTCGGTCAAACCGTTCAGTTTCATTTGCGAGACGCGGAGAGCGCCGACGCCGACTTGTGCGCGATGCTCAAACGCGAAGCCAGTCGGCCAGAAAAACCCATCGGCTGTTTGGTTTTTACCTGTAACGGACGAGGCACCAATCTATTCCAAACCCCGCACCATGACGCATTGACGATCGACAAATATTTTCCAGCTTTGCCGGCAGCAGGTATATTTGCGGCTGGCGAGTTTGGCCCTGTTGGAAAGCAAAACGCCGTCCACGGCTTTACCTGTGTGACGGCGTTTTTGTATGAAAATCCAAATAGTTAGACAGTCTCGGGCGAAGCTCCCACGATGACTTGCCCAAGAAGCTGTAGAATCCAACTTAGCGAATATTTCCAGATTGGTTGGCGATGATCTCGCGATTGAACTTGTCCAGCCACTTGGCGTTTCGTTGAAGCCAATTGCCGGTCGCATGCATCGACTCCGCAACGCGACCGACTACGGTGTAGCCAACTTCGCGAGCCAGATTGATGCCGTCAATTCCCAGCTCGTCCTCAACTTCTTCGGCAGCTTGTTCAGGCACCGGCGAATATCGAGAATCGTTCGGATCTATTTGCATGATCGCCATAGGGCAGGATTCGATAGCTGGAATCGCGTCGGTCGTTGCGGTTTCCGCCGTCGCAGCCGATTCGCTGGACTCATCTTCGACAAAGTAATCTGATTCGGGCGAATCAGCTAATGCGTCGGCTTGAGGTTCAATCTGCTCGTAGTCGTAATTTGTTGAGCCCTCGACCACTTCGTTATCGATTCCCACGCCATAGCTGCTAATGGCTTCGTCATCACTAGTCGCAGCAATGTCGGCGTTGGCATCCAAGTCATACTGAGATGCAGCAATCGCGTTATACTCGTCGACTGTTCTTTCGCTACTCGATTCGCTAGCGATGTCGCTTGGTTGCGAAGCAGGAACGTCGCTTGGTTGCGAATTTGATGCATCGACGAATTCCGTCGAGCCGGAATTCACGCCCACAGGAAAACAAGCTTCGAGTTGGTTCGCGGTTTCGTCGACAACGGGCTCGAAAGCAACTTCGCTAGGCGTTACCAGCACCGAACCATCAGCCAACGGGTAGGAATTGACTGGCAAAAATGATTCCGGTGAGACGAAATCGAATCGTGACGCGGTGTCCAAGGCGAAATCGCTAAACGCCCGACCCAAGTTCTGCATCGCCAAATCAAACCCCGCTACCCATCGCTCTGCGACACTTGTAACGGAGTGGTCCTTAACCGAATCGAACAATTGAATTCCACGATCGCGAAGATCTTGATAGATAACGACAATCTCATCCTGCCAGTCGCCTTCCACGCAGTCGCCTTGGGTTACCTCGTGTTCGGCCTTCTCCGAAGTGCTCGCATCGCTCGAAGCCGCGACAAGGCCGGTTCCAATTGCGTCTGTTTCCAGGACATCTTCGTAGACGCCACCTGTTTCGCAACCGCCAGTCTGTGGCTGGTACAGTTGGTCGGCACAATCAACAGCTTCGTTCGAAGCATGATCCGCCAGTAACGTGCTTGTCGGCAAGGCGATCGAATCATCGTTGAAAGGCGTGACAATGTGCTTGGGTCGAAACGCCGACATACTGCCAAGCGGTCGAACCGTAAAGCACGAACTGTGTTCTTGATCAACGATCGAAAGATCATAAGGAACATACTCCTCGTACCGTTCAATTGGTGCGAAGAATTTTGGCGCGTCCTCAATATCTGCTGCGGGTGCAAGAGCCATTGAGGGTGAGGGTGATGGCGCTTCGCCGAGCAACGGAGCGACCGTCGGCACGGGAGCGATGGTAGGTTCGACTACCCCGGCAGTTTCTTGGTAGGCAAGATTGCATTCGGCAGCCCATTTTGCAAATTCCTCTGAGGCCCGGTTTGCTTGATCGTTGGAATCATGCATGCATGTCAACAACTGCATATCTTGCGAAGTGAGTTTGTCGCAAAGCAACGCTGGACCGAATGTGTCGGCAGCATAATCGTTGAATTGGCAAATCGAGGCGAGGGGGAAGGAGTTGAAATTGGCGGCTTGTAATCGATTGGTATTTATTAACTGACAACTGGTGGCTGCGAGCGCAATGGAAAGCAGCCATCGCTTAGAGCGACGATTCATCCGTGATATCCTCCGGTTTTGACAATCGCGAGTTTGGAGCGGGCGACGGGCAAAACAGTTGAAATGGTGTACGAATTGGGTGGGATTGAACATTTCGGGGTTCGTTCTACTGACGTCTAGCGTTTTAGAACTCGCCCTTCCAAGACTTGATGTGCTTGTTATCGTTCGCTAGCAATCTTTATCTCGCCGTCAAACTTGACGAAAGCCAAAGATTCACGGTTCTCCAGAACAGATTACCCAGAAGATAGGAAGCATGACGGACGTAGCGAATGCGCCAATCAGATATCTTGCCTACTGCAACGCCTTCAAGCAGCTTATGAAAAGAAACACAATAACCGCCGCAATCAACAATACCCCAACAGCGAACCCGACTACAACGGACACGACCAGCGACAAGACCGCGTTGCCGACGTTGCCTCTGCGAGCTCCGATCACAATCGTTAAGACCGCCATCGCTATCGCCAACCCAGCGATGATGACTGCATAGTTCTCGTTTACGGACGCAGAAACAAAGAACGCTATTACAAGAAGAATCGGCACCATCACACTGGTAGCGATTTGCAGAGAATGACTTGCCAAGAAATCGGGCGGAGTTATTACTGTTGCCATCACGACGGGTTTGTCAGCCATCGATCGCAGACATACCCAGCACTTTTGGGACGACGGATAATTTTGCGCGCCGCAATTCGCACACGTGACGAGAGGCGGCAACACGGGAGGAGCTTGTTGTGACATCTCTCTAACTCCCCACTACGTTTTGATCGACAACGCGGGCTAACGCTACTGTCCGCCGAATGATTTGTCCGGCCAATATCCCAGAAAGAAATAGTATTGCGATCAACAGCAAAGGATCGCTCAGGCCAGGAGCATCGAGCTTGATCATCCCTCGCGATTCAGCGAACCATCGTGCCAGAACAATCAAAACAGAAACAATTGATCCCAGCCAGACTTGCCCAAGCCGTAGCCTTAAAACAGCGGAAAACATGGCCGGAAAGAGCAACATGGCCACCGTGTCAGCATGGTCCCGCGTCATCACCAACCATCCAATGCCCGATATATCCAATAACAAAAAGCAATTGGAAATCCAAGTCGGAAACCAACGCCCGCGAACACATAAGAGAGCCATCATCGACGTCAACGCACACAGAATCGCAACCAGTGTGACGGTTTCATGAAAAGCGTCGGTGCGAGCTGTTTTGAGGACAGTGGAATAGTTCCACAAATGTATTGCATACAAAACAAAGATCGCGATCAAACGAAAAAACGCAATGCGCATTTCCGCGTCGATTTCGTTCCACCGCCGAACCGCCGGCCAAGCAATCTGAAATTTCGTATCAGTCACGCTTTTCCGTCCCATTGCTTTCTGAAACTGTATCTCGCTTCAACGATTCGTGCGGCGAGACTAGGCAATCGTGAACATAACTATCGGCAATCGACAACTAGCATGCATTCGTTTCGATAGCTTGACGAATTCTCTTTGTGAATACAACCGGAGTTTACTGTTTTTCCTCCTCGTATCATGCCCATGCGGCACTATTCGAACGAGCAGACTTCGCGATAATACAATCTACGAAAAATACAGAATTTCGAGGAAGACGGGATTAACAAATGCGAATATCGTTAGCTTTTCGAGCTTTTTTCTCAGCGCTTTTCAATCGCAAAGCGGCATCACAAATCGAACTGGCACTGAACAAATCCGATTCGAAACAAGCGAAGCTCCCCGAGCCAGAAAAATCCACGACAAAAACAACTCCAGCGACCAAGACCGTTGCCAGCCGCAGTGAGGCGTTGACTTTATTGAGTGCACTACAACGCGAAGCCCGCTTTCTGGATTTGGTCAATGAATCCCTGGACCAATTCTCAGACGCTCAAATCGGTGCTGCTGCTCGCGACGTAATTCGCGATAGCCAGAAAGTGCTGAAACGGATGTTCGACCTGCAGCCACTGCTTAAAGACGGCGAAGGCCAGCAAGTTGCGATGCCCGAAAATGCTTCGGCAATCCGTTGGTGCGTGGTTGGCTCGCAAGCCAAATCTGGAGATTCCGTCACCATCGTCCATGCTGGCTGGCAAGCGAAACACGTACAACTTCCACAATGGACCGGCTCCCGCGACGACCAACTTGTACTTGCCCCAGCCGAAGTCGAATTGTCTGGAAGAAGTTAGCCGATGGAAAAACATTCCCGGAACGAACCAGGGATACAACCGGGCCGCAGCTTCTGGTTCTGCTCAAAAAACCTTGAGCAAGCAGTACTTCTCGCCGATCGCCAGTATCGATCGTACTAAATTCGTACTATCGCGGTAGGAACGGCCATTGCTGGCCGTCCCCCGCGCAGATCCGTACGTGCAGAACTACTGCATACGGCTCCTATCGTTGATGTTGACGTGCGAAGCACCAGCGATCAGCGAGAAGTGTCGTTATAAGCGGGTTTTGCCAAATGCAGAATACGATGAGGCAAGTTCAACATTAACCGCCAGCATATCGCGACCTAATTCAATCGCCGCACGCTCGACTAATTCAAGCGAGCCACGATCGAAGGGCGTTTGCCAAACTTGATAGATGTCTTCGTCATACAAGTTTGCTGGGGGCAAGTATCCGATCGAACCATTGACGAGATTCAGCCAGCCGACCGCGTGACCAGGGAAGGCTGCTCGCAGGTTTTGCTGAATACTCGAGTACGCTTCGCCCATAGTTCCCATGATGAGAGCGTTTCCTAATCGCCATCCCCATATCTCCAAGCTAAACGATTGACCATCACCAACCGCTTGTCGAATTCGCAGCTTGCGTCGGAGTCTCTCAGCGATTGTTCGATCGGAACAGTTTGAGTATTCCGATTCAAGCTCTTGGGCACTGGGCCAGTCTTTGAGTGGCAGGGAAACTTGGCGGCAAACTGCGGCAAGCGAATTGGTGATGGGCTGCATCGAACGATCGTACGGCTGTCGGTTCCAGACTGCGAGTGGCGCGCCTGATTCGATCACTCCGTCGTAAACGAGGTCCATTCTTGGCGGTTCCATCGACTCCAATGCCGACAATGCGGAGAACGCAAGTTCGCGTCCATGCGAATCGGCAACGGACGTGTCGCCAACGTATTGATAGCGAGGAGATAGTTCTCCAGATGCTCCTTGAAGAAAAAACGCGAGGGCTCCGTCCGTGTTACTTTCGATCGTTTGTCGCATCGCACCAACGTAATCTGGAGATATTTGCGTGTTATCCCAAGCTAACGTTGTGGGATGGCAAGCGTAGTTCGTGATGGTCGCGGAAATCTTGCCATCGCTATCGGCGATGCGTCCAACCAATACTGTATCATCGGCCGGGCCTTCGGGGTTGTAGCCGCAAACGATGCGAGGTGGCTTGCCTAGCCGGTTGTCCGGCAAGTCTCGATTGGTCGCTAAGGAGCATTTACCATAATGCCATTCCAAAACAGCCGGACACATATTCCTGATTGCTTGACGAACGGTTTCGATCGTCCGTTCGGAAAGCGAACTTAGAAAGTTTGCAAGCTCTTTTCCTCCGGGCCAATGCAGTTCTGGATTGCATAGGGGTGGTGCGGCGTGTGTATGGCTCAGCGCGAAAAGAAGCTGTGCAGGAGCGATTCTCAATTCATCCAGAATTCTGGCCCTGAATGTCCGCTCCACCTCGAGATTCGCCCACCAACCAAGATCGGCGTCGACAAGAATCAATGGCGGGGAAGTGGGTTGCGATTTGAGCACCATGGCATTCAACGTCAATTTGCAATGCACTCCGTCCGCCGTGTCATGTGCCGCAGCACCCCAGTTGCGACAGTAAATGCCGACCGCCGGTGTGATATCCGTTCGCGCGACGCCAATCGAGCCTTCAAATCTTGCGTGGGAGAACATAAGTCACAACATCCTCTAGTTACAAAATGCACGGTAGAAAATACACAGTAAAATCCGGACACGCGAAGTCAGCGAGTTTCGCTGCTAGTTGCATGTGTTCTTATCCGCTAACTAAATAGCTACAGGCGACCGCTCGAGGAATTTGCCTTTTGGATTCAAACAAGCCCACAAAACTGCGTCCAGTGCCATCAGGCCCGCAAAAACAAACAGCGCCATATTCCAGTCGTCAGTGGCCCAAACCAACCAACCGACAGTTACAGGAAAGAGCATAGCACCCAGTCCCCCGCACATGTTCATCGCGCCGAAAACCGTTCCCACGTTTTTGCCACCGTAATCAATCGCGACAGTGTAACCTGCAACACCGCCAAAGGCTGCGACGAACGCACCTAAACTGATAACGGCAATCGCAAGATTAACGTCCACAATGAAGTACGACAGAATCGTGAGTGCTGCGCATGTGCTCATGCCTGCAACAGCAATGCCCTGCCTCGCAAGCCGTTTGTTGCCGGTTTTCGCGAGTATCATGTCTGAACAGTAACCTCCCGTCAAAACACCCAACAGCGCAGCAACGCCCGCATACGATGTCAAAACGCCTGACTCAAGCAATGAAACTTCGCGCGTCGATTGCAGAAAAGTCGGGAACCAAGTCAAGAAGAAAACCATAGCCGCCGCTCGAAAAAATTGCTGTCCGCACAGTAAGATCAACGACCAGTCCGTGATCGCATACCGCCAAGTTGACTTGGCGGAAGTTGGCTGCGTCGCCAATTGGGCCTTCATCGCTAGCGACGAATCTTCAACGGATACTTCCATGGCTGCTTTCAAATGAGCCGTTCCCAGACCGTAAACGACAGCCCAAAGCAGACCAGGAATCGCATACAGCATCAAACAAATTCGCCAACGATCAACGTGCCAATATTGTTCAACTGGAACGAGAATTGCCAAGAGCCACGCAGTCAAGATCGGCGCGATGGCACCGCCCGACAGCATGCCAGCACCAAGCCAACCAGAAGCCCTTGCGCGTTCTTTATCGCCAAAGACTTGACCAATCGAACGGACGGCACAGGGAAAAGCACCCGCTTGCAACATCCCCATCAGCCCCCAAGCACACACGAGCGACCAGTAATTCTGCGCAAGACCCGTCAAACCTGTTGCTAGCGACCAAAGCACCGCGTAGATCAAAATGGTTCGGCGACCGCCAATCTTATCAGCCAGCCTTCCTGCAGGCAGTTGCATCAGGGCATAACCCAAATGCCAAGCTGATTGAAGGAGCCCCAGCGCTTTTGTCGCTTCAAGCAAATTCAAATCGCGGCCAATTTCTTGCAAAGGTACGCTGATCGCCGCGCGTTGTATGTACGCGATCAGCGCAATCGCCCACAAATACGCGAGGATGACATAACGCATTGCATTGGCCCGCCGTCAGTAAAGTTCAAGTTCCCGAATTTTGCGAAAGCATACCGCGACTTGAGTGAATTGCTGCCTGCAAGCGATCGTATAAGCGGTCAACTTCGACAGCCGTTTCATGGTCCAATTGCCAACTGTTTGGCTCGCGTCGAATTGCGTTCTTGAAGATACCGCGTTTGACGAGCAAGTATTTTTCGATCGCCAAAAATCCGTCGAGTCCAGCTTGCAATTGCAAAGCGACGATCGCGCAGATCGGAAAATAGAGCTGATAGATAATATCGTCGAACTGTTTGCTGTCGGTGGATATGGTTGCAAGCTCCAGTGCTCGCCAAAGGGCAACGATTCCGTCTAACATGTCCATACCCGGCATTGTTCCTGCAATTCCACGTCGATGGCTGTCGACTAACAGGATTCCGCCCGAGCCCTCGAAAATTCTCACTCGACCAGCCGTCGCGTCGCGCAAAGCGGATAGATTGGGACCGATAGGTGATGCCTCCGGCTTGAATAGAATCTTTTCCGGCCCGTATTCCTTAAGCAAGGTTGTGTGAACGGCAAGCGGGATGGCTTGGCCCACGTATCCCGACGCATCCTGGACAATCAAAGGAACTTCCACACAATCAGCTACGGATCGAAAATAGTCAAGCAACGATTCGGACGAGAGTCGCATGGTCACTGGTGGTACCGCCATCACGGCATCGCAACCCGAGCTTTCAGCGGCCTGCGAAAACTCGCAAGCCATCCGAATACTCTCTGCGCCAACAGCAGCAAAAACACTGCCTCGGTCTGCAGCAGCAGCTACGATCCAATCCGTCAATTGAATTCTTTCTGAATAAGACAGTCTCAGGATTTCAGAGACCATACCTGTGCCCACGCCGTCTGCTCCAACGTCAAAAGCCCACTCAACTTCGCGGGCAAGGCAATCGCGATCGATGTCGCCCGACACAAGGAACGGTGTATGGAGAATTGGTAATACACCATGAATCTTTTTTGGCACGGCTGCTCCTTAAGAATGTAATCAAGTGTTCATCGAGAAAGGGTGGGCAAGCAGAGATTTTGGAAATAGGTTTGGTGAAGTCAAAACAACAGTAAGCAGTCACAAACAACGTTCATACCGATCTTAAGCACCCATGCATAAGTTTACAGTAACTTGAAGTAACCGTGGCTAACGCCAAAACGGCTGATAACGATAGATAACTTGTGCTGGGGTGCTTACCAATCGCCGACTCCGCCGTCACGATAGAATACACGCTGGGCGATTTCTTGTTCGAACGGATGACGCTGGACTTCGGATTCGTTGATTACAACCCCGAGGCCAGGACGAGTGTTGGGCCGCACGATTCTACCGTTCGGATCCACTTGAAATCCTTCTTCGACGACATCTTGTCGCCACGGAACATCGCTGTGCACCGATTCGCAAATAATGTAGCTTGGCTGTGAAAATCCGAACTCGATAGAAGCTGCCGTGCTGACGGGTCCTTGAGGATTATGAGGTGCGAGCGCGATTCGGTAAGCGTCCGCCAACGCTGCGATTCGCCGCGCTTCGCTGAACCCTCCGCAATGTGTGATGTCCAATTGGCAAATTTCGCATCCGCGTAGTGCAAACAAATCGCGAAAAGCCGCCAAATGCGTGACGCGCTCGCCAGTCGCTATCGGAGTCGTTACGGCTGCATTGATTGCTGCCAATTCCGCGATGCTCTCCGGCCAGCAAGGTTCTTCGAGAAAATAAAGTCCGTACGGGTCAAGCGCTTTTGCAAACCGCATTCCCATTGCAGGCGAAGGTCGCGCGTGGCAATCGACCATAATATCGACGGCGTCGCCGACTGCTTCGCGCATCGCGCGGACGGCGGCTTCGGCGGTGCGGATCGGCTTCAAGCCTTCGAGCGGCAGCGTCGGCGGCACGGCCATGCTCT
>JANMGV010000152.1:0-72037 GCA_031374825.1 Pirellulaceae bacterium
CAAAGCACGTCGAATTACGCCGCTACAAAAAAACCACCCGCGGCCCCAAGAAACCACCGCCCATTCGAACCGGTACTAAACAACATATCAGCACGCAAATCATACTCAATAACGAAAGAATGCAAGCTTGAAAGACCTGCCTTCCGGAGCGTAGCCGCCTCCGGTGACACGATAATTCCCTGAGACCGTTTGAATTTCGGTCACCGTCATTTGGTTTTCGGTAATCGTGCCGGTCTTATCGGAACAGATAGTGGTAACTCCACCAAGCGTTTCGACGGCCGGAAGATTGCGAATGATTGCTCGACGCTTTGCCATACGAGCGACACCGATTGCGAGAGTCACCGTCAATGCTGCAGGAAGCCCCTCGGGAATGGCACTAACGGACAAGGCGACGGAAGCAAGCAACATTTCAATAGCCGGTTTACCATGCCACCAGCAACCAATAAGAAAGTTGAGGGCAGCCAACAACAATATCATCCACAACATCACTCTGCTGAGATGAGCTAATCGGCGCGTTAGTGGTGTAACGAGCTGATCCGCTGTATCGATCAAATGCGATATGCGGCCAATCTCGGACGAGTCCCCGATCGCCGAAACGATTCCGATCCCTTGCCCTGAGGTAACCAATGTCGAGGAGAATGCCATATTCGTCTGATCGGCAAGACCAACGGGACTTGACAGGGATGCCGTTGTTTTATTGACCGGCAAGGATTCACCCGTCAAGGCAGCTTCTGCGATTCGCAATTCGTCCACTTGGATCAATCGCATATCGGCTGGGACTTTGTCTCCGGCAGCCAACGCGACAATGTCACCCGGAACCAGATCCGCAGATGCGAGCCGTTGACGCAATCCATCTCGAATGACGGTAGTTTCTGTCACCATGCTTTTGGCCAACGCGGAGATGGCCTGTATGGCGCGCGACTCTTGAATGAAGCCGATGATGGCATTCAGAAGAACGACACCAAAAATCACACTCGCATCGATGGGCTCCTTGAGCAAGGCGGTGACGGCGGATGCGATGAGAAGGACATAGATCAGGGGTTGATGAAACTGGAGCAGAAAGCGAAGGAAGGGCCCTTTCCCTCGACGTACCGTCAGAAGATTCCTGCCGAATCGCTGGCGACGTTCGATAATGTCGTTCGAGGAAAGTCCACCATGTTGATTTACCCCAAGAGTAACCAATACCTCGGAAATTTCTGTGCGATAAAATTCGGGTGCTTGCAAAATGAGTGTCCTATAGCTTGAGGCTGTCGCATCCGCGTACGAATTTTACATTGAATTCCGTTGATGCATGCGCCAAGGGAGAATTTTCAACTCAATGGAAATGCTATCTGGATCGGTATTCTGATTAGATTGGCCATGTGCCATGATATTCTGCTAAGAATGAACGGGTAGAAAATGCCTTGGTTCGGATAGAGCGACAGAGAGTCGGTTATCAATCAAAATCGAATAGATTCCCCCAAAACGACTCCTTCTTCTTTCCGTGCCGACTATGTTGACGGTCATCATCGCGGAACTTCCGCTCCTCGTACTTGCGATCGTCGTCCCTTCGATTGTCGTCATCATCTTTTTCATTTCGAGGAGCGAACGTACCGTGGCTCCACTCTGCCGAAGGGGCTCTTTCTGACGCGAGAACTTGAGCTTGCTGATCTGCTTGTTGAATAAACTTGTCTAGTTCGCCCCGGTCGAGCCATACTCCGCGGCAACTCGGACAATAGTCGATCTCTATTCCCTTGCGTTCGGACATCAGGAGATCGACGGCGATGCAGTTTGGACACTTCATAAAAATACCTTTCTGAGATTGCAATGGAGTTCGTGACTATTCCGTATCCGTACCGAGGAACGCACCTGCTTCGCCCGCCATGCTTGTGCGATCTGTCCTGGCTCGCATACGGTCGACTTGGCGGCTGACCGCATGGACGGCACGTTCAGCCGTTCGATCAAGGATTGCGTACCAGGACTCGCCTTTTTCCTCTACCACGATCAGAGGAAGCCGTTCTATGTCGATGATAACGCGAAGTGATTTATCGATTCCATTCTTGGGTCCGTTCACATCAGCGAGAAACACATTAACCTTTGCGATGCGTGAACGAAATCGATCCAAAATTGTCGTCATCTTTTCTTCAATGTCGTCTCGGAGCTCTGGACGCAGCTCGAAACCCTTTCCGCTTACTTGAACCAACATGGGATTGCTCTCCTAAGGTGACCTGATAACCGAATGAACGCCTTTGATGTATTGATTATCGGGTCCCTAAATGATAAAACAAGTTGAATCGTCAGCATGAATACATTGGTTTTTCCAAACTAAGGAAGGTTCGCCATGAACTGGCTCAATTACCACCATTTGCAGTATTTTTGGGCTGTTTCGCAAGACGGGTCGGTGGTCAAAGCCAGCGAAAGACTGCACGTAACTCCAGCCACGATCAGTATTCAGCTTCGTGATTTGGAGAAATCGCTGGGGGTTAAGCTGTTTCGCAAGGCGGGCCGAGGGCTCGCTTTGACAGAAATGGGTATAGCTGTGCAATCGTACGCAAACGATATCTTCGCAACCGGCCAGGAGCTCTTGGACATGGTCAATGGTAGACCAGTCGGCGGGCCGATGGTTCTTCGCGTAGGGATCAAAGACGTCATGCCAAAACTTGTTGCTTATCAACTGCTTGAACCAACGCTTCGCATGCCGGGGGACGTTCGTTTGTTGTGTCACGAAGGAGACATAACGAAGTTGATTGCGGAGCTCGCCATCCACAAACTCGATGTCGTGTTATCCGACACTCCCATCGATCCAACGATGAAAGTCCGAGCCTATTCTCATCTACTGGGTGAATCCGATGTTGTACTTGTTGGAGTAAAGCCGCTTGCTAAGAAGGTCCGAAGCGGTTTCCCGGGATCGCTCAATGGAGCACCCATGCTTTTACCCATGAAGAACTCAGTGCTTCGACGGTCGCTGGATTATTGGTTCGAAGAGAACGAGATTAGGCCTAAAGTAGTGGGAGAATTTGAAGACAGCGCGATGCTGAAAATCATGGGCAAAGCAGGTGTCGGCGTTTTCCCCGTCGCAAGTGCTATCTGCAACGAAGTGGAAGAAATGTATGGAGTCGAGCCTATAGCCACCCTGCCAAATATTTCGGAAAAGTACTATGCCTTGTCTGTAGAGCGCAAGGTAAAGCATCCCGCAGTTCTGGCGATCTCCGAAGTCGCTCGCAAGAAATTTAGCATCCGATAGAAGAACGAACCCTAAGAGGCGTTGGCTTTTTGGGCATTGTACCCATGGCCAGTCGAATAGACCCAATCACGAAGACGAACGATTGTCGGATCGACGGAATCGATCAATCCGTCTTTCACAAACCGGCGATACGCAGACGTCGGATCGATACCTCCGTTGCGTCCCGTCCAATACCGATTGTGTACATCACAGGCAACCCACTCTCCACGGGATACAGAAGCTGCGGAGGACGCAGCATACCACACGCCCAGGTCTTAAGAGACGTTTCATTTCAACAAAACGCCAACCTAACGTTTAACAGATGCCCTCGAAATCCCGAATCTAGAGTCTGACCCAAACGAAGTCTCCAACAAGCACCATTTGTAAACACATCGTAATGAATATCCCATTGAATGATGTGATGCCGCCGTGATGGGCCGAATCGCTTGGAAATTCTGCCCCTCATCCCCAGCCCTTCTCCCCGAAGACGGGGAGAAGGGAGCGAGATCTCAGTGAAACAAAACTGGCTCGCATAAACTCGCGTGAAATGAACTCGCGTGAAATGTTCAGAATTGCTATTTGTCGCACAGCCCAGCCTGAGCCTAGCTCGGCGTTTCTGTTAAGCCGCAGCGCTGCTTTGTTTGCATTCTATCGCCGACCTCAAAAGCGACTCGCTGCTGAAAAGTGGTGGATGGTACTCATCAGGCACGGTCATCGTGCCTTTCGAAATACTTTTTCTCGCTTGGCGTTTTCTCGTTCCACCATCCCCCTACCGATTCTTACTCGTTGGGTTTAGCAAACTCAGACACACATTGCATTTTGTAATCTGATTGGTGTGTACCGAGATTCATTGCTCAAAGCAGGCTGTTTTTCGAAATTCAATCGTGTAAGCTATCGAGACTTGATCGGTCCGATGCTTGCACTTGCGATTGAATTTGAAAGGCCTACAAATGGAATCTCCGCAGCCGACTCCCGAACATCAGTGGCTTCAACGATTGATAGGCGACTGGACTTGCCAAGGTGAGTGTAGCATGGGTCCGGATAAACCGCCCGTACAATCGACGGGCAAGGAATCGGTTCGTTCGCTTGGCGGTTTATGGACGATCGGTGAAGGGGAAAGCGAAATGCCTGACGGGGGCCTTTGCAAGACAATCATGACGCTCGGGTTTGATCCCGAGGCCAAGCAATTTGTTGGCACGTTTATCGCCTCGGTCATGACGCATCTGTGGCCATATCGAGGCACGCTGGATGCATCGAACAAAGTCCTAACATTGGATTCCGAAGGTCCAAGCTCTACCGGCGATGGTTCGATGGCCCAATATCAAGACATCATCGAATTCGTTGACGACAACCATCGCACACTCGCGTCGCAGTTCCTTGGGCCCGATGGTAATTGGGTGCCGTTCATGAAGAACCACTATCGTCGAGTCAGCTAAGGGCAATTCGCAAACATGACTGACTTGGACAAAACTACGCCAGCCGATAACGTCAGTTCCCTCACGCCGATTTTGGTGTGCGAAAATGGTTTGAAAGCAATCGACTTTTACAAGAACGCATTTAATGCCGTCGAAGTTCGGCGGTTGGTCGCTCCCAATGGCTTTCTCGTTCATGCGTCATTGAGCATTGGGAACTGTATGCTGATGCTGGCTGAAGAAAATCGAGATTGGCAAAACTTGGGTCCGGTGTCGCTTGGGGGAACTCCCGTGACGATCCACTTGGTCGTCAATGATGTTGACGCAACGTTTGCGCAAGCGGTTCGAGCGGGTGCAAC
Organism: Pirellulaceae bacterium; assembly: GCA_031374825.1. GTDB lineage: Bacteria > Planctomycetota > Planctomycetia > Pirellulales > Pirellulaceae > JANMGV01. Next base: position 4,974 of record JANMGV010000152.1, read on the forward strand.
GATGAAGATGCCGGTCGCGGATGTTTTTTGGGGAGATCGATACGGTCAAATTGTCGATCCGTTCGGACATCGATGGTCAATAGCTTCGCCCATGAAAAATTTGACGACCGACGAAATGTACGATGCCATGCTGCAAGCGATGCCGGGGCTAAATACATAGAGTCGTTTGCATTACGCCCCATTTTGTGCGACTCGCAAAAGCTCATGGGCAGATCAGGTGATCCTTCAGAAGACCCGGACGTTCCTTTGGTCAGACCAGAATGCAGAAGAGGCGGCGACGTTCTATTGTTCGCGGTTCCCAAACTCTCAAGTGCAGAAGCGGATCGTTTGTGGGATGCCTTGACGTTGGGTGATCGGCCAAGTCAATGTGGTTGGTTGAAGGATTGATATGGATGGTCTTGGCGGATTGTTCCGCAAGCGGTGACGGATTTGCTTGCGGGCGATGGTGCGGCGAGGGTGGAGCGTGTGATGGGGGCGATGGTTTGGTAATCGGGGTACGAAAAAAGGCGTAGGTCGGGGTGACGAACTACGCCTTGGATTTAAGTGGGTGGTTTGGTTTTTGGACGGACCTGGAGATCCGTCCTACGTTTTTTTAGAGGGTTTGGACGGACCTGGAGATCCGTCCTCCGTGTGGCCTACTTTCGTCTTACTTGGCGTATTCGGTGGCGAAGAACTGTTTGCTGTCTTTGACGGTTGGCTTTATGGACTGTTTTCCTTCTTTCCAATCGGCTGGGCAAACTTCGCCGTTGGCTTCGAAGAATTGAAGAGCTTGGACCATGCGGAGCGCTTCGTCGACGCTGCGACCGAGCGGCAAGTCGTTGACGACTTGATGGCGAACGACACCGGCTTTGTCGATTAGGAACAATCCTCGCAAAGCGATTGCGTCATTGACCAAGACGTCGTAGTCGCGGGCGATTTGTTTGTTCAAGTCGGCGATGAGCGGGTATTCGATCTTGCCAATACCACCTTGCGTTCGGGGCGTGTTGCACCAAGCCAAGTGGGAATAATGACTGTCGACGGACACACCGAGAATTTGAACGTTTAATGCTTTGAACTCGGCATTGCGATCGGAGAATGCAATGATTTCCGTAGGGCATACGAAAGTAAAATCGAGCGGGTAGAAAAACAGCATCACGTACTTGCCGCGATATTGGCTAAGCGAAACTTCGCCAAACGAGCCGTCTGGATGGACTGCGTTGGCTTTGAAATCGGGTGCGGATTTTTGAACGAGTACAGCCATTGAGTAACTCCTAAATGGTGATCAGACTTTTCTAATTCGAATGGTCAAATTGCCCCAACGGCAATCTAATTTGGTTGTGCTTTGTTGCGGAATACACGGCGATGACCAAGTGTTATGCTGAGGTCAATCGCCAACGAATCCGGAGCCGAAATGCGTAAAGTCGGTCTTCGAGTTATCGTAGGACCGACGGCAAATACGCTATGATGAAATCCTGACCGATGTAGCCAATCCGTCAAGGCGTCATCAAATTCCTAGTTGGTCCGATTTTGTTCTTAGGTCCTAAAAGCTATGAAAAGCCCCATTCCAACGGTTTCCACAGACGATCAAACGCCCGTAAGTGCTGTTAAGGATCTTGTGGAGCAATTCGTTGCGGAACGAAACTGGCATCGTTTTCACGACCCCAAGAACTTGGCTTCCGCGATTGCGGTCGAAACAGCGGAATTAATCGAGCATTTCCAATGGCTGACCTATGACGAATCCCGCGATTTTTGTGGAAAAGTCGATGCGGATCATCCAATCGCCCAAGAGCTTTCCGACGTATTGGCTTATGTCTTGGCGATGGCGAATTGCCTTGAAATCGATCTTTCTACGGCTCTGGCAGCCAAAATGAAGCGAAACGCGCAGAAGTACCCCGCCGAGTGACGGAAATCGCGTTCATCGAAATGGGCCGAATACTTGCGATTGCTAATGCAATGCGGCTGTTAGGCATTTCCCGCATGTAAAAACACTGGAAAAGCAGCGTCTGCCCGGCAAAATGGAACGACTGACCGCATACGAGCAACAAAGTGACGTTTTACGTTCTTTCACCCGACCAATCGCGTTTTTCGTGGCGACTTCGGCAAAATGTAGGGGCAATGCAAGCTTGGTGATTGAAAACTTTCATGAACGTGATCATATTCAATCAATGTCGGAAATTTCGTGCGGTCGTTGATTTAAAAGGTTTTCCTGTGTGAACACTGGCATTGGGACGGAACAGCGAAGGGAAATGCTTCGCGAGTTGATTCGAAGCCACGGTTTCGTATCGATCCCACTGCTACGGGAATCTCTCAAAGTCAGCGAATCGACGATCCGTCGCGATTTGGATTGGATGGAAGAAAACGGCGAAGTAAAACGCACGCATGGCGGCGTGTTTAGTACGGGGCCGAGCGCTTCCCTGCGGCTTTTCGAGGGTCGGCGGGCGAGCCAATGGGACAAGAAACTACAGGTGGCTTCGGCTGCTAGTCGGTTGATCGAAGATCATGACACCGTTCTGCTTGACGGAGGAAGCACAACGTACGAACTTGCTCGACGCCTCGTGGGGCGACCTTTGCAAGTGGTTACCAATTCATTACCGGTCGCTTACCTGTTCGCGGCGTCCGACTCGGCAGACCTGATTCTGCTTGGCGGTTACGTTCACTCGCGAACAGGGGTGACGCTAGGGCCTTACACAGACCAAATGCTCGCTTCTCTAAACGTTCAGAAAGCTGTCCTCAGTATCGCGGGTGCCGACGAACGTGGATTCTATAACAGCAATCTCCTGCTGGTTGAAACCGAGCGGGCCATGATGCGAATCGCTGACCAAACGATCGTTGTTGCCGACAGCAGCAAATTCGGACGATCGAGCCTTGCCAAACTTTGCAGTTTGTCCGAAATCCAAACCGCTGTTGTGGATGACGGACTGGATTCAAGCTGGCGTGACCGACTGAAGCAATCGAAAGTCGAACTTGTCATTGCCGAGAAACTTGCACCTTCGGAAGAAGAACAAACCCGAGCGGTCTAATCACCATGAGCATAGCAACCCTGGATCGATCCCAAATTGAATCTCTCGTTCGCGCCGCAGTGCGTCGATTGTCGGCAACCAATGGATCGCCCCAATCCAATGATCCGAATCATCGATTGCGCGTAAGCATCTCGGCTCGACACGTTCACTTGACGGACGAGCACGTCGAAAAACTATTTGGTCCTGGTAAAAAACTAACACCCGAAAAGAATCTTTATCAAGACGGTTTTTACGCGGCTGCGGAGACGGTCATGATTGTCGGACCGCGTCGACGCATGCTGCCAAGCGTCCGAATTCTAGGCCCCACGCGAAAGGCTTCGCAAGTCGAATTAGCAATCACCGACGCAATTTCCCTTGGGATCGATGCACCGGTTCGTCATAGCGGCGATATCGCTGGTACTCCAGGTTGCGTGCTGGTTGGCCCGGCCGGTGCCGTCGAATTGACCGAAGGCGTCATTCGAGCTGCTCGCCACGTCCACATGAACTTTGACGATGCGGCAAGCTACGGAGTCAAGAACGGTAGCTTTATGTCATTGGCGATCAAGTCGCCGCAATGTTCCGTTACTTTCGAAGATCTGCTTGTCCGAGCCGATGCTGCGAGCAAACTGGAAGTCCACATCGATACGGATGAAGGCAACGCATGCAATCTCGATGCAGCAACGCACATTGAACTTCGCCCGCAAGGCGACGCCTGTAAGTGTCACACTCACTAGTTTCCCGAAAAGGTGGCTGGCACCTTTTCACAGTTCTTTTTTGTTTTAGGAGTTTGAAGAAAGATGGCAAAAACTAACGAAGCGCTCGGCATGATTGAAACGAAGGGCTTTGTCGCCCTCGTCGAAGCGGTCGACGCGATGATGAAAGCCGCCAACGTTCGGTTCCTCGGTTGGGACAAGGTTGGCAGTGGTCTTGTTTCGGCATTCGTGGCTGGCGATGTCGCTGCCGTGAAGGCTGCTACCGATGCGGGCGCTGCTTCGGCAGGTCGTATCGGCGAAGTCGTTAGCGTTCAAGTGATCGCGCGACCTCACGATGACCTTGGCAAAGTTCTCAAAGTCAATACGTCCAGCGTCGCCAGCTAATTGCAGCGGGCGTTTTAAGTAATCGTTCGAAAATTTTCATTGAAAGTAAGAATTCACATCATGCAACAAGCAATCGGACTCATTGAAACCAAGGGGCTTTTGGCCCTGATCGAAGCTACCGACGCAATGGCAAAAGCGGCAAGCGTAGAAATCGTCAAGCGCGTGGACATCGGTGGTGCATATGTCACAACCATCGTGTGCGGCGATGTTGGCAGCGTGCGTGCTGCAGTCGAAGCGGGCGCTGCTGCGGCATCCCAAGTCGGAGAATTGATTAGCAGCCATGTCATCCCTCGGCCAGCCGAAGGACTCTCCGAAGCTTTTTTCAAGTAGCTCGTCATGCATCCTCCGACCTGCAAATTCCTTTGCATTCTTCGAAGGGTGCGCGCATGACGAGCCAAGATTCAAGCAGCAAACAACAGGAAGGTAGCGGTTCCATGAAGGTTTTGGTAGCCAATCTCGGATCGACCAGTTTCAAATACCGGTTGTTCGATATGGTCAACGAAAAACAACTCGCGCGCGGGGGCGTCGAACGTATCGGCGCGCCATCAAGCCGTTGCTTTGTGGAAATTGGCGAGGTCCGAAAAGAGATCGAGCAGTCCGTTCCGAATCATGGCGTCGCCGTGAAAGCCTGTTTGGCTCAACTGACGGATCCCGAGTTTGGGTGCATTCAAAACGCATCGGAGATTCGAGCGATCGGTTTCAAAGCGGTTCACGGTGGACGTTTGCAAGGTGTTTTTCGCATCGACGAGTCCGTTCTCAATGCGATGGAGGAAATGAATTCGGTCGCGCCCGCGCACAATCCACCTTATGTCGCAGCCATGCGACAGCTCGCTTCGACGTTTGCTGAGATTCCCTTAGTTGCTGCCTTTGAGACGGATTTCCATCAGACGATTCCTGCTGAAAATCGTCATTACGCTATTCCCAAAGCTTGGAGCGACGCGCTTCCAATTCGGCGATGGGGATTTCACGGGGCTTCGCATCGATTCATCGGCTGGCGAATGTCTCAACTGCTTAACCGAAACGATGCTCGTATTATCTCTTGTCATCTGGGTGGCAGCAGTTCGCTGTGTGCGATTCGTAGCGGCAAGAGTATCGCCACAACAATGGGCATGAGCCCGCAGTCAGGGTTACCCCAGAACAATCGCGTCGGGGATTTTGATCCGTTTTCGCTACCACTCATCATGAAGCACACGGGAATGTCGCTTGAGGAAACCCTCAAAAAACTGGCAACCGAGGGCGGATTGCTGGGTTTGAGCGGCGGGATTAGCGGCGACATTCGCGATCTTGAGTCAGCGGCCAATACGGGGAACGCGGACGCCAAATTAGCGCTCGAAGTTTACGTTGGTGACGTACGCAAACATCTTGGTTCGATGCTCGTTGCACTTGGCGGTGCAGATGCCATCGTATTCACGGGCGGGATCGGAGAAAACGGAGCCGATATTCGCGTTGCCGTTTGTCGAGGTCTTGAGCAACTTGGAATCGAGCTTGATCCGGAACGAAATCGCGTTCGAGCAACCGAGCAGCGCATCGATTCAGGCAAGGGAGCAATCCAAATTTGGACGGTTCCAACCAACGAAGAGATCATCGTAGCCCGCCAGACTTTAGAAGCTTTACAAACTACTGCTTAAGAAAAGAGTTGGATCATGTTCGTCGCGAAAGTCACCGGAGCCGTTGTCTCGACTCAAAAAGTCGACTCGATGAAAGGCTGCAAATTGCTGATCGTCGAGCCTTACCGCGTCGACCCTCAGTCACGCGATTCGCTGACTACGACCGGTCGCTCTTTTGTCGCTGTGGACATGATGGGCTCCGGGGTGGGGGACATGGTTCTGATCTCCCAAGGCAGCAGCGCTCGTTTTACTCCCGAAACAAGCAAACTGCCTATTGATTGCGTCATCATCGGAATCGTTGACAACGTTCATGTCGAAAAGAACTGCGTTTATTCTCGCAACAGCTAACACCTCAATAAAATATATTATGCACATCAACGAAGATCTCATTCGCTCAGTCGTCTCCCAAGTCCTTTCGGAAGTTCGGCAACAGAACGGAAACGGCCACGCATCGCCCAGCACGGCGTTGAAAAAGTCGCAATCGCCTTTTGCAGGTCGATACGGCCAGTTTGACTCGGTCGATGAAGCCGTCGCGGCGGCTCGTCATGCCTTTGAGCAACTTCGCGAGCGGTCGATGGAAGATCGCAAACGTATCATCGATCACATTCGCCGGATTTCGATTCGCGATTGCGTCGAGCTTGGCACGATGGAGATGAATGAAACGAAGATTGGTCGTTTGGTTCACAAGATTGAAAAGCTGAAAACACTCGGCGAAAAGACTCCAGGAACGGAGTTCCTCAAAACACAAGCGTTCAGTGGCGATCATGGATTGGCCGTTATCGAGCACGCTCCGTTTGGAGTCATCGGGGCGATTACTCCGGTGACGCATTCGTTGCCGACGATTACAGGCAACGCTGTCAGCATGATTGCCGGTGGGAACTCGGTTGTCGTCAATCCACATCCAAGCGGCAAAAAAGTCGCTGCCGAAGGCGTGCGTCGATTCAATAAGGCGATTTACGAAGATCTTGGAATCGACAATCTCATTTGCTTGCTTCGCGAACCGACCCTCGAGACCGCTTCGCAATTATTCAAGCATCGCGGGATCGCTTTGATCTGCGTCACCGGTGGACCGGCTGTCGCACGAGCTGCTTTGAATAGCGGTAAACGGGCCATTGTCGCTGGACCTGGAAATCCACCTGTCGTGGTCGATGAAACGGCTGACCTGGATCGTGCAGCGCGATGCATTATCCAAGGCGCCGCGTACGATAACAATCTGTTGTGCATCGCTGAAAAGGAAGTCTTTGTCGTCGACTCGGTCTTTGACAAGATGATGGATGCCATGCAACGCGCGGGTGCTGTTCGTTTGTCGAGCAGTGAAATCGCTAAGTTGACTTCGGTCGCGATGATCGAAGTAGGCGAAGGTGCCGATCGTCACTATGCTCCAGCTAAAGAGTATCTCGGGCAAGACGCCGTTAAGCTGGCCGCTGGTGCTGGCAAGAAAATTGATCCGTCGGTTGAACTCGTTTACGGCGAAACCGACGAGCATCATCCGTTTGTCACCGTTGAACAAATGATGCCGTTCGTGCCCTTCGTTCGCTGTCGCAATATCGACCATGGAATTGCACTTGCTCAAAAATACGAGCATGGATTCCGACACACCAGCATTATTCATTCGCGTGACGTGCGCAACATGACGAAAATGGCCCGAGCAATGGACACGACTTTGTTTGTTAAGAACGGGCCTTGCATGGCGTCGTTGGGACTCGGCGGCGAAGGCTATTTGTCTTTCTCTATTGCGGGGCCAACCGGCGAAGGCGTTACCACGCCGATGACATTTACCCGCGAACGACGTTGCTCGATGATCGATGACCTTTGGATCCTTGGAGGTCCCCAAAGCTGATCATGCAAATCGCCCGCGTCATCGGATATGCCATTTCCACTGCCAAACACAGTTCGCTGGCTAACCAGAAACTGTTGGTGGTCCAGCCATTGATGGCTGACAAAGTGAAGCCAGACGGGCCACCTTTGTTAGCTGTAGATCGCTTTGGTGCTGGTGCGGGCGAGCACGTCATGCTGACTAGCGATGGCTCGGCAATCAAGCAGATGTTTGGAATCGAGAATTCGCCAGTCCGATGGGCCGTGCTTGGAATCGTTGACGACCAACAGTAACCCCGACAGTAACAGAGTAGACCATGACCTCTTCACCACTTGAGATCGATGAAATTGTTCGCCGCGTTTTGACGCGGTTGACCGATCTCGGTGCGCATTCAGGTCAACAAGCCACGCAAACAGCCTCCGTGGGAGTCAAGCGTTTTGAACAATCGGTACTGACCGAAGCTCTCGTTTCCCAAGGCATCGAACCGAAGTCAGCAATCTCAGTCCGAAACAAGGCTGTCATCACACCTGCCGCTTGGGATGTACTGCGCCGTAATCAAATCGAAGTCCGTCGCGAGAACAGTGCCGCGAGCCCATCCACGAATCTTCCAGGAATCACCAATGCCAACATAGTGCCGATGTTCGTGATTGGCAAAGCAGTGTGGTTGAACGGACTGCAAAAGCGATTTTGTCCGAAACAAGTTCGCGTCGAAGTTATGGATCAAGACGACGCGGCGAATCTAGGGCAAGCGGTTAAGAATCTTCGCGGAGGAAGTCACCGTGGCATCCTGCTGTCCGAATTCCCACATGCCACCAGTTGGCAAGCCGCACGGCATGATGCGATTCGATCGGCAGTCGTCTCCGCTTGGTCGGATTTGCCAGACGTGCTTTCGGAAGTCCCTGTCAACTTGATCATCCTCAATCGTGCGCGATGGAATGCTGCGTCAACGGCAAACGTCATTCGAGCTTGGCAGAAAAGCGTCGGGAGCGCGTAAAACCAAATCATGCAAATTTATCGTGTCACTGGAAAAGTTACGTTGTCGCGCTGCCATCCTAGTTTGGTTGGCGGTTGTTTGGTGACGGCTGAACCCGCAGGCGAAGAGTTGGTGACGGGCGTTGCTCGGGACACGGACACGATTGTCGTATGGGATGACCTGGGATCGAACGCCGGGACGTTGATTGCGGTCAGCGACGGCGCGGAGGCCGCACAACCCTTTCGACCCGAATTAAAACCAGTTGATGCTTATTGCTCCGCGATTCTCGAACGTGTCGAGATCGCTCCTCAATTCCGATCCAAATAAACTTTAATCGAGTAACTCGCTTTTTGGGAAACATGATGACAAACGTTCACAAGATCAAACAAGACATCTGCGAAATCGGTCGACGACTCTACGAGAAAGGCTTTGCCGCAGCGAACGATGGCAATATCACCGTCCGCATCAGCGACAACGAAGTGCTGTGCACTCCGACAATGCATTCCAAAGGCTTTCTCAAGCCTGACGATATTTCGATCGTTGACATGACGGGCAAACAGATTTCCGGACGCAAGAAACGCAGTAGCGAAGCTTTGTTGCATCTGGAAATCTACAAACAACGCGCCGACATCAAGAGCGTCGTGCACTGCCATCCACCTCATGCGACTGCGTTCGCCGTCGCGCGTGAGCCGATCCCGCAATGCGTGTTGCCCGAAGTCGAAGTGTTTCTGGGCGATGTTCCTATTACGAAATACGAAACGCCTGGTGGGCAAGCTTTTGCGGACACGATCATTCCTTTCGTTCATAAGACCAACATCATCATCTTGGCAAATCACGGGACCGTGAGCTTTGGTGAAGACGTTGAGCGTGCGTATTGGTGGACGGAAATCTTGGATGCGTACTGCCGGATCTTGTTGTTGGCCAAACAGCTTGGCAATGTCAGTTACTTCAATGAACAGAAAGAGCGCGAGCTGCTTGATTTGAAAGCCAAATGGGGATTCACCGATCCTCGCAACACGGACGAATTCAAAAACTGCGATGTTTGCGCGAACGATATTTTTCGGCACTCTTGGCAGGACAGCGGAGTCGAGCGACGAGCTTTCCCAGAGCCACCAGTCATGGGCAAAGCCGCCACGGGACTAGCTGCCTCGGGACTAGCCGCCGCAGTGGAATCGGCGGTGACTGCGGCCGCGCCGGTTTTGCGAAGCTCGACCGGGTCGGGAGCATTGCCCGAAGGCATCGATGAAGATCGCTTGATCAAGCTGATCACGGAACAAGTCATTCGCGAACTGTCGAAGGGAGCTTAATCAATATGAAGGTAAGTATCATTGGCGGCGGTGGGCTGGTCGGTTCCTGCGCAGCTTACGCACTGCAGCTTGGCGGTATTGCTCGCGAGATTGCTTTGCTCGATCTGAATGCGGATTTGGCTTTTGGGCACGCTTTGGATTTGCTGCATGGCGGACCGAGTGTGGCGGACCAAGTCATCGTCAGCGGCTCCTACGAGCACATCCCTTCAAGCGACATTATTTGCATCACGGCGGGATTGCGACGCAAGCCCGATGAATCGCGATTGGATTTGATCAACCGGAATACGGATTTGTTCGTTTCGATCTTGGATCAAGTCAAAGCAGCGGGTCCGAAGAAATCGGCGATCTGTGTCGTCGTGTCAAACCCCGTGGATATTTTGACTTATGTTGCCGCCAAGCGTTTGGGATTGCCTGCAACCCAAGTTATCGGTCTGGGAACGCAGTTGGATACGATTCGATTTTGCTCGTTGATCGCGCAACATCTTCGTGTGGCTCCGACACAAACCAGGGCGATGATCCTTGGCGAGCATGGCGACAGCATGGTCCCGATTTGGTCGAGCGCCTCGGTCGGCTCGCTGAGCTTGGAAAAGTATCCTGGCTGGACGACGCAGACAGCAGGTCAGATTTTTCAGCGCACGAAAACTTCGGGAGCGGAGTGTATCGCCAAGAAGGGCGGTGCAGGATTCGCGGTGGGCGTTGCTATTCGCGACGTCATTCACTCGATCATCCTCGATCAACAGCGTCTACTGCCCGTCAGCACCGTTCAGGATGGCGGTTGCTATGGCATTCGCGATGTAGCGTTATCGGTTCCAACCATCGTGGGTCGCACGGGAGCTTTATCCCGAGTAGAAATCGACTTGTGGCCGAAAGAAGTGCAAGCCATGAAAGCCAGCGGCGCGGCCTTGCGACCAACGCTTGAGGCTGTGTTGAAACGCATAGGCTAAAGCTGGACTGTTAAAAGACTGGCGTTGACACAGGATTTAGTTGCGCTAGTTTTGTACCTCAGACGCGTCCCATTCGCACAATATCACATCCCAGCGCGAGGCCTGGTTTCGCCCCCCAAGGGCGCCAGAGACGGATCGGGCTCGCCCCGTTCAGTCGCAAAGGTTTGGCGTGCTAGCTCGCGATTTAGCCCACCAAACCTTTGCGGTCTTCGGGCACGAGACCCTTGACCGCTTTCGCGCGCACGGATGGCCTGTTTCTAGCACACCAAACCTATCGCGAAACATGGGCCCAAGGCCCATTTGCGCCCAGCGCGCGTCAGCGACGGATCGGGCTCGCCCCGTTTCGTCGCACAGGTTTGGCGTGCTAGCTCGCGATTTAGCCCACCAAACCTTTGCGGTCTTCGGGCACGAGACCCTTGACCGCGTTCGCGCGCACGGATGGCCTGTTTCTAGCACACCAAACCTATTGCGAAACTCGGGCCCGAGGCCCAGTTTCGCCCAGCGCGCGCCAGCGACGGATCGGGCTCGCCCCGTTTCGTCGCATAGGTTTGACGAGCTAGCTCGCGATTTAGCCCACCAAACCTTCGCGGTCTTCGGGCGCGAGACCCTTGACCACTTCCGCGCGCACGGATGGCCTGTTTCTAGCACACCAAACCTATTGCGAAACGTGGGCCCGAGGCCCAGTTTTGCCCCCCAAGCGCGCCAGCGACGGATCGGGCTCGACCTGATCTTTTAAAAAACCGGTATTGCGCAATTTTTCACTCGCGAGAGTTCTACTCCAAGACATCGTACGTGCCTTGTGCTGATGAAAATGTCATAATCATCTTAATCCGGCCAACCTGAATGATCGCTGCGCCTCGCGTCACGGGCGCGGATGAATCACCTATGCAAAGGAACAAAAGCAACGTGTCGAAATGTCATGTCAACCCCGAATTTTTAACGGTCTAAGGCGACCCTGAGATTAGCTGTTGTTTTCGGAGTTGAGCAAAGGTCATGACGTCTAATTCAAAATGGTTCGAAGCCTCAACCAACTCCCTCCGCAATTTATAGTCGACCGTTTTCCGCGGGTCCGGCGAGAAACCTGAAACGCGACCGACTCGTTTCCAATGATTACCCCATTCTTTCGAAGGGTTTTTGCTGCTCTCGAAAGCTTTGAGGCAATCATGTCACACTAAAATTTGGACAAATTTGAAGAATCCGCAGTTGTCAGGGAAATTATCCACTTTGACTTGGTTATTAAGCAGTATTGGGGATTCTATCCAAAGTTGGTCGTGAATCGGCAGCGACCCCTCTGACAGGAAGGATGCGTCAATCGAAGCGCACACAACACGGTCGTTCCTCGCATTAGGCGATGATATTGCGGACATGAATGCGATGAAGTTCGGGCGATTGTGATGATTTGATGAAGGTCACGAAATGAACGATCAGAAGTGGTTAAAGCACTAACCAAAAAAACCACAACTGTAATAGACTCCAGGTAGAAAGCACTCACTTTAGGCAGCAGACTGAATTCGCAAAAACGGAATCATTCACACGATTAATTCATGATGAATCAAGACGCCACACACATGGAAATATTCAGCCAAATGAAGTCCCCCAATTTCTTTGGTAGCGAGTTGGGGAAACATATTCAAGAGTCTGAATGGAATACGACGTCGCTTGGACCAGTTGCTGGATGGCCACGCCCATTGGTAACGTCCCTTCAAATTTGCTTAGGAGCCTCGTTCCCTGCGCTTATTCTCTGGGGCAATGAGCGAATTGTCTTTTATAACGAAGCATTTGCTGAATTGATTGGCGAACAGCATCCCCAGATGCTCTGTCAACCAGCCGATGATATATCGAATGAGCTTATTGTGTTTGTGCGTACGCGCATTGATCGAATGCTCGAACAGTTCGAATCGTGTTGCCAAGCATCAGCGCACATTCGCATTAGTCGTAATGGCCACATTCGCGAGTCGTATTTTTCAGTTTCCTGCAGTGCAATTACCGACGGCGACTCGGGCTCAAATGGGTTTTTCGTGGCCTGCCATGAAGATACCGAGAAGATATTGCGTCAGCAGCGAATGCGAACTTTGCATGCCTTGACGGAAAACTTGCAAAATAGTTTCTCGCTCGAGGAGGTAAGTCAACATCTCACGGCCATCCTGGTTCAGAACGCTCGTGAGTTGCCTTTTACGTTGCTTTATTTCTTGGACAATGACGGTCGCCATGTTCGGTTGATTGCAACTACGGGAATGGAGCGTGGCACGGCGGCATCGCCCACGATGTTGGAGATCTTCGGCGAATCCCCCTGGCCGTTTCAGGACGTTTTGGAAGCTAGAGAACCGATTCTTGTGACCAAACAATTCGCCTCCAAGTTAAGTAGTGGAGGCGAGGTGTGGCCCGCTCCTGTTGAAAAGTGCTTTGTCGTCCCGCTTGCCAAACCGATTGGTGACCGCATCATGGGATTTTTTGTCGCGGGAATCTGTCCCCGTTTACCGTTTGACGACGGCTACCAAGCTTTTCTAAAAAGCATCGCATCTTTGATCGCTATGACGCTGGAAAAAATCGGCTCTGGGAATGCCGAGCGTCTCCGCGGTGAATCTTTAGATCAGTTAAATAAAGCCAAAACAACATTCTTTTCCAATGTGAGTCATGAGTTCCGAACTCCCTTGACGTTGATGCTTGGGCCAATCGAAGAATTACTCACACGCCCCAATCCCTCAATCTCACCGACAGCCAAAAATCAATTGGAAATGGTTAATCGCAACGGTGTACGATTGATGCGACTAGTAAACGCGTTGCTCGATTTTTCACGAATCGATGCAGGGCGAGTTCAAGCAACCTATGAGCCAACGCAGTTAGCCGAGTTCACAGTAAATATTGCAAACCTATTTCGAACGACCATCGAGAATGCTGGCCTACACTTCAAGGTAACATCGAACACTTTCGATCAACAAGTCTTCGTCGATCGAGATATGTGGGAGAAGATCGTACTTAACCTAATATCGAATGCCTTCAAGTTTACGATGCAAGGCGAAATCGAAGTGGGCATGCGTCTCTTGCCGCTCAATAGCAAATCGCCAACGAGTCTTGAACTTTTCGTGCGCGACACCGGCGTGGGAATTCCCGCTCATGAGCTATCACATCTATTCGAGCGATTTCATCGGATAACAGCTACCGAAGGCCGCAGTCATGAAGGATGTGGCGTTGGCTTGGCATTGGTGCAAGAACTGGTGTGGCTTCATAGCGGCAATCTGCGCGTCGAAAGTAAATGGAAAAAAGGCTCGACGTTTTATGTCACCATCCCGCTTGGCTATTCTCATTTGCCAATCGATGCGATCGGACAACCAAGGGCATTGTCGACCTCGACAACGATTGCCGGTCCTATTCTCGAGGAAGCAGTGCATTGGGTGAACGAAACAGACCGCAATTTAACCGAAAATACACAGTCACAATCGGATGCGGTCGAACGCTTATCCTCTACCAGTGGGCCGCTTCAAGACACGCGTTCCCGGATTCTCATCGTCGATGATAATGTGGATATGCGGCGATACCTTACGCTCCTAATGGCAGATCAGTATTCCATCGAATGCGCGCCGGACGGTCAAGCTGCTTTAAATGCTGCCAAGACATTCCAGCCCGATCTGATTGTCAGCGATGTGATGATGCCGCACCTTGACGGTTTTGGAATGGTGAAGCTACTTCGCCAGGACGCAGAGACGCGGGAAATACCGATCATTTTGGTTTCCGCTTTACCTGCAGAAGAGTCTCGGATTCAAGGAATCGAAGCGGGTGCGGACGATTATCTGATCAAGCCTTTTTCGGCTCGCGAACTGCTCGCTCGCGTTCAATCGCATTTGGAGCGAGCTAAGAAAAATCGCGAAATCGCGGAAGCTCTCGAAGAAAGCGAAAAGCGTTACCGTCTGTTATTCGAAGGAATGCTCGATAGCGTTACGTTTTGTCGCATCATCAAAGACGAAACGGGAAAAGCGATCGATTGGGTAATCATCGATGCGAATCCGGCGTTTCGAAAGCTGGTTGGATTTCAAAATCTCGAAGGCAAACGGGCATCGGAAATATTCCCTGAGCTTCAGAAGACCAATCCAGAGTTTTTATTGGCCTACGGCAGAGTTGCTTCGACTGGAGTTGCTCAAGAGTTCGAAGGCTATCTGTCGCCGATTGGTAAATGGACCAAAGTTTCCATCATTAGCCCACTCAAAGATCATTTCATTTCGATCGCAGAAGACATTAGTGAACGAAAGCTTGCAGAAATTGCATTGCGTGAAAGCGAAGAGCGTTATCGGTCTTTGTTCGACGGTTCCCCAATTCCTGTTTGGGAAGAAGATTTCTCAAGGGTTGCTAGCCGGTTCGACGAGCTGCGAAGTCAGGGCGTAACCGATTTTGACAAGTACTTTCGAGAGAATTTTGATGAGCTGAAACGGATGGCGACACTGGTGCGCATCCTAAATGTAAACTTTGCCAGTTCGGCTTTGGCAGGAGCACCACGCGAAGAGTTACTGACCACTAACCTTCCCGATTACTTTGAAACTTCACAGTCATGGGATATCTTCCGGGATGAGTTGGTTGCGCTGGCTGCTGGTAAAGTGACGTTCTCTTCAGAATTTCCAGTCGGTAGCCTAAGTGGAGGTTCGCGATTTGTTTCACTTCACGTTGCGGTCGCTCCCGGTTTTGAAAAGTCACTAGGACGAGTGCTGGCAAGTTTCATCGATTTGACTGAGCGAAAGAAAATCGAAGAAGAATTGCGCATGTCGGAAGAGCAGCTACGATTTGCACTTGAGTCCGGAGAACTGTCGTCCTGGACCTGGAATCCACTAACGAATGAAGCTTCGCATAATGAAGTCGGCTTGAAGTTATTCGGGATTGATCCGGCCGAGTGGAAGGGAGATACGAATCTGATCTTTAATGCGATTCACCCAGATGACCTCCCAGAAGTTCAGCGAGCGTTGGCCGAGTCAATTCAGAATCACACAAAGTATCGCGCTGAATTTCGAGTCATTCATAAAAATGGCGAAGTCCGTTGGCTGAGCGGGTATGGTCGAATGGATTTTGATGCGAAGGGCGTTCCGAAATGCATGTACGGCCTAAACATGGACATTACGGACCGGAAGAAATCGGAAGAACGACTTCGGGTAAACGAGGAACGATTGCGACTCGCGCTCAAGAGTGCCAAACAAGGATTGTGGGACCTCAACGTGCAAACGGGCATCGCCATTGTTTCGCCAGAGTACGCGACCATGTTGGGATATTCGCCCGAATCATTTTCGGAGACAAACCAAAACTGGATCGAGCGACTGCATCCAGATGACCGAGCCCACACTGCGCAAGTTTATCAAGACTACGTCTCAGGGCGACTTGCAGATTATTCTGTAGAGTTTCGCCAGCAAACGGTGTCAGGCAGTTGGAAATGGATTTTGTCGAGTGGCAAAATCATTTCCTACGACGCGGAAGGAAAACCGCTTCGCATGATTGGAACGCACACCGACATTACCATGCTCAAAGAAGCTCAAGTCGCTATTGGGCGTAGCGAACATTGGTTCCAGATGGTCTTTGATCAAGCTGCGGTAGGAGTTATCGAAATCAATTCCGATTCCAATTCGATCTCCAAAGCAAACAAGAAGTTTTGCGAAATGTTGGGAATGTCGCAGTTGGAGATATGCCTCAAGACGATCCGTCAATTGTTTCAATTCGAAGAATCTGATTTTGACTTTGCGACTTGGACAAAATCGGATGCCAGCGAATTTAGCCATCACGCATTTGCTCTAGGTTTACGCCCCGACGGTTCAAGTGTTCGGGTTCGCCTTGAGTTCTCAAATAGCGGGATCACGCCCAACGATGACAAGAATTTTCTCGTCGTCGTTTCCTCAGTGCCCAGTTGATTATTCTCTCTGCACAGTAAGCATTGGCTACTGTTGGATCGGAAGTGCGTCTCGGAATGCACCTTAGGCTTCTCGCCATACACCTGTAGGCGAAGAGAACGCACTCCTAGCCTTTACGTTCGACACGCACATATTGCTACCCTGGACGTCTTGCAGTCTCGGGGCGTGGGTATAAGCAGCAGTTTTCCGGGCACACATCATGTAACGCTGGAAAACAACCCAAGGCCGGACGGTCGGTGGATTGTTGCATCCGTTCCGTGATCAATTCACGAATCATCTGGACGTAACGTGAATGAGTTCCAACTGTTCGAGCGCGAACCATTTTAATGCCAAGTTTCTGGCAGAGAGCATCCGCTTCTTCATCGAGGTCAAACAATACTTCCATATGATCAGAAACAAAGCCAATTGGTTGGATAACCAGTTCAGTAATCTTCGACTCTTCGTGTAACTGCTCAATACGATCACATACATCTGGCTCAAGCCAAGGTTGATTGGGTGGCCCCGATCGACTCTGGAAAACAAGTTCCCAACGCTCGTGCCCGACTCCTTCAGCTACTAACCTTGAAGACTCTCGAAGCTGGGCTTCGTACGCACAATTCTCAGCCATGATCCCTGGAATGCTGTGTGCACAAAACAAGACGGGGATTGCCTGACGATTTGTCTCAGGGAATTGGTTAAGCGAATCTCGCAAAAACTCGCGTTGCGGTTCAATAAATCCTGGATGATTGAACGGGAGTCGTATGCGGTCGATCACCGGTGCAGTAGGACCGACTTTCGCGCGAGCCGCCTGGATGTTCTCTCGATATTGACGACAACCGGAATAGGAACTGAATGTGGATGTAAAGAAAGCCAGCGCTCGTTGGATGCCGTCGTTGGCCATTTGACCGACAACATCGTCTAACATCGGAGCCCAATTGCGATTGCCCCAGTAAATCGGCAAGTGCGGTCCGTGTTGATCAAGTTCATTTTTTAAGGCGCTGATCAAGTCCCTGCATTGCTGGTTAATCGGACTGACGCCGCCAAAATGGTAATAGTGTTCTGCAACTTCGAGCATCCGCTCGCGCGGGACATTCTTTCCACGAAGAACGTTTTCAAGAAAGGGCATGACGTCGTTGATGCATTCCGGGCCGCCAAAGGAAACAAGTAATATTGCGTCGTACATTTTCAAATTTTCAATCTGCTTTTATTCTCTATGAAACCTTAGGAATTGTCCCGAATTAACTTCCCGAATAATGAAACTTGATCGTAATGTCGATCCAGGGCACCGAGTTGCACGTCATTCCCGCGTAGGCGGGAATCCAGGGTCAATTGCGATGGATTCCCGCCTGCGCGGGAATGACACCGATGCTCCAAACACGGAAATTATTTCGGGACTGTTCCTTACTCGATGTATTGAACCATTCTATTTGCAGACTCATTTGACTTTTCTCTTCCCGCCCAGCGTTGTATCTAAATCTGCTTTTTTTTACAACGATTGCGACGACAGTGAAAATCCACCTCGAATGAAGCTTGGGAATCAAGTAATGAGCTGGGACGAAGAAGACTAAATAAAAAAAGCCAGCCCTCTTTTGTAGAAGGCTGGCTAGTGAATGACCCCGACGGGAATCGAACCCGTGTTACCGCCGTGAAAGGGCGATGTCCTAGGCCGCTAGACGACGGGGCCTGGAAAATAACCGCAACGCAAGAGACTCGAAACTTGCCGAGAAGTGTTTGCATTGCTAAGACGCGAGAGAATAACCGCAAGCTGCGATTTGGTCAAGCGACGTCAACGAAATAGTAGAAACGGATTTCAATCCGGATGCAGAAATCAACAAAAGAACGGACTATTCTTCGATCGCAGGCGTATCCGAGCCCGATTCCTGTTCATTTTGGCTCCGTTGTATCGCGTCGTAAACTTCACGACGATGCACGGGCACTTCGCGAGGAGCCTCGACGCCCAAGCGAACTTTGTCACCACGAATTTCGACAACCACAATGGTGATGTCGTTATTGATGACGATGCTCTCGTTTTTCTTTCTGGAGAGGACTAACATTCTTGCCTTCCTTAAGCTCGTGGGGAATATCCCCTTTCCTAACCGGTCCGTTCAAGAATCTGTGATTCCTGAAACACTTGATGCAGCCTAGAAGCGGACTATCCGCTAACCTACATTTTTTTGCATCTACTTCACTTTACGTGCCAATAAAGTCTAGTCAAGGAAAACTGGTTTGAGAACACAAGAAATGTGCCAGAATTTAAATGCAAAAGCAGAAAAACCAAATCTGAAGGGCGAATTCACACCACCCAAATGGGGTTTTGTAGCTTTTGTGTTAGTTATTTCAGTCAAGTCGGACTTATGAACAGAGTATCCAAACAAAAACATATTGAAGGCTTTCGCATACCCAGGCCGTGGATATTTGCGTCATTGGTTTTGTTCTGCATCTTTGTAATCGTCGCAAGCGGAATCACTCCGGGCGTCAATGAGAGTCACTACCTAACAAAGGCAAAACACTTTTGGAATCCGACCTTTGGTGCTGGCGATCTATTCCTCGAATCCAAAGACGCGCATTGGTTTTTCTTTTTAATTTTCGGTTGGCTGGCGAATGTGTTCTCGCTTAGTGTCGCAGCGTATTTGGGTCGAGTTATTTGCTGGGTATGTTTGGCTGTTGCTTGGTCTTATTTGTGTAAAGCGTTGTTTCTGAAACCTTGGCTAGCAACTTTATCGGGCGCATTTTTTGTCGCGACACTTCATTTGGGGCACTTGTCGGGCGAGTGGATCGTGGGTGGTTTTGAGGCAAAGTGCATCGCTTACGCATGTATCTTTGTTGCACTGGCACATGTAGCATCGGGACGATGGACGGCGGCTTGGCCTTGGCTTGGGTTTTCTTGTGCGTTTCATGTTGTGACAGGTGGATGGGTCACGTTAACTGTTCTCGCAGCGTTTGCATTTCGGAAATCATACGCGACCGAACGCGAGTCCATTTCCCAGCAGATTGTACCGCTGGCACTTGGCGGATTGCTCAGTCTTCTCGGCCTCGTTCCCGCTCTGTTGCTGAATCGCAGCAGCGATGCCGAAACGTCAAAGTTAGGGGCGATGATCTACGTATACGATCGATTGCCGCATCATCTACTTGCAAGTCACTTCGCTCTTTATAGATGGCAATCGTTTGGCGTTCTATTAACGGCTTCGATGTTTTGTTTTGTTATTTTCTTTCGGCGCGTACGATCACTAAAGTTTGCAAATGCCGAGCAAACCTCTCTCCAGCAAACCCAAATTCATGCACAAATTGATGGCTTGCGGCGACTCTGGATAGTTGTTTACGGCGCGTTTCTATTGGCGGTGTTCGGATTGCTCATCGATCGCTGGCTTTCAGCGACCCGTCCCGAACTGGCGGCAGCACTCCTACGATATTATTGGTTCCGCTGGAACGATGCTGCGTGGCCCATCATATTAAGCTTGACGCTTGCCGTTTTCATAGAAATATTTCCACGAAAGTCGGTCGAATGGTTTGCCGCCTTTACCGCGATGATGGCGGTCAGTGTATCGTTCATCGTCTGGTCCTTTAATCAACAAATGATTCAGCGATTTCCAGATGCAGACCGACAATCATTATTGCTTCGAACGGAAACGGAATTTTTGAAGGACCGGACTTATCGCGATTGGCGAGCGGTGTGCCGGTGGATCCAAGAGTCGACTCCGCGCGATGCACTTTGGCTGACTCCGCGATATCAGCAAACATTCAAGTGGTACGCGGGGCGTCCCGAATTTGTTTGTTGGAAAGATGCTCCGCAAGATGCAGCGGGACTAGTTGCTTGGCGAGCTAGGCTGCGCGAAGCCTATACGTATTCTGAAACCGGTGCGCTGATCGAAACACCAAGCAAGACGCTGCTTCAGTTAAGTCAAAAATACCGCATCAAATACCTCTTGGTGGACCGCCGAATTCAAAGGACTCCGCCCCTGCTGCCCATCGTGTACCCAATGGATGATGACGCAAACGACACGTATATGGTTTTTGAATTCTTGGACGTCCCGCAATCGACAAGTGTTCAGCCATGAATCCGGAATTGGATGGAGCTTTTCTTGATCGCTTGTCGCAAGCGCTCCGCGATCCGTTGCCCGGTTCAGCCGCACATCGCCCCGTAACCCCAGAACTTGCCTACGGGAGACATCGCGGTCCCGCTCGAAATTCGAACAACTTGTCCGCTGTTTTGTTGGCTCTAGTTCTGCGAGATGGAGGTTGGAGTATCCCGCTGACGCTTCGTGCAAGCCATTTGCCCTCTCACGGGGGTCAAATTTCTTTCCCCGGGGGAAGATTAGAAAATGGAGAAGAACCCTGGATCGCTGCAAAACGAGAATTTCATGAGGAACTGGGCGCTACTGCAGAGCAGTTCGTGCTATTGGGACAACTTACACCGTTGCAAGTCTTCGCAAGTCGGCATTGGGTCGTCCCCTTCGTGGCTGCATGCCATGAACCCATGAGATATCACCCGAATCTTAACGAAGTCGAGTCGGTTTTTGAAATGTCGATTAAGCATTTGATGACGGTCAATTTTAGTGAACGCAATACCCAACGTCGCGGGTTACTGCATTTTGAAACGCCTGGATTTGCCTTTCAGTCCCATTTTATTTGGGGTGCAACGGCCATGATCCTAAATGAGTTCAAGTGTGTCTTAGAAAAAGTGCTTTCGAAAAATTCCTGATTCGTTTCCACGATAGTATTTCCGAAAATATATCTTTTGATCGTTTTCGTTTTTCGGACAAGCACGCTTCTTTTGCGGTCGACACATTCAACGAATTGGGCAAAATTATCGTCACGAGAAAAACTTTGCGGCAAATAGAAGGAGCTTGGAAATGATACGTGTTGGAGTGATCGGTGCTTCGGGTTATACGGCAATCGAAGCGATCCAGTGGCTAATACGCCATCCTCAAGTCAAAATTACAGCGGCAACTAGCCGACAGGGTGACGGCACTTCAATTGTTGATATGCACCCGAGGCTTGCGGAGCGATTGATATTAGGCGTCGAAGACTTAAATGCAGCACAGGTGGCCGAGCGATGCGATGTCGCATTTTGTTGTTTGCCGCATGGCGCTTCGGCACATTATGTGATGCAACTGCTAGCTGCCGGTTGTCGGGTGATCGACTTGAGTGCGGATTATCGATTAAGCACACCAGCGTTATACCAAAAATGGTACGGAGAATCGCATCCCGATCCAGGTCGACTTGGCGAAACGCCCTACGGCTTACCCGAGTTATTCTCAAGCAGCCTTGCAGGCGTTCAACTCATCGCAAATCCCGGATGCTATCCCACTTCGGCGATTCTGCCATTAGCGCCGCTTGTCAAGGAAAATTTGATTGACCCCGAAAATATTATCGTTGACAGCAAGAGTGGCGTGAGCGGGGCCGGGCGGACTCCAAAAGTAAATAACCTTTATTGTGAAACGAACGAAAATTTTGCCGCATACTCGGTTGGCAATCATCGTCATCAGCCTGAAATTATCGATATCATTCACCGGTACAGCGGCATTGAACCCAAGGTTGTTTTTACGCCTCACCTGACTCCCATGGATCGCGGAATATTTTCGACCATCTATGTTCGTCCAACGGGCAATGTGAGCGCAAATCAAATTCGCGAATGCCTAAGCGCTTTCTACAGTCAGCATCCATTTGTCCGTGTCGTGTCGCATTGCCCCGCCACAAAATTTGTGACACATACAAATTATTGCGACATTACTGTTCGCGAAAACGATGGTTGGATCATTTTACTTTCCGCAATCGATAACCTTGTCAAAGGGGCGTCAGGCGCGGCCGTTCAGAATCTCAACTGCATGTTCGGACTCGACCCTACTCTGGGTCTTCTACCTTAAATCAATGATTAGGAATTGTTAGCTATGCACTTGCCGAAAGGATTTCGTTTTGCCGGGGTTTCCGCAGGGATTAAGAGTCGACCAAATACTCGCGACGTAACGTTGATCGTTCTCGATCAGCCTGGTTGCGCTGCGGGTGTTTACACAACCAATCAAGTGGTTGCGGCTCCTGTTGTTTTATCGCGAACGAGAACGCCAAACACCGCAATCCGCGCCTTGGTAGTCAACAGCGGAAACGCGAACGCTTGCACGGGTGCACAAGGAATGGCGGATGCTAAAGAAATGACGGAGTTGGCTGCGGCCGCTATTGGGAATTGTCGCGCAGAGCAAGTGCTAGTGATGAGTACCGGCGTTATCGGTCGATTCTTGCCGATGACGAAAATTCGCGATGGCATTACTCGCGCCGCGGCCGATTTGGCGTCCGGTGAAGGTCCGTACCTGAACGCGGTCGATGGAATCATGACGACGGATGCATTTCGTAAAACAGCTAATCGCTCGTTTTCCCTGTCCAATGGGCAAACATACACTCTCGCCGGTATGACCAAGGGCGCGGGCATGATCGGTCCCAAGATGGCGACGTTACTTGGATGTTTAATTACCGACGCGCCTCTCAATTCCGACCAAGCTCAACGTATGCTCAAGTACGCTGTCGACCGCTCCTTTAACTGCATTACCGTCGAAGGGCACATGAGCACAAACGACTCCATCGTGCTGCTGTCGAGCGGGAGCAGCGACGCCCATTCGTCATTGAGCGGAGCAAACGAGTCTGAGTTTCGCGAACAGTTAACGCAAGTTTGTATTGAGCTTGCCAAGCAGATCCCGGACGATGGTGAAGGCGCGACCCACTTAATCGAAATTCATATTCGAGGAGCCGCGTCGGACGACGATGCAAATAGCATTGCGAGAAGCATCGCGTTGAGCAATCTTGTGAAAACGGCGATCACCGGTGGCGATCCTAACTGGGGCCGCATCGTTTCGGCTGCGGGCTATGCCGGTGTTCCTATACAGCCCGACAAGATGGCCTTGCGGCTAAATGGGCTTGAACTTTTCGACCGAGGCGAGCCTTTGCCGTTTTCTGCAAAAGAGGTTAGCGAATCCATCAAAGGCTCAAAGCTGACGGTCATTGAATTAGCAGTCGGTAGCGGGTCGGGCATTGCCACCCATTGGACGACGGATTTGAACGCGGAATACGTTCGTTTCAATTCGGAATACACGACCTGATCGTTCCACCCTCTTCGGAATTTTGGGGACTTCTCGCTGATCGCTGGTATCGATCGTATCAAATCGTACTCGTTCTCAGTGAAACGGTACTCGTACTCGTACTCGATCGGAAGCCATAGTGGAGTACGAGTACCGCCTGTGGCTGAGTACGAGTACGGAAATGCTGTCAATTCGCGCATTTTGTCATGCGAAGCACCTGCAATCAGCGAGAAGTGGCGAATTTTCCTAATACCTCGCGTGCAATCGTCACATCCCCGTCGCGCGAATGTAGTCGGCTTCGCGAAATACCAACATCGGATCAATCCCAACGACAACGTAGTCAATGGTCTCGATCGGTTTCTCGGTCAACTGCATGCGCACACGGAATTGAGGTGGTGTCAAACCTGGAACCTGATCGAGAATTTCGAACATGTCCAGTTTTTCACCCTCTTGCCAACGTGCTTCGAAAACTTCAATCTGCGGTTTCGAAGCGATAGCTTGCCCATATGGATGACCAGCTTTCCAAGCTTCCAATGCGGCAGTGAGTATCACGCGCGCTTTCGACTCCTCGGGCATGTACGCTGCAGTCCGATCGCGATTGCAGCTCACTAGCACAGGTGACACTATCAAAATGGAGAGTAATAATAGCTTGCGAGTCATTTGGCAACTTTCAACTCGGGGCATCGCACTTCATCATGTAATTTTCGCCATCGGCGACGACGAACAGCATAAAAAGCAACCGGTATCAACAAATCAACAACTTCGTCGGCGATCAAGATTCCGCCAAGCACCGGAGCGGCCATCGGACGAATGACGTCCGCACCCACTCCCGAACTCCAGATCATAGGAGCAAGGCTGACAATCAACGTTAACTCCGTCAATAGCTTAGGTCGCAATCGCTGGACGGCTCCCCGAATAACCGTCTCGCGTAATTCCGATAAACTTAATTTCTCTAATCCGCCAGAGTTTGCAACCGATTCACGTAGAAAAATCAGCATAACCACACTAGTTGCAGCAGCCATCCCGAAGCACGAAATGTATCCGATCCCAACGGCAATTGAAAACTGAACGCCAAGAAGCCATTGGCAAAGTATGCCACCAGCAATGGCTCCAGGAACGGACAACATCATCAGGCCAGCATCCGCAAAATCCCGAAAAACCAAAAACAATATGCCAAGGATTACCAAGAGCACAATTGGAATCATCCAAAGCATGGTTTGACGCGTTTCAGCCGCATGCTCAAATTGCCCCGTCCACTCCAGTCGTACATCCGGCGGAATTACCAAAGATTCTTGGACGCGTTGCTTCGCCGCATTTACAAAATCCAATGGAGAAATACCTTGGACATTTAATCGAACGTAATTTCGAATCAAACCATTCTCGCTCTTGATGGTGGCTGGACCATTGCTGTGTTGAACTGTTGCAATATTCCCGAGAGTCATATGGTTTGCGTTTACTGTCGCATTAGAAACAGTCGGTGAGTTCGTTTTTATGGCGTCGATTGGCAAGTTCAATAACGATTCGGGATCATCTCCGAAATTCGCGAGTACAAGCCTAATATTCCGTTTACCCGTGGCGTATTCCATGGCCCCAAGTTTGATACCCGTCTTGGCAACGGCGATGAAAAACTCAACGCTCGATTCATCCAAGTTATGCTGAGCAATCTTGTCGGGTTGTTGCAGTACATCCACATAGTTTTTTTCCCGTACGGGATCGGCGACAACACCTATTGCGCCGGGCAGGTCCCTCACGACGGCAGCAATTTGCTCGGAAAAACGTACAACCGTATCAAAGTCTTTTCCAAGTACACGCACTCCGATTTCTGAATTGACGCCGGTTGCTAGCATGTCGACACGATTCTGAATGGGACGCGTCCAAACATTGGCCCAACCCGGCATTTGAACTGCCAAATCCATTTCGCCGCCAAGGGAGGTTAGTGAACTAGTGTCATGCGGCCAAAGCCAAGCTCGTCGCGAAAATTGGTCAGATAATCGTTTTACAACCGTATCGAATTTCGAGTAGGGATCCACAATCGGGAGTTTTCCGAGCGACTCGATTCCTATGTGCTCGGTAGTATGGTGCGACAAAGGCCGACCAACGCCATAACGTGCGGCGAGTACCTGGTCCCACTTGGCGGCTAAATTGCTGTCCGTGATTGGCAGTCTTTGAAAAATCTCTGACAACACCACATGTGTCCAAGTCGCACCGACTCGCTTACGCAATTCCGCATTTAATGAAGTGATATGCTTGGCCCATTCCGCAGATGAAATTTTCTGCAAACGATGAACCATGGACGCTTCATACACCGCTTCTTTCGTAGAGTTCCCTTGGAACAATCTTGCGAAGGTGAATGTAGAGCCCAATGCCGCATTTACAGTCGTCGCTGCATTCACTGATGAAATGTAATTTGATTTATGTAGGCTTGATCGGATATCGCGTAAAACGGAATGAATAGTCGTTGCGTCCAGCAGATCAGTACGTTGACGATTTACATCGAGATAAACTTGATCGACGATCGCAGATTGGGCAGATAGTGAGATGTCCCGCGTGACAAGCTTCTGTCGCTGGATATCTTGGACGAATTGCTCGACTAATTCCGCGACAAGTATTCGATTCAAGTCGGCCATCATCGATTGATTGCGTTGCCAACAAAACTCGCGTTGGATTGCGTCAAATCGAATGAGACCTGCAGCAAGAATTTGTTCCACCAACGCTTCGGGCAGGTCGGGTCGATCAATCATCTTCTCGTCTGCAATCGTCGCGATACAGTCACGAACGTGACGCTGTGCATCAGCGGTCATCAAACGACGACTTGGCCAAAACCGTTTGCTGCGGAACTCGACCATCGTTTCAATCATGTCGACGGGTGCTGGATCAAAAGGCGTGTCCGCGCGACCTGCTTTACCAATCGCCATACGCACTTCAGGAAACCTGCACAGTACCATGTTCCTTGCTTTTAAATCATCGGCCGCTTGCCCCATCGTAATTCGTGGGATCGTAATCGGCATGTCCATTACCATGCCTTCGTCCAATGGTAATCGGAGCGCAAGAGTTATCGGCGACACAGTCGATTGAAGGAAAAGCGTCCAAACAACCAGAGTAGCGGACAAGAACAACTTACGCCTCGCAACTTGCCCGCAAAGCCACAAACTTCCTAGGGCAATTATCAACACCGAACGAATCAGCCAGTCGATGCCTGTCACCGACGCACCCGCAACTATCGTCATGCCTAGCATTGCAATCAAGAATGTCGGGTCGAGTAAAAGGTACGCCAGAATGGGACGGTACACTCCGGCGAATGATCGAATAATAGCGCTATCGGTTTCTTTTCGCAGTCGACCGCGAATGAGAAGATCGCACGCGACCGGCAAGAGGGTTACCGTTAGCAATGCCATCGATGCCAGGCTGAGAGTCTTGGTCCAAGCTAAGGGTCGATACATGCGACCGTCAATCCCGCTTAATGCGAAAACCGGAGTGAAGGAAAGGATCAAGATCAATGTCGCAAGGAAAGCGGGGACGCCAACGTGCGCACATGACTGAGCTACAATTCTTCGGATGTCGCCTTCGACGGGCCGATCCCCGTAAATCAATTTAAGTCGGTGCGTGACCGTGTCCGTAACAACGATCGACGAATCGACGAGAACCCCAATCGAAACAACAATTCCCGCCAAAGACATGATGTTCGATTGCACATCTGCAATTCCCAAAACTCGCAAAACGGCAAGGCAACCAAAAGCGCTTATTACCGACATGAGCAGCATTACGGTAATGACGAGCGAGGTGCGAAGATGCCGTAGCACGATCAAAACACAAAGCGTCGTTACAAGAATTGACTCCAGCAGCGTGCGAGTGACAGTACCAATCGCACCTTGGATCAGCGGTGTCCGGTCATAAGCGGTAACAATACGTATGCTGTTCGGTAAATGGTCGTTTACATAATCAATCTTTGCTCGAACATCACGAATCACGGCAAGAGGGTTGGCACCGTTCTTGATATGGATCACGCCACCAACAACTTCATTTCCGTCTTTTTCAAAAACCCCGCGACGCGGTGAGGCTGCAAGAGATACATCCCCGAGCGAGCGAACAGAAAATTGTTTGCCGTCAGGAAAAGTAATTTGAGCCTTTTCAAGTTGCTCGATCCGAAACATTTCTTGCGTTAAGGAATCTGATATTTCATCGGGGCTGACAATCGCATCATTCGCTAAGCTTGGCGAATTTCCAATATCGCGTCGGGACGCATGCTGAATAAAGAGCTTAGAAACTGAAACGCGCAAGGCATTCTCGAAGTCGTCTAATGTGTACTGCGAGTCAGCCAGCTTCTGGAGGTCGGGTTGGATATGATACTCGGCTACGAATCCGCCGACGCCCGCGACTTCCGCAACGCCCGGGATCAGCGTGAGTTGCGGTATGATCGTATTGCTATTGATTTCGCGTAATTGGGCAAGGTTTTCAGCGGTGCCTTGGATCGTGTACCAGAAAATCTGACCCGTTGAAATTCCATCCGGCGCAAGTAACGCCGTGACGCCCTCTGGAAGGTTAATTTTCGCATTAACCAATCTTGCACGAATACGATCTCTCGCCGTCTTAAGCGAGACGCCGTCGTTGAAAATAAAGTGCAAAAGCGAAGTTCCAACGTCGCTCGAGCCGCGAACAGAAACGACGCCGGGAATTCCCTCCAGTGCAGCAGCGATTGGTCGCGTAACTTCGCGATCAATTTCATCCGGATAATGATCATCCCAGTTGGCGTAGACCAGAACTTGATTTTCCGACAAATCAGGCAACGCATCAACAGGAGAACGAAGAGCAGACCATACTCCAATCCCCCCCCACAGTGCGACTGCAATCAAGACCGCCCCGCGGAACCGGATCAACAACATGAAGTAAGCTTCGAACATGAGCTAGGCAGACGTAGAGCAATTCAAAGTGCTCACGAATCGCCTTAATCACCCCCGTCGGCAGTATTCTTGTCGGCAGTGTTCTTGTCGGCAGTCTCTTTCAAAGCAGCATCGATCTTTGCAAAATATTTTTCAGGTGTTGCGCGAATGCTGTCTTCGCATCCAAGGCAGCAAATCGCAATTTTCCGGCCTGATACATCGATGATGATTGGGTTTCCCATCGATCCTAACGGTTCGTCGGTTACTGGGCAATTTTTTTGCTTCAAAACAAACGCCAATTCGTCTCCTGTCAGGTCGAGAGTCAGTTGCTTTGGTTCGCTTTTCCTTTTTGGCAGAGGCGGGGGGGAAGACGCTTGGGCCGTGGCACCGAAGTACTGCGTCGCGAGACTTGGATTAAGCCGAGACTCAGCATCGACGAGGAACGACGCGATTGCAACGACGCGTTGTCCAGTTTTGAGGCCCGACTGCACTTCGACGAGTTGATCTTGCTGCTCACCAAGCTTGACCAGAATTCCGTCAAACATGCCGGGCATCGACTCAACATAGACAATGCGGTCATTTCCATTCCTAATCACTGCGGTGTTAGGAATCACCAGTTTTTCGTGGCGATCCGATCGAGACTCGTTTAATCCAGTTTCGGTAGAATCAGTGCTTGTCGCTTCTTTGCTAAGTGACTCGGATTTGACTACCGGGACGGTGCGAACGCCGGCTAATTGAATTCGGTAAGGCGAGATTTGCATGCGTGACACCACGCCTTCCGGCAACAATTTTGCATCGGATTTTTTTCGGGTGATTAGATCCATGTTGCAGATTGGGCAAATGGCCGGCCATCCAGAGATCACTCCTGGATCCATGGGGCAAAAGTATTCCGTGTCTCCCGATACTACGGATTCATGTGAAGTTGACCTGGTCATGGACAATAGATAGTCCCATGCGACTCGTATCCATGGCCAAGTTGTTGCTAATATCGCCAGGAGACCAATACCCAAGAAAAAACGAAGTCGTACTTCGAGGCTCTTGAGCATTAGCGCTCGCGTGGTTTTGGGATCCGTGCTGGGCGAATTTGAATTGGATGTACTCATTGCACTCGAACCAACCATAAACCGGAATGCGAAAACTCACTTGCCTTAGTTCTTGTCTTCTGCCACCGCTTCCGTACCTGATTTTGACGGCATATGGTGATCCCAGTGCATCAGCAATTCATAATCTTCTTTCCGAAAAACCCATATCGGATCGATACCGACAACGATGTACTGCGTTTTGATTTCTTCGTTTGGGTCTGACAAGTGAAGATTTACAACGAACGTTCTACCCGCACTACCGGGAACTTCGCCGATAACGTTATAGCTTTCAAGCTTCTGTGCGGGGTTACGGTTCTGGTCCGTAACATGCACCAGCGGTTTGGTATTCGGAATTTCACCCGCAGGCAAGCCTGCTTTCCAAGCATCGAGCGCCGCTGCCAATGCTCCTTCCGAATCCGATAGTGTTGGCACATAGTTGAGCTGCTTTTCACGACAGCCGAAATTGGCCAAGCACAATGCCACCACAGAGACGATCAAAAATGATCGCCTTTTGGGTATTTCTAACATTGGGAATCCGCCTCTATTGATTAGAAATCTCGTGGTGGTTTTTCACCGGAGGACCGAGTCCCCAAAGCGCGCCATGCTTCGAGATCAATGTCCTGGGAGATAAACTGAACGGAAACATCGCCCATCAGAACTTGGACACCACCCGGATGCAAACTCGCTGCGGAAACTTGCATTGCCATGTTTGTCATCGTGCCAGGGAATCCAACCCCACCACAAGACTTGGAATTGGGTTGGGCAACGTGGTTGTACTGCGTGCAGCAGTTTTCGCCCATGACCCAGCTATAACCCCATTTCATAGTCAAAGGCGTTGCCGTGTTCGGGTTGACTGCTTGGCAAGCATTGTAAGTTGCATCGCGTGACGTCTGATGTTGAATGACATACATTGTCGAACGGCGGTCCGGGATCACGCCTTGCCCACGAACCTTTTCGCTGAAGAATGCCGTGTTGCTCAAGCCATCTTTGATATCGCCTGCTCGGCATCTGCTCAAATAGTAAAAGACGCCCGTTTGAAACTCGCCCGGCGAATTGTCTGTCGGTGCCGCTGGCAAATCCCCTCGATCACACAACCAACCGCCTTGATTCGCAACGTAATTATTCTGCGCTTGCCAAGTTATGTCCGCAGGTCTTTGATCGGAGGGACAAAAGAAATTCACCACGACACTTCGGCACGCAGCTTTGTTTTCACCGTTGGGGTTGTTGTAGGCAGGCATAAACGCTAGGACGCCTGCCATTCCCGGTGTCTCCGGCGGAAATCGAAAATCGATCATGTTGTAAAGATTGGTCTCTTCTAGGAAAGGAAGCATCAATGCGTGCTGCGACCAACGAGCGTAAACAGGTGCGCCAAAATAACTCGCACCTTTCCCAAATGGGTAGACCTTGTGAGCGCTCTCGTAATTAGCAAGCGCCAATCCGATTTGCCGAAGATTATTGCTGCAGCTCATCCGCCGAGCGGCTTCACGAGCAGCTTGCACAGCAGGCAACAACAATCCTACGAGCACGCCGATGATGGCGATAACAACGAGAAGTTCGACCAACGTAAAGCCAGGACGATATTTATTTGTCTTCATGATAAGACCCGTTCTTTCAATAAAAAAAAATGCAAAGATAGAAATCAAATGTGTTCAATGCTGGATCAGAATGACTCGCAAGAACATACTGAACAATAAATTTTTTTTTCATTGTTCAGCAAACTATTAGCTTGATTTCAAATTGCTCGAGGAGGGCGAAGAATCTCTTCCGAAAATACTTGCACTGCAAACAGGTCTGATTCCATCTCCCGCCGAGCAGAGATATCGTTCTCCCGCATCCGAATTCCGTCATCGGCTCGAATGGATTGAATCGGTTTGCTCGATTCCAAGATTGGAAGAATGGGGATCGATCCAGGCAATTGACGGCATCGTAGGCAGGGACTGGAATCCGTATCGTGATTTGCTTCAGCTACCGAAGTTGACAAAAGTAACCTGCCATCGAAGTAGACGATGCGTCCCACATAGGATCTCGCGAAAGAATCGGAACTCGATCCAACTGAGGAAGATAGATGCCGCACATACCATCCATCTTCAAGCGAGGCTCCACAGCCTGCGAAGACGGATTTGGGCGCGAAATGACTTAGCAGCAGCGTGAGGAAAATTGTCAGCGTCATGCGATTCACTACCAAACGAAACAACCCTATCGTTCCAGAACAAAATCTGCTTCCGATAAAGTACTTTCGATTTGGGTACAACGAATACACTAAGAGCACCTGACGTAGTTCACAAATAAAATAAATCCGTCCCCTGCCTCATTTTAGAGCTCCCGTCACGCCATGTCAACAATTAGAACGGCGCACTTTTAATACGTTGCAACGGTATTTTCGGATCAAAACACCGTTTGTGCCTCACATGAAAGCGGAAAAGCAAAAAGGTCAAGAGCTCATGGCACTGACTATAGAGTCTGCGTTGTAGCGTAAGGCAGCAACATCGGCTCGTGGTGGTCTAGGCATTGGAGGGACTCCGAATGAGTCATAAAGTTACGACATCCTATCGACAACCCACTGCCAAGTCAATCAAAACGGCTCCTGACCCGTTTGCCTCTCTCAATCTGATTGGAATGGTCGGCAAAGCAAATCCAATCATCGTGTCGCTCGCGGGCGTGCTTCAGTGCGTCAACTCCCATGCGACAAAGCCAAGTTCGGACGGACGTCCAATCAGGAAGCTTTCCTGAGATCGAGAGCCAGTCCAAGACAATTTTCAGAGCCTCGGTAGACGCGCGAAGTCCGATTTTTTTGGCGAGCTGGATGCACACCGAGATCATTCTTGGTCCATAGCTGTGATGTGGTAGCGACGGGTCGTTTGGCAACTGCAACGGTTGTTCTCGCAGTCGCTGCAGTTCTTGCTGAGCCTGGTCGCGTTGCTGCTCAGCGAGTTGCCGTTGTAGTTCGAGTTCGGACAGTTTTCGTTTAAGTTGTTCATTGGCTTGCGTTTGTTGATCGAGCCGCTGCTGAAGTTTTTGGACGCGTTCTCTTTGCGTATCGCGGCTCCTGAGTAAATTCCGCGCGACTTCGTAAGTTGAGGCACTATACTGACCGACCGTTTTGAGGAATAATCCCATTGCTGCTGCGCTCCTTGGCTTGGCTTTGTTTTGCAACTCACCAATTACAAGGTTGCGTAGCAGCTTTCAAATCCAATTCTTGCCCGAACTACCTAAGTTCCAGCATTTTCATCAGGCCAGCCGATGGCTGAGTACGAGCACGGTCAAGCTAATGCCCAAGCCTTCAAGGACGAAGGTCTTTATTGGTCACTGAGTGCGAGACTTAGTTTATCGTGAGTTGGCATATTCATGAAGTTGCAAAACGATTTTCCATTGGAAGGGCCGCTATTAGGCTGGGTAACGGGTTGAAACCCGTTCTACGGTAGATGTCCATTGGGATTCATGATGCGTCGAAGCAATGAGTGCATGGCACGAATTGTTTTTTCGCACCTCGCTCTCGACGTCTTAGTACTGCAATCGAATCGCAACGATTTTCCATTGGAAGGGCCGCTATTAGGCTGGGTAACGGGTTAAAACCCGTTCTACGGTAGATGTCCATTGGGATTCATGATGCGTCGAAGCAATGAGTGCATTGCACGAACTGTTTTTTCGCAAATCGCTCTCGACGTCTTAGTACTGCAATCGATTAGTACTGCAATCGAATCGTTGTCGTTCCTTGTTCGATGGTCGCGCCACTTCGGTTATAGAAGTAAATCGGACCGGTCAACGTGTTGTCGGGTTGCAGTGTCACAGTTGCTTGGCCTGCGGGAATTCCGCTGTAACCAAAGTACCATGTCATGACCCATACGCCTGTCGGAGTTGGATACATGATTCCAGGATATCCACGACCGTTGATTCGAAAGTTGCCTTGGAAAGCGGTTATGTTCACGAGCCGGACTGCTTTGACAGTTACAAAATCAATCGTGCCTGTATTGAGGTTCGTAACGTAAGTCCCATGGGCTTGTCGAAGGACTGCCGCAGAGGAGGTTGCCGAGAATGAACCTACAACCAGCGTTACAACAGCAGTAACCAGAGTTTTCTGAAGCGATGACATGATCAAGTCCTTTGCGAATATCGAAATTCTTTTGCCGAACGTGGGCTTCACCATGAAGTTGTTCGGCTTGTCTCATGTCATTCTAGGGATGCAAAACTGTCGAGTATGCCGGGGAATGTTTGCATTCTTCGCAAAGTTTTTGCCGGGGAAAACCCTATTTTCGAAATCGAAGTTCGAAGTCGTGATGAATGCAGTTGGCACAAGCAAAGAGATAGAGCATCATTGATGGCGTCGATAACGAACTTGCTCGAAATTCTGGCTAGGCATGACACGTATGAACCGCATTCCTGGAGTTCCTTGGTTGATTTTGCAACCCTATCGGCTTTTCGCTCTCGTCCTGGGAATCGTATTCTCGCTTGAACTAGTCGTCATGCTGGTTTTGCCGATCCTCGAAAATTGGGTCTCGTCGAGATTCGCCTTTGCGGCATTCGATTCCTTTCTGTTATCCATTGCACTTGTTCCGTTTTTTTGGAAACTCATCGTTGTTCCCTTAAGACAAGTTGCCGATCTCCGACTCAACTTGATCGATTGGTCACTCGCTCGCCAAGAATCACAAGAAAAACAGATTGCGGCCAACTTGCATGATGGAATTGGACAGATGATTACTGGCCTTACGATAGGGCTTCGCGCTATAGAAACAATGAGTCACGACGCCGCCGTCGTCAGTAAAGCAACCGAGCTGCGGAATTTGGGAAAACAAATTCATGAGCAGTTGCGTCAAATTGCTCGTGAGCTTCGGCCACCTGTTCTGGATGATGTTGGACTAAACGATGCGATTAGAAATCTTGTTGATCGCATTCAAGCGGATCACGGTATCAAAACAGTTTTCGAATCGTTCGACTTAGAAGAAGTTCGGCTACCGCCCGAGATTGAAACCGCAGTTTATCGAATTACCCAGGAAGCAATTACAAATGCGTTGCGTCATGGAAAACCAACATTTATAGAAGTAAAACTGAGACTTGATTTGCAATGGCTTGCGATAACGATTCATGACGATGGACAGGGCTTTGACGTTGCAGCCGCTTTTGAACGGAAGGGCAAAAAGCAACCGTTCGGGCTTCACAGCATGCTGGAACGTGCAAAAATTATTGGTGGGAGCTTGGAAATCCGGTCGGTGGTAGGTAAAGGAACAACTGTTCAAGTTCTCGTTCCGCGAAAGGCAAGTTAGTGATATGAAAAATGGCGAACAGTGTCGCGTCCTAATTTGCGACGATCACGGGGTCGTTCGCGCGGGTTTGAAAATGCTGGTCGACATGACAAACGATTTGACGGTCGTTGGCGAAGCAGGTGATTTCGATGAGGCGGAGGCGAAGGTTCGTGAACTGCAACCGGATATTGTGACTGTTGACCTTTCGATGCCAAAAGGGTCGGCCTTTGAGTTTTTAGGAAAGATTAAATCGTTGAGCCCCGAAACGCGGTCGGTAGTACTCACGATGCATGACGAAGAAGCGTATTTTCGAAGAGCCATTGCCGCAGGCGCGAGCGCTTATGTACTGAAGAAATCTGCGGACAATGATTTTTTGTCGGCAATCCGAGCGGCAGCTTCGGGGCGATTTTTTGCCAGTGTGGATTTTGTTTCGGCAGCCACTGGAGCAGCAACATCAGAAACATCCCAGTTCACAGGACTCGAGGACTTGAGTAAACGCGAATTAGAAGTTTTGCATTTGCTCGCACTCGGATTGACCAATCAGAACATAGCAGACCGCATGTTTTTGAGTGTCAAGACAATCGAGTCTTACCGAAGTAGATTGCTGAGAAAACTCAGCTTGAAAACGCGAGCCGACATTATCGCATTCGCGCTCAAGTCGGGAATTTTGGAGTTTGGTGTTTGACAAGGATGAGATCAAGTCCCCTTTGAGCAGTCCATTCACGTTGGTTCGGTGCGATTTAAAAATTCTTGAAAGCTGTGAATTCTTTCTTCGCAGCGTCCTAAGATTCCGGGTTGTTGGCTGGCATTGAGTCCGGATTGAATGTTTCCGAACATGCCTAGATCTTCGGTCATGATCTTTTTTGCAATTGACGATCCGAAAAATCCCCATGTCCTGGCAAAGACTCGCATGAGTGGATTAGAGGATCTAGGCAATCGACCGAATTGTCGAATGACGCCGCAGCTTGTCGTTGGTCCAGTTGGTATCACCGAATGGCAGAGGCTGAGCGCGTCGGTAAACGAAAACATGATGTGGGGAAACACGTGATGTTGAGAGTACATGTTGGTTGGAACATGGCCATACCATCGCATAATTCGATTTTCGAAACGCTGAAGTGTCGATTGCACGCGGCTGTGCGGCGCGAAAGGCAGCGTTGTCTTGAAAGCTGTTCGATTGTATAATAATTCGTGTTCGGAACGTTCGTCGCCTGGATCTTCTTGAAACGTCTTCGGATGGACGGCTGGAACGTGGTAGGCTTCGAGGGAGTTTTCGATCGGGATCTTCCAGTTCACTTGGTAACTAGGGTGCCATTTCAAAGTCAACGTCCATTGATCGCCGAATTTATCGGCCAGCATCGCGTAATAGTCGCTTCCAAAAAAATCTCGCAAGGACTTTGGATTAGCCGACAAGTTGACGAAAACAAGTTGACCAACTTGCTCGACGGCAAAGCTTGGCAAACAGACAGTCTTGTCGAAGGGAACAAAATTTTTCGGTTCAGGGATCCGCCCAGTCTTGCCGTCTTGTTGGTACTCCCATCCATGATATTGGCAGCGCATAGTGGGCGAGTTGCCCGATGGTAGTGAGCAAATAATCGCGTGACGGTGAGCACAGACATTCGACAAAGCCCGAATCTGGCCGTTGAAGTTACGAACTTGGACGGGCGTTCCCAAAATGTTGGTCGTTAGAAAATCGCCCGACTTGGCCAGCTCCGTTGCGGTTCCAACAAAATGCCAAACTCCGGTAAACGCGGACCGTTTTTCATGCTCGAAAACTTCCGGATCGAAGTACTGCTTTGGCTTTAGCAAGTGAGGCAAGCGGGCTTGATTGACGAACATAAGTTGCGAGTGGAGATCAGGTGCGGGTCAAGTCGAATAGAGATATTGACTGATGGTATCGCATTGGCCGTCGAGGGCAACAATCAGCCGCAATATCGTGGATCAAATGTAGCTTTTCAAGGCTAAAAAATGCAACCAACATTTCCAAAGCCTTTATTCATGCCTGACTGTTGGTCTGGTGAATCGATGCGTTGAAGATTCGATTTTTTTAGTTTGGCGATCTGAGACAGCATTTGAAAGACTTTCCGATGATTTTCTTCGGTTGCGGTAATCATTAATCCCGAGCCAATTCTTGTGGCGTGAATGTCTTCAAAATCAAAAATTGCAACTTGAATTGCTTCTTGAATTGCTTCGATTTGCTGGTCATTGGCCATAATCCAGGCCAAGTCATAGCACTGCGTAGATGGAATGGCTAGCTCGCAATCAACTATCACGACACAGTTTTCATGTAGCTCCCAGGTTAGTTTCAACGGGGTAAGTATTTTCACAAGCATATCGGCTGCGGCCATCTGCATGGGAGGGATACGCAGTCGCTTGGCAGGATCAATCTCGATCATCGTGTCGTCATGAAACAACGGCACGTAAAATTCGATTCCGATCTCATCGCCGATTTGCATCAAGACTTGTTCAAGCGTCGCCTCGCGTTTTTGAATTTCGACCACGGTTTCCAGTTTGCAGCGAAGCGTTGTAAATGCATCGTTTTGAGTCTTACCAAGTTCAAGCCAGTAGGGCGGCTGGCCGTCGGGGCGGGTCCACGTGACGTGCGGCAACTCATTTCGACGAAGGGGTCCTGATGGGTCGACTAACCAAGCGGTAAGGCCAATGCAACCGACGAACCAGAACCATGAGCCGAAAAAGACAGATCGCACCACATTTCGAATCTGTTGCATTTTGCTTCACTCCGTGTTCTATCTCGCTGCGAAGTGACGCATTGCAAGACATTTAACTTTCCGAATTCCCCATTTCGCTTATTAAGCAAACGGAATGCCGGAGCGTCGACTCAGGGAGAGCTAAAGCAATTAGACAAGATCGCTTTAGAGCAAAACACGTTGCACGCGATTATTGTTGGTGTCGAGGATGTGAAGGCGTTTCTTGGAGTCGCGCACGATAGCCCAAGGCTGATATAGTTGTCCTTCGTCGCGACCCGGCGTACCCCAGCTTGAAACGGGTTTACCATCGGTCGTCATTTTTTGAACGCGGCAATTACCGAATTCGCAGATGAGAATATGTTCGTCTTCGTCGACCCAGATTCCGTAGGGGTAATGCAGCATACCTGGTTCTTTTCCTTCGACACCCCAGATGGCAACGATCTCGGGTTTGTCTCGCTCGCAGCGAACGACTTGTATTCGATGATTGCAAGCGTCCGATATCCACAGGTTATCGTGACGATCGAGAAAGATCGATTGGGGACGATTGAACTCTAGTGGACCATTACCGTGCTTTCCGAATTGGCAAATGAATTTCCCTTCGGCCGTGAATTTTTGGATGCGATCAAATTCTCCGTACTCAGAAACAAAGTAATCCCCGTTACGGTCTTGGACGGCATCTGTAACAAAACCAAATTCACCGGGACCTTTACCGTTTGTCCCGCCGATGGTTCGGTCCGACAGCAGTTCACCTTCGGGAGTGTAAAACAGCACCTGATAAAAGTGCGTGTCGGCAACCATAACTAAACCTTGCCGGTTAATCCCCAAGCCTGTTGGTTTGCCGTTGGCGATGGACGGAGTATTCCATACTCGCAGGAAATTCCCGTCGGTATCAAAGACTTGGACGCGTCCTGTCATGTCGACGATATACAAGTGATCGTTCTTGTCGATGGCCATTGCTCGCGCTTTTTGGAAACGACCATCACTCAGCCCTCGCCGCCCCCAAACCAGTTGCAATCTGGAGTCAGCGTACTTCGGCGTCGTGCTGTCAACGCAACCTGTCGAAGTTAATAAGGAACTACCGGTTGTCACTGCACTCCACTGCATCGTGGACTTCAGCCAATCGCGCCTCGACCAATTCTCACGGCAGTTGTTTTTTGATTTCATAACCGATCTTATTTTCTGCCGGAGCCGTATTGGTGGATGGTTATTTTACGAAAGCTCTAACGGCGGATTGAGGATCATGTCTAGAACGTGAATCGAAGCATTCGCCTGGGTTGGTAAGTTTAAGAGGATTTATCGTGTCCTTGAAGGACCCGGCCTGTTGCGGGTAAGATATTGCGAATACGAATTCGGGATTTGGCGGTACCGATCTACATTGTATTCTAGCTTGGATTGCAGCAAAAATGGCGAAAGTGCTGGATTGGCGGCGATCAGAAGACCTTCGCGACGTCGTGCATCTGTCCGTTCAAGCATTGGTAGAAGGTCATTTGGTTGCTTTCCCGACCGAGACCAGTTACGAATTCGTGGCCAGTGCCATTAAGCCTGAGTCCATCGAGCGGTTGATGCAAGTCCTGCCAGCAGGTTATGGCAAAGTGACTTTGATGATGAGGTCACCCGAAGAAGCATCGGACTTTGCACCTGATTTGTCGCCAGTTGCAAAGCGCATTGCTGTTCGCGGTTGGCCGGGGCCATTGGCTCTCGAAGTCTCCGATGGTCATCCCGATTCGCTTGTACGGCAATTGCCCGAATCAGCCCAAGCGCTCCTGTCCGCTCCGGATGGTCGAATTGCGTTAAGAATACCGATGCACGATGCGCTGAATCAAGTTGCCAAAATGGCGGTCGGGCCACTTATTATGGCGCCAGCCCGAAATGCCCAGGGCAAATTGGTAGTCTCGGCAGAACAGCTAGACACCCGTAATCTATGCCTTGTTGTCGATGATGGTTTGACACAATATCAAGGTGAACCGACAGTAATTCGTGTGGACGGCAATCGCTGCAAGATTTTTCGTAAAGGTGTCATCGAACCAGAAGCTTTGGGCGGGCTCAGCCAATTGATTGTCTTGCTGGTTTGTACGGGGAACACTTGCCGTTCGCCAATGGCTCAAGCAATGATGCAGTCCA
Organism: Pirellulaceae bacterium; assembly: GCA_031374825.1. Classification (GTDB taxonomy): domain Bacteria; phylum Planctomycetota; class Planctomycetia; order Pirellulales; family Pirellulaceae; genus JANMGV01. The sequence continues at coordinate 44,640 of JANMGV010000152.1, forward strand.
AATTGGAAACGAAATTTTCAACGCTATTCAGTGCGAGCTCGATAAAGCCTGCAGTCGCATGTTCGGCGGGGATCTCCGCGATGGCAGGCGGCCGAGCGTCGATCGAAGCGGTAAATGCGATGCAAGAAAAAGGTCTCAATTTACAGCGACACGAAAGTAGCCCTTTGAGTCAGCGACTTGTGGAACGAGCCGACATGATTTTGACGATGACATCCAGTCATCGACAAGCGATCGTTTCTCGTTGGCCCAATTTGGCAAACAAGACGTTCCCAATATCGATGGACGGAGGTGAAATTTCAGATCCTTTCGGTGGACCAATCGAAATGTATCGAGCGTGCGCTTCTCAGCTTGACCGTTGTCTTGACCATTGGTTGGAGAAGATCGACGAAAGCATGTTGGCCGTGTGGGAAGATGCTTAGCGGGCACAATCGGTAAGTTAACTCGCTACGCTATAGAAATATATTTGCGAACCGGACCGCAGAGTGCTTGTTGTGTAATTTCCAAAACGCTAGGTTTGGTTGTTCAGGATTCATTAGAGACTAAGAAAGGATTTTCGGATGCATATTGCTTTAGGCAGCGATCATCGCGGCGTACAGTTAAAAAGCAAATTGTGCGATTTGCTGACATCGGATGGTTTAACCGTTCATGACTTTGGAACCAATAGCGACCAGTCTGTCGACTATCCGGACTTTGCAAAGGCGGTTGCGGAAAGCATATCGAATGGGACCTGCGAGCGTGGAATCTTGATATGCGGGACCGGCATCGGGATGGCCATTACCGCGAATAAATTTCCAGGAGTTCGCGCGGCTGTATGCGCTGACGAAGTGCTGTCCGAGATTTGCCGACGTCATAACGATGTGAACGTGATTTGTTTGCCTGCCGACCTGATCGGGGATCGTCCGATTGGAGACATGATCCGAATTTGGCTGGCCACAGAATTCGACGGTGGCCGCCACACTCGAAGAATCACGAAAATTTCCGAGATCGAAGGCCGCGAGCCCAAGACCGGAGAATAATCTTTCAACATGACGCATTGTTTTGGTTCCCACATGTCCATCGCGGGCGGATACTACAAAGCAGTCGAAGCGGCCAGCGAAGTCGGCTGCGACTGCGTTCAGTTGTTTACTAAAAATAACAATCAGTGGGCTTGCAAGCCGATCTTGGATGACGAAGTCGAGTTGTTCCGGAATTCTCTGAAGAAGCTGAAGATCAAGAACCCGCTGTCGCATGCGTCGTATTTGATCAATATTGCTTCGGGCAAAGATGACCTTTGGCAAAAGTCGGTCGACTCGCTCGTCGTGGAATGGCAACGAGCCGAAGCACTTGGGCTGGACGGCGTGGTCTTTCATCCAGGTTCGTTTGTTGACAGTACCGAAGAGGCCGGTATGTCGCGCGTTGCAAAAGCCATCGAACGCGTCGCGAAAATCGTCAAGCCAAAGGATTGTTGGCTGCTGATTGAGAACACCGCAGGCCAAGGATCTTGCTTGGGCTGGAACTTTGAACAGCTTGGCTGGTTGATCGAGCGAAGCGGTTCGAGCATGAAGGTCGGCGTCTGCATCGACACGTGTCACTCACATGCGGCAGGCTACGATTTGGCTCAGCCTAGCGAACTAAAACGCATGGTTTCGGATATCGATGGAAATAATTTGAAGGACTCAGTTCGCGCGATCCATTTAAATGACAGCAAACGCGAAGCTGGCAGTCGTGTCGATCGGCACGAACACATCGGTTTGGGCACAATTGGTTTAGAGGGATTCCGCCTATTCTTGAAGCATCCCCGATTCAAAAAATTGCCGATGTATCTCGAAACAGAAAAGGGCGAATCGCCCGACGGCCGCGACTGGGATGTCGTCAACCTGGAAGTATTGCGTAGTTTGGTCTAAGCAAAACAGTCAAGCTTTACCAATACGTCGCCCCAAGTCATTTCGAAGTTGGCGACTTAGTGTCGAACGATTGTCTCAATCGTTTTCCCCGCAACTAAGGAAATTTTGTCTACGACTGAACACAACCAGAAATGCCCGACGCCCTATTTATTTCGTCTGCAAATTGATTTAGTGCAAGAGAATGGAGTCAATGTTCGGCAGCACTATCGGAAAACTGGATACGGGCTCTTCGATCCTTCGCTCCCAATTCCACAATCAAAGCCAAGTTGGGCGGGAGTCGAAGAGAAAGAGAATTCGGTCGATTTCGCTTTCGAGCTTATTCGATCTCCAACTACTTGAACAACGAGCTCAAATCAGCGGCTTTTACAAGGGAAAACTCGTGTTCTTATTGTTCAGGAATTAGGCTATCATTTCATGAAAGATTTGTGACTTAGAAAACCGCAGCCACACTTAAATAGTTTTTTATTCGGCAAGGATGCTGTCGATGGGTTGGCTTCTCAACATTGCTTATTTGCTCGTCCTCATCGCTGCGACGCCTTGGATGATCTGGCGCAGTTTTCGAACGGGGCGTTACCGTGAAGGCTGGACCGAAAAATTTTTCGGACTTGTTCCTCTTCGAAAAGATTCCGAACCATGTATTTGGTTGCATGCTGTCAGTGTTGGCGAAGTGCAGTTGCTGCGAGTACTTGTCAGTGAATTCGAAAAACGGCAGCCGAACACTCCAATCGTTGTCACGACGACGACGAAGACTGGGATGGAATTGGCAAGAAAGCTTTTTGCTAAGCACCAAGTCTGTTATTGCCCAATGGACTTTACTTGGGCGGTTCGCAATGCACTTAAGAGATTCCGACCCGAACTGATTGTTCTTGTCGAATTAGAGCTATGGCCAAACTTGATTCGGATCGCCGATCAAGCTGGCTGCGCTGTTACGATCGTTAATGGACGACTTAGCGAAAAAAGCTTTCATGGTTATCGACGAATACGTTGGCTGACCAGCAAAGTACTGAGTCATGTGCGATGGGTAGGCGTACAAGACCCGGTCTACCGACAGCGATTCATGGAGCTCGGCACATCCGCCGAACGTATCGTCGTAACGGGTTCGATGAAATTTGACGGCGCGGAATCCAATCGACAGCATCCTGAAATTCTTGCGCGGCGTCGGCAGCTACAACTTTGCGGGAACGAGCGTATTTGGGTTGTGGGAAGCACGCAAGAGCCCGAAGAACAATATGCGATCGACGCTTTTGCTTCGTTAGCTTCGCATTATCCTGAATTGCGTTTGATCGTTGTCCCCCGACATCCAGAACGATTCGAACAAGTTGCGGAATGGATTCGTGATTCGAAGCTGCCATGGATCCGACGCAGTACTATGACCGATGAACCGCTGAATGAGCCTTGGCGCATTCTGCTTGGCGATACGATCGGTGAATTGCGTTGGTGGTGGGGTTTGGCGGAGATCGGGTTTGTCGGAGGCAGCTTTGGCGATCGAGGTGGCCAGAACATGATCGAGCCCGCCGGCTTTGGAGTAGCTATAAGCTTTGGTCCAAATACTTGGAATTTTCGTGACATTGTCGAGCTTCTAAAGAGCGAAGAGGCAGCGCACACACTACACGAACCAGCGGAATTAGCGGCTTGGGTCGCCCGAATGATTGAAAATCCCGACGAAGCAGCAGCTTTGGGCAACCGAGCCAAACAGGTTGTTGGTCAGCATCGGGGGGCAACACATACAACCGTAGAGAACTTACTCGGCCTCGCAAAACGCTCGCATCCACGGAGTCACGCAGCTTAGGCTTCCTTGTTCAAGTTCTCATAATCCCCAAGCCTCGTGGTCGCGAAACAACCCCACTCCAAGAAAATCCACAGTTTCCGCATTACAGCGCAGTATCTGTTTTGGGAACTGGCGTTAAACTGAAAGTGGGCGAGGGATGGAATGGAATCAGCAAAGAATTTGAAGCGTCGTTAGCTTCAATTGGATAGGAAATGAGATGGCTAGTCCAAAGGATACGAAAGCTGTCGTGATGCCAACCGACGAATCGGATCGGTTGAGACGTCGTGTCGTTTTGCAAATGATTCCACGCTGGAAATCTTGGACTGACACGCCCGCTTGGTTAGTCAGCACGGCGTTTCATGCCGTGATCTTTATTCTGTTGGCTCTGTTCTGGCAGCCAGCGCAGCGGGGTACTGGCGGTGCGCCGGATCGACCGATTGGTATCGCCATTGTGCATGCGACACCAGCGGGTGACGAATACGAATTGCAATCAGCGGATTCGTCTTCCAGCTCCGGCGGGGCAGCAGCCGCAGCATTACCCATGGGCAACGGCCCACCGGTGGACATGGATAACTTGCTCCTTGGGCTGGTCGGTACCAGTTCTGAGAAAGGCACCACAGCGGGCGAGGGAAATGGCGCTGCGCTTACAAACCAGGGGCCCGGTGCAAAGTCGGGCGGTGCCGGCAAAGGACTCAAAACGACAACTTCGGTCTATGGGATAACGGGCGAAGGCAGTTCCTTCGTTTATGTGTTCGACCGTTCGGACTCCATGAATGGTTACGGTGGAGGGCCACTAAGGTCAGCTAAACGCGAACTGATTCAGAGCCTGGAATCGCTGAAGTCCGCTAATCAATTTCAGATCGTGTTTTATAACGAAACACCAACTCCCTTCCAGTCGAGAAAATCCGGTGCGCAAACCCTCTTGGATGCGACCGACATCGAGAAAGAGTTTGCCGTTCGTTTCGTCGAAAATATTAAAGGCTATGGAGGCACCGAACACTTAGGCGCTTTAAGAATGGGGCTGCGTTATGCTCCGGACGTAATATTCTTCCTGACAGATGCCGCCGAGCCAAGCATGAGTCAGTCGCAACTCGATAGCCTGCAAAAACTGTGCGAGCGGGCAGGGACAACGATTCATACTATCGAATTCGGGACTGGACCCAACCCAGGAAACGGGCGATGGATTGAGGTGTTGGCGATGATGACAAACGGAAAGTACCGCTACGTCGATGTAAAGCAAATAGCCGCGCCCGAATAGATCGCTGTATATGTTCTTATCAACTTACCCAAGCAAAAATCAGTCGTCGGTCGAGCAGCATCAGGAAACGAGAAGTCGGGCGAATCCATGACCTTAGAAAACAGTGGGAATATGCTTAGCGAAGACATCTTGAGCAAAGGGCAACAGACGAATCGATTATCCCGCCGCTGCTTTCTTGCAATCGCTGTCGCCGCAAACGTTGCCGTTACTTGGCTTCCATCGCTCGCTGCGGATCCCGAGAATCTCAAAGTCAGTCGTTTTTGGGTTGCTGACGGGTTGCCGTTGACGCTCGATCGATGGATGCCAAACCCAACCACGCCCTTCGAAGGCAAGATAATTGAAATCAGCGATCGCGAGCTTCTCTACATTCCGAAATCGGGCGAAGGTGAACGCCGAATGCAGGGCGATCAAGTGATCGCGGTCGATGTGGCATGGGATACCGAGCTGGCTGCGAAAGCGCATCATCTATTTCGCGAACGAAAATATGTCGAATCGATTAAAGCAGCAGAGCAGGGCGTTCAAAGCGGCATCCAGCAGTGGCAGCAGCGATTGCTGTTCGCGGAAATGGCAGACGCTTATCGCAATCTCGGACGATACGCTGAAAGCGGTTTATTTTTTTTGACGCTGATTAAACATTCGCCGCCAACGTTCTTGTACGCGTCGATGCCGCTTGTTTGGATTCGCACGGACTTGGACAAGAAAGCTTTGGACTCAGCCAAGGACTGGATCGAGCAAGATACGGAAGACGCGAAATTGCTGGGGGCAAGCTGGTTGCTTTCGGGTTCTGATCGCGGCAAAGCCGAGTCGATTTTGCGAAGCCTTTCGCAAAGCAAAAAGCCTGTTATTGCGCAGCTTGCCACGGCACAGCTATGGCGAACTGTTCCAGCGACGGACGGAATTTCGCAAAAGCAGATTCAATGGCAGACTATGCGCAACAAGATGTTGCTGCCTATACAAGTTGGCCCTACCGAAGTCATCGCCGATAAATTGGATCAAGCTGGAAATGCCATGCAAGCCGTCCCCGAGTGGTTGCGGATTGCGATTGTACACCGAGACCGTTACGATGCTGCTTCGCGAGCGATCGCCCGCGCCGCCAAAGCGAAACGGGACGCCGGTCAAGAAGCCGATGCGAAGCGAATAGAAGAATTGTTACAGACTTTGCCGTGATCGAGTTATATTCCACGGTCAAACATTGACAGGATAAAGTAAAGGTCGGATGGAAAACAAATACATACACCCAAATGAAGCTTGTACAAAATCGCGGACTCGCCAACCTGCAAAGAAGTCTCTGACGAACTGGGCAGTGGCCTCACAATTTCGGCGATTTTCCAACGCATGCAAAGTACAGGCTCTTGGATTGCCAATTGCTTGGTCGTGTCAGACGCAATTGGTTTCAGCCCAAGAACCCGGTGCAACTGGCGCGGCTTCCGACGACACGTTCCTGAGTATCGTGTTCAGCGGCGGATGGATTGGCATCTTGATCATGATCTGCTTGATCTTGCTCTCCTTGTTAGCCGTTTACCTGATGGTGGAACAAGCGATGTTCCTGCGTCGCAAGAACATCGCGCCCCAAGATTTAGGCGAGGGCGTCAAGCAGTTGCTCGCACAGGGAAAAGTGAAAGACGCCGATGCGCTATGTCGTAGCAATCCGTGCCCTTTGGCATTTGTTATTGTCAGCGGCATCTCCGAAATCGAATTCGGTTGGCCAGCAGTCGAGAAAGCGCTTGAAGAGACGTTAGCCGAACAAGCTGCTCGGCTGTATCGCAAAGTCGAGTATTTGTCTGTTATTGGCAACATTGCACCGATGTTAGGATTGCTCGGTACCGTGACCGGTATGATTGTCGCGTTTCGACAGGTGGCGATTTCAGAAGGAACAGCTGGCGCAGGAGATTTGGCGCAAGGTATCTATTCCGCTTTAGTTACAACGGTCGCTGGATTGTTAATTGCAATTCCAGGCTTGGCCGCCTTTGCAGTGTTTCGAAATAGAATCGATGAATTGATTGCCGAAACAGCTTATTCGGCTCAACACGCTTTCGCGCCGATCCGTCGCCGAATCCCAGGAGCCACAATCCGACCGACTGGACCTGCCGTTCCGCCCAGAAACCCAGGCTAATTTCCTTTGACACCATCCGTTTGGTGCCGCACTTTTTTCGAGGAGTCTTCGGTTTCAGCCCAATCATGCAAGTCCCCAGCGTTCGCCAAACTGGATCGGTTTCGATCAACATGACGCCCATGATTGACGTCGTGTTCTTATTGATCATTTTCTTTTTGGTCAGCAGTCATTTGGCTAAGCAAGAGAATCACATCAAATTAAATTTGCCGGAAGCCACGACCGCGTTGCCCGAAGAAAAAGTTCAACGTTCCGTTGTAACTCTTAATATTCACCCAGACGGAAATTGGCAGTTGGCCGGACAAAGCTTGACTGTGCCTCAATTAGTTGCAGCATTAGTCGAACGCAATCGCGAGTGTGGCGGCGTGTTACGCGTCCGAATTCGAACTGATCGTGACGTTCCTTATGGTAAAGTTTCCCCACTGTTGAGCGCTTGTGTACAAGCGCAAGCAACCGATATCGTCTTTGCAGTTTACGACACGCCTCCTTCGAAATAGTAGAAACATAAATGGCTGCAATAGGCAAACACTTGAAAAAGAACGCACGCAACCGAAGCTCGGTTGAGATCATGATGACACCCATGATCGACGTCGTATTTTTGCTGATTATCTTTTTCCTCGCTAGCGCCGGCACGGAAATGATTGAAAAGATGATGCCAAGTTCCGTTTCACGAGAAGCACCTTCGGCTGGCGGAACAGGGAGCCAACCGACCGAAGCTATTGAATTCGGCGATGTCAACGACGTGGTGATCAAGATCCACGATGTAAATAATCAAATCGTTTATGAAATGGCTTCCGCAAAACTGACTGACCTGACCGACGTGAACAAACGTTTGCGAGCGATCGTCGACATCAATTCGGATGTACCAATCGTGATTCATCCCGACGACAATATTAATATGGCGACAAGTGTTCGCGTCTACGATGTTGCCAGAAGCACCGGCGCGCTACGTGTATTCTTTGCAGCGCAATAGATTTTAATTGAGTTCAATTGTTCATTGGGTAATCGATCCATGGCCACAGAAATAGTCGTAGCAAGCCCTTCGCCAAACGTGACGACACCGTCTATGCGTGTTTCGAGCATCGATGGCTATCGCGGATTCGTGATGTTTTTGATGCTGGCAGAGGTGCTTCATCTGGGACTTCTCAAAGAGCGATTCCCCAACAGTCGAATCGCTCAGTGGCTTCATTTCCACACCGAACACGTCGACTGGGTGGGCTGTTCGCTGCACGATATGATTCAACCAAGTTTTTCGTTTCTGGTTGGTGTCTCCTTAGCGTTCTCACTTGCCAAACGTGCAGTTCAGGGCCAGTCCTTTGGCCGGATGGCCCTGCATGCGTTTGGTCGATCACTGATATTGATTCTGCTCGGTATCTTTTTGCGAAGTCTCGGTAAGCCGCAGACATACTTCACTTTCGAAGATACTCTGTCACAAATCGGACTGGGATATTTCTTCTTGTTCTTAATTGGTATGGGTCCGAAATGGCTTCATTGGTTGTCGATTGTCGTCATCCTCGTCGGCTATTGGGCAGCTTTTGTTCTATACCCGCTGCCGGACGCTTCGTTTCAGTATTCATCCGTTGGAGTACCCGATAACTGGGAGCACCTGAGAAGCGGATTCGAAGCACATTGGAACAAGAACAGCAATTTGGCTTGGGCGTTCGATGTTTGGTTTTTGAACTTGTTCCCGCGGGAAAAGGCTTTTGCGTTTAATGGGGGCGGATACGCAACATTGAGCTTTATTCCAACATTGACGACAATGCTGTTCGGTTTGGTAGCGGGTGTATGGATGAAAGCAATGATTTCGACCAAATCGCGAATTTCACGCTTCGCAATGGCAGCCATATTGTGCTTGGCAATCGGTTGGTCCCTAAATTATTTCGGTATCTGCCCGAACGTCAAAAGAATCTGGACTCCGACTTTTGCACTATGGAGCGCGGGCGTTTGTATGGCGATTTTGATGGCGTTCCACATCGTCTGCGACCTTGCCGGATTCCGCGCATGGTTATTTCCTTTTATAGTGATTGGTTCGAACTCCATTGCGGCTTATTGCATGAGTTGGGTGCTAGAGACTCCCATTCGACTGGCGCTGGTACGCCATTTTGGAAGCGATATCTTTCGCATTTTTGACGGCGGAAGTGCAATATATAACGAAAATTTCAGTTTCGAGCCAATCGTGGTGGGTGTTGCGACGCTTGTCATTCTATGGCTATTGTTGTATTGGCTTTATCGGCAACGGATTTTCCTTCGAATCTAGTTTGGACTGCGGGTGACCGAGACAAACTTCTTTGCGCGACGATTTTCGACTAATGTTTCCCCAAAAGACTTTACGATTAAAGGCAGGCACCTTTGCAATTTGGCGATTTTCTTCTTAAGTTACTTTCATTCGATGGAAATCGTGATTTCAGCTACAACATCATTTGAAAAGTATGCAAAGGCAGCGAGGATGGATAGTTTCGTTAACCGCCCTGTTGTCCGAGTAGTAGACGATGATGTAGCTGTTTGCAATTACACTTGCGACGTGTTGCGAAGTGCGGGTTTTTCTACGATTGGGTTTGACCGAGTAGAATCGGCGCTTGCCGATTTGGATGATGAGCAGACTGATTGCATCGTAGCTGATTGGAGCATGCCGGGCTTAAATGGTTTCGATCTTCAACGTCGATTGATCGAACGACGAAGCCCCATTTCGCTTGTAGTGATTTCTGGCAAGGTTGACGTGAGCGCCGCTGTAAAGTTTATGGAGCAAGGTGCTGTTTCGGTTATTCAAAAACCGTTCGCCACGCAAGATCTCGTTCGCTCTGTTCAGAAAGCAATTTCGGCCACACGGCAGCGTCGTCAGGAATTTGAAACGACGCGAACGAGCATCGAAAAATATCGACGACTGGACACCAAGGAAAAAGAAGTCTTGGGTTGCATTCTTGACGGGCTACAGAACAAGGCGATTGCATCGCATCTGGACATCAGTCCGAGAACGGTTGATCGACGAAGAAGTTCGATCATGGAAAAGCTGAAAGTGGATTCGGTTTCCGAATTGGTCCAAGTCGTAGCATGTGTCCCAAACGATATGCGCTAAAAGATCGCTTTCGTTATTGTCCAAACTGATATCAACTCAGTTCCAGACCTAACCCAGCGGCGAAGTTTTCAACATCGCCGCTTTGACGTTATCGCTGGCGGATCTGTTTCTACTCCAAGATTGAAAGTTTGCCGATTTACCCAGTGGGCAATCTTACTTGAGCGTAATCGTAATCGGGCGATGGTCCGAGCCCGGTGCGTTACTTTCTACGCCCCGATCAATCGTTACTGCAGCAGCATTTGTCAACGCGTGGTCGATTGGGACACCCAGGGGGCCAAGCAGCGAGTGCCAAGTCGCGAACAACCCTCGGTTTGCACGCGTATCTTGAATGCCGGGCGTGGTCACTAAATCTCTAAAACCTGGCGACCAAGGCGTGGTGTTGAAATCTCCGATGACGCAACTGGGCTGGTCGGACTGCAATAGCCACTCACCGATTGACTTTAACTGCTTGTCACGCCATTCGGCTCGGCTAAAACTGACGGGCGAAAAAGTATGAACGGCCAGCAGCCGGTAGCTAGCAGCTTTAGGCGATTCGGGAACTTGGATTTCGATCGCTTGATTTCCAATGCTGGTCAACGGAATTTCCTTGAAACGAACATTCGGTAGCTTGCTCAAGACGACCGCGCCCCCCGAACTCCAAGCAGGGTTCCAGAAATTGCATGCGTAGCGATCACGAAGCGGTTCAAGCAACGTCCCCATGGGTTTGTTGACTTCCATCAAGATCACAATGTCCGCATCTTGCCGATCCAGGAGTTCGATAACGTCGGCTGACTGGTTGTTCATCAGCAAGATATTCCATGCAAAAATCCGTAGCCCCCCGCCGGTATTCGATTTCGGAGGAAGCGTATTTACGAGTGTCCAAGGTTGGACTAACAGCAAAAAATAGATAAAACTGGCCAGAAGCAGCGAACTTCTTAAAATTCTCCTGGGACGATCATTCATAAGGAGACGGTAGCGAACTAACTCAAAAATCGAATACGCAACGAAAATTCCCGACAACAGCAAAAGATGGAAGGAAGCGTGCGTTATCAAATCGAAGATTGGGTGAACGCGAGCCAGCCACACCGCGATAACCGAACCAACTATGGTTGTTTCAAGCAAAAAACGAAACCGCCGCAGCCACTTTTTAAGCAGTCGTCTGTCGTCGGTTTCGGGATAGGTCACAACGCTGTTGTCGATTGTAGGAGGCTTCGGTTTTAAAACGGGGTAAAGGTAACTTTGGCCATTCAAACCAATCGGTGAAAATGGGTGACTAAGTTACACGGGCAGCATTCAGTTTCGACCAATTAATAATCACGCCAAGCAACATATGCAATCGGCTCACGCAAAATTTAGCTCACGGGAGGACAATCGTTCAGTGAAAATCGCTTCGCAATGTTTCGCTAAGTCATCAAGCCAGTTGAAAAAGACACGCAACCATGTTGCACTTTTACATCATGCAAATCGGCACGAAACAGAAAACGTCGGACGTAAGTTGAGTAGTTACATGCAGTTAGAATCTGTTTCCCACCCCTTCGATACGAGATGGCATTTGGACTGCTCAGAAATGCTTGCGTCCCGACTGGAATTAAAAACGCTGGGGAGCGTCAAACGTCCAGTTTCCCACGACAAGCAGAGGCACCAATGAAAAAGAACATTCGAAGCGATTATGTCAATGACGACGATTTTGACGGCTCAGGCGTTGAGCTGGAATTCGATGCAGGATTGGAAGTTGCTGGGCGAGGAATTGCCGGACGTCGCAACGCAGATGCGGATGTGGTGGACCTCGATGACGTTGAAGACGAAGATGAAGAAGAAGAATTTGACGACGAGTGGTCGGACGAAGAAGAAGCCGTCGAAGAATCGAGCAGCGAGAATAGCACAGATGATCCCGTACGCATGTACTTGATGCAAATGGGAGAGATCCCATTGCTCAATCGACTTCAAGAAGTCGAAGCCGCAAAGAAGATCGAGTGCGCTCGCACCCATTATCGAAACTGGATGTTGGCAACAGACTTTATGTTGCAGGGTGCAACGAAATTGCTCGAACAAGTCCGCGATAGCAAACTGCGATTGGATCGAACGATCGAAGTCAGTGTGACGAACGCCGCCGAGAAAAAAGCGACGATGCGTCGAATCGGACCAAACGTGAAAACGCTTCGCCACCTGTTACTGCGTAATCACGGCGACTTCTTCATCGCGATCAGCAAAAAACACGACGCAAAAACGCGAAAAGAAGCTTGGATTCGACTGACCCGTCGGCGAAATAAAGCCGTTCGATTGATCGAGGAAATGAACCTGCGTACCAATCGTCTTGAACCGCTTTTTGAAAAGCTCGAGACGATCGCCATTCGCATGAAAATCATCAAGGCGCAGTTGGCCGTCGCTTCGCTGAATCCAAACGTCGACGCTCCGACAGTTGAGAAGCTGAAGGAAGAGTTGCGTTATCTGATGCGAATCACTTACGAAAGCCCGGCCACGTTGAATCGTCGGGTCGAACGCACGGAAATGCACTCGATTCAATATGACCAAGCAAAACGCGAGCTATCTGCAAGCAATCTTCGTCTAGTTGTTTCAATCGCCAAAAAATACCGCAATCGAGGATTAAGTTTTTTGGATCTGATCCAAGAAGGCAACACCGGCCTCATGCGAGCGGTCGACAAATTCGAGTACGCTCGAGGGTTTAAGTTTTCTACTTATGCCACCTGGTGGATTCGCCAAGCAATCACCCGAGCGATTGCCGACCAAAGCCGTACGATTCGCGTGCCGGTTCACATGATCGACACGATGAGCAAAGTTCGTCAAGTCACTCGCGATCTAATCCAAGAGTTTGGTCGCGAGCCGTCGATCGAAGAAACGGCCGAACGCGCAGGACTATCAATCGAAGATGCACGTGTCGTTATCAAGATGGCTCGTCAGCCATTGTCGCTTGACCAACCAGTCGGCGATCACGAAGACAGCTACTTCGGCGAGTTTCTAGAAGATTATCGCGATGACGATCCATTGTACGAAACCAACCAAGAGTCGCTGAAGTTCCACATCAACGAAGCGATGCAGACCCTCAACTACCGCGAGCGCGAAATCCTTCGCCTTCGTTACGGCCTAGCAGATGGCTATGCATATACGCTTGAAGAAGTCGGTCGGATCTTCTCGGTTACTCGAGAACGCGTTCGACAAATCGAAAGCAAAGCCGTTCGCAAACTGCAGGCCCCCGGCAGAAACAAGGCTTTAACCAGCTTTGTCGACTACATCGATCCAAAGTTTTTTGCCGAAGAAGAGCAGAACGGCGAAGGCACAGCGAACGTTGTTGAGTCGTCTCAAGTAAATAGCTAAGTACGTAGCCTTTCCAACATTTAGCCAGTTCAAATACAGCCGTATCGAATCTCAAGTCGCTATGCAAAACCATCGAACTTCGGCAATGCCGCAAGCTCGAATCCTCCCTTGGTTTTTGCGTCGCGTCCAACGAATTCGATTCGGCTGTACGGCTTTGATCAATCGCCGATTCGCCTCACTCCCGGATTTTTGCTGATCCGCAATTTTAGAATTTCCAGCGGAATTCAAATCTTGAGCCATAGATGTCGGGGGCGTTGTCGAGCATACCTGCCATCAAATCAACTCTAAACAAAGTCCAGTTGGTGATGGCTTGCTGGAACCTTGTTCCAAATGCATACTCTGCGCCGGCGGGGGTGAATGACGTGTCGGCTCCGTAACGATCCAACGCTGCAAACTCGAACACCATCTGCCTGCGAAAATCAGACGTGAGCAGGTTAAGCCCCAAAGCCATTCCGTAGGTGTTGGACCCGGTCGCGCTCAGTGTCGGGTACCCCGTCAAGCCATCGGTTTCGAAATTAATACCCGTATTTCGAAGAACACCGCCTGAGTTGGCCGCGCGAGCGGCCGATTGAGGTGACCCGTTTCCATAAAAGAAATTCCAGTAGGGAACAACGGTGCTGGGCATCGATGTGATGAGTGAGTTCTCGCTGAGCAGTAGTAGCCCGTCCGCCGTGCGATCTGCGACCGGTCCATTTTGACCCGAATTGATAATAAGCCGCATGGAATTTGAAACACGATCGAAATATCGCCGCGTATAGCCAAGCCCCATGTTGTGGTACGAACGCTCGAGGTTGGCCACGTCGTGTATGTAGGCATAATCGGCCTCGATATACCCTTGGTACGCATCGATGAACCAAGCCGTACCAAACATTCGTGCATCGTTGTTATTGTTTCCAAATGCTGGCGACGTCACTTGATTGAAACCCGCAAAGAATGTCGCGTCAAAATTGGACCAGTTCAGCGGCAAACTATGTTTCCATGGAAATCCAAAGGCAAGGCCCGCAATTGCGTCTTCCATCCAAATTCCGTTTTGATAGGTCAGTGGTATCAAGCCAAACGTGAACGGTAAATCAAAGCTAGCATCTCGATTGTTGATGCCCCCGAGAATTGCTCCTAGATCTCCTTCGAAGAATGCCGTGTCAACTTGACCGTCCAACTCAGCTTCGAAGTTCAGTTGGTCGCTAAAGTCCAATCGTGTGAATCGACCATTGTGATCCAATGGTCCCATGAACGCATGAAACCGCTCGGTACCGGTCAACCTGAGATCCATGTCGAGATTCAATCTGTTGGCCAGACTGCGAACATGCTGACCATTGTTGCGATGTACGCCTACGCCCGCGCGGTAATCGCCGTAAACCAAGAACGATGGCGTCAGAGGATTAACCGGGGAGGGAAACGGGATCGCTTGGGGAAACTGCCCCGGCGCGTAAAACGGTCGCCACAGTTCTACCCAAGGCCGCTGGGTTGGTACGGCTGTTTTTCCATAATACGCTTGCCCTTCCTGAACAGGATCAGCCAAATCACCCGGCAGAGGAGTCGGCTGGAAGTCATTGAAAGAAGCAGGGACATGCGTCGCGCGATTGTCCGTCGCAGGTAAATGATGGAGCGTCAGCTCATCTCGCGGTTGTGCGACGCCCGGAATAAAGGCTGGCTCGCTGGCGGAGGACGGCACAACGGGCATCGCGTTGGGGTTCGCGAAATTAGGCGTTTGCATCCTTTCGATTGGCATCCGCCACGGTTCGAGTGTAGGATTTTCCGACGGCAATCGCGGTGTGGTGTTTTGTGGAGGAGGCACATACGCGGGCGGTTTATTGGGATTTGGAATCAGCTCGTCCGTAGTTTCCTCAGACAGGAAACCTTGAATCCCCTTTTCGGCTGGCACAATCGGTAACGGAACGACGCGTTCGGCAGGGGGCAGCGGCGGCAGATCCACAGATTTCTTGGGTTGGACAGGAAGGAATTCGACTTCGTCGGATTTCGGAAGGTCTTCTGTCTTCGTTTCGGCGGCTTTGGGTTCTTGTACCTTCGTAGTCGATGCAGTTCGAAAACCGATTATTTTGGGCGTGAATTTTCCGATCGAGTCTCGTGGCGAGCGGTTGATGGCTGGCAGCAGTTCGACTGTTTTCGACCGTCGGTTCGGCTCGGTTGGAGTTTGTGCAAGCGCGCAGGTTGAGCGTCCTACGTCAAGCAATATCATGACGCACATTCCGATAACGAAATGGACTACAACTTTTCTCATACGGATCGAGTTGTGGAATTCAAGCTCGTGATCTGTGGGCTTTCTGCAAGTTAATGATTCGTCTTTGTTTGGGACCTGTGTACTTATTCGAATTGCACAAAATCCGGTTTGCCTTGAGTAACCGCTTTTACTTTTTAATTCTGCTCGCTGAAGCACAGGACTAGTCGATTCGTTAGCATACCTTTTTGAACAGCATCTTTTGCTTCCAACGATCGCCGCTGAATGTGAGTAGTGTGAAGTGCGCAGTTGTCAGTGGACTACGAATTCGGTCGAGTACGTATGCACATCGATGATGCCTTCGTTTAATCGCCGCAACATTTCGGGAGTTGCGCCGACGAATCGAGCGAAATAGGGCGGCTCCACACGACTTCGCAAACGAACGGAAAGTCGGTAGACGCCCGGTTGCCGAATGAGCGTAGCGGGAACGGAGTACTTGACCCTGCGATGATCCAGAGGCGCAATTGATCGCAATTCCATTCGAATACCGGGTGGATGATTCAACACGGTGAACGGAACCGTTCCAGGACGAAAAAAGGGAAGTGGGTCAACATCCACAGGGAACGGCAAGTACATTTCGCGATCGGTACCCTTTACATTGTTGATCAAGAACCGACTTTGCATGTTAAATAATTGAAGATCAGGAGACATGCGACCTTGGGTTACATCTGCCGAATGATTGTCTGCCAAGTCGCCGTTGGAATCCAAGTGGCCCGACTCCCAGATGCGTTGACCTTGAGGACTGATCAAGACCACGTTAAGCCAAAGTTGCGGTTGCGCGCCGAGTGATCCGCTAGGCATGTTATGACCTTCGCTGGTATTGGAGACGACGTAGTTAAAGCGAAGTTCCTGGCCGCACGACGGTGTGCTCGGAAAAAACGGGCCGTCGATTTGGCTACCATTTTCAAGAACGGCCTGGCTCGATTGTCGTTTACTTTCGATCGCTTGGTAATTCGCATCAACAATTTTACGAGCTTCACGTCGGTCATCTGTCAATTGCCAAGCTGTCGGAAAAACGTTTGGCACGAGTCCCTGAACTACGCCTTTTTCGAATGCTTCTGTCCCCCACCCCGCACGCCAATCGAATTCCAACCATGCTTGGGCCGTCCAACGCAACGACTTAGGATTGTGAGGGAATAAACCGGGATGAGCTAACGAGTAGCCCGGTCCGTAAAACGTATGATTCGAGTGTTTACGGAGGGGAACAACCGTCTTGCCGGATATTTCCGCAGCAGGTGCTGCCGAGTATCCCGCAGGTTTTCCAGGAACCGCGCCCATATGGCAATCTTGGCATGAAACGCCCTTCTTGCATGCAGGCCCCGAACGATACTGCATGTAGACCACTTCGAGTGAGATGCCCGGCTGTACGAGAACTTGGTGGCAAGCGGCGCAATAAGTACTATCGCTAAGCTGTTCGAATCGAATGGCTGCGCGATGAATTTTTTGCGATGGACGCTTATCGTTTGGGTCGGTCGTGACCTTAAAATGATCTGCATTGGCAATAGCACGAGCGATACCATCTCCACCGATGTTCCCAACGATAGGATCTGTAAGTCCGCCGGATTCGATTCGTCGTTCGCCGTTAACACGTCCATATTGCTCAACTACGCGATGACAAACGACACACGTAATGCCTTCTCGAAAAACAGAGGGGCCATCGAACAGTGATGATTCGCGAGGGTAGTTCAAGGTTGTCGAAATTGGACTATGGCAACGCATGCAAAAAGTCCCCGCTGTTCCTCGAGTCAAATCGTGGACCGATTGCTCGAATCGCTGGAACATTGGCGAAACTGCTGCATAGGCATGCCCTGATACTCGCCATTCGTCGTAGATCTTTTGATGGCATTTACCACACTCCGCTGCCGACGGATGAAGTGAGTTCGCGTAGACCTCGAGATGTGGGTCTAGTGAGGCATTGCTGCCATTCTCCGGAACTTCTGATTTTGCATTTTGGCGTTCTTGCTCTCGGTTCGAATCTGGCCCGAGGTCTGCAAGCGGGTCTGGCTCATCATTCGTTTTCTTTGAAGGCAATAACGAGTCGGCCTCGTCGGCGTTTGATAGCAAATCCTGAAACGCTGTCAGTTGGAAAGCATTTGGCTGTGCCGCATGATTTGTGGCATTACGCGCGGCATTAGCTGGTGAGGGAAAACCGGTTGTGCGAATTCCAAGCGCGCCCCGCACGATCGATTGTCGACTGGAGTCCGTTTCCGGCAGCGGAGCGACGTTGCAGATACCAGGGACTTGCGCCCAACAGGCGACAACGGGGAAAATTCCAATCAAGAATGCGATTGCCGTCGTGATGCAACTGAAGTGTTTGAACATTGAAAATGCTTGATTTGGTAAGACAATGACGCGGTTTGCGTTCGATTTTGCATACCGATGGAATGCGACGTTTAGAGAGTCCAGCGTATTGACAATCGGGATGTTGTATTCATTACATCCAGACGAATTGTTACTTCGAGAACAAAGCCCGCAAATGCACTGATTGCCCCAGGCGACAAAGTTCGCGCAAACTACGCGGCCTCTTGTGGAGATCAGCACCGGGTTAACGAATTGCAACGTTTTTTTTAAGCATCTATGGGTTTTTTAATGCATGTTTACTAATGCTGGCCATTTCGGACCCAACTAACTCGCGAACTAGCAAATCATGTCAACAAACTGCGACGTCACCAATTCCTATCACTGCGTGGTTCCAATCGAGATGTCGAAAGGCAAATTGCTTTTTTGGTTTTCCGAGTTGAAGATCGAAGTGTTGTCGTTGTCGCGCAACGAATTTAGTTTTGTGATTCCCAAGAGTAAGTCTGAAAAAATTCACTTGGGAAAAAACTATCGACTCCAGTATCGCGGCGAAGAGTGGGAAGTCGAATGCTTGGATCAAGCGGCCTTCGATGATTTGCGCAATGTCGTCGTGGTTCGTCGTTTACATGACAAAACGCGCTATTCGACTAAGCAGGGAAATGTTTGGATGCAGCTATTTGGATCGACCGGCAGACGAGCTGATCCTGTGCTGATTTTCCCGATGATGATTGGGTTCACGATAGCCTTCTTGCTATTGCCTGGCTGGGGCGAAGATCTTGGAACTACGCAACCAATCACCCAAACCGTCCAGACCATCTACGAAGCGTTTCGTCATGCTTTGCGGGACTAAAAACTCGAATTAACGTGTTGCTTTCCTTTTGTTGCGCGACCTGAATCGCCAGATTCCGTGGTATACTCCGCGCGGTCATATTTGAAATTTTGTGAGCGGCAAGGCGCTAGCCGCCGGTTCTGACCGAATGCACAACCCTTTTGTTGCGCGACCTGAATCGCCAGATTCTCCGCGCGGTCATATTTGAAATTTTGTGAGCGGCAAGGCGCTAGCCGCCGGTTCTGACCGAATGCACAACCTGCGGCTAGCGCCTTGCGGCTCACTCAACAACACGTCCCTCACTTCTGACCGCGCGGCGTAGAGATCGCAAAGAATGCACAACCCGCGGCTAGCGCCTTGCGGCTCACTCAACAACACGTCCCTCACTTCTGACCGCACGGCGTAGAGATCGCAAAGAACAAAGAATTAAGATTTTTCCCAAGTGGACGTTCACTGTTAAGCGTGCTTAAAAATCTTTAGCGGCTCGTTTCGGGTTCGCGCGATTTCGCCCATTTCAAGGCTTCTTTTCTTGTCTCAAGCCCCTCGTTCTTGCTTGCCGAGCCTGGAAAACATTAGTTCCACTGCCCCTTCGCAGTTTGTGCCGGTTTGATAGCCAAAGTCGAATCTCTTTTGACACGGCCTTTGCCCATACTGTACGTTACCTACCTGAAATCGGGAATTGATATCATTGAATTGTATATTTTTTGCCGCTCGTATTGATCGTTGGTTTTCGAAGTATCAAAAGCGATATCAGTCGCTTAAATAATTTGCCATGAGTGGGTGGGGCCTATGTTAGGACTTCGAATAGCTGTGGTCGCGATCGCGTACTTTCTGGCAGGACGCTTTGGGTTAACGTTCCCCGCTTTCCATGGCCTAGTCACGTTGCTTTGGTTCCCTGGCGGGATTGCCGTCGCAGGCATTTATCGATGGGGGTATTCCGTTGGGCTCGGCGTTTTTATCGGATCATTTTCCGTCAATCTGGCGTCAGGCGGAACGTGGCTGTTCTCTTTCTTGGGTGCCATAGGAAATACAGCAGGCCCACTATTAACAGTCGTGCTTTTACGGAAAATGCGATTTCAATTAGCAATTGAGAAGCCTCGCGACTTGGCCGTACTCGTCGTGGCTGCGATACCTGGAATGCTCGTTACGTCCATCGCTGGCGTGAGCAGTCTACAGATCTCCGGATTGCTAGATGATCACATCGCCTGGGTTTGGTGGATGTGGTTTAGTGGCGATTACCTTGGCGTTCTAATAATAGCGCCATTGTTATTTGTCATCAACCGTCAGTCTATCATCGCTTTGCAAAATCGTGCAAGCGAAGCTATTGCCTGGAGCATTCTTACACTCGGGGTTACTTGGGGCGTATTTTATCTTCATCGAATTTACAATCAGCAATCGGCTCCATTGACATTCATTCCGCTTGCCCTGGGCGCTTGGGGCGTAATGCGGTTCGGGCCCGTCGGTACGTCGGTTGCCATAATTCTCATTTCTATTGCCGCTGCCGTTGGCACGTTTAGTGGATACGCTCCAATTGGTAATACAATGCAGGGCGAAGAAATGCTCATGATATGGGCATATATGACCACGCTCGTCATTTTGGGTTGGTTGATTAACATGCTTCATCGCTCTCAACTAAAAGCGATTAGCAGTCATCGAACGCTTGAAAACGCGCTCCAAAGGATAGCAACCGGCGTCATCCTGACTGGTGTCGATCGAAAAATCTCGTTTGTCAACGAAGGATTCTGCAAACTTACCGGATACTCTTTCGACGAGCTTTTCAACAAGAACTGCAATGTCCTGCAAGGCCCGCAAACAGATTCGAAAACCCTGTGCCAATTGCGTCAGGCTTTGGACTCGTGCGAGAGTTTTGATGGAGAGCTGCTGAATTACCGCAAAGACGGGACTCCTTTTTGGAATTCGTTACTCGTCGTTCCGTTGCGTGACGAGAATGAGAAATTATCCGGATATTTGGGAATCCAGCGGGACGTAAGTTCTAAAAAGGAAGCGGAGATTGCACGAAAGCAAACCGACGAGCGATTCCGAGCGATCTTGAACTTGATCCCCGTTTGCGTCAAGCTTGTCTCGCGCGAGGGTCGTTTGCTCGACATGAATCCCGCTGGCTTGGCAATGATCGAAGCGGAGTCAATCGCTCAAGTATGCGGTGCAAGAATCGGCGAATTGATAGACTCCGAATATCGCGAAAGATATGAAGAGATGCTTGAAAAAAACTTTGCAGGCGAGGAAGCTCAATGCGAGTTTTCAATAATCGGATTAAAAGGAGCAAAACGCTGGCTTTTATCTCATGGAATTCCCTACAAAAATCCGCAAGGCGAAATCATTGGGTCGTTGGGAATTACCCGTGACATCACGCTTGAAAAGCTAAGCTCGCTCGAGATGTCCGCAAATCTTACCATGCTCAAACAGTTTATTGACTCGGTTCCAGGACTAATTGGATACCTCGATAATAAGCAAACAATCCAACTGGTGAACCAACATTGCGAACAATTTTTTCAAGTGCCTGCAAGCCAATTGGTGGGAATGCCACTTTCCCAGTTATTCAAGCCCGAGGAATTTGCTGAAGCCTTACCCAAGATCAACGAAGCCTATTCCGGTCATGTTGTAAATTATCAAACGGAAGGTGTTCGTCCCGATGGTTCGACAATGTGGTTTGATATTCGTTACATCCCGCGATTCAGTTCGGAGGGAACGGTCGAAGGTATCTTTGCCGTCGTATTCGATATTACCAGTTCAAAAATTTCGGAACGGGAGTTGGCAGACAGCCGATCACGGCTGGATGGAATTCTTAATTCGATCGAAGAAGTCGTTTACTCTGCATCGCCCGCTGGCGATCAAATTTACTTTATCAATCAATATGCTCGTGAATTGTATGGCATCGATCCCAATGAGTTTTACTCCAAACCGGTAAAATGGATGGAACTGATCCACCCTGAAGATCAGCATGCGGTCAATCAAATCTTTGAATTCCTTTCCACCAATGGTTGGTTCGACCAGACGTATCGCATAATCCGACCCGATGGCACCCTTCGCTGGGTTCACGACCGGGCAAAATTCGTCACCGATGCACAAGGCAATAGACTTCGGCTGGATGGTACTTTGGTGGACATCACCGATAGAAAATTGGCCGAGGAACAACTCAAAGCGAGCGAAACTCGCTACCGAGATTTATTTAAAGCGAATCCACAACCGATGTGGGTTTACGATCTCGAGTCGCTTCGTTTTCTAGCTGTCAACAACGCCGCCGTGGCCCACTATGGTTATTCGCATGCTGAATTTTTGGAGATGACAATAAAAGACATTCGACCTTCGGAAGACGTGCCGCGTTTGCTGGATAACATCAAGAAGATCACAAAGGGTTTCGATCAGTCAGGTGTTTGGCGTCATCGCTTGAAGACCGGCAAAATAATTCACGTCAACATCCGGTCACACGTTATCGAGTTCGACGGACGGAAGGCCGAAGTGGTACTCGCAGAAGACGTTACTGAACGACTTCGCAACGACACTCGCAACGAAGCCGAAAAAGCGGTTCTTGAGTTATTGGCCCGCGGGGCATCGCTCGAAGAGGTCCTTATGCAAACCGCGCTGTATGTCGAGAAGATGGATCCCGATGCACTTTGTTCCATTTTGCTCTTGAATCAAGAAAATCAAACTTTCGTTACAAAAGCCGCACCTTCCCTACCGATCGAATATTGCAAAGAAGTCGACGGCAGAAAGATCGGACCCAAAACGGGCTCGTTTGGGACTGCGGCATTTCACGGGGAACGAGTTATTGTGGCCGACATCGCCACAGATCCGCTTTGGGATGGTGTTCAGCACATACCCTTACAATACGGGCTGCGCGCTTGCTGGTCGACGCCGATCGTTCTTTCGAATCAACAAGTAGTAGGAACGGTAGTAATATACTTTACGGATCAAAAGGAACCCGACGCATCCCACACCGCCACCGTTGAGCGGGCCACTCACTTTGCAGCTCTTGCTATCGAACGCCACGAACTGCTTCATAACTTGCGCGACAGCCAACAAAGGCTAGAGACTCTTGTCGGCAATCTCCCAGGCATGGCCTATCGATGCCTTAACGATAGCGACCGAACCATGATCTACATCAGCAGTGGATGCGAGCAATTGACGGGCTTTACTCGGGACGAATTGATGCAGCAGCAAGATTTCAAGTTTCGGAAAATCATACATTCTGATGATCGCGATATCCATCGATGCGAAAGCGAACATGCTTTGCAAGAAACAGGACTCTTCTCCAAAGTATTCCGAATCGTCGACCGGTCGAATAAGACACGCTGGGTGATGGAACGCGCGTCTGGAGTCTATGCCGATGATGGAACGGTACGCTATATCGACGGTTTTATCCAGGATATCACGGAAGCCCGCCGAGTCGAGGAACACGTGCGAGCTTCGCTGCGTGAAAAAGAAGCGATGCTTAAGGAAATTCATCACCGCGTAAAAAATAATCTACAGATCATTACAAGCCTTCTAAGTCTGCAATCCGACTCCGTGCAAAATCCAATCGTCATTAATGCGCTTCGCGAAAGCCAAAACCGTGTCCGATCCATGGCGTTGGTCCACGAGACCTTGTACCGATCCGGAGACTTGGGACGCATCGATATTCGCGATTACTTGGACGCGTTGTGCAACTTCCTTTTTCGATCCTTTGGTATCGACACAACGCTTATCAAATTACACATGGAAATCGCGGACGTTAGCCTCGATCTTGATCGCGCGTTACCATTCGGTTTAATTATCAATGAACTCGTCACGAATTCTCTCAAGTACGCATTTCCAGCAGGGAAATCAGGCTCCATTTCCGTCTCGCTAACCCAAGAAACCGATGACATATTGGCCCTTGTAGTAAAAGACGACGGAGTAGGATTGCCCCCCACGCTCGATCTAAAGAGCATAAAATCACTTGGACTCCAGTTAATCAATGATCTAATCAATCAGCTTGGTGGGTCTCTCATTTTTGTACGTGGAAAGGGAACTGAGTTTCGAATGAAGATTCCAATTGCACTGCCGGTTCAGGAGTACGCCCAATGAGCGAAGCACGTATTCTTGTCGTCGAAGACGAAGCTGTTGTTGCATTGGACCTTCGTAACCGGCTTGATCGTTTGGGCTATAAAGTTGTCATGACCACGGGGCGTGGTGACGAAGCTATCCAGTTGTGCGAGAAATTGCAGCCGGATTTGATTCTCATGGATATCCGATTGCAAGGTCCCGTTGACGGTATCACTGCGGCGGAATCAATCCGTTCGCAATATCACTTGCCAGTTGTCTATCTGACAGCCCACGCAGACGATTCCACGGTAGCTCGAGCACGACTAACCGAGCCTTTCGGATACATCTTGAAGCCGTTTGATGAACGCGAACTTCGAACGGTAATCGAAATGGCTCTCTACAAACACCAAGCCGAACGAAAATTGCAATTGAGCGAACGACGTTTCGCGACCACCTTAGCAAGTATCGGCGATGCCGTTATTAGCACGGATGAAATGGGACGCATTTGTTTCATGAATCCCGTGGCAGAGTCGTTGACGGGCTGGAAAATCGGAGACGCTCAAAATTTGTCTCTGACGACCGTTTTTGAAATCATTAGTGAAGAAACAAGGGACACGGTAGACAATCCCGTTGATCGCGTCTTGGCCGAAGGAGTGCAAGTCGGTTTGGCCAACCACACCATTTTGGTACGACGCGATGGGCGAGAGATTCCAATCGATGACTGTGCCGCTCCGATTTTAGATGATTCGGGAAAAGTCACAGGTGCCGTGCTCGTCTTCCGTGATGTTTCTGAAACGCGTCGCATCGAAGATCAGTTGCGGCAATCTCAGAAGATGGAGGCGATCGGCCAACTGGCGGGCGGTATCGCACACGATTTCAATAACATGCTGACTGTCATTCTGAATTACTGCCAAGTACTGATGGAACAAGCCGGGCCGAATCATGCTTGGTCGAATCAAATCAATGAAATCCGCCGCGCGGCAGAACGATCGGCTGAATTGACGAAACAACTTCTCGTCTTCTGCCGTAAACAATTTGTTCGGCCAACAATCGTTGAACTGAACGAAATGGTCCAGCAAAACGAGCAAATGTTGCGACGACTTATCAGCGAGCGTATTGAACTAAAAATAAAACTCCAACCCAACGCTGGCTCGATCGTTGCGGACCAAAATGAACTTCACCAAATTCTGATCAATCTCGTCGTTAATTCCAGCGACGCAATTTACGAACAAGGTACGATCGAAATTGAAACCGATAATGTCCTTGTTGCTCCAAACCAATTTCCTAACATTGTCGCGGGCATCTATAACGTTCTTCGCGTACGCGACAACGGTCACGGAATAGCTTCGAATGTGATCGATCGCGTCTTTGATCCATTCTTTACAACAAAAGAAATTGGCAAGGGCACAGGCCTTGGTCTTTCGATCGTCTATGGCATCGTTCAACAATGTCAAGGCTACATCCAAGTGGACAGCAATGTGGGACAAGGATCGACCTTTACAATTTATTTCCCACCTGCCGGCGAGAAGGCTCCCGTTGCGAAAAGAGCTGAACCTCCAACTGTTCAAAATGGGAACGAAACGATTCTGCTTGTCGAAGACGAGCGGGCGCTGCGGATGTTCTGTTACGAGTTTTTGTCCAGTTGCGGTTATCGCGTGCTGACGGCGGAAAATGGCGCAGAAGCGATTGATGTTGCGTCTAAATCGAACGAAAAAATCGATTTGGTCGTTACCGATGTTATCATGCCCACCATGAGCGCAAAATTGATGTCGACGATCCTTCTGCAGCACCGACCGAACCTAAAAATTCTCTTTATGTCGGGTTACAACAATGAAGATTTTGTCGATCTCAAACAAGAATTACCAAAGACTCGCTTCTTGCAAAAGCCGTTTGCCATTAGCGAGCTTGCTAGAACCATTCGAGAGATTCTCGAAGAAAATGAATTGCCACGAAAGTAGATTCATAACCCGCTACCCGCTCCACGCGACCTGCCGCCCTTGTCCGCGACTGGACTTGTTCCCAATACTGCTACATAACCGCTTAATTGTCGCTGGCACGACATGTCGCTTGACCGCCAATCCACGATCCGCTAGTCAATCCCGTTGGAAAACAAACTCTCTGTGCATGACGACGATCACAAACAAGAAAAATTCGATCAAAAACAAATGTTAATCGACCTTTTACAACACAAAAAGACGTTTTATTGAAATGCTATTCGAGCTAAAATGTTGCCCTATGTATTCGTGACGGCGCAGCTCATCTCGATAATTACAGCATGGCAATAGACACTCGAACAAATGCCCCTGAATCTTCCACTGTACCTGAACAAGCTATTGTTCCAGAACAAGAAGCAGCAGTTGATGATCAGCTACGCGGAGAACACGACAGTGTAAGGGGCCGCCGCAAGCGCATTCCCCACCCAAAAATGGTCGACGCAGAAAGTCGTATCCTTTGGGAAAACTTGATTCCCTTCATCGTATTTCACGCACTCATTCCCTTAGCATTCTTGCCCTACGTTTTTAGCTGGTGGGGCGTCCTGTTTCTTCCCATTGGAAACTATCTATTCTGCTCTCTAGGCATCGGTGCAGGCTACCATCGTTTACTGACACACCGGGGCTTTCAGTGTCCAAAATGGTTTGAGTACATGCTCACGATCTTAGGCGCATGCAGTTTGCAAGATTCGCCTATTCGTTGGACTCTAGTGCATCGAGTCCACCATCAGCATTCCGATCATCAACCCGATCCTCATACGCCCATGGTAAGCACTTATTGGGCGCACGTCGGCTGGATGTTTGTCGACAATCGAGAATTCAATACTGCCAGCATCTACGATCGCTACGTTCGAGACTTGCTTCGGGATCCTTTCCATTTCTGGATGCATCGCGGAATGAACTGGGTCTTTGTTTACATCGCGCATGCCGTTGCAATTTACTCGCTGGGTTTGGTTGTAGGATGGCTGATGACGGGTACGCTCGCCGGCACGATTCGAGTAGGCGTACAATGGTTTCTGTGGGGTGTAATTTACCGAACGGTTTTCACTTGGCACGTCACCGGGGGGATCAATTCCTTTTCGCACATTTGGGGTTACCGCAACTACGAAACGCGTGAGAACAGTCGCAACAATTGGCTCTTCGCCTTGCTGACCAATGGCGAAGGTTGGCATAACAATCATCATGCAGATCCACGTTCAGCCCGCCACGGCCATCGTTGGTGGGAACTCGACATCACCTATCTCACTTTGCTCGGTTGCGAAAAAATTGGCCTAGTCTGGAACCTCTGCCGCCCTAACAAAAGTGCGCTTGACCGAAAATCCATCGCTTAGAGGCGCGATGCTTTAGGACGTCTCGCCTATCGCTTATTGTTTGCCGTCCTCTATGTCAGCCGCATTCTAGCGATCCCTACTGTTCTCCACCAAAAGATGTAAGAGCCATTCATTACTAACCCCCATAGGCTCGCCCCGCAGATCATACGACTTCTCCGTTCTTAAGAAATTGACCTGCAATTCCTTAAATATTCGGCGTTGGTAAAGTCCAATCCGAGCAACCAACTCAAGCCTGCTCCTAATCGCTCCCCAACGTAGGACGGGTCTCCAGGCCCGTCCCATTCAAT
>JANMGV010000171.1:0-23429 GCA_031374825.1 Pirellulaceae bacterium
AAACCCAAACCCAAACCCAAACCCAAACCCAAACCCAAACCCAAACCCAAACCCAAACCCAACATCCAACATCCAACATCCAACATCCAACATCCAACATCCAACATCCAACATCCAACATCCAACATCCAACATCCAACATCCAACATCCAACATCCAACATCCAAACTCCAAACTCCAAACTCCAAACTTTAGCCTTTAGCCTTTAGCCTTTAGCCTTTAACCTCAAGCCTCAAGCCTCAAGCCTCCTCCCGTGCCTTGAAAAATATTAAACAGGATTAACATGAGACATTTCACACAGTTACTTGCAGTATTCTTGGTCAGTTCTGTTACCGCTCTTCCAATCATGGCAGACTGGCCGCAGTTTCGGGGTGTTAATGCGTCGGGATTGGCGTTGGACTCGAACCCACCAACCACATTCGCGGGCGAAACGAAAACGAATATCGCTTGGCGCGTCGAAGCACCTGGGCGGGGCGTTGGAGGGCCGATCATTGTTGGCGATCAAGTGATCACGACCAGCAGTTCAGGAATGGACCAAAGGCGCATTTACATCACTTCGCTGTCCGCCAAAACCGGTGATGTCATGTGGCAACAAAGTTTGATCGCGCGGGGTCGTCCGTTTTGTCATCCGACAAGTGCGAATGCGGCTCCAACGCCCGCATCGGACGGCAAATTGGTCTTTGCTTTTTATAGCTCAAACGATTTGGCTTGCGTCGATCTCCAAGGCAATCTTGT
Organism: Pirellulaceae bacterium; assembly: GCA_031374825.1. Taxonomy (GTDB): domain Bacteria; phylum Planctomycetota; class Planctomycetia; order Pirellulales; family Pirellulaceae; genus JANMGV01. Next base: position 736 of record JANMGV010000171.1, read on the forward strand.
TTGGTACCGAGCGCTCGCTGTTGATTTCCCAAAGGCGGGTAACGATGTCGGCATGAGTGCTTCGCCCATTGTTGCCGATGGAGTCGTCGTCGTTCAGATTGAAAATCAAGGCGATTCGTTTGTTGCTGGCCTCGAAGCTGAAACGGGAGAGTTGTTGTGGCGGAAAGATCGTCCGAAACGAGCAAACTGGTCATCGCCTCTTGCAGTCAAAATGGCCGATGGTCGATCGATTGCGGTCGTGCAAAGCAGCGAAAGTTTAGATGGATTGGACATGCGAACCGGTGCAGTACGCTGGAGTTTGCCGATGTCGTGCTCGAGCGTCCCATCAAGTTCGACGGAATCGGGTCGCCTATTCGTGCCTTCATCAGGTCTGACTCAAATTGAACTTGCCAGTAGCGACCAACCGCCGAAGGTGGGCTGGAACAACAGCAAGCTTAGCGCAAATAGCGCTTCACCCGTTATCTACAACGGAGGAGTGTACGTTGTGAATCGGAGCGTTTTGGTTCGGGGCGATGCGGTCAGTGGCGAACTGTCATGGCAGCTTCGACTGCCGGATGCGGGAACAATTTGGTCTTCGCCTGTGATAGCGGGTAATCGATTGTATTTATTCACCGACAACGGCAGGTGCTTTGTCGTAGAACTGGGTGACAAGGAAGGAAAGATTATCGAGACAAATGAACTTGGCGAACCCGTTTTCGGTTCGCCAGCCGTCGCGGGCGATGCGATCTTTGTTCGAAGTGATTCCGCCATTTGGAAAATTGAAAAGAGCTGATATTGACTAACTCCGATTGGGCTCAATTGTCGGTCTGCCCCCCCGTCGTCGCTTCGTTTAGGCCGCCGGGCTCCAAAAGTTTGACGAACCGCGCAGTGCTGTGTGCAGCCCTCGCGCGGGGGACTTCGGTTCTGTCTGGAGTTCTTGACAGCGAAGACACCCAATACATGGTTTATGCATGGCGTGACCTTGGCTTGGACTTGGACTGGGATCGGACAGAGTGCGAAATCAAACTGCACGGTGGCGGTGGTCAGATTCCGAACGACGAAGCGGAATTGTTCATCGGTAACAGCGGAACAACGATCCGTTTCCTGACGGCCGCGTTGTCTGCTGCTCATGGAAGGTTCGTATTGGATGGCGTTCCTCGCATGCGCCAGCGACCTATTCAGGATTTGTTGAATGGTTTATCGCAGCTTGGTGGAAACGTCGTAAGCCTTAACGAAGAGCATCCCAATTGTCCGCCAGTTGAAATTCGCGGACAGGGATTAAAAGGCGGCGTCGCGCGAATTGCTGGCAACATTTCGAGCCAGTTTTTGAGCGGCCTAATGATGGCAGCGCCTTATGCAAAATCGGATGTGGTTTTGGAAGTACAAGGTGAACTTGTTTCGCTGCCTTACGTGGCGATGACTGCAGCGGTTATGAAATCATTTGGAGTCGAAGTCGAGGGGCAAGGCAATGGTCCGTACCGGATTGCGGGCAATCAAACTTATCAAGCATGCAATTATCCGATCGAACCCGACGCGTCGGCGGCAAGCTATTTTTTGGCTGCTGCAGCCATCACGCAAGGCAAAATGAGGGTGCTGGGTCTTGGAGAAAATGCTCTTCAAGGTGACGTGGGTTTCGCTCGCGTGTTGCAGCAAATGGGCTGCGAGTTTCGTTGCGGCTCCGATTGGATTGAAATCCAAGGCCGACCGCTTCGCGGCATCGACATCGACATGAACGAAATGAGCGATACGGTTCAGACTCTAGCAGTCGTTGCATTGTTTGCTGAGGGTCCGACCCGAGTGCGCGGCGTGGCACACAATCGATACAAAGAGACAGATCGCATCGGAGATCTAGCTTGCGAACTGAGACGAGTCGGTGCTTTGGTTACGGAACACGATGACGGGTTAACGATCCAACCCGGGGCGTTGATGCCTGCGACCATTGAGACCTACAACGATCATCGCATGGCCATGAGCTTTGCATTGGCTGGATTGCGTGTCGACGGTATTCGCATTAGTAATCCAAAATGCACGGAAAAGACCTATCCCAACTACTTTGACGATATGGCCGACGTGACGGGAAGCCGCCTTTCCCGGAACGAATAACGCTGCCGGGCGTGCACCAAACAACGCTCTATCTTCACACAATCAGAAATAATTCGGAATTCGAGCTATTATGCTGTGACCAACAAGCGTCAATAAACCAGCCAATACTGGCATGGAAATTGACGGGCAATGGGCCGGAGGCCCAGCTAACCTTGCAAAAAAACGGGTTGCTTATTCGGGGAAACGGTAAATAATAAAGAAGCTGCTGCGAATCGTTGCTCCTTGAGTCCCACCCTATAAATGAGTATCCACTCGTTTTTTTCGCGGCCAAGTTCATTCCTCAATAGAATTGACGCAAACAAGCAATATGAGTTGCACTTCCCGTTCCTTGCTGAAACTGTCAGCGGTTTTCCTAGTTTTGACGTGTTCGATTGCATCGTCAAATGCGGATGATATCCAGTTTAACAAAACCATACGGCCAATTCTGGCAGAGGCATGTTTTGCGTGCCATGGTCCCGACAGCGTTGCGCGCAAAGCTGATTTGCGATTGGATATCCGCGATGCTGCAATGACGGCGAACGCTTTTGTGCCGTCCAAGCCGGATGAGAGCGAATTAGTTCGACGCATTCTCTCGACCGATCCTGACGAGATGATGCCGCCTCCCGATTCACACAAAAAACTTGACGATGCCCAACGCCAAATTCTGATCGAGTGGATTCGAGCGGGCGCAAATTATCAACCGCATTGGGCTTACATTCCGCCGTCTATGCCCGACATGCCAGAGATACGAAACAAAGAGTGGGTTCGCAATCCAATCGATCGATTTGTTCTCGCGCGACTCGAATCGGCGGGGCTCGAGCCAGCTCCCGAAGCGGACCTTCGAGTGTTGTTGCGACGTGTCAGTCTGGACTTGACGGGTTTGCCGCCAACGCCGGAACAAGTCGAAGAAGTCTTGATGGACCCCAATCCTGATCGATACGAGCGCTTCGTAGATCGCTTGTTGCAATCGGAACAGTGGGCCGAGCACCGTGCCCGATATTGGCTGGACTACGCACGCTATGCCGACACACACGGAATTCACTTTGATAATTTCCGGGAGATGTGGTCTTATCGCGATTGGGTCATTCAAGCTTTTCGGCAAAACATGCCGTTTGATCAGTTTAGCATCGAGCAATTGGCGGGCGACTTGCTGGAAAAGTCGACTTTGGAGCAAATGATTGCAACGGGTTTCATTCGGTGCAACATCACGACCAACGAAGGCGGTGCGATCGACGAAGAATATAAAGTTCTGTACACCCGTGATCGTACCGAGACTGCGGCACAGGTCTGGTTGGGTATGACAGCGGGTTGCGCTGTTTGCCACGATCACAAATTTGATCCGCTCAGCCAAAAAGAGTTCTACTCTCTGTCCTCCTTTTTCAACAACACGACGCAAAATGCGATGGATGGCAACCGGCGCGATACACCGCCCACAATTCCGGTGCCACTCCTGGCCGATCGAGATCGCTATGTTGCCCTTCCAAGTCTGATCGAACAAACCAAGACGGCGGTGCAACAACGCAGGACGGCTGCTCGAGTCGATTTTGATCAGTGGATTTCCGATCCGGCCAAATCCGGAACGGCATCGGCAATCGCAACGCCTCATCAAGATCATTTGGTGGCTCACTTGCCCCTGAACGATGGCAAAGATCGTTTTCTCAATATCACGGTCAAGAATGAATCGCAATTGGTTTCTCTCGAAGGCGTCGCACAATGGCAACCCGGGAACGTCGCCGATTTAGCGTGGCAGAATCAAGAAGCCGTTACGCCAACTTTCGATCAGCTTGGTGATTTCGATCGCACACAAGCCTTTAGCGTGGCCGCTTGGGTCAAGATAACGGACCCGAATCAGAGCGGCGCGTTGCTAGCTCGTATGGACGAAGACGCTGCATTCCGCGGTTGGGACGTCTGGCTTGAGAGTGGAAAAATTGGAATGCATCTAGTAAACGCTTGGCCAGCAAATGCAATCAAGGTCGTGTCGAATCAACCGTTATCTCCCAATCAGTGGCATCATGTCGTGATAGCCTACGATGGACAATCCAAGGCAAGTGGTATTCGAATCAACATCGATGGGCAACTACAAGCCGTCACCGCGCAATCCGACGCGCTGACTGAAACGACACGCACGCAAGTTCCGCTTCGCCTCGGTCGCCGTAGCAAAACATCGGCTACTCCTGGTGCGTTGCTGCAAGACATTCGACTTTTTGACGTAGCAATTGACGATGCGTCCGCACGAGAACTTCGCAGCAGGACTCGAGCTGGATATCTCCTCGCACGGCCGGCTGATATTCGAACGCCGGAAGAGACGAATGAATTGCTTGACTGGTATTTAAATTCGCAGGACGATCAATTCAAGCAATTGACTGCAAGCGTGGCTGCGTTGGAAAGTGAAAAACAGCAGATCGAAGGTCGAGGGACAGTCGCACTCGTTAGTTTTGAACGCCCGGAGCCTCCCAAAGCTTTCGTTCTCTACCGCGGAGAATACGATCAACGCCGTGATGAAGTTGCGCCAATCACGCCAACGTTCTTGCCGCCGATGGTCGACGGACTTCCCAAGAACCGTTTAGGGTTCGCTCGATGGCTTTTTCAACCTGAGCATCCGCTGACTTCACGAGTCACCGTCAATCGGTTTTGGCAAGAAGTATTTGGAAACGGCTTGGTTTCGAGTTCCGGCGATTTCGGGATCGTCGGACAACTGCCTTCGCATCCAGAGTTATTGGATTACTTGGCACTTTCCTTTCGCGATAGCAACTGGAACGTAAAGAACTTTTTTAGGCTGATCGTGACCAGTGCAACTTATCGGCAAAGCTCGGTTGTGACCCCAGAGAAGCTGAACATCGATCCACAAAATCGGTTGCTTGCTCGCGGTCCGCGATTTCGTATGGATGCCGAAATGGTGAGGGATTTGGCTTTGTCTACCAGTCAACTATTGGTCCAAAAGATCGGCGGTCCGAGCGTCCGACCTTATCAGCCACCCGGAGTTTGGGAAGCGGTTGCGATGCCGGAGAGTAATACGAAATCGTACCAAGAGGACAAAGGCGAAGGCCTTTACCGTCGAAGCCTCTACACATTCTGGAAACGCGCAGCGCCTCCTGCGTCCATGGACATCCTCAATGCACCCAATCGCGAAACATGCGCCGTGCGGCGAGAACGTACTAATACACCGCTCCAAGCTTTGCTGACGATGAACGATACACAGTTCATCGAAGCGGCACGGATGCTCGCACAGCGGGCTTTGGTAGAAATGCAAGGCGAGAAAGCCGACAATCTCAACCGCATCCAGCACATTGCGAATATCCTCTTGTCTCGTCTCCTTACTGCCGAGGAATTGGGGATCGTTCAAGAGTCGTTGAAGGAACTGAAAGCGATTTATGCGGCTAATCCTGAGATGGCGAATCAACTGATGAGTATTGGTCATACGCCACCCTTGGAGTCACTCGACAAAACGGAACTGGCCGCTTGGACTATGCTTGCCAACGAAATGATGAACTTGGACGAAGTTTTAAACAAATAGGTCGCTTGAAAATACAAGACACATTGCCCAAGGCAACTGCCGGACCGAGACGATAATCATGAAACCTGTACATCCATTAATCGAAGAGTACGTTCGCAGCGAAACGCGACGCCAGTTTTTCCGCCAAGGTGGAAACGCACTTGGCTTGGCAGCTTTGGCGTCTTTGGGAATTAATTCTCCAAGCCTCGGTGGCGAAACTGCCGACAGCGTAGGCGGCTCGCATGCATTGCCGCATTTTCCGGCCAAAGCGAAAAATATTATTTACCTACATATGGTCGGCGGCCCTGCTCAGATGGACTTGTTCGATTACAAGCCCCAGATGAACGAATGGTACGACAAAGATCTGCCAGAAACGATTCGCAACGGACAACGTTTGACGACGATGACCAGCGGTCAAGCCCGATTTCCTATTGCTCCATCTAAATTTAAGTTCGCTCAGCATGGCCAATGCGGAATGTGGCTTTCCGAGTTGTTGCCGTGGACCAGCAAAGTCGTCGACGACATGTGCTTTATCCGAAGCATGCATACCGAAGCGATCAACCATGAACCTGCCATTACTTACATGCAGACTGGGAACATGGTTACCGGGCGACCTTGCATTGGCTCTTGGATGTCGTACGGACTTGGCTCACTAAATTCGAATCTGCCGACGTTTGTTGTCCTCGTTGCTCAACCTACAAACAAAGAACAGATCCAAGCTATCTCCGCACGACTGTGGTCATCGGGATACCTGCCCGGAGAACATGCGGGTGTCAGTTTTCGCGCTCAGGGCGATCCGATTTTGTATATCAACAACCCAAACGGCGTGACGCCCGAAATACGTCGCAAGACGCTGGATGGACTCAAATCGCTCAATGAAATCAATTTCCGCACCGTCGGCGATCCTGAAACGCACACGCGAATTCAGCAATACGAACTTGCCTTCCGCATGCAATCCAGCGTGCCACAGTTGACAAGCATTTCGGACGAGCCAGCAACGACTTATGAACTGTACGGGGAAGAAGCAAAGAATCCTGGTACGTTTGCAAACTCGGTTTTGCTTGCAAGACGAATGGTGGAAAGCGGTGTACGGTTTGTACAAGTCTACCTAAACAATTGGGACCATCACGGCAATGTCGCAGGCCGATTACCAATGCAGTGCAAGGACGTCGATCAAGCTTGCTATGGGTTGATCACCGATCTCAAGAACCGAGGACTGCTGGATTCGACGTTGATTATCTGGGGCGGTGAGTTCGGACGAACGATCTATTCGCAAGGCGGTTTGTCGAAAGACAACTACGGTCGCGATCACCATCCGCGTTGCTTTACGATGTGGATGGCCGGCGGCGGTGCAAAGGGTGGAACGATCTATGGAGAAACCGACGATTTCTCCTATAACATTGTTCGCGACCCCGTTCATATTCGTGACTTCCACGCAACGCTGCTTCATTTGCTTGGAATCGATCACGAACGATTTAGCTACAAATACCAAGGACTTGATCAGAAACTGACTGGAGTAGTTCCGGCAAAAGTGATCAAAGAATTACTCGCTTAAGCTGATTGGCAGGAAATATTTTACCTGTAGGATGGGTCTCCAGGCCCGTCCGAATTGAATGGCACCGGCCTGGAGACCCGTCCTACGATGGGTAAGGCAATTCCTACCGCTCGCTTATGATCTTCTCTGTAATTGTCCGCAGCATGGGCAAAAGCCGTCCTATCGTTACACAACTACCAAAGGTGCGATTTGGTTAAAAAACTTGACCCGTTACTGTCTTGGCGTGTTCAATTTCCCAATACAACATCGGTTTTCTTGATTCTGGTATTCTAGTGTTCTAGGGAATGGGAAACCGAAAGGTACCCAGCAAGAATCGAGAACGAAAACCATGTCAAACTTTTGTGCTATCTTTGCGCGCCGACACTGCGTGCCGGTATGGATGAGTCTGTTGTTTATCGGTTGCAATCAATCGGGCGTGACCCTGAGTCAAGAGGTTGCGGATCAAAAACGCGAAACCGAGCGGGTGACGCAAGCGGACTACAGCATCCTCTTTGTCGGGAACAGTCACACCGAAGCCCATAACCTCACGGGCACGATCTGTGACATGATTCGGTTTGTTAAGCCTGACAAATCCGTATACGGAAACTTCATCCGAATCAATTTTCTCGAAGATGTTTTACGGGGCACATCGTATCGTAAAGAAATCAAATTGCGGCCCTGGAAGTTTGTCATTCTGCAAGCGCAAAAGATCAGCGTGAGTGGTCGCAACAAGTATTCGCGCAAAGACGGTTTGGAATTGGCGCGAATGGCAAAAGAGCGTGGGGCGACGGTCTATTATTATCCTGAATGGGGCCTTTATGGTGTTGCTGGTGATGGCGAACGTCAGGAAAAAGTCTATCGTGAAATGGCCACCGAAGTTGGAGTGAGTATCGCTCCCGTCGCGCTCGCTTGGGATTTAGCAATTGCCGAGCAACCCAAACTACCGCTTTACGAAAGCGACGGGAATCACCAATCTGCGTTGGGCGCTTTCTTGACGGCATGTGTTATCGCAGGTCGGATTACCGGCGTTGACGCCAACAAGTTCGCAGAATTCCCGTATGCGGCGGCGAGTGCTACGGACCGTAAATTTTTGGCTGGCATCGCAGAAAAATCGTTGCTTGAATTTAGACCCGCAGATAAACCCAATACCAACAAGCCTTAGCCTTCGAGGTTCTTTTTATCGTGATTATGTTGCCGCCGGCAGCAGTTGTTGCGGCGTCCGGGTAAAGCGACTTGTTGGCGGAGGAGCAGGCAGGAGCCTGCGATGCAGTGCGTAGCAAGGCTGGAGCCTTGCTACGAGGAGACGCTTGCTACGAGGAGAGGCTGGAGCCTTGCTACGAGGAGACGCTTGCTACGAGGAGACGCTTGCTACGAGGAGACGCTTGATACGACGAGACCCTTGCTACGAAGTGTCCCTTTTGCTACGAGGAGACACTTACTGCTACGTGCCTACTTGGAGACGGCGCGGACTCGGTGATTTTCGGAGTCGCCTATGATCAATTTATCGCCAAGCAAACATATTCCGTGTGGTCGAGACAAGAGTCGCTCCGTCACGTTGGGGCCGTCTCCGTTGAATCCTTTTTCTCCCTTGGATGAACCGACGACCGTTTCGATTACTCCCGATGCTAAATCCACTCGCCGAATGGCATTGTTTTCCGTATCGGCGATATAAACGAAGCGGCCTGGATCGACTGCGATTCCTTTTGGACCATTCAGCTCGGCTGCTGTCGCTTTTCCTCCGTCGCCAGAAAAACCTTTGCGGCCGGTTCCAGCAACGTGATAGATTTTTCCCGTCGCGCGGTCGATTCGCCACACACTGTTGCCTTCGCGTTGGACAATCCAAAGATTATCTTTGTCTACCGCCAGCGAACGTGGACCTTCCAATGGCTGTTCGTGCGCGAATCCTCCATCGAGTGGTTTCGCTTTGCGACCGTCGCCCGCGATCGTACTGATTCGATTGGTTTGCAGATCAACTAGTCGGATGCGTTGGTTCTTTAAATCGGCGATGAACAACTGCGAGCCATCAACCGCGATGCTGTAAGCTTCATTCATCTCCGCTGCACTTGCCGGTCCGCTATCTCCCGAAAATCCGGCAGTACCTGTTCCCGCAACCCGATTCCATTGGCCGGTTGACGGTTCGATCATCCCGACGCAGTGATTGCTCGTATCCGCAACAAATATTCGCCCTTTCGAATCCACACGAACTTCATGGGGGAAATTCATGGGCATTTCTAAAGCGGAGCCCGATTGAGCCTTAAAGCCGACTGCTCCCGTGCCTGCAATCCGTGTCAGGCTGCCTTTAGAAATATTGAGCTGAAAAAGCACGTGTCGATCGTACGACGCGATAATCAGCTCACCATCACGCGTTGGTTCAACGCCAAATGGATTGCTGATGCAGAAGTCTGTTGCCAATCCGTCATTGACCTGCAAATCCGAGCGACCGTTCCCAGCAATCGTCGCAATCGATTTCCACGGGTTTTCAGATTGACCGAAGACCGTGTCAACAACGCAAAATAGTAGAGTCAATCCTAAAAATCCAGCCACCAAGGACACTCGCATCACAGTAACTTTCTAAAAGTAAGCTTTCTACAAATCAGCTTCGTTAGGAACGATATAGGGTCGGCGGTATCCACGTGTAAGCATCAAGTTGGCTTGATCGTTGGACTTAAAAGTTTCCGTCGCAGCATCAAACGCCAGGTTTGGTCCGACCATCATTTTCAACGCGTCAACGTCCACTTCGTTTTGCGTGAGATGCTCCAAAGTGCGATCCAACGTGTCCTTCATTTCATCCGGGCTCTTCATATCTTTCAGATAACTCACCACGTCGTTCGCGTCGACTGATTGCCCGAGTCGTAGCGAAATGTTGCCCAGATGGCAAAGTGCGCTTGATAGGTGCCCTTGTTCAATATCGGCGTTCAATTGTTTGTGATCGCGACTGCGCATGGCAGCGAGGAAATTATCGTAATGTTGCGAGTCACCGCCACCTGCGAACTTTTTAATTTCCTTGCCATCCTTGTCGAATGCGATTCCTTCGCAGGAACTCGACATGGCGACATATCCATCGGTTCCTTCGATGAGAATGCCCACCGCTTGTCCTTTGTACGGCAGCGTATCGAGGCCACGAACTTCGAAGACAATCTGCTGATCGCCAAATTCATGAATCACGATTTGAGTGTTCGCGGTCTCGCCCGCGTCTTCGTAACCAAATCGCCCTCCATAGGACAATACCCGGTCCGACAAACGGTCCTTTTGCAGTGCCCAACGACATATGTCCATTTGATGGATGCCTTGGTTACCGAGATCGCCATTTCCATAAAGCCATTGCCAATGCCAATCATAGTGAAACTTGGGCCGCGTCAAAGGAGCAATCGGCGCAGGCCCCGACCACAAATCGTAGTCAACCTCTTTCGGAACTTCATAGGTACCCTTGGGTCCAATTGAAGTGCGACGTTTGTAACAAAGCCCGCGAGCAATTTCGACTTTGCCGATTCCTCCGCCGTGGATGTACTTCATGGCTTCGATGATGCCTGGGGCGGAACGTGACTGCGTTCCTGTTTGGCAAATTCGATTGTGTTTGCGTGCGGCTTGTACGACGCGACGACCTTCGGAAACGTTGTGGCTAACCGGCTTCTCACAATAGACGTCTTTGCCCGCTTGAATTGCCCATATCGCCGCCAATGAATGCCAGTGATTTGGCGTCGCAACCGAAACCGCGTCCAGCGATTTTACTTCGAGCAGTTTACGGATGTCTTTGACCCAAACCGGACGCGTGCCAGACTGTTTTTCGGCAATCGCATCACATGCCATTTGTCCAACCTTTTCATCGCAGTCGCAGATATGCGTGACCTGCGTTTGTTTACCTCCAGCGAAATTGCCAAGATGCGATTGCCCACGACCATTGACTCCGATGACAGCAAGTGAAATCTTGTCGTTCGGGCCCAGCTCGCGTTTGTCATCGTCACCAGCCAACACACGGCGACTTTGTGAAGCACCATAAGCGGCGGCCGCAGCAATCATACTTTGTCGCAAAAACGAACGTCGATCAACATGAGCCATAATGGACTCCTTGTAAAAAGGTATGCAAAGCAGGTAGGATCATTTTCGAGGAAGGGTTGACGCCGAGTGCTATAATTCCGCAGTGGCTGTTTCAAGCACGACTTGATCAATTTGAGGATCGCACTTTGGCGAATTCACTTATCGTCAACTCAGGCAGTATAAGCCAAAAATTCGCAAGCATAGAAGAGTACAATGGCAGGCTGGCCAACAATTCCAAAGTAACTTGACTGGCTGATCAGCCACCACGGACAATTTTGTAAGGGCTCGACGTTCGTAACAAATATCCCGCCCGCGATATTTTTCGGGGATTGCCAGCTTGGAGACATATTCTCAGATCGTAGAATTACAATCCATGAATCGACAAGAACGAGCGAACCACATCCGACATCGGCTTAATGAGCTTTATCCCAATCCAGAAATACCGCTGGAACATGTCGATCCCTACACCTTGCTGGTTTCCGTCATTCTCAGTGCGCAATGCACGGACAAAATGGTCAATCGCGTTACGCCCGACTTGTGGAAATTGGCGGACAATCCACATGACATGCAACGGCAACCGGTGGAGAAAATCCAATCGATTATTCGGCCGTGTGGTCTAAGTCCGCGAAAGGCGCTTGCGATTCGCGACATGAGCGAAATATTGGTTCGCGAGTTCGACGGCCAAGTTCCGTGCTCGTTCGACAACCTTGAAAAATTGCCTGGCGTCGGGCACAAAACGGCGGGGGTCGTCATGTGCCAAGCATTCGGACGGGCCGCGTTTCCTGTGGATACGCATATTCATCGCTTAGCAACGCGATGGAAACTAACAAACGGCAAGAATGTCGTTCAGACCGAACGCGACTTGAAAAAGCACTTTCCGGAAGAGTCTTGGGCCAAGCTTCATCTCCAAATCATTTACTACGGGCGAGAACATTGCTCCGCTCGCGGCTGCGACGGTCGATCTTGTTTGATCTGCGGGGAGCTATTCACTAAGCCCGCGCCGAAAGCCCCGAAAAATAAAGCAGCACAGCCCCGCAATGCTGCTCGTGCGAAACGCGTTGCTCGCTAATCCCCACCGACGCGGTCGATTGCATGAAAATTCGCAGTGAAAACTCAAGCTGCCAACGATGGCGAGTTGAAAATAGCCTCAACAATCACTACGATTGGTCGACTTGCTCAATACCCTTATCGCGATTACTCAAATGCACTCGATGAGTGCATGACTTGAGACATCTTACCCGAGGTTGAAAATGAATCTGCGAAATCCTTTGTTGGATAGTTTGTTTCTTGTCGCCTGTCTTTCGTCGGCAATGGTTTTGCCTGCCCAGCCGCCCACCATTGAACCAACCGATAATTTGGTAACCGACGGCATTCCAGCCATCCCGGCCGAAGTGGCTGAACAAGTTCGACGTTACACTGAATCGCGAGCGGCGTCTTTTGTTGATTGGCATCCAACTCGTCGCGAAATGCTGATTTCGACACGCTTTGGAAACACACCCCAGTTACATTACGTCAAGATGCCGGGCGGAGCTCGCACGCAAATCACTTTCTTCAACGAGCCAGTCGGATCCGCAACGTTCGATCCCATTGATGGCGAGTATTTTGTCTTTGGCAAAGACGTTGGAGGCAACGAATTCTCACAGCTCTATCGATTCGACTTGGGCACGGGTCTCTCGACACTCTTGACAGACGGCAAACGATCACAAAATGGCGGTGCAGTTTGGAATCACGCGAATGATCAATTTGTTTATGCCTCGACGCAACGCAACGGAGCTGATCGCGATCTTTGGAAAATGAATCCCCGCGATCCTAATTCCAACAAGCTGCTGATTGAGCTATCCGGCGGTGGATGGCAAGCTGCCGATTGGTCGCCGGATAATTCTAAGATCGCTCTGATCGAGATGCTGTCGGTTAATAAATCCAATATCTGGATGCTCGACGTGGCTTCTGGCAAAAAAACGCAACTGACGACCGATGAAGGGCAAGTAGCGTATAGCGGTGCCGAATTCAGTCACGACGGTAAAGGGCTTTACATTACTTCGGACAAGGATAACGAATTCCAACGACTTGCTTATATGGATATGGACTCTGGCAAAGTTCAATACTTGACCAGCGACATCGCTTGGGACGTGAGCGGATTCGAATTGTCACCGGATGGAAAGACAATCGGCTTCTTGACGAACGAAGCCGGAATTTCCAAAGCTTACCTCATGGATACCGCAACCAAAAAATATCGCGCAATTCAAGGGCTACCCACCGGAGTTATTAGTTCGTCAAAGTGGCATGAAAACAGTCGCGATATCGCCTTCACGATCAACTCCGCCCGTTCCACTTCGGATGTTTATTCCCTCGATGCCCAAACGAACGAAATAGCTCGCTGGACGGAAAGCGAGCTTGGAGGACTGCTTGCCAAAGATCTAGTGGAACCTGATCTGATTCGATGGAAGAGCTTTGATGGCTTGGAAATCTCGGGGTTCCTCTATCGCGCTTCGGACAAATTTACCGGCAAGCGACCGGTTATCATCAACATTCACGGCGGTCCCGAAGGCCAATCGCAACCGATATTTCAAGGTCGAAACAATTTCTACCTAAATGAACTTGGCGTGTCGATCATTTACCCGAATGTGCGCGGTTCAACGGGTTACGGCAAGACGTTTGTCGCAATGGATAATGCTTTGAAGCGTTTGGATTCCGTCAAGGATATCGGTGCCCTGCTAGATTGGATTGCTACTCAACCGGATCTCGACGCAGAACGGGTCATGGTCACGGGAGGAAGTTACGGTGGATACATGACGCTCGCTGTCGCCACAACTTATAATGAACGCATTCGTTGTTCCCTGGACGTGGTTGGCATTTCCCACTTTGCTACGTTCCTAAAGAACACGGAAAGCTACCGTCGCGATTTGCGGCGCGTGGAGTACGGCGACGAACGCATTCCCGAAATCGCCGCGTTCTTTGAAGAAATGGCACCTTTGAACAACGCTTCGAAGATTACAAAGCCACTGTTTGTCGTCCAAGGCGGAAACGATCCTCGAGTACCGTTGACCGAAGCCGAACAAATGGTCGCCAAGGTAAAAAACAACAAATCACCGGTTTGGTATTTGATGGCCAAGGACGAAGGTCACGGCTTTCGCAAAAAGAACAATGCAGACTTCCAGTTCTACGCAACGACGCTTTTTGTTCGACAATATCTGCTTGGCGAAAAATAGCGAAACTACAACGTAGACTCCGCGCGGTCAGATTTGAGGTTTTGTGAGCGGCAAGGCGCTAGCCGCCGGTGCTGACCGAATGCACAAACCGCGGCTAGCGCCTTGCGGCTCACTCAAAAACACGTTCCTGACTTCTGACCGCACGGCGTATAGCAAGTTAAGGAATGAGCGGAAAATTAGTGTCCGAGTGTGGCGGATGCTGCCAGCCTCCGAACCGACGCTGGAATCGTCAGCCACGACAATTATTTCCCGCACGATGCTTATTGTGCCGGCTCTCTCGCTGCCAGCAAGTCAGTAAGCAGACCGCTTTTCTGAGGAAGTAAAGTCAGCTTCGTTTTGCAGTCCAGCAGTTTTTGCGTCTCGAGGATCGTAAACATCGCGTCGGACGTCTCAGGGTCCTTGCATATCTTTTGCAGTGCATTGCCTACTAACTCAGGTCGGATAGCGGCGGCCTTTGCGAACTCAATGGCCGCTTTGCGATCTGCTGTGCTCGTGATAATACTCACTTGGTTAGCCCCGTCTTGTTTGATCGCGGAAGTCACCTGTCGCAACCGATTGACGACTTTGCTTTCAATCTGACGAATCATTTCCTTATCGCGAAAATGAACCTTGCGAATGTAAACAGACCCAAGCCGATATCCCCATTCATCCGATTTCGGCGAAACTTCTTCACGAACGGTAGCGCTCATACCGTGACGATTGACCATCATGAGGGCCAGTGGCAAATTGCTGAGGCATCGGACCGTAGAGTTTCCGACGTTGGCTGACAGAGAACCTCGCGGGTCCATATTCTTGAACAAATAAGCCACGGGATCGCTAATGAACATCTCGTACCAAATGCCAATTCCCATCGGAGCGCCTTCTTCCGAATTCACAGGTGCACTCCGTAGATAGACTTGGTCCAATCGCATATCGAGGACATAACATTTACCCAGCCAATTGACGACCAAGGCTTTCCATTCCATCAACGGCCAGAGAAAGTGCAGCCCTGGCTCGTCGATAATCTCGATGACTTTGCCAAAGAGCACATAAACGTGACATCGACGCTCATGAACGATGGTGTACACCCCAAGCATGCGTCCTATGCTAAGAGCGATGGGTACGATAAGGAACGACAGAGCAAAAGTGATAATGAATGCTGCAATACCGTTCATGAGTCCACCTCCACAAATGCTTGTTCGGATCGACCGAATAGAGACATGCGGACGTTTCTCACGTACGCTTTGAGTACGCCGGGGCCACTCTGTTTCAATGACTCAAGCTGAGTCGCCATGCGTTCCAGGGGTTCCACCTCGGCCAGTGCTTTGAGCGTTTCAATTTCAACAGCTCGCTTGGATTGAACGATTTTTTGGTCGGCAGCGGCTTGGGCCAAACTGATGTCGGAGGACACTTGATTATGCGCCGTATTAATAGCCGCCAAAGCCGACTCCACCTCCGGCGGAGGATCAATTCCTGTTATCAGCGATGCGTCGAGCACCATGCCGTATCTGGCAGCCGACGAACGACACTCGCGATCCATGTGCTCGTTGAGATCACGCAAGTTTTTGCGAAGATCGTTGATCGAGACACCGAAATTAACACTGGCGTCGACGGTCGAATCTTCGGCCACGCCGACTTGAGCGATCGGAGGCGCTTCAAAATTGGCAATGCGTTCTCGAAGCACGGATACAAAATAGCCCATAACATGCGAGATGGGACGTTTAACGCCAAACAGATACGCATATAAGTTCGCTTCGGAGACTCCGTAGCGAATCTGTCCATCGAGTCCAATATTCAGTTGATCTTTGGTGACGGCTTCGAGGATCGTGCCACCGTGATTCGCTTGTGGTTCATCGGGATCGTACGCCATGTTCATCGTTGCTGTAGCGATGGAAACGCGATTGACCTGCTGCCACGGCCACTTCCAGTAAAAACCGGGTTGTACGACTCGCACCTGAGGATAGCAATATCGTGCCCGTTCATCCTCAGCTAACACATCGGCAATAGGTAAATCGAGAGTCGTTATATTTTCAAGCCGTTGTGCTCGACCAA
This sequence comes from Pirellulaceae bacterium, assembly GCA_031374825.1. Taxonomy (GTDB): domain Bacteria; phylum Planctomycetota; class Planctomycetia; order Pirellulales; family Pirellulaceae; genus JANMGV01. Next base: position 17,099 of record JANMGV010000171.1, read on the forward strand.
ACGTCGTAATGACGGCCCGCTGATTTTGATCGATGATATAAAATCCCGCCACGAAATATCGAATGACGAACCACGCGATAAATCCTGCCGTGCACCCCAAAACAATGTCCATCGTTGCGCTCTCGTTTGAATAAACCAAATGCTTAGTTATCACACAACAATAAGTTACCGTTTTAGCGGAACGGCGCGATCCGTGCAGTGCAGCGAACCGGAGGGCTCGGGCTCAGCCGCTACGATTCCAAGTCGGTAACTTATTGTTGTACAATGCCTTAGACGATCTACCACTCAACACCTAATCCAGTGTAGATCACAAAACCAGAACGTATTCCATGCAAACGACAATCGCGAATTTTTAAGACTTCTCGCTGATCGCCGATATCGATCGTATAAAAATCGTACTCGTGCTCGGTGAAACGGTATTCATACTCATGCGCTATCCGGAGCCATATTCCAGTACCACCTGTGGCCGAGTATGAGTACGAAAATGCTGTCAATTTGCGCATTTTGTTGTGCGAAGCACCTGCGTTCAGCGAGAAGTGTCTAGATAAGCTGGCTGTTGATCGCGGGCAAAGCTGCCCATTTGGTATGGCTGATACAGCTAGATTTATCGCACTTCTTTACACCAACCCCTGCGAAATGAGATAGCCGCGTTCCATGATCTTCACCAGTCCGAAACTCCTACTTTCTGACGGTGCACCACGTAAAAACATTGACGTTTTTGCGTTATTTCTGGCAACTAATCTGAGCAAGCTCGAGTTTTCACGGTTCACCGGTTTTCCACTAATATCAATTTTCTCGGTGCCACCGGAATCATGTGCTTACTTTTTAAACCCCAACTCCATACTCCACCCTGAGTAATGGAGCAGACCAAATGCGGGTGACCCGTTCTTAGCAGTTTCCGGTAACCCATCGGCTTACCCGTCGTCCGACAGCAACGACTCAGCCATATGAATGCGCAAACTATTAGGCGACTGCCTTTCTGTATTCCATTTTGTCGTGTCATCACTGTCACATTTCCATAGTGCAGTATTCAAATTAAGCATTGCCTTGGAGCCATTTCCACGTGTACTCATTGCGGCCTTTGGCCAAAGATGATTATCGCCGAGTTCGCGTTATTGCTTCCGGATTTTAGCCCGCTAAAAAAATTTCGCGAAAAAATGTCGCGTTGGAAGCTCTTTGACGAGTCCTCTTCTGGGCCAGCTTTTCTCGGTCCCGAACAACTCGTCTTTTTTGGAGCTCAAATCATGGACAACAAATCTCGTCAAAATCGCATCCGCTCTCGGCTTGCAAAGGCCAATCCAGCAAAAGCCCATAGTCGAAACCGACGTTTACGACTCGAATCGCTCGAGCGACGAAATCTCATGGCGTCGATTAACTGGGTTAATGTGGGCAACGATCACTTCGAAGAAGTTTTTGGTGCGCAAGCAGATGTCGCTCGCAACGTTGTTCACGCTGCCGTCGACTCATGGGAAAACGTAATCTCGAATTTCAATAATAACAATGGAAACACTTACAATCTGTACCTGCGAATGGCCACGCAAGCCGACGTGGATGACTATGGCTTCGGAGGCGGAAACATTAACCAAATTGCAGGCCAAGCCCCCCCGTCCGCAATAACGATTCAAAATGGCAAACCGATTCAAGGGCTCGTTCTACTTGGTCGAGGTGCAAACGGAGACGGCGCGGAGTACTTTGTCGACCCAACACCAAACGAACATTCGGAATTCCAAGGCACGATCGTCAATGCATTCAGCGGATCGGCTAGTGATCCAATGGCGGTGAACAAGAAGGATCTGTACTCGCTTGTTCAAGCTGAGTTGACGCATGCACTTGGTATCACGTCGGCAACAAATTCTAACTATCGCGAACTCATTGATGCAGGGCCTGCGGGCGTTGGCAATGTGAGTTTGGTCGATACGGGCGTCACCGACGCGAGTTATCAGGGAACCGGCGCAACGTTGTGGGCATTCAACGGTCCGTCCATCAGCTACTTGATGACAGACATCGACGGAGGAACGAAAAGATTTCCTGCTCACACCGCGCTCCCTCATCAGTTCAATTCTGTTCTGAACAATAACGAAGTACTTCATGGAAACAGAAACGTTGGCAATCCGTCTTTCCTAAGTGGTGTTCGGACTTTAATTCCCAATTCGGTCGCGTTAATTTTGCAAGACACGTATGGCTACACATTGACCGCAGGTGGGCCGGAACGTCAAGCAACTTTTTATGCAATGCAAGACGCTGGCGGCGACGTGCTTGTTCGTGGCAGCAATGGAGCGTCTAACGATTCGGTCATTCTGAGTTCGACAGCCAATTACGTTCAAGCATCGGTAAATCCTGGACTAGACGTACCAGGCACCGATCCATTTAGTCCCGGCGGCACGTTCTTCATGACGCGCTTCGCCAACAACTCTATCGACGATATCACGGTCGAAGCTGGGGCGGGAAACGATTCAATATTGGCGATGGGTACTTACGCGGGAGTCAGCATTTTGACGCTTGATGGAGAAGAAGGAAACGATACGATCAACGGTTCGTTTGTATCGGGGCACTCCTTTATCGCCTTTGGTGGCTCTGGAAATGATGTTTTGCGTGGCGGCACTTTGAGCGATATTCTCATTGGAGGTTTTGGAAACGATCAGCTCTATGGAAATCAAGGAAACGATATCGTCAGTGGAAACGATGGCAGCGACCTACTCGTTGGCGGCGCGGGCGACGATGATTTGTATGGTCAACAAGGAAACGACGAGCTGCGAGGAGGGATTGGTGATGATCGAATCCTAGGTGGCACCGAAGATGACGAAATCCATGGCGACGACGGAAACGATCGGCTGTACGGTGAGTCGGGAAACGATGAACTTTTTGGCGAAGATGGCAGCGATCTGCTGTGGGGTAATGAAGACGACGACTCGCTTTTTGGACAATCTGGCAATGATCAACTTTTTGCTGGATCGGGTAATGATGCCGCGCAGGGCGGTCCAGGAAACGATTATTTGCTTGGTGATTCAGGCGACGATTACTTGGTTGGGGGAGCAAACGATGATACGGTCTATGGGAATCTTGGGATGGATATCATCATCGGCGGCTCCAGTCTTCGACAAGCGGACGATGTCGTCGTTGACGGTGCGGACGTCTTAGGCGGTAATGAAGGAAACGATCTGATTATCGGCGACAATGCGTACCACAACGTGGCAACACAACTCGGCGGAAGCGACGACGTCATGAGAGGTGGTGACGGCGATGACCGGCTGTATGGTGGCGCTGGTGCCGATCGACAATGGGGCGACGGCGGTAATGATTGGATCGTAGGGATGTTGGGAGATGACCAGCTATTTGGTGGATTGGATGATGACGATCTATTCGGAATCGCGGGTGATGATACTCTTCAAGGCGATGCTGGCAATGACAATCTGCGCGGTGGCGATGGTAACGACTTGCTTCGCGGCAATGACGGCGACGACATAATGCGAGGAGACCTTGGTTCCGATACTCTGTGGGGCGGAAATGGAAATGATACGATGCGCGGTAACGATGGCAACGATTTGCTGCGAGGCGAAGCCGGCAACGATATTCTCGTTGGCGGGACCGGACGCGATGAATTGATCGGTGGCACGGGGCGAGATTTGCTGATCGGAGGCCTACACGGCGATGGCTTGTTTGGTACTTCAGGCGACGACATTCTGATTTCCGGTACCACCCAATTCGACAATGCCGACTTGGCCTTACAAGCCATCATGGCAGAATGGACCTCGGGTCATTCGTACGGTGAACGAGTCCGTAACTTGCGGGGACAACCTCATGCCAATTTCGCGAACCGGCTTAACGGCACAAACTATCTACGAATGGGAACGGAAGTAAATGCCGATGGTGGTGCCAACGTACTCCAAGGGCAATCGGAAACGGATTGGTACTTCTTGTCGCCTGCCGACATCATCGATGCGATTGCAGGTGAAGCGATCAACTAAGTGACGTCAACGTCGCTTGGAACATACAAAATGCATGGCGTTGGTTTGCGATGGACTGGGTGCTATCTACAAACCAACGCCTTGCCGTTTCGAGACAGCGAATAAATGGTTCGCAGACGGTTAGACTTAAGCGCTCCCTTAACGCAGCTCTAAAGGCCATAACCGCCGAGAGTGACAGAAGTTCTGCAATCCAAACCGAGAGACAGCATGAATGGAAGATCGAAGTATCGAACGAAATCAATCAGACGATGCTGCTGTTCCATGAAATCTACCTTGCCAGCGTTTCGTCAAATCGAGGTTCGTTTCACCGACAGTTTCACGAAAGTCGAATAATGCGATCGTTTCTGGTCCGACGGTAAGCTGATCTATGCGATTTGCAATTTGAACTGTCTGGTTGCTTCGCGAAATCCGGACGGCAAAGATCGAGCCATCAAAAAATCGCGTCCCCTGGTTTTCTGGAATAATTCCGTTCGGGATACCACCGATGAATAAACGAGCGTCGGAGGGAACAAGCACGTAATCAATAGGTCGCGTCGGGATAATTTCTCCGTCAATAAACAAGCTAAGTTCCTGACCGTTGCATACTGCGGAAACAAGTTGTGTTTGCCCTGGGGATGACCGTTGAGTGGATACTTCTAGATGAGATATTTGTCCATCAAAATATGCCACGCCCCATTCCTCGTTCGACGAACGGAACAGCGTCAAACACTTGCTACCCGACCACGTGACGATATTCGATGGTTTCGGGTTGGACCGTGTTCGAACCCAAGCTTCGATGGCTATATGTCCCGAAATTGATTCGGTGAAGTCCGGCACTTCAAAGTAGTCGTTGCTCCCGTCAAATTCAAACTGAGGTGGCAGGTTAGCTTGTTGCTCAGTCTGGACACGTGCGCGTCGACCGCTCGGAAAGCTTCCAATCACGGCAACTGCTAGACCGATAAAGCCGACTACTACGGCGGCTGTTATCCAATAAAGTTTTTGCGATTGGATCGATCTCATTGGAGTCCTAACCAACGTGGCGACAGGGATCGAACGACTGTTTTCTATTGACTCTCTTGCTGTTAACTCGCGATCCGCAGGCGAAGTTTGCAACTGCAGTTGCTTTACGATCGATGCCAATGCGTTAACAACATCTTGCATCGAAGCGGGACGATCCGCCGGGGCCTTGGCCATCATTCGCATAACAAGCTGTTCCAACTCGGGTGCAATTGGTTGCTTAGTTGCAATACTCGAAGCATATGGGACGGGATCTGTTACATGGGCCATTATGGTTTCGATGGTTGTATCGCCAAGATAAGGAGGCTTGCCCGTTAACAGATAAAATAACGTGCACCCCAAACTGTAAATGTCGCTTCGGAAATCGGCAGTTGCCGATGAGCGAGCTTGTTCTGGCGACATGAATCTCGCGGTCCCAAGGATCTGGTTGGATTCAGTCAAGGAACCATCGTTCATCTCTTGGTTTTTTGCATTCAATCGTGCAAGTCCTAGGTCAAGGACTTTGACGGTTTGATTTTTGTCTAACAATATATTTTCTGGCTTGATATCGCGGTGAACGATACCTTGTTCATGAGCATACATCAATCCTTTGGCAGCTTGCCAAGCATAATGCGAAGCTCTGAGTGGGGAGAGAGGCCCTTTCTTTTTGACGAGCTTACCAAGATCCGTGCCTTCGATAAGCTCCGTTACCAAGTACAGCCAACCGGAATCTTCTCGCGCGTCGTAAGCGGTGACGATATTCGGATGCGAAAGACGAGCAATCGCTTGGACTTCGCGTTCGAACCGGCGTTGGAGAAGCAGGTTGTTTCGGAATTCTCCTTGGATGATTTTTAGGGCTACGACGCGCTTCATGAGAACATGTTCCGCGCGATACACCATCCCCATTCCTCCCGATCCCAAAGGACTTAGGATGACATAATCTCCAATGCGTTGTCCTGCCGGAAGTTCGCTGGGTTTGGTGCCCTGTTTCAAGTCCTCGGAATTGCTTAGTTGCTTTGCTAACCATTCGCCATCGATACGGGGACAAGCGATGACATATTGCTCTACGGATAATGAAATTTTCTTTGCAGAGCGTATCTCGATATCGATCAGCACTAATTCGGGTAAGACGATTTGCCGATCGTTCTCCTCGACCGACAAGAGGAATTCTCCGATCGATACATCGCCTCTTGTTTTCCATAGCCGTTCAAACTCATCACAACATCGATTGACACGCTGCAACTGTTCTGGGCTAAGCCTGGGCTGTTCAAACATTGGGCTTGACTCGATGAATTGATATTGGTGACCGAGGGCATTTCTTGTCAAATGGCTTTTTCCGAATCGGACTACTTTTAAGGATCATTGCCATGCCCGCAGTTTCTCTGGATGCG
>JANMGV010000188.1:0-136093 GCA_031374825.1 Pirellulaceae bacterium
GGCAGGCAAACATGCTTGGCCCTAGCGTGCAGTCTCGCCGTCGTCGTGATCTAGGTCGCCGTGCCAGCCAGAAAACTGCGCAAACCACCGGTCCATGAAACCCCAATGTTTGAACAGCCCAGGCTAGCGCCTTGCCGCTCACAAAACCTCAAATCTGACCGCGCGGAGTATAACAAGACGATTAGGGACTAGGTTCGCGATTGCTAGCGAAAGAATTGTTACTGTTTGTAAAGCGAACAAAGGCATTCTCGTATTCAATCCGCACTTGCGAATTGCTATGGTTCCCCCGACGGAACAAAAATTTTCGATTCGGCGCTCAAAGCATTTTCGCATTTGAGCGGAACCTGTTAGGTGCTTGGAATGAACACTATGTCCAACGGGCGTTTATCAACCAACCTTACGCTTAATTCGCAGGCCAACAAAGCAAAGCCACTTCGCAGCGTATGTATCGGTGCGAAATTGATGGTTATGCTCATTTTCTGCGGAATTCTTTTGCCCAACAATCGAGCGTTAGCTCAAGGGGCAACTGGTGTTTCAAAGGACTTGGTGGATTACTACCAAACAACAACCAGTGCCACCACGATAGATGATTTTTCTAAGATCATTGACCACTGTTTGGAAGTATTGCATGACAAAGGGCGGAGCTCTTTCGACAAGACTTACGCATCCCAGCTAATCTCATGGGCAGCAAATAAACGTGGTGAATTGTATAGCGATGAAGCATCGATTGCCGTAACCAATAATCAGACAGACGTTGCCAGCGACCTTGATAAAAAGGCTGGCCAAGACTTCCGGCTTGCGTTGTCCTACGATCCAACCCGATTGCGAGCCCGGCATAACTTGGCAGTCACGTTGGCGATGGAGCAGAAATTTGAAGAAGCAATTCGCGAATTGGATCAAGTCATTCGCCAAAAGCCAGATTACGCGAACGCACTCTACAATCGAGCCGAACTCTTTTTCCATTTGGAACGATATGACGTCTCTTTCGAAGACTACACGAAAGCGTTAGAGCTGAATCCGGGTGATGCTCAGATTCTTAGCGGACGCGCTCATGCCGCTTTCATGAAACAGGATTACGAAGCGGCATTGGCCGATTATTCTGAGGCCGCTCGCATGTTGCCAAACGATGTCGAAGTCATCACCGATTATGCTGACGCCCTCCAGTATGTACAAAATTGGAAAGATGCTGCGAACACGTATCGAAAAGCACTTGAGATTAACCCCAATCATACGCGGGCGTTGGAAAACGTGGCTTGGATGATGGCCACTTGCCCCGAAGCCAAATTCCGTAATGCTGCTTCTGCCATAAAGGCCATTCGGCGTGCCATGGAAAAATCGGGGCAGGAAAGCACAAAAGCTTGGGACACATTGGCCGCAGCACATGCGGCTTATGAAAATTGGCCAACGGCTCAAAGTGCGATCGACAAAGCTATTGCTATGGCATCAGAAGATGATCGCCCCGACCTGTTAAAACGCCGCGCTTTGTATGCGAAAAAGGAAATGTACGTTCAGCCTATGACGACAGCCTCGCAGGTACCAGAACTTGCACGGACTCCGATCGGCACGGGCGCGACATCGCGTTAGGTCGCAAAATAACGGCGAAAGAAACGGTACCGTCCATTCAGGAAATGCTTTTATGAATTTGCTCGTCCAATGCGCATTGTTCGTGTGCTTGACGACAAGTTGCACCTTCTCGCAAACTGCAAGCGAACTCGAACTTGCTGTTAAAGCGTTTCAAGCCGGAAACCTACTTGAAGCAACAAAACAGTTCGAAACGCTTTACGTCGATCTTCAAGACGATAAGCTTCGTCATGTCGCCGGTTTTTATCTTGCTGAAATCAAATGGCGATCTGGCGACTTCGACGAAGCAATCCGTTTGTTCGATCAAGCAAACGATTGGGTTAGTCAAGCGACCGAGCAGGATCCACAGCTCGATTCCCTACGCGTCGCCCTTGACCAAGCCCAGCTTCGCATCGCGCGACACGACCTCAGCGCCGATAGAATCGTCCAATCGCAAACCCGTGCCGAAAGAATCTCGAGTCAAAGCCAATCATCCCAAACACGCTGTCTTGCAAAGCTCTTATTGGGAGCGATCTACACCGATCACAAACATGACCCCGCAGCGGCTCTGCCATACTTTGACGAAGTTGCCAATTCGCCCTACGCAACCTTAGCGGAAAAAACGATCGCAGTTTACGGTCGCGCGACCGCCTTGGTCGCTCTCAAGAAAATCGATGAAGCAATTGCCTTTATCGATTCTGCGCTGTCAGATCCAAATAATGCAACCATGGAGTCCAATCTGCTGCTGCTGTACGGAGCTGTCTGCCTAGAATCCAATCGAATTGAAGAATGTGACACCACCCTTCAAAGATTGTCGAAAGCAACCCCGTCCCAAGAGCTAGCCGACCAAATCTTACTACTGCATGCCAAGTACGCTGTGGCGACGGGCAATCGAGAACAAGCCCTTCTTGATTGGAATGAAATCGTGAAGAATCACTCGGATCAACCATCTGCCACAACTGCTCGTATCGAGCTAGCCAAAGGTCAGATTGCGCAAGGTGATGACGCGAGTGCCATGATATTATTGGATGCGGCATTAGGGCGAGCGTTGTCCAGTGAGCAACGTGCAACAGCGCTGTGCGAACGCGGCTCGATCTGGCTTATGCGACGAAAGCTAGTCGATGCCAAGAAAGATCTTGAGTCCGCACTGAATCACGTCTCCAATGAGCATCAAGAGCGTCGCGTACGATTTCAATTGTCCGAAACGCTATACCGAATGGAGGCTTGGCAAGAAGCAAACCAGCACTGGGAGTGGCTGACGTCGCACCCAGAATCCGGCGACACCGCGAACAATTGGTTGATGGCGGTACAGATTCACCAAGCGGAATTATTGGCGCATCAGTATCGGTGGGACGAAGCTGCCGACTTAGCTGGCAAAATTCAAGAAGAGCATCCTGCCAGTCGCTATCAAAGCGAAATCGACTACTTGCTGGGGCGTTGTGCGATGTCGAAAGCCGACATGGAACAATCTCGCCAATATTTTTCCAAAGTCATCGAATCCCAACATAGCAAACTGACTGAACTGGCAGCTCGGGCTCAGTGGATGATTGGCGAATCCTATTTGTTGCAGAAGAATATCGATTCTGCTTTGCAAGCGTATACGGCCGTGTTAAGCCAATACGATTTTGCCGAATGGAAGGCCGCCGCAATCACTCAATCCGGCAAGTGCTACGAGTTGCGTGGACAATTGACTGAAGCTGCCAACTTGTATGGTCAGGTTGCGACTCAATTTGCCGATACTAGTTACGCTGGAATCGCCAGGAGTAGGATGTCAGAACTAAAGCTTGCAAAACGAAGCGAGCGAAAAACGCAAAAATAGGTGGGTTCACTTCCACACCGTTTTTTGTTATTAGTTTCCATCCAATCAAGGCGAGAGCAGGATGCGTCAGCAAATGGTTGGAATTTTGGACGGAATCGACTTGGTTGAACCACGTCAATTTCGTCCCAATTGAAAACGAAAAATTTCGCTCAGGGACGAGCTCGATATGAATTTTTGGCCATTCGTTACATTCTATTTGGCATTTCTGTTGTCGTTGCTCCTATCGAGCACCAACGGACTCTTCGCCCAAAATCAACCACCGCAGTTTTCCCAACCCGGATTTTCACAGCCGGGATTCGGATCGTCCAATTTTGGTCAGCCGAATGTAGGCCAGTCCAATTTAGGTCAGGCAAACAACCCATTCTCGACTCAGCCTTTATCCGCTAATCCACCGATGGTGCGGACCGCGCAACTGCCGCAATCCGCCACCAATGTTCAATCGAATAAACCAGCCGAAACGCCGGTTGACGCAGCAACAACAGAAAACGCCAAAGCAAGTCTTATATCGGTTCGCAACTTGCTGCAAGTCTTCCATGACGGCGGATTGATGATGTACCCGATAGCCCTGTGCTCGATGGTATGTTTGGTTTTTGTCTTTGAGCGATTGATATTCCTGCGTCGCGGTCGCGTCATTCCAAAACCCTTTGTAAAACGACTGATCGAACAACTTGAACAACAACAGCTTGATCGCGAAGAAGCCCTTGAGCTTTGTGAAAAAAATCCAAGTCCCATTGCTGCGATCATTACAGCCGCACTTAAAAAATACGGTCGACCGGCCGTCGAAGTTGAGCAAGCTGTCATCGATACCGGCGAGCGAGTAACGAATCAACTGCGCCGTCATCTTCGATTGCTGAGTGCCATCAGTAATCTCAGTCCCTTGTTAGGTCTGTTGGGAACCGTGCTCGGAATGATCGAGGCGTTTAACGTGATCGCTTCGACGGACGCGATGGGGCGACCTGAATTGCTGGCCGGTGGGATCGGACAAGCCATGTTGACCACCGCTGCAGGATTGTTCGTCGCCATCCCTGCTTACATTGCCTACATGTACTTTCTCGGTCATACGGACCGCCTCGTGATGGACATGGACGCCTACGCACAGCAAGTGATCGAAGCAGTCAGCGCCGAAGGATTGCAAGAGAATGACACAAGCCGTACTCGCAGTCGTTCACGAAAAGCTGCCTAGAGACGCTGCCGAAAGAGAGAGAAACCGTCATGCCACTCAAGCTGAATCCCGAAGAATCGGCAACGATCAATTTGACTTCCCTGATCGACATCCTGTTCTTGCTCATTATGTTCTTCATGGTAAGCACAAAATTTAGCGAACGGGAACACCACATCGCTTTGCAAATACCTAAGATTTCGCAAAACGCGGCATTGGTTCCCGTACCTGACAAACGCGTTATCAAGTTGTATCGCAATGGCGTCATCGAGCTGGACGGTAAGTCAGTATCGCTCAGCCAGCTTGCGGGCGCGCTGCAATCTGCTCGGCGACAATATCCCGATCTTAAGGTCGTGGTTCGCGGTGATGGCCAAATCACATTGGATCGAGTCGCGGAAGTTGTAGGCGCGGTGAAACAAGCCGGTGTGACTGGTCTCGATTTAGCTTTTCTTGGCGGCGGCACGGTGACAAGATAGGCGATGCATCATGGTCCTGGATGTCCTGATATTCGCGTTCGCTGGCAAGTCATCATTTGCTTGGACAAGTGATCGCATACTCGCCATCGTCATGGGCGTCTTCTTGGCAATCCTGTCCATTGCACTGATACTGGCTTCGTGGACGAGATGGGGGCAAACGAAAGCATTAACCAAATGCATCATTCTGTCAGTGTTGGCCCATGTGTGGTTGCTCATGTACGCTTACGGTACACGAGTCGTTCGGCCAGGCTTTGGTCCAGGAACAACGCCTTCGCAAACGATCGCAGCCGAGTGGATTGACGAAACAGTCGATGAAGAGCCACTTACCGATCCATCGCAAGAGATTGACAAAGTGCAGCCTTGGGAAAAACCGATAAATGAGGTTCCACCTGAAGCACCAGCTCAACCTCTAAACAGCGCCGATCCCTTAGCTCCTGCTTCGGTAGCAAAGCTACTCGATCGTTTAAACACCGTCGAGCCGCCCTCGTTACTGCCGACGACGATGCCTGAGCCCACGCCTGTTGCTGATCCAGCGATTGTTACCAACGAACCCGCATCGAGCGTCTCGCCCGAACCACCAGTGCTTCCACCCAATGATCCGCCAGCCGCGTCCACTCTCGCGCAACCGTCGAAACTGCCTTCAGCAATCCCCGTTGAAATGGTTGCGCAATCGCGAGTGCCGACCACGCCCGCGAAAAGACAATTCGATCAGCAAAAAATCGCCGATATTTATCGATTGAGAGCCCCCGACGCACGCCGTCAAGCTGCCCAACAGTATGGTGGCGATTCCGATACTGAAGCTGCTGTCGACGCAGCACTGCTTTGGTTGAAAGCGGCACAAGACCCGCAAGGATTCTGGGATGCTGACCGTTTCGGAGCTGGTCGTGAAACAAAAACACTTGGCGAAGATCGCAACGGAACCGGCCGAGAATCGGATACCGGTATGACGGGGTTGGCGATGTTAGCTTTTCTCGGTGCGGGCAACACGCACGTCGAAGGTGACTTTCAGGACACCATGCGCAGCGCAGCGGCCTATTTGCTTCGAACACAAATGCCCTCTGGCGACTTGTCTGGGCCTCGTCAGGTCGGTAGCGATCGAAGCGTGTACTTTGCCAGAATGTACTGCCATGGAATGGCGACGCTTGCATTAGCCGAGCTTTACGCCATGACCGGCGATCCGCAGTTGTTGCCAGGATTGACCAAGGCAGCCGAATACACCCTGCGAGCTCAAAACACGCGAACCGGCGGTTGGCGTTACCAAGCGCGCGAGACAAACGATCCCGGCGATCTTAGTCAATTTGGTTGGCACGCAATGTCTCTCAATAGCTGCGCAAACGGCGGCTTTCGTTTGCCCGACGATACGCGCACGCGCTTTAGCAAGTTTCTTGATTTGGTATCGGCTGGTAAACACGGTGGTTTAGCCGTTTATCGTCCTGTGCCCGGTCAAACGCCTACTGCTGCAATGACGGCCGAAGCGATGGCAAGTCGACTGTTGCTTGGCATGTCGGTCTCCGTCGAAGCAGAGCAAGAAGCGAAATCGATGCTACTTGCAAACCTTCCGGGGCAATCCGAAGACAATCTTTACTACTGGTATTATGCGACCATCGCTATGTTTCAATACCAAGATCACGATTGGGAGCGTTGGAACGAAGCTTTAAAGCGCCAGCTCTTAAATGCTCAAGTCACTGCAGGTAGCGAGAACGCAGGCTCATGGAATCCAACGTGCGTTTGGTCCGGTTACGGCGGTCGCGTTTATTCGACAGCGATGTCGTGCATGTGCCTCGAAGTGTATTACAGATTCTTGCCGATGTACCAACGCAGCCAACTTGCCCAAGGCGAGCAATGGCGGCGGTAGGCCTGAATCCGTCGTTCCGAGCGAATTAGGTTTACTGAGGCAACTTCGCGGCAAGTTCATCGATCTTGCGAATGAATGGCCCTTTCCCATCGATGTACGCTTGGCTTGAGTGTGGATACTGGCGTGCAAGCATGAACTTCAGGTTGGAATATTCTGCAGCACATTCCGGATTGGCGCGAAGATAATCGCGAAACGCCAAGTGACGCGTGATTTGGTGGCTTCCCGTGGCGTAAACATGCAGATGAAAAGTGCGTTCGCCGGAAGCATTGTTTTTTCGAAAGTACCTGCGTTGTGGAATGCCAAACTCCCCTTTGGCTTCGTAACCCAGTTTTTCTAACTCTCCGTTCCGAGGATCCATGTCCACGATATTTTTCACGACCATCAACATGTCAATGATTGGCTTTGCAACAACGAAAGCAATCGCCGTACTGCCGATGTGATGTACAGCGATTGCGTTATCTCCTACCCCAGCCATGACCATCGCGGACTCGGCCTCGAATATTTCGGCCCACCGAGGATTGTGAGGCATCAAAATAACGTCGTTACTCATCAATTTCCAAGTTGCGATTCATGGTTCTCGGTTCGTTACTTGAATCGTTGCGTTGTTTGGACTCGGTGATCAACAACGAGTCTTCATCGTCGCGGCGAATTGGTTCCCTTAGAATCGTCCTCGACGGGACAGGAGGTATTCCGTCAGCGCTTTGTCGTAGGGGACGCTGGTATCGAGGGGGACGTAATCGATGCGGCTTTCTGTACATCCCTTTTTAAGCTGATCGCGGAACGCTTGGATGTTCTCGCGATATTCTTGGCCAATTTCATCGGCGTTCACTGGCATGCCACGGCCTGTCTCGGGGTCTTGAAGTTGGACGACTCCATGAAAAGGAAATGTCACTTCCGCTTCGTCCAGAATATGGAAAACAATAACATCATGTCCCGCGTGTCGGAGCATTCGCAGCGCGTCCAGCGTTGGCTGAACATCGGACAATAGGTCGCTCATCAACATGATCAAGCTACGGTGCCGCATCATTGCTGCCAATTGCCGAAGCGGGCCAGTTAAATCGGTCGACCCGCTTGTTTGAAGTTTGGTCAAATGACTGAGAATGGCCGGCAACTGGCCGCGGCGACTTCGCGGTGGGACGCTGGCGTGGATCTTGGTATCAAAGGTCACCAGTCCAACAGGGTCCTGCTGCATGATCATCAAATAAGCAAGCGCGGCAGCCAAACAAATCGAATAGTCAAACTTGGTCAATTGTTGGCGGTAGGTGTATCCCATGGACTGGCTCAAGTCCATCACCAAGTATCCGGTTAAGTTGGTTTCGGACTCAAACTTTTTCACGTAATATCGGTCCGTCTTTGCATACGCCAGCCAGTCGATATCCTTCGGGTCATCGCCATGCGAGTAGCGACGATGCTCGCTGAACTCCACCGAAAAGCCATGAAAAGGACTTGCGTGAAGGCCTTGTAAGAATCCACGGACGATCATCTGCGCACGCAAATCGAGGCGTTTGATCTGCGACGCCAGTTCCGGTCTCAGGTATTGCTCGACGGCTACCATAATTTGCTCTTGCCCATGAACTTAGCCCGCAAAGGGAGGTATCGGCGAATTGCCAAATTTGGGAACGTCCGGTTCAGGGATGTCTTTCAGTAATTTGGTGATGATTTTATCCGTCGTCATTCCTTCCGCTTGAGCTTGGAAATTCGTGCTCAGTCGATGACGTAATACAGGAATCGCGATTCGTCGAATATCGTCGATCGCAATGCTAAAACGACCATCCATTGCAGCGATCGCTTTGCCGCCTTGAATAAGGAATTGACCTGCTCGCGGACCAGCACCCCAATCGACAAGGTCTTTCACATAAGCTGGCGCGCTGGGATCAGCGGGTCTCGTTGCACGCACGAGATTGGCCGCATAGCGCACGATAAACGGAGTGACCGCTACGCTATGGACAAGTTTCTGGATGTTGAGGATGGCACGCACGGTCAACACTTTCAAGATCTCAGGCTTCTCGTTGCGAGTGGTTTGAAGCAAGATTTTTTCTTCTTCTTCGGCGCTTGGGTAACCGACTTTGATGTTGAACATGAAACGGTCCAGCTGGGCTTCGGGCAGAGGATAAGTGCCTTCTTGCTCGATAGGGTTTTGCGTTGCAATGGTAAAGAACGGGTCGGGTAGTGCCATGGTCTCGCGACCAACAGAGACTTCACGTTCTTGCATCGCTTGCAAAAGTGCGGCTTGGGTTTTCGGCGGCGTGCGGTTGATTTCGTCGGCCAGCAGAATATTGGTAAAGATGGGGCCTTCGACAAATCGAAACTGCCGTTTGCCATTATCATCTTCGTCAAGCACATTCGTGCCGGTGATGTCTGAGGGCATTAGGTCGGGTGTGAACTGAATCCGTTTGAATTGAACGTCCATAATCTTGGCCAACGAGCTGACCATCAAGGTTTTAGCTAGACCTGGGACGCCTTCGAGCAAACAGTGGCCGCGAGTAAAAATCGCCGCGAACAGTTGTTCGATCACTTCGTCTTGTCCAATAATCGCTTTGGCAAGTTCTTGTTTCATCAAATCGCGGTGCTCGCGAAATTCGCGAAGCAAATCGCCGATATTCTTCGTCGGCTTTCCTATTGGGACGTTCGTCACGTTTCGGTTCCATCGAAAAGAAGCGGATGTTTGTTCCATTGCATCAGATAAAACTCATCAGAGTGTTATACTGTAGACAAGAGTACCGTACTTTCGAACAGGGGTGTTTCGAAGATGCGGAACATATAGATTACTGTACTTAAGAATTGCTTTGCTCGATACACGGCAGGAGTTGTTTGATGATTATCAAGGAAGCAGCGATTCGCGTTGGCCTTGTGATGACTTTGACGTTTGCGTCGACGTTATCAGGGAAATTTGCAGGCGCTGTTTTCGCGGAAGAAATCACCGCTGCAAGCGTCCAAAAATCGATTAATCGGGGCGTCGAGTTCCTTCGAAACACACAGAACCGTGACGGCAAGTGGGATGGACAAGGAACGTACAATTCAGGCCAAACAGCGTTGGCAACGTTAGCATTGTTGAACTGCGGTCTGCCGCCCGATGATCCTACTATTAGTAAAGCTCTCAAATTTATTCGCTCAACGCCGCCCACGATGGTCTATGAGATTTCTCTCCAAGTCATGGTCTTCTGTGCAGCCGAACCCAAAGTCGATTTGGCTCGAATTCGGCAGAACATTCAGATGCTAGTCGATCTGCAACAAGGCAACGGTGGTTGGGGGTATAGTCAAGCCATCGGTTTCCATACGGACCCATCCAACAGCCAGTTCGCAGTCCTGGCGCTTTGGGAAGCTCAGAGGATTGGAATCGAAGTTCCGGTAGAGACCCTTGAGCGAGCACAAAACTATTGGCTGTCGCTGCAACGACGGGACGGAGGTTGGGATTATCACAGTGACGGGACGTCGGGCAGCATGACTTGTGCGGGAATCGCTTCGCTGTTGATCACCGACGACGCATTGCGTTCGAGCGATGCCCGAGTTCGTGGCGACAAGATTGATTGCTGTGGTATGGACGGTGGCTTGAATCGGATTGATATGGGCGTTGAATGGCTATCGCGGAATTTTTCAGTCAAAGTCAACCCGCCGCAAAAATCGTATTGGCTTTATTACATGTACGCTCTCGAACGAGTCGGCCGACTGACCGGATTGCGGAATATTGGCGAACACGATTGGTATCGTGAAGGCAGCGAAGAAATCTTGAGCAAACAAGATGTCATTCAAGGTTTTTTCGCAGATGGCGACGATCAAGTCACAAGCGCATCGTTTGCTTTGTTATTCTTGTCAAAAGGAAAACGGCAAGTTGTCATCAATCGACTTCGCTATGGCGAGTCCGATTGGAATTTGCATCGACGGTCGATTGTGCATCTTACCGGTCATATCGAGCAAGTTTGGAAACGCGATTTGTCGTGGCAGACCGTCGCGATCGAATCTTCTCGCATCGAAGATCTGCTGGAAGCACCAGTCTTGTTTATAAGCGGCAGCAAGAAACTGAAATTTACGGCGAACGAAAAGCAACTGCTAAAAGATTATGTTGATCAAGGCGGGTTCATCTTTGCCGAAGCTTGCAATGGCGATGGCTGCGATGGCGCTGCTTTCGACAAATCCTTTCGCGAATTGGTTGAAGAGATATTTGGATTGCCGCTGAAAAAATTACCGATCACGCACCCTGTCTGGTTTGCTGAGTCAAAACTAGATCCGTCGACGATGCCTGAGGATTTTTGGCTTTATGGAATTGACGCTTGCTGTCGAACGAGCATCGTATACTCACCGATGAGTTTGACGTGCCGTTGGGAGTTGAGCAGACCATACGGTATCCCGCTCAAGGTGCCCCAGAAAGTACAGACTGACTTGGACAACGCCGTTAAGATTGGACTGAATGTCGTTGCTTATGCGACGGGCCGGGACTTGAAAGACAAACTTGATCGGGTCGAAGTTCTGGAGCCGATCGCCGAAAGCGGCCTGTTTGAACGCGGCATGTTGATCTTGCCAAAGCTTCAACATTCAGGCGGATCCGACGACGTTCCCCGCGTTATCCCCAATTTGATGCAGCGATTCAACAAAGAAACGCAATCGGACGTTTCGCGAAATATTGTGATCGTCCCAGTCGTTGACAGCGAACTTGAAAAATATCCGCTTGTCTATATCCATGGACGAGCCAGTTTTCAGTTTTCCGATGAGGAACGAGTGTCGCTGAGGAAGTATTTTGAAAATGGTGGCTTTTTGCTGGGCGACGCAATCTGTGCCAGTCAGCCTTTCGCCGAGAGTCTGCGAAAAGAGTTGGGCGAGATTTTTCCCGAAGCCAGTTTGCAAGCGGTTCCTCCGGACCATCCGATGCTAACGCAAGAGTTCAACGGTTACGACATTCAAAAAGTCACCATCGTCGATCCTATTGGCGACGCAGAAGCCGGTATTCAATTGCAACGGCGCGAAGGTCCACCCGTACTAGAAATGCTGGTTTGGAAAGACCGGCCCATTGCGATTTTTTCACCCTACGATTTGAGCTGTGCTTTAGAAAGTCGCGGTTCGTTGCAGTGCAAAGGCTACCCACAAGAAGATGCGACGCGTATAGCGATTAACCTAATTCTCTACGCCATGTTGCAGTAGCTGGAGCTTGATCGTCCGATACGGGTTGCCACATCAGGGCATCCGTCAGAGTTTCCCAAACCCCTCCGATTTCTAAAATCGCGCTGAATCTCAGTTATTTGTTGGGTAAACGGCGGCAAGGGCTAGGTTTTCGTTGACGACTTGACTCGCGTGCCTAGAATGCAATAGCGATACCCCGAGGTTGGTGTCGCCTATTTTGGAGAATGAAACATGCAAAAAAAATGGTTAGCGGCTTTGCCCGTTTATAACGAAGCTGGGTACGTACATTCCGTGCTCAACGAAGTCACCAAATATGCCGAACATGTCTTGGTTGTTGACGACGGTTCTACGGACCCGACACCTGATTTGTTGGCACAGCGGAACGACATCGCCGTGATTCGGCACGAAAAGAACAGTGGCTACGGAGCAGCGCTTGTTTCCGCGTTTCGGCACGCAATCGAAAAAGATTACGAATTCGTCGTGACGCTCGATTGCGATGGTCAGCATCAACCCAAGCGTATTCCACGATTCGTACGAGCTTGCCGAAATGCTGATATAGTTTCCGGCAGCCGTTACTTGAAGAAGTACGATGGCGACAGCCAACCTCCCGCTGAGCGAATGCAGATCAATCGTACGATCACTTCCGAGATCAATGACCGATTGGGGTTGTGCTTGACCGATGCATTCTGCGGTTTCAAAGCTTATCGGACAGAAGCATTGAAGTTGCTCGAAATCACCAATTTCGGTTACGCGATGCCTTTGGAGTTGTGGGTTCAAGCGGCTATGCAAGGGATGCGAATTATCGAAGTTCCCGTGCCGTTAATCTATCTTGACCTGAGTCGTTCGTTTGGTGGCGCGTTGGACCAAGCGACCGAGCGATTGCGGTACTACCGTCAAGTTGTCGACGAAAGTATCGCGACCATGCAAGCCCGAGGTTTTGGATTGCCCGAACCATGTGGTAGTTGCGGGGAGTGCCCGTAGTGGAGGATGCCGACCCATCGGCGTTTCAGTCTTATCGAGCGCCTGCAAAAAACGGTCAGGCGTTTGTCTACCCGTCACGTGGTCGTCTTCCTGAGGCGGCCGCTGATAATCACGATCGCCTGAGAACGGCTCGTGTTGCTTTTGGCAAACATGATTTCGCCGATGTGCGCAGTCGGTCGCGCGCCGATTTGCTTGAGTGTTTAGCTAAAGATCGACAGACGGGAATTTGGAGTTCTCCGCACAGTTCGGACAAAGGTCTGTTCGTACTTGGAGGCCATCAGCCCGAGCTTTATCATGCGGGCGTTTGGTTCAAGAACTTTTTTATCTCGGCCCTGGCGCAGAGCATGGGCGCAAGTGCTGTAAACTTGCAAATCGATCATGACCTTTGCCGAAGCGTCGCGTTGCGAGTTCCAGTCCTCAATACGCAAGGAACACTCGTTCAGGAACTGATTGGTCCCGAGCCACCTTCGCCTGCGATCCCTTGGGAGACACGTTTCGCAACAGATCAAGACAGTTGGAAGAAGTTCCCAGAGACTTTGCAGGCGCGATTTTCCGGCAGCGAACCCAATATACTTACAAACCGTTTTTGGCCGGATGTGCTTCGAAAGATGGCTGCAGGCCGACCGATTGGTGAAGCGTACTCATTTGCTCGTCACCAAGCGGAGTTGGCCGAAGGACTGAATACCGCCGACTTGCCAATGAGTCGATTAGGGAGATCTGCAGGGTTTGCTTTCTTTTGTCAGACGTTGATGCGAGAAGCAAACAAGTTTGCAGAGATCTACAATGCATGCCGGGGCGTGTATCGCAAAGAGCACCGCATTCGCAACGCCGCCCATCCCGTCCCTGCACTGCAGACGCGAGGCGATTGGACCGAAGCAGCCCTCTGGGTTTATCACAAGAACGATCCCGTTCGTCGTCCTGTCTTCGTTCGAGCCCTTCAAGGTTTTTGGGAATTGGGCGACGGTGTTTCGTCGATGGTGCGTTTGTCCATGACCTCGGATGAAAAGTTTTTGGCCGATTGGAAACAGGCTGATGAAGAAGGGTATTGCATTCGTACTCGTGCTTTGACGACGACGATGTTCTTGCGACTTTTTATTGCCGATCTATTCGTCCATGGAATCGGCGGAGGCAAGTACGACCAACTGACGGATTTGATCATCGAGCGTTGGCTGAACATGAAACCGCCAAGCTACTCAGTTGCGACCGCTACGATGCGTTTACCATTCGACAGTAGTGAGCAGCAAGCGGACAGTACGGCTCACTTGAGACAGCAGATTCGTGATTCCTATTATCACGTCGAGACAATTCGCGGAATACAATTGGATGGTGATAAAAATCTACAGCCAGAACTTGACCGCGTAGTTGCCGCCAAGCGTCGGTTATTGAACGAGATGCCGGAGATCGGCAAACGCAAATCCTGGCATGCGAAAATCAGTGGCATCAATTCCGAATTAGCACAACTAGCCACAGATTATCGGAATGCGCTGGCGATTAAATTTGCCAACTCGTTGGCCTTTGAAAGAACCGAATCGGTGCGCAATTCGCGAGAGTACTCGATCGCATTGTTCCCCCCGACGCTGCCTCGCCAGTTGCATGAACTTGCCAAAAACGCTCTTTGATTTCGTTTGTTGGAGCTTCAGAATTCGCTGCAAGTGGCCTTCTGTAAACTCGATCCCTCGCTCTGCATTTTGCCGCCACTTTTGTAGCTGACCCATCGCGGCAACAATTGCTTTGAAATTGTGCGTCGTTAAAGTGTTACTCCTGCTGGTTTTGTGTCGCGAATCGTGCAACGGGCATGGCAGATTTTGCGGATTCAAGTTAAAAAAGTGCCTCAGTGATTCTTACTCTTGGCATGAAGTTATTTTCTTATGGCACGCGAACTATCTCAGATCCGAAACATTGGCATTATTGCCCACATCGATGCGGGGAAAACTACGGTTACTGAGCAGATGCTCTACATGAGCGGGACCAAGCATCGAGCTGGCTCCGTCGATTCGGGTACAACGGAAACCGATGATGATCCAGAAGAGCAACAACGCGGGATCACGATCTTTGCAGCCTGCGTGACGTTCAGCTGGAAAGCGTGCACGATCAACTTGCTCGACACCCCAGGGCATGTGGACTTTACGGCAGAAGTCGAACGCTGCCTTCGCGTGCTTGACGGTGCCGTTGTCGTTTTTAGTGCTCGTGAAGGCGTCGAAGCACAGAGTGAAACGGTCTGGCGTCAAGCGAACAAATATGGCGTTCCCCGCATTGTCTTTATCAACAAACTCGATCGAGAAGGTGCTGACTACTATCGCGTCCTCGAGGAGATCGCCCCCCGACTACATGCCATTCCATTGCCCATTCAAATCCCCGTCGGCATGGGGCCCGCACACTCCAGCGACCCATTTCGCGGGATCATCGATTTGATTGACATGAAGTTCATTCGCTTCGATGCTGCCGATGGCGGAAAGACGCTTTATGTCGAAGAGATCCCGCCCGAGATGATGGAAGATGCCAAGGCTTGGCGGGATGAGATGCTCGAAAAGCTTTATACGCTGAGCAATGAAATGATGGAGTTGGCTTTGGAGGAAAAGCCGATACCTGCGGAAATGATCCGCCAAGTACTTCGAGAAGCGTGCGTGGCTCAAAAAATTCAGCCCGTTTTGTGTGGATCTGCACTTCATGGTCTCGGCGTTCAGCCGTTGCTGGACGGCGTCAACGCATTTCTGCCGAGTCCGCTTGATCGACCACCCGTCGAAGGCATAGATCCCAAGAAATCCGACAAGAAAATTATTCGTAATCCGGATCCGAACGAACCGTTTTGCGGACTGGTCTTCAAAATCCTTCCTGCAAAAACGGGTGACTTGTACTGGATTCGTGTCTACTCGGGATCGTTGGATTCGAACTCGCGAGTGTATGTGCCTAATCGCGACAAGAAAGAAAACGTCGCCCAGCTTTGGCAGATTCACGCGACACGCAAAGAGAGACAAGGCCAAGTGCAAAAACTGCAGTGCGGTGATATTGCTTGCGCGATCGGCCCGCGTTATTCGATTACTGGCGATACGCTGTGCGATACTCGCGACATTATCGAACTCCCGTCGATTCAGTTTGCACAGACCGTGCTGTCGATGGCCATCGAACCTGAGAACACGGCAGAGAGAAAGAAGTTGGCCGAAGTGCTTGAAATGCTCAAGCGGCAGGACCCAACATTCCAAGCGGTCGAAAACGAGGAATCTGGACAGACGTTGATCAGCGGCATGGGCGAATTGCACTTGGACGTTATCAAGCATCGCTTAACCCGAGATTTCAATTTGAATGTCAAGTTCTATAAACCGCGAGTCAGCTACCGCGAAACCATTGCCAAGACAGTTCGCGTTCAAGGACAGTGTAACCGTCAAGTTGGTGCACAGCAGCTATTTGCCAAGATTGACATCGAGATGGAACCGCTCAAGGATCAGTCGGCCGCAATCATTGTATTGGACAGAACGCCACCCGAAAAATTGTTGCCCGAGAATTTGCGTCAAGCTGTACTTGAGGAATTGCGAAGCCGCGCATCCGGCGGCGGCATGATCGGTTCATTCCCGCTGACGGGGATTCGGGTAAGTATTCTTGGCGGCGAATTGCACGAAATTGGCTCGGACGAAATTGCATTCCGAATCGCTGCTAACGATGCGTTCGATGAAGGTTTGAAACAAGGCGGACCGACGTTGCTCGAGCCTGTCATGAAGCTTGAGATCACCACGCCTGATGATTACATGGGTGATGTCGTCGGCGATTTGCAGCAGCGCCGCGCGATCATTGAAAAGACAGAAAACCGTGGCATTCAAACGCTCATCATCGCCCACGCACCCCTCAAAGAATTATTCGGTTACTCCAGCGCCATCCGTAGCGTAAGCCAAGGCCGCGCCGGATGCTCCATGGAACCCTCCGGCTACCAACAAGCCCCCGCCCAAGACGCCGAATCCTTCGCCTATTGATAATTCAAACAAACCCCGTAGGACGGATCTCCAGGTCCGTCCGTAGTCCTCCCGTCCTAAACAAAACCCCCTGCCCGCCCCTTCCCTTCCCGTCCATGCCTTCCCGTCCATGCCTTCCCGTCCCGCTAAAGAACTTTTGTCATCTTTAGGCAAAGTTACGAACGGTCCTGGAGAACCGTTCTACGGATAGAGCCCTTTGAAATGGACTTGCCGCGCAAGAAGCACAAACACTGCTGCGTTCGCGTAGGGGATTTTACTTTCTTAGCGATCGAGGCTACCGTGCCGTGCACGCAAATACGATCGCTAGTTTTAAGCCGCTTCGTAGAGCCTATGTGAATCAAGATGAACTTTTAGCGGCAGCAGACGACATCGCATTCATTTTTTTTACGCTTTGGAATTTTTTCATCGATTCCCGGATTTACCTGACCACATTCGGAGGAAGCGACTCGTGGGAGCGAGGAAAGCCCTCAGAGTGATGATTTCGCTGAGGGGTAGTCATTTCCATTCTGTTCCCGCATCGCTCTCTAGTAGCAAGGCACTCCTATAGGTGCCTAGCCTTGCAGACTCATCTTTTTCGCCGACCTCGTTTGGGTATTGCTAGACAGGAACCTGGCTTGCAGCGGGTAGCAAGGCCGGAGCTCTTTGTACAAGGATAATCGCCTCGCTTGGTTGGGAGCGAGACGGTCGGTAGACAGCTTGTGACTTGCGATAGGGAAACGCATTCACCATACTATTGACCGCTGCAAAGATCGCTGTTTTGTGCGAAACTATTTTGAAATTCCCAATTCCAATTGCAAATAAGGAGCTTGCTTTGAAAGTCACCAACAAACCTGATTTCCCGGTTACTGATGCCGAATGCAAAAAGGTAACGGGTAAGACTTTGAAACAATGGTTTAAGGAGTTGGATGAGATCGACGGTCTCAAGCTTGGGCGGCGCGGCTGTACACAGCACATTTACGCTCAGCACGCAGACGCTTGGTGGCCCACAACGATCTTCGTCGAATACGAAGCACATCATAATGTCACCAAAAAAGATGGACTGGCCGAAGGCTATTCCATTTGCGTTACGAAAACAATTTCTGCACCGGTCGCGGAAGTTTACAAAACATGGACAAGCCCAAAATTCGCAGAGATGTTTGGTGACGGGGGAACTCAAAGCGTGAAAGTCGATGGAAAAATCGCTTGCAAAGGAGGTTGTAAAGGGACCTTCACACGGATTCGTCCGGACAAGGACCTGCGTTTCACTTGGGAGCACACGGGCTGCACGGCACCGATGCAAGTCGATGTTCAATTTCAAGACAGCAAAGGCAAGTGCTTGATGAACGTGATGACTTCTCGTATTCAAACACGCGCTGAAGCCGACGGACTCCGCAACGCTTGGTCCGAAGCACTGAACCGTCTCAAGGCTCTGTGTGAATCTTGATTGAGAATGCAATACGGAAAGGGATTGAATTTCGATTTCGGGATTTTCTTTTAGCGAAGAGTCGTGCTGTGACCGCGACGCAAAACAGCTCCGGATCGATAGGACAAACCAACCGATTTTTTATGATTCCGAGAACGAACTGGCTAGGACAAGTTTACCGGAGTCAAGATTACGGTTGGTCTACGGACAAGGAAGCTTCGCGGATTAGAATTAGGCAGCGAAGCCAATCGGGCCAATCGTGGGAAAAGAAAGTGGCATTGTCTGGCTGCGGAAGTTCCTTGGTGACGATTTCATTTGCTCGACGGAGCGATTCGCGGGCCGCTTCGATATTTCCTAGCTGTTGCTGTAAAAGTGCATTCAGCGCATGCGTCGAGGCAAGCAGGTACGAATTTTCATCGCTGCTCAATTTGTAGAACTCGTCAAGCCGTGTTTTTGCTTCTGCGAATTGACCTTCGCGGTAATGCGTCAGGGCGCGAGTAAAAACGAACCAAGGAAACGCATCACTGTTTTCGGTTCCGTCAACTGCGATTGCTGCCAAAGCAACAGCGGGTCCCAACTCGTGCTTGGGATTAGGAATTAACAAACAGGTCTTTGCGAGTTGCTCGGCGAGGTAAGGGGACCGTTTTGCTGATTCACCAAAACGATTGATCATTTCGCGACAAGTCAAATTAAAGCCTTCGACGTCGCCATTCATGGCTTGAAGGGCGGACAAGTCGTAGTAGTCGCGAAAATGCGTTGGGTCCATGGCAATAATCGTCGACATGATCTTGGCAGCCTCTTGCCATTTACCCCAAGTCGTATTGAACTCAAGTCGCAAGCGGAGCACTTTTTCCAAAGCATCGGGGGCTGCATTCGGGCCATTGTATTTATGGAATTCGGAGTTTTTCGCTTGAAATTGTTGCCAACGATC
Source organism: Pirellulaceae bacterium (assembly GCA_031374825.1). Classification (GTDB taxonomy): domain Bacteria; phylum Planctomycetota; class Planctomycetia; order Pirellulales; family Pirellulaceae; genus JANMGV01. The sequence goes on from JANMGV010000188.1 coordinate 19,258, forward strand.
AAACCACTCTCGCGTCGTGAGATTTACTGCGCCCCATTCCTGAAGTGTTTGCCCCGAGTACAGTTCGCCAAGCAATTTTTGACTCTTCAAATCAAGTGGCATAGAGACATTTTCGACGAACTTGGGCAAATCGAAAACCAGTAGTTTTGAAGACGAACCCGAAGCGAGCAGATATTGCCCGTCTGGACTGACGCAAATGTCCTTTATCCGAAACTGATTGCGAATCGGCGGTGTGATGGGCTTGCCTTTCACAGCATCCCAAATGCGAATTGTGGAATCACGACTTGCAGTAATCAGCCAGCGACTGTCCGGTGTGATCGCGACGTCAAAGACTTCGTCTGCATGGACCAAAGCCGGGCAAACAAGCTTGCCGGTCTGCCAGTCCCACAGTCGCGCTTGGCCATCACGGCAAGCCGTGAGAATTCGTTTTCCGTCGTTAGTGAAACATGCGGAAAATACCCAGTCCGGATGTGACAAGGGTTCAGCGGCAGGCTGGCCCGTTTCGACGTTAATGATCCGTAGCTTTTTGTCGGAGGTCGCGATTGCCAGCAGCTTGCTATCGCTTGAGAAAACCGCGTCGTGCGTGAAAACAGAGTAGTCCGTAGCGACAAATGCCATTTCGAATTTCAATTCTGCCGAAGATGCATCCCAAACCTTAATAAGAGAATCAGACCAAGTCGCAACCGATCGTCCGTCCGGTGAAAAACGTACATGATCTCGCGTAACAAAGAACGGCGTGAATTTTGATCCTTGATCGCAAAGGTGCAGCACTTGGCCTGTATTTGCATCCACGAATAGGATTTGACCTTTAGCACAAAGCACGACCAGCGACTTGCCATCGGGGCTCCAATCTGATGCGATCGGTTCCGAAGCCGTCATCAATCGCTCGTGGACAATTTGGCCAGTACGCCAATCGAAAAACAGAATTTGACCCGCGTTCGTTTCGAGTTCGCCGTTAACAGGTCGGATTTGGCTAGCGTAGCTTTGTGTCCCGGGAGCAGCAGCAAGAATTACGGCCATCGATTCCTTGGGAGAGAAGAACGCACCATTGACGAGAGATCCGACAACAAATTCGGGGCCAGCGGGCTTGCCGGATGCAAGTTCAAAGGCTTGAACGGATGCCAGCCCACGTCTGCTTTCCCACGGGCCACAAAAAGCATATTTGCCATCTTGGCTCATTTCAATGAAAGAGTCGTGCCCACCAATCTCGATGGTGCGTCGCGGCAGATCGATCAACCAAATACGAATCAATCCATCGTGCTGTGCGGTAGCTAGATACCTACCGTCAGGCGAGAATTCTGTTGTTTGCAATTCTCCTTGGTGCACGATGGGAGGTAATAGCGGCTGGCCATCCACCATCGACCATATTCGTACAGTTCGGTCATAGCTTGCTGTTGCCAAAGCTTCCTGATCGGGGCGAAATGCGATTGAAGTTACGTGATTCGTATGATGGATCGGTCGACCAAAAAACTCGCCGTTCGACATGTTTAACAGTCTGCCTTCAAACTCCTCAAACAATGCTCCAAACTTGCCGCTAGGTGAAGCTTGGAATGCGGTTACCTTGGCGATACTCGATTTCTCGATACGTTCACCATTCGCTGCACTCCATTCAACCAGCTCACCATCTTCAAGTTGTGTTAACCACTTGCGGTCCATATCCACAAAGCGAGGCATTAACGGTGCTAGGAATTGGGACTTCGCATAGGGTGCTGGAGGAAACAGAGGTTTTGGATTCGGTCCAGTACGGATGGGATATACAAATGCCTTGCCATCATTGCTTGCCGTCAAAATCCGATCGCTACTCAGACTGAAACGGATGCTGACGACTGCTGCAGGATGCGCTAACTCTCCTGTGACAAATTCGCGCTGATCGCAATCCCAAATCCGAACGCAGTCACTGCCTGCTGCGACTAAACGACCTTCGTCATTCCAAGCTAGGGTAGTAATTGGACCCGTTTGAGACCACCCTGCCATAGGTCTCCACGTCGATACATCGATCAGATCGACTCGACCAGAAGGCGAACCCAAAACCAGCCACTTGCCATCCGGACTCCATTCACCTACGGTCGAATTGGAAACTTCTTCCGGTAATTGTCTTAGTTGAACGCTCTCTAAATCCCAAATTTCCGGTAACTTGCCGAACGCTTGGACAAGCAACATCTTTCCGCTGGAGTGCCACTGCAGTTTTTGAACGACGCCTGACAGATTGTCCGTTGCGTCTCGAAACCAAGCACGAACAGGAATGGCAACCAATCGCGTCCAATTTTGGAATCGCAGTTGATTTTCGTTAGCACGCGACTGGTCCGCTAAGGTCGTATTCCGTCCGGAATTATGCTGCAACTCTGCAGCAGCAACGAACCAGGGTAACCCGAAAGCCGGTTGGCCCATATCTGACGATTCCAGACCAAATGCCGTATACATGTCGAATAGAACGTCCTCGCTCGCATGTTGAGCGGAAACGGCAAGTTCGCGGGCTTCATCCGCTGCTAGCCGCGCGCGATCGTTTTCTTCGGCTAAAGTTCGGAATCGAATGGCAGCAAAACTGGATACATTCGCGATCACGATTAACGAGATGAAAAAGAAGCTAATGGATGCTGCAAGTCCCGGATGCCTTCGCGTCCATCGACGCAACTTCTCAATAATCGTTGGCCTGCGAGCCAAGATCGGCTCATCATTCAACCATCGCCTCAAGTCCGCCGCAAATTCTCCCGCAGTCGCATAACGCGTCGCTTTTGATTTTGCCATCGCTTTTAAACAGATCGTCTCCAAGTCACGCGGAACAAGCGGATTCAAGGCTCGTGGCGTCGGGGGATCGTCATGGATGACTTGATGGATGATCGCTACCTTCGAACCTCGAAACGGCTGGTCACCCGTGAGCAGTTCATACAAGACTACACCGAGCGAATAAATATCGCTTCGACGATCGACATAATGGCCTTCACCAGTTGCCTGTTCTGGACTCATATAGGCCGGAGTCCCAAGAATTTGACCGTCAGCAGTCATTGTCGCTTCGACATCCTCACGCAACGCCAATCCAAAGTCGACTAGCAAGGGACGCGGACCCGAAGATTGGGACGAAGATAAGGAATCGGAAGAAGTTGCTCCGGAACGAGCAGCCTGGGAACGCGAAGGCGAGCTACGTGTCGTAGAATTTACGTCGAGAGACGTACTCAGACTTTGCGTTTGCCCGAACTCGACCATGATATTGGCGGGTTTCACATCGCGGTGAACCAATTTCATCGAGTGAGCATAATCGAGCGCATACGCCACATCGGATGCCAGCACGGCAGCTTCACGAAGGTCGAGCCTCCGCACGTCAAGCAATTCCTTGAGCGTCACGCCAGCAACGAAGGCCGAAACGATGGCAGGTATACCATCCAATTCGGCGACCTCATGCAGGGGAACGATTCCTGGATGGCGAAGATTAGCTGCCGCTCGGGCTTCGCGGAAAAAACGCTCGCGATCCGCTTCGCCCGAAACCAAGCCTTTGTGTAATAGCTTGACTGCAACGATTCGGCCAAGATTCGTATCGCGAGCCTTCCAGACTTCGCCGAATGCTCCCGCTCCAACCTTTTCAAGCAACTCAAATCGCCCCAACATACGAGGTGTTGCCGCGACCGTCTCCGCCGGTTCTTTGTCCGCTGCAAAGGATCTCGCTAGGCTGTCATCCGACAACAAAGTTAAGTCGAGCTTTTCGTCTTTGGGTTTCATCGGAGGGAGGGATTCATACTTCCACGAGCGTTTGTGGAGTGGAGGGGCGATTCGCGAAGGATTCTGCCAGCGGCATCGACGCTTTAATCGAGGTCTTGCTCGCAATCGATGTGGTCGAGTCAAGCTGTCGAACGACCGAGGCAATTAGGAGTATATGCTACTTTCGACCGTCCAACCAAGCGAATTGGTATGACGGCTCTCGTAGTTTGTTGTAAAAAAATCGGCGGAGCGTTGTTTCAGTTTCAGAAATCCACTGTTGCATAGGTCATTCATCCGTACTGGACTGCAAAACCTTAGTGAATCGCTCGTCCCTGCTAACTTATGACCCAAAACCCTATTTTGAGATTTTCCTCTGAACTGCTGGAAGTCTTGTAAAAAATTACCACAGAAAGAGGCTGGTTTGGATCGTTGCAAGAATTCCGACTCCTTTCCAAAAGGCTTGACGGTTTGGTAGGCCGGTGCCGTTGGGTGCAAACTACTGACCCGCAATTTCGGTGAAGAGCCCGATTCAGATCACGGGCTCATCCTTGGAGAATCTTTTCATCACCGAAATTTAGATTTAGCATCCGTGCGCAATCGCGGTGGCTGCCATAACAACAGCCTTCCGCCCTTTCTCGAAACTCGGCGCGGTTTATTTTTCGAGACGTGGGATCAGGTCCTGTCTGATGGGTTTGCACCACCTTTGTCTGGACCGTCTTTTTGACCTCGGTCCTTCTTCTCTGGTCGTTGCTTGTCATTGGGGCGCTTGTCACTGGGGCGGTCATTGGTGTTCGATCGTTTCTTGTCTTTGGCTCCGGGACGATTAGGTTTTCCTGATGGATCAGACTTCGGTCGGCCTGAGTGTTTAGCGTTCGCACCCGGCTTCTTTTTATTATTGTCGGGGCGTCGTGCCTGTTTACCGTGACGCTTTTGATCGGGCTTCGCCGACTTTGCACGTTTCGCTTGCTGTGCCGATCGGCCGGGACCGCGTGTTCCTTTTGCATCTGGTCGGCTGGGCATCATCGCCGATCGAATTTCTTCGGACGATAAAGTCCCATCGCCGTTCGTGTCGAGCTTGAGCAAGGCTTCTTTAGCTTGATCTAATTCGTCCGCAGAAAGCGCGCGATCGTGATTGGTGTCCAGCGAAGCGAAAAACGCCATCGGACCAGATGGGGAGGCGTGCCCCTTATCGCCCTTGGCTGGCGGTTGGGCGAGTGCCGACCCGCATGCGGAAGCCGTTAAACAACTTGCAAATGCGAAACCAACTATCGAATTCCAGTTCATATCTCTATCTCCCAAACCTCGAGTGCTGCCGCCACAACCAGCGGCTTTAAATTCGAAACCTGGGGGTAGATATACCCCAAAGACCAACAAATGTTTCGAACGGAAAAAAATATTTTCTGCGTTGCGTCGTTGTGGCTAGAAAATGGCCACGAAACATAGGGATTGCACTGCGAAAAAGGGGTTGGGCGGGGTAGAGTATGGGTTTGGGCTCGATTGCGGTTTTGGGAAAGGCTTTCGGCAAATGCCTGATATTGTTCTGACAACTTTTAATGCACGCTATCACCACGCGGCTTTTGGATTGCGGTATTTGCAATCCAATCTCGGCGAGTTGCAGTCGCGATCGGCCATTATCGAGTTTGTCATTTCCACAAACGAGCTCGATGCGATCGAGCAGGTACTTGCACTGAATCCCAAGATAGTGGGGATTAGCACGTATATTTGGAATGTTGAAATCGTGGCCCGATTCGTTGCGGCTCTTCGGCGAATTCGTCCTGACATTATTTTGGTAGTGGGCGGCCCGGAAGTCAGTTATGAGATTGAAACCCAACCTCTAGTGCAAGATGTCGACTACGTAGTAACTGGCGAAGGCGATAACGCATTTCGCGAGCTTTGTTTTTCCATTCTCGAAGGTCGACGGCCTCCGACAAAGATTATCGCCAGCGCCTTGCCGACTTTCGATCAATTGAATCTTCCTTACGATCTTTATTCGGACGTGGACATTGCCCATCGAACGATTTACGTCGAAGCGTCGCGCGGCTGTCCTTTCCGCTGCGAATTTTGTTTGTCGTCGCTGGATATACCTGTTAGGCAAGTTGAGGTCGAACGATTTTTGGAATCCATGCAGCGACTGCTTGATCGTGGCGCTCGCCAATTCAAATTTATCGATCGAACATTTAATCTCAACGCTCGCGTTAGTTCGCGGATCCTGGAGTTCTTCTTGGACCGAATGGAAGCAGGGCTGTTTCTTCATTTTGAAATGGTACCCGACCGCCTGCCAGACGGGCTGCGAGAAATTATCCGAAAATTCTCGCCGGGTTCCTTGCAGTTTGAAATTGGAATTCAAACTTTGAACGAGGAAGTTGCTGCTCGCATCCAACGCAAACAGGACAATGAAAAACTGAAGGACAATCTTCGGTTCCTCAGGTCCGAAACAGGTGTCCATATTCATGCTGACCTGATTGTAGGATTACCGGGTGAAGACGTTGCAAGTTTCGGTCGTGGCTTTGACGAGCTTGTCAAAATGGACCCTCAAGAAATCCAAGTTGGAATATTGAAACGATTGCGAGGCACGCAAATTATTCGCCATGACGAACAATGGCAGATGAAATACAGCGCCGCTCCGCCTTACGAAATCCTTTCGAATCGATCGATATCGTTCGAAGAACTTCAAACCATGCGACGATTCTCTAAATACTGGGATCTGATCGCAAACAGCGGGAATTTTCAAGAATCGAAAAAGGAGTTGCTGAGTGGCGACTCGGCCTTTGCGTCATTCTCGCATTTTGCAACTTGGCTGAGGCAACGCGATGTAGGAACGCACAGTATCGCGCTTGCCAAATTGATTGAATTGGTTTTTGAGTATCTCGTCGAATTTCGGCAGCTTGATCGAGAGCATGCGGCTCAAATGATTTACAGAGATTACGCGCGAAGTGGCCGCCGCGATCGTCCCATTTGCTTGCGGCCGTATCTGACGACTATTGAATCGACGCAGGGGCAAGACGTTTCGAGTAGTCTGCCCAGTCGCCAGCGTCGCCACGCAGCCAGTACGCCCTCAGCAAACTTGCCGGCAGTGGATTAACGCAATTTCAATCGCGTCCACAAACTTGGGTCTTCGTAATACCGCATCTCAGAACCTACCGTCAAAGTTTGAACCCCCAGTTCCTCATCGACGACGCTATAGAAAAAACTCAGTTCGGAATATTCCGATGGCGAGTAGCCGGTCAGAATATTCGCCGGTAAAGCAGCATTCAAGCGATAGCCGTTTTTTCGAAAAGCGACTCGAATAGGAATTTGTTCTGGACGCACGGGTGTTGGCAATTCACGAGCACGCGCGATCGGCTCAAAAGTCGCGATGCCCGAAGTCTGGTTTGCTTGTTGATTGCCCGGTAGGAAATTAAAACAGTGACAGAATCGCGATGCGCGGTGAATATCGGGACTGCCACGTGTATCGAGCCATAAGCGCATCCCGTCACTTCGTCCGCCAACTGCAGTCGTGAACTGCGTTGGCAGCTTTTTGCCTGAAACGTCCAGTTGGAAGAAGAGGCCAAGTTCGCTCCATGCCATCCGAAGTTCTGCGAACGCTTTTTTCCCGCTCAACTGACCAAAATCTGGAATTTTTGTCGCAGGCGGCAATTCCCATTCGAGGTCGCTTGGACGAAAGGCAACCAAATCGATTTGAACTTCGAATTGGTAAAAAATAGTTGGGTCGATCAGGGGAGGATTCATTTCGATGCTGCCTTTCTCCGGGTTTTGGTTCGTTGCGGCAGATCATTGTTTTGTCGTTTTGTCTTCGTTGCGGCGGCTGAATCGGATTTCAACAAAGCTAAGACTAATTTGACGTAAGCTCCGTCAGTTAGTTGATCCGCTGAGGAGATTTTGACTGCCAAGCCTGATTTGCCCGTTGGACTTACGATGAGCGAACAGCGTTTTCCAAGTTCCTTAATTGAGGATTTGATTAAAGTGGCCTCCACGGATTCGAATGCCACCTCAAGGTGACTTGCGATTTTTGTTCGGATCGACAAAGTATTCTGACCCACTCTCGCAATAGCTTGTTCGGGTGACGTCCAGTCCCAAATGATTTTCGGAACGAGGGACTCAAGATGACGTTGGAATGCAGGGACTAACGTCGAAGGCCATTGACGAGGGGTGGACGAGTCAAATCCTTTGTCGGATGTGTGCCATTTCAAGTCGACTGGATACGAAGTCCCTGAAGCAAGCTTCGCAGGCAAACGTTTTTTGGCCATTTGGTCGTCGGATCTAGCGTCAGATTCTGGCAATACGTGTTCAGCGAATGCCTGCATGCATTTCTCAAACAGTTTCCAAAATTTTGGCTTGTTGATTTCATCGAAGCGGAACAATCGCAATTCGATTTCTTGCCAATCATTTCCGGAGCTCACGCGAATTCTCGATTCGTTTCCGTAAGCTTCGACTTCATCCATTTCATTGAGTGTTGGTAGATCGATTGTTTCTTCAAAATCGATCTTTTTGATTCGGCCTTTAGGGATACGAATTTTGATTTTGAGCAGCCAAGTTTCGGCTGTGATGGCGTGCATGAACCAGCCTTGAGTTTTGACGGGACCGGTAACTTCGACGATGCTTGGCGAAGCCCAATTGACCGGAGCAAAGGATCCGAATTGTTCGATGCGAGCGATGATTTCGGCCAGGATTTTGCGTTCCCAACGGATCGGTTTTCCTTTGCGATCAACGCTTGTTTCCAAGTGCCATTTGCGGCCATCGGTTTCCCAAGGAGCGGCCGATTGTTTGGCAACGTCTTGGATGCTGAGATCGTCAGGTTGCGCTTGCGATTCTGCGAACGGATCGAATTTTTCGCGTTGTACTCGCTGGCTCGATTCGAGAACTGGAGCGAGCGCTTCGGCTGTGTAACTGCGAAGTTGTGAATCGGCAGTTGATTGGTTTGCGAGATCGGTCAGCTTCTTTTTACGACGTGAAGGTTTCTGAATTGTGGCTTGAGACTGTTCAACGATTTGTTCGGGAGTACCGGCAGCGACCACTTGGCCACCTTTCCATCCTGCTTCGGGGCCGAGATCGATGACCCAGTCTGCGGTTTTGATCACGTCGAGATTGTGCTCAATTACGACGACCGTGTTGCCAACATCGACAAGACGATTGAGGACTTCGAGCAGCTTGATGATATCTTCAAAATGGAGGCCCGTGGTTGGTTCATCCAATAAGTAGATTGTGCGTCCCGTATTAGGCCGCGCAAGTTCCGCTGCCAGCTTCACTCGCTGAGCTTCTCCGCCGCTGAGTGTCGGAGCCGATTGCCCCAACGCGACATAATCCAAACCGACATCGCACAGTGTTTGTAGAATGCGGCGGATCTTTGGGAAATTAACCAGTAGATTGCGGGCGTCGCCAATTGGCATCCGCAAGACATCGACGATGGAGTGGCCTTTGAAACGCACGGCAAGCGTTTCTTCGGTGTAGCGGTTGCCGTGGCATGCGTCGCATTCGACCCACACATCCGACAGGAAATGCATTTCGACGCGGATCTGACCGTTGCCTTCGCATTTTTCGCATCTTCCGCCCGGCACGTTGAAAGAAAACTGTCGAGCGGTGAAACCTCGAACACGGGCATCGGGAAGTTGTGCATAGAGTTGGCGAATAAGATCAAAGACGCCGGAGTACGTGGCAGGGTTCGATGCAGGAGAATTACCCAAAGCCGATTGGTCGACTTGAACGACTTTGTCAACATTCGCTAGTCCTTCGATTTCGCGATAGGTTCCTTCCGCAATCTGAGCACGATGGAGTTTGCGCGCTAAGGCAGGATACAAAATGTCATTGATCAAGCTGCTTTTGCCGCTGCCGCTGGGGCCCGTGACTGCAATGAAGCAGCCTAAAGGAAACGATACGTCGATGTTGCGAAGCGTATTTTCGCGGGCACCGCGAATGGTCAGCCAATGTCCGAGGGGTGGGACGATCTGCTCGTTGGAATCGACGGAAATCGTCATGCGCCGGTTCAGCGGGATTGGGATGGATTTCCTACCCGACAAAAACGGGCCCGTCACGGAATCTTTCTGTTTGCCGACGCGCTCGGGCGAACCTTGTGCGACAACATGCCCGCCAAGACGCCCTGCTCCAGGACCGAAATCACAAATCTCGTTGCTGGACGCGATGACATCTCGGTCGTGTTCGACAACTATTAGTGTGTTTCCGAGATCGCGCAATCGATGCAATGCTCCAATCAACCGGTGATTATCGCGAGGATGTAAACCGATAGTTGGTTCATCCAACACGTAGAGCACGCCACACAGTCCGCTGCCAAGCTGGCTGGCCAGTCGGATCCGTTGCGATTCGCCGCCACTGAGTGTCGATGCATTTCGACCGAGAGACAAATATTCTAGGCCGACATCGACCAGGAACTGCAACCGATTGTTGACTTCGTGAATGATCTCGCCGGCGATCGTGCGCTCGCGTTGGTCGAGCTTCCAGGATTTGGTTGTCTCAAGAACGGTTTCGAGCGGCATGCCCACTAGTTCGCCCACGGTCAATCCGCGAAATCGGGTTCGTGCCGCTTCGCGTCGAACGCGAGCACCTTGGCAAGCCATGCATTCGACTTCTGCAACAAATCGATCCAGGCGTTGACGAAGCGATGGACTGTGTTTGGAAGCGGCGTCTAAGGCCGGATAGATTCCTCGGTATTGGAAACGAAACGATAGGCCTTCGGCGTGAACTTCGTACCAGCGTTCGCCTGTCCCTTGAAGCAAAGTTTGACGTTGTGACATTGTGAGTTGCGACATTGCAACGTTTGCAGGAATTCCTGTTGCGGCACAAAGGGCATTCATCATGGCCGTTGAAAGCTGGGTATCCAGGTTCGGCCAAAGAAGCATCGCGCCTTCGGCAAGCGATTTGGTCATGTCCATCAAAGCGGCCGGGTTCGTCCCCATCTGGGTGCCCAAACCTTGGCAGGAAGTACACCAACCCAGTGACGAGTTGAACGAAAAACTGTGTGGGGTAAGTGCTTGAAACGATAAACCGCAATGATGACACGCGAGAAATAGGCTGTGCGTAATTACATCCCAGTCAGGTTCTTCGCGAGAAGCGTCGGCCAATGCGATTTGAACGACACCTTGGCCTAAATCGATAGCCGTAGCAACACTATCTGCAATGCGCGAACGGTCCTTGGTATTGATTTGCAGTCGATCTACGACGACTTGTACCTGATGCTGCGTGGTTCGCTGTAAAGTTGGCAAGTTATCGAGTGTATAACTTACGCCATCGATGCGAACTCGGACGAAACCACGTTTGCGAAGGTCATCAAAACGTGCTTCGATGTCATCGGTTCGATCAATTGCGAGAGGTGCGAGCAGCAATGCGCGCGAATCGCGCGGCATCTTGGCAATGTTGTCGGCGATTTGGTCAATCGTCTGAGTTTCCACCGGAGCATCGCAATTCGTGCAGTGCATTTGGCCAAGGCGAGCCATCATCAATCGGAGGTAGTCATAGATTTCGGTGACCGTGCCAACCGTGCTGCGCGGAGAATGGCCCAGATTCTTTTGTTCGAGCGCGACGGCAGGCGACAAGCCTTCGATGCGTTCAACAATAGGTTTTGGCATCTGACCGATGAACTGTCTCGCGTAAGCACTCAAGCTTTCGACGTATCGGCGCTGTCCTTCGGCGTAGATTGTATCCATCGCCAATGACGTTTTTCCGCTACCGCTGGGCCCGCAGAACACGGTCATCGCGCCAAGCGGAACTTTGACGTCGACGTCTTGTAGGTTATGTTGACATGCACCTTCGACCGTCAGATGCGTCGTTTTCTTGGCAGCGCGCGAAAAGTTCGACGAAGCTTTTTGTTTTTTGGTCTTTCCCGTTAACGCGGCTTGTTGTTGCAAGTGTTTGGTGAGCGATTTTCCGGTGTGGGATTGTTTGTGCTTGGCGATTTGTTCGGGAGTGCCGGTAGCTATGATTTCTCCGCCACCGGAACCGCCTTCCGGCCCCAGATCGATAACCCAATCTGCGGCTTGCACAACGTCGAGGTTATGCTCGATCACGACGACCGTATTGCCCAAATCAACTAGGCTTTGAAGGACTTGAAGAAGCAGTGCGATATCGGCAAAGTGAAGTCCCGTCGTGGGTTCATCCAGTACGTATAAAGTTCGGCCCGTGCTGCGTCGGCTTAATTCTTTGGCAAGTTTTATTCGTTGCGCTTCGCCGCCCGACAATGTTGGCGAAGGCTGGCCCAATTTCAAGTAATCGAGTCCAACATCGTGCAACGTTTGAAGTTTGCCCGCAACTTTTGGTAATTCTGAAAACAAATCGAGGGCTTGTTGGACATCGAGATCCAAACATTCTGCAATGGTTTTTTCCTTGAATTTCACTGCCAGTGTTTCGCGACCATAACGACTGCCGTTGCACACGGGGCATGTTACCCATAGGTCTGCGAGGAACTCCATTTCTAATTTGTTGGCGCCGTTACCATCACAGGCCGAACATCGTCCTTCCGGCGTGTTGAAACTAAATCGACCGGGCCGAAACCCACGAGCGCGAGAATCGGGCAATTGCGCGAACAGATCGCGAATCTCGTCAAAAACTTTAACGTACGTCGCTGGATTGCTTCGCGGAGTTCTACCAATGGGGCTCTGATCGATATCGATAATCTTGTCGAGGTGTTCAATTCCCGTTATTCGGTCATGCAAACCGACTTCCGTTTCTGCGCCGTTGAGCTGATTGCGAAGAACTGGCGTCAAAATGTCTGTGATGAGCGAACTCTTGCCGCTGCCGCTTACCCCGGTAACACAGACAAAACATCCGAGCGGAATTTCGACTCGTATATTGCGGAGATTATTTTGACGAGCGCCAACGATTGTTAGTTTTTTTCCTGAACCGGAGCGACGTTTGTCGGGATGAATGATCTTCGTTCGACCACTCAGATACGCGCCAGTAACGCTTTCCTTGGTTTTGCAAATCGTATCAAGGGAACCGGACGCGACAACATAGCCACCGCGAACGCCTGGTCCTGGTCCAAAATCGACGATCATATCTGCTGCGCGCATCGTATCTTCGTCGTGTTCGACAACAATAAGCGTATTGCCCAAGTCGCGCAATCTTTGAAGTGATTGAAGAAGGCGATCGTTATCCCGAGGATGAAGACCGATCGAGGGCTCGTCGAGCACGTAAAGGACTCCCACCAGGCCCGCACCAATCTGGCTTGCCAAGCGGATTCGTTGCGACTCGCCGCCCGACAAACTTGGCGCGGGGCGTGAAAGGGTCAGGTAATTGAGTCCGACGTCCAAAAGGAATCCGAGTCGAGCGTGGATTTCCTTGAGGGCTTGTCCAGCGATTTGGATTTGTTTGTCCGTCAGTTCCAAGTTTGCAAAGAAATCGAGACAATCCTGCAGAGGCAGATCGCAGACTTCGGGCAACGACAGTCGCGGTTTCTTGGAAAAACGCGGCAGGTTGGATTCAAGTCGGATCGAGCGGGCTTGCGGATTCAATCGAGCCCCGTTACATGCTTCGCAGTCCAACGTATGCATGTACTTTTCTAGCATCCGTCGGTACAGGGGATTTCCCGACGCGTTCCATTTCTGCAAAAGTGCCGGGATGAGTCCTTCGAATTTCCCGCCGAACCGCAACGGCTTGGAGCCACCGCGCCAAGTGTACGTAATATGCCGATCACCTGTCCCGTAAAGCCAGTATTTTTGGATGTCTTTGGGCAAGTCTTTCCAAGGTGAGGTTAGGATAGTCCCGGTTGCGATTTTTTCGTCCCGTTCAAGCGTATCAGCAACACCTTGCATTTGCCGGCGATGCCAGCGGCTCATTTTGGTCCATTTGCCAAGGAGTTCGATTGCACCTGAACGAATGGATTTGGACGGATCAGGAATGAGTAACTCGGGATCGAACGTATACAAATGGCCAAGCCCTCGGCAGAGAGTACACATTCCGTGCGGGCTATTAAAGCTCAAGAGTTGAGGGCTAGGCGGAGTGAATGACGATCCGCATTTTGGACAAGAGAAATTGCAAGAGAAGACAATATCTTCCTCGGCAGTTTCGGATTGAGGAGACTTGGCGTTTTTCTTTTGAGGCGTCGAAGGTGCTGCCAGCGGCGCGACAATGAGAGTGCCCGAACCCAATCGCGTTGCCATGTCGATAGCTTCGGACATACGCTGGCGGCTCGTCGAGCTAATTTGGACGCGGTCGACAACGACTTCGATCGAGTGACGCAGTTGTCGTTCGAGAGCGGGTACTTCGGACAAGGTGTAAATCGTGCCGTTGACTCGAACGCGTCCGAATCCTTGCTTACGCAGGTCGTCGAAAAGGTCTCGATACTCTCCTTTTTGTCGTCGAATCAGCGGGGCGAGTATCGCAACGGTCTGATCGGCTGGCAGGGTTGTGATTTTCGCGAGGATTTGATCGCGAGTCTGTGCCGCAATGGCTACATTGCACTTGGGGCAGTAACCGGTTCCGACTCGCGCGTAGAGAACGCGCAGGAAATCGTAGACTTCGGTGATCGTACCAACGGTGCTACGCGGGTTGGAGCCCGTCGCTTTTTGGCTGATGGAAATGGAAGGACTCAGGCCGGAAATGAAATCGACATTTGGCTTGGGAAGTTGGCCGATATATTGACGAGCGTAGCTTGATAAGCTCTCGAGATAGCGTCGTTGGCCTTCGGCATAGAGTGTGTCGAACGCTAAGGAGCTTTTGCCGCTGCCGCTGACGCCGGAAAAGCAGATCAACGCACCGTGGGGCAGTGTGAGGTCGACGGACCGCAAGTTGTGCTCGCGCGCACCACGCACCACGATATCCTTGTCGAACAACGGATGCATTTTGGACTCGTGCAAAGGGATGTGGGCTGCGCAAACACCGCGTCGGTTTGTCTATTCGTCCGTGAAAACCGACAGCTTATAGTTCAGCCACTTGGTAAGCACGTGAGCGGAAGAGAAAATCCGTCAAGTTGCCTTCGTGTGGCTGAAGCCAATTCAATCGGTTTGTTGCAATTGGACCAATGTTCAAGCGGTCGATGTGGACCGCGTTTGTCAATTGATCGATCCAATTTGCGTCGCGCGTTAAAGCCGTACAAACCAAAGTGGAACCGATCGACTTAATCATATCCGATTGCGGGCATTGGACGACCGAAGAAAATGGGAACATGTACTCTTTGGATGCCACCGCGCGCTGAGGAGAATCGGCATGGAGGATCATTGGCCGAAGATAAGCACATCGTTCGCGCTCCACCAACCGCGGACCATAGTCGACCGTCATGTCGGTTACGCCAGATTCTGCAACATCTTGCTGAACCATTCCCCAAGTTCCCGTAGCCATTTGCGGGTTTACAAATGCCGCTAACTCGGCAGAAGGGTCGTTGGCCGACTTTACATCAACGGGACCGATTCGTTCTGCGATTGCGCGAGCAATCTCTTTGGTGTGACGCGAAGCCCAAATGCCTGAGCAATTAATGCAGCTTCGCCCCGAATTACTTAGGACACTCTCGACCATCATGTCCAGGTACTTTTCCCAGTCGTCGACGATATCATCACCGATAAGAATTTTCGAGAAGCCCGGGCCGTGAGCTTGGACTCTTGGGTTTCCTGAATGTTGCTGGACAGTTTGTGCGCTGCCGAAGATCATGGCTCGCGGGCATTTGCTCAAGATCATACCGCCGACATCATGAGCGCCTGGATAAAGACAGAAAGCTTCGGCCGGCACGCCTGCTTCGATGAAAGCGGAAATCATTCGATACGGGGTCCAAGGTTCTTGCGAACCGGGCTTGAGAACCAATCCAACTTGCAATGCCACAGCAGGCAACCAAAGCGTGTGAACGCCGGGCGAATTATTGGGAAGAACGGCGCCGAGGACGGGCGATTGGGCTTGGTAGCTGACGATCACGCCACGCCCCTCTTCGCCATAGCCTCGACTGTAGATTTCTAAATTGAGACCGCGTGTCAGGGCGTCGAGTATTTTGTCCATGTTCGCCAATACGAATGCGTTCTTTTTCATATTCGAAACGCACATGTGTTCCGGCAACCCCGTGCTTGCGGATTGCTCGTGGACAAAGTTTTCGACAGATTGAATTCCATCGCCGACGGGAAGGGAAGCGGTACCGAACAGCTCGCCTGCTTTCTTGCACGCTTCGATCAATCGATCAGGACTCATTGAACGCAACGCTTTACGCGCGTTGTCGATTTTGCGAAGGTCCATTTGAACCATACCGCCGTTGACTTGCCCAATTTTGGCAATGGCAGCACCCGTTTCAAAGTGAAATACTTCTTGGAATTCGAGAGAAGTATACTGTTTGCCCCAACGCATGGGATGTAGCGTAAGCACCGTAATGGACCTTTCAGCAGTGTTTGTAATTCAATGTGAAACTCGTCGCTTATTTGCTTGACGAGCTAAGTTGACTTGGTGTCAGCAGTCGTTGTCTGGCGAATTTAGTAGACGCCGACGGTTGTGCTCGACGCTATTTCGTGGAATGGACGGACGCCACTAACGCCGTCCCATGGGTATTTGACGTAAGGCATTTCTCTTTCGCCTTCGTCGCGCTCGAGGAAACCCGGCACGAAGAATTCTTTGGTCAACGTATAAAGTTTAACTCGCCCCGTTTCGCCGTAACCAACAACTTTATTGTGATCTTTGAAGTCCACGACTTCGACGACCGCTCGTGGTTGGGGAGCGTAGTACGAAATTTTGTAACCGTCATGTGGGCCAATTGGACTGCTGCATGCGAGACCCATCAACGTGTTCCCATAGGTTGGCGTCATGTAAACGCCGCTCTCTTCAGGTAGTCCTTCGAGCAACTCTTCCACTGCGAATCGCGTCCACTGTGGCGTGAATTCGGTTCCGCCGGAGAAGATGCCAGTGATGCCAACATCTTTGATACTCATTCCTTTTTCTGCCAAGCCGTAAGCGAGCGCCTCGAGCAGTTTGGGGGTTGTAAACATGCATTTGATGTCGTGGCCAGCGGTCAAGATCGTGATTGCTTGATCGATACAATGCTTTTTATACTCTTCGAGGTGTTCCATCCATCCCTTTTTGATGAGCTTGACCACCCATCGTGGGTCCAAGTCGATGCAAAAGCAAATGCCTCCGCGGAATTGACACAGATGTTCAATTGCTAGTCGGAGGCGTCTTGGACCCGAGGGACCAAGCATCAGCCAGTTAGCACCTTTTGGAAAATATTTGTCCGGGAGCGTTTCGCTCATCATTTCGTAGTCGATGCGAAAGTCATCGACGACAACACGGCTCTTGGGGACGCCTGTTGTTCCGCCAGTTTCGAAGACGTAAACGGGTCGATTTTCGTAGGCCTTTGGCACCCAGCGACGGACTGGACCACCTCGCAGCAGATCGTCTTCGAACAGGGGGAATTTTTTGAGATCTTCGAAAGTTTTGACCTCTTTTAAGGGGTCAAACTTCAATTCTTTCTTAACCCCAAGCCAATAGGGGCAACCCGTTGACTCGTGGAAATGCCATTGAACGGTTTCGTATACGTGCTGATCCAGTTTGCTCTTGGCTTCCGATTGCAATTGGGCCATATCCGGCGACGAAGCTACGTTGCTCATTGTGCTTTTTCTATTCGAAGGAGGGTTGGCAAGCGTTAACGGAGAACTGCGCAGTTCTTCCGTGACTTGGCCCATTATAGCGAAAGGCAAATCCTTGCCATTGGGCCAACCGCAAACTTGTTGGGACCGATAACTCGCTATTTTGGATTGAAAGAACGGCCAGATCCAATTCGAGAAACGCAGTTTTCAGTCCACTCGCCCCATTAAAAGAAAAAGCCAACCGAAAGGGTTGGCTAGTTTGGATCGAGTAATTTTTTAAAACGTGCCGTCAAGGAATTCACGGAAACTGCAAATTCAAGATCAGCAATTATTATTTCCCGCGAGTGTTATTTCCCGCCGGGGCCTGATCGCATTCCGCCAAACGGACCTGTGCGGTTGTATTCCGTTTTTTCTCCTGGAGACATTTCTGAAAAACGCGCGTTTGCACGATCGTTGAAATCGCTACTCCGCATCGCCGCTCCGAGAGGAATCGTACGATCTTCATCGAGCTTTTTGAGAAGGCTTGCAAGCCGATCGAGATTGATGACCGTAATCCCGGCTTCGCGAGCGCGGTCTTCCAGATCCTTGTAAGCCGTCGCGAGATTGCGTGTTTGATCTGCGATACCACCGCCTTCTTCGTCGGGATTACTCTTGGCAAGCCTTAGATCCGCGCCTTTGACTAGATAGTGCGTGTAGATCGACAATCCCTCGGTGCCGGTTTGAGGATCTTTGTATTTTTTGTTCCGACCAAAGGCATCGACAGTTTCAATAACAATACCGCCGTTCTGTTCAATCAGCGTCCGCAGTAAATCAGTATCATCCGATCCGTTGTTGTCGATGTCCATCTTCCCCAAAAACGCGAATTGCTTTTTCTTCCCACCAGCATTCCAGAACGGCGAGAAAACTAAATCTCCCTTGAGTACTGGAACGCTAAATTGATTGTGCAAGACTTTGGCTTGAGCCATTTCATCTTGGACATCGGTGATTTCGATGCGAGCCTTTGGAGTCGCTTCGCTGATGCGAACGGTATCTTGGTTGTAGATGCTAAATTGCAGCCCGGAACGTAAGCCTTGTCGGCGACCCAGATCGATCCATAGAACAGTGCCGCCTTGGTCAACATCGACAATCTTAGCTTGGCTTGCTTCGAAATCCTCGCGTTCAACTTTGTCTTGTGTTTCTTTGACCATATCTTTTTTGAACTTGGTCAACTTAGCATTCTCAGCGACAAGCTCCGCGTTTTTTGCTTCGACGGTTTTGCGAGCCGTCTCGAGTTTTGCAAAGTCAGCTTGATGAGCTGCTTTCAGAGCCTCTAATTTTTGCTGATGGTCGTCAAGCGTTTTCTTGAAGTCGTTGCGTACTTGCGTTAAGTCTTGCTCGAGTTTGTTTCGCGCAGCTTCGGCTGCAGCGATTGCGTCGTCTTTTTCTTTACGAATGGTAACAACTTCGGCGTTTAGATTGGCAACGTCTTTCGTCATCGTATCGAGGGACAGGTTTCGTTGACGGACAGCTTGCATCAAGTACTCGACAAGCTTTTTGTAGCTGCGATCTTGAGCGCCTACATCGCCACCGAACAACGCCATGTCGGCATCGAACTGTTTTTGAATGTTGTTCATCTCTTCGTCGGCACTCAGCGACGTTCGCAAAGCGTCGAGCTCAGCGGCGCTCGTTTGTTTCGCGCCCAAATAGATTTGCAACGTATCGAGTTTGCCGGTTGCGGTTCGCACACTTTGTTCGGCAGCAGTCGCGCGAGCCTGAGCCTCCGACGCTTTCTTGTCATTAGTTCCGCTGGTGAACATGATGTACCCAAGCGCTCCTAAAAGCCCAAGACAAACAAACGTCGCAACGAGAACGTAAGCCTGCCATGCAACGAGATTCCGGTCGCGTACGGCCATTTGCAAACCCCAAGATTAGATCGGCGAAAGTCTGGGAAAACGAAAAGTCCTAATTTGGCTAGACAGTTTGCCTAACCATAACAATTAATGGTAGATAGGAACTGTGTCCTCGTCAAACAAATCCTCTCAACGATCCCCAAACCTATGAAGGAATAGTTGAAATGGTTGTCAGAATCGTTAATTTCCGTTCGTTGAACGGATTCTGGTACAACCGCCAAATTTTCTCAAAACTTGCGGTTTGTGGCTATCTTTGCCAGAAGAGACGACCGTTCGCTGCTTGAAATGGCCAGGTTCGTTGACAATGCACTATCCTGGTCCCTACATTGCGGCAGATAAATTGGCGAACGACGTTTTCGAAGTTGGGGGGGTGCGGTGTGCCAAAAAAGAAATCTGGCCAGATGATGTTCGATGGTTTCGACACCGAATCCGTTTCGCAAACCGAAATTAGTTCGCAGCCTAATCTCGGCATTGAGTCGTCGACCAACGTCGAGCCGACGGCGAACTTGGAAACCGTTGCTTCGTATCAACCCCGGCTGGAATGGTCGGCGGAAGACTTACCGACCAAGAATTCCATGAACGCCACACTTTCGAACGTGGAGTTTTCGAACGATAACGTTGACGTTTGTCCTGAGCCCGTATCCGGAGATTTGATTCTCGTCGTCGACGCCCACAGTTTGATCTATCAAGTGTTTCATGCGGTGGCCGCACTCACAAGTCCGAAGGGATTGCCGGTGGGAGCGGTTCATGGATTCTTGCGTGACATCGTGACGCTACGGCAAAAATGGAATCCCAAGTTCTTGCTTGTCGCCTTCGATCTATCTGGCGAGACGTTTCGAAATCAATTGTACTCAGAATATAAAGCCAATCGTGAGGGCATGCCCGAAGAGTTACGCCCTCAACTTCCTCTCATTCGCGAAGCCTTGTCGGCGCTTGGTATCCCGATTCTCGAGATGGAAGGGTTCGAAGCGGACGATATCTTGGCAACGGTTGCGACGTATGCCGAAGCGGTTCAGGCACGTTGTCTGCTCGTAACCAGCGACAAAGACTGTCGACAGTTGCTGAGCGAAAATGTTCAAATGTTTAATATCCGCAAAGACGAGATCTTTGGAGCAGCCGAGCTTGCCGGGGTCTGGGGTGTTCGACCAGACCAAGTCGTCGATTTTCAAGCTCTCGTAGGGGACTCATCCGACAATGTTCCCGGAGTCCCAGGAATTGGACCCAAGTTCGCCCAACAGTTGCTCGAACAATTTCAAACTTTAGATGCCGTGCTCGACAACGCCGATCAGGTTAAGGGCCAAAAGCGGCAAGAGAACTTAAAGACATTTCGAGATCAAGCTTTCTTGAGTCGTGAACTAGTGGCACTTCGCCGAGATGTTCCGATCCAATTGACTTGGGCCGAGTGGAAACAGTTGCGACCAGATCGTGACAAGATCGAAAACATGTTGAACGAACTGGGCTTCCGTCGGCTCGCCGAACAATTGCTTCAAGGAAGTACAACGGAAGTCACGCAAGTTAGGGAATCGCCCCAAACCCTTTCGAGGAACGATTACCGTTTGATCGATACTTCTGACAAGCTTTCGGAACTTGTAGGATTGCTGTCTGTTGCAAAACAGATTTCGCTCGACACGGAAACGACGGGAACGAATGCAAGGCAAGCGGATCCGGTCGGCTATAGTTTTTCTTGGGCTCCCGGTCACGCGGCATATATTCCGCTTCGTGCGCCTTCTGGTGAAAAGGTAATGTCGCTCGATGAAGTCAATGAAACGCTTCGGTCAATCCTGGAATCGCCCTCGATCGGCAAGATTGGACAGAACATCAAATACGATTTGGTGATTTTTCGCGGGCAAGGAATTCACGTGCAAGGAGTCCTATTCGATTCCATGGTGGCCGATTACCTTCTGGATTCTGGTCAGCGAAGTCACGGATTGGGCGAGCTTGCAAAGAAACTTTTAAATCTAGAAACCATTCCGATCTCCGAATTGATTGGTACCGGCGCGAAACAGATTCGCATGGATCAAGTTCCCGTTTCGCGTGTATGCGAATACGCTTGCGAAGACGCCGATCTACCACTTCGCTTGTTAGAGGTCTTGGAACCGAGATTGCGTGCCGAAGGCGTCTACGAAATTCTAACAACACTCGAGATCCCACTCATCGAAGTACTTGCCGAACTCGAATTCAATGGCATTCGAGTCGACGTAGAAAGGCTTAAGGAGTTAAGCGGACAATTTGCTGTCACCATCGAGCGATTGTTTCACGAGATTATGGAAATAGCCGGGCACGAATTCAATCCAGACAGTCCCAAGCAATTGGCGAAAATTCTTTTTGAAGAACTAAGATTACCGGTAGTAAAAAAGACAAAGACGGGTCCCAGCACGGATGTCGATGTGCTCATGGAACTTGCCTCGCAACATCCTCTGCCTGCTAAGATCATCGAGTATCGTCAAGCGAGCAAACTCAAGGGAACGTATGTCGACGCTCTGCAGTCACTGGTTAGCTCAAAGTCAGGTCGCGTGCATACGTCGTTTCGCCAAGATGCCGCAATCACCGGCCGACTTAGTAGTAATGAGCCGAATTTGCAGAATATCCCGATTCGCACTGAGGATGGAAGAAAGATTCGATCTGCGTTTGTACCCGGTCAGGCCGGTTGGGTATTGTTGGCAGCGGATTACTCGCAAATTGAATTGCGCGTTTTAGCTCATTTCTGTGGCGATGTTTCCTTGCGCACTGCGTTCGAGGCGGACCAGGATATTCATGCACGAGTCGCCAGCGAAGTCTATGGCGTCCCTTTGGATGAGGTGACCTCCGCGATGCGACGCAGTGCCAAAGCCGTGAACTTTGGCATTATCTATGGACAGAGCCCGTTTGGATTGGCAAAAGGACTTAACATCAGCAAAGACGAAGCTTCCGAGTTCATTGACAATTACTTTGCTCGATATTCCGGTGTCCAATCATTTATCGCAGACACGTTACGCACTTGTCGAGCGCAAGGATTTGTTTCTACGATGCTTGGTCGCAAACGCTGGATCAAAGGCGTCCGAGATTTTGATTCGATGGAAGCCAGCAAACGGAAAATACTGATTGAGCCGGAACGCATGGCAGTGAATACAATTATCCAAGGCACCGCAGCCGACATTATCAAGAAAGCGATGATCGACGTGCATCGCTCGCTGCGTGAAAGCAAAATGGAAGCCAAAATGCTACTGCAGATTCACGACGAACTGCTTTTCGAAGTCGCGGAAGCAGACGTGGAGGCGTTGGCTGCGATGGTTCGGGATAAAATGACGAACGTCGTCAAGCTTGCTGTGCAGCTAAAAGTAGATGTCAAAGTCGGGAAATCGTGGGCAGACTGCGAGCCGATCTAGTGTGATTGCGGCTTGGTGACATGCACCAATTCAGACCGAGCGTCGTCGCGAAACGTCGGCGGTCTGTTATCAATGCAATTGGAATAGTCCGCTCGTGGTGCCTTCGCAAAAATCTTTTTTGGGTGACGGAGACACCGCTACGCTATTCGATTTTTTCTAACGTGTAAGCCAACTTCGCATTGGCCCGATGGTGACCGGTACGAGATCGCTGACGTCTACCGTAAAGCGATATACTTTTCGGACGCTCTGCACTTCTCTCTTTGGATAGAAGAAATAGATTTCAACATCCCAGCAATCAGATCCTGGACGGCCGAAGGGACTAGGGACAACTCGCATGCTTTCGTGATCGAGATCGTCGTCGAGATCATCGAAAATCTTTTCAATATTAAAGGCATTGGTCGCTGCAAAATTGATAGCGCGATCTTGGGGCATTACGCCGAGATTTCTCAAGCCAAAGTAAATGCGATCCAGGAAGTCCTTGACGTCTTGCTTTACTTCTTTCTTGGCCTTTGGATCGACAATGGAATCAGTGTTCCAACAATACATGCCTCGCAATTCAGGGTTGATGACGGGGACAACCTGGCCAGTGATTAGTCGTGCATTGCCCGAAATCACGCCGGGAATGGAAACGCGCTCGGCATCTTCTTGGAGCTGGCTATTAAGAAAGTCGCGAAGTTGCGCGTAGGCATCGGAAGCGAACGGGCCGTTAGGGCGAATGGCATAAATCGGCGTACCGTCTAAGTTCAACGTCCATTCCAAAGCAGTTGCTTCGTAGGGATTCTTTTTGAGATAGTCAAGCATTTTCGTTGGATCACCAGGCAAAGCTCGAGAAGGAGTAGCACCGCCCTGCCCTCCCATTTTTTGAGCAAATGCATCAAGTCGAGCTTCGGAGACCAAGTCGTATCCGATCTGCCCAAGCACATAAACTGTCTGCTTGGCTCCCCCACCACCGCACGAGCATGCTTGAGGTTGCACGGAAGCCGAGGGAATCACTCCGGCGTCGGTGCGAGGAATCGAGCTTGTTGGACCATGCTCAGTAACACAACCTGCTGGTTCGGATTGCGATGGAATGACGCCGATTTGATCAGGATGACTTGCCATAGAATTGTCCTTGAGAAGTTGGGAAATTGCCCCAGGAATATTGATGCGACCAACCAAAATGCGTTTGCAGTCCCGTGCTTGTAACTCGCTGCAATCCAATGCACTTTCGAGCAATGCCCGTCGAACACGCGATGGGCTTGGTTTCTGACCGATTTGAATTTGAAATGATAAAAGTAGTCCAACGACACCCGACACCCAAGCAGAAGCGGCGCTTGTACCTGACATTGGATAGGTACCGCCCCCTGGTCGCGCACCGAGTAAATCTTTTCCCGGTGCAACGATGCCTTGGTATTGGTAGGCCAGACCAAAGTTGTTCACTGACAAAGGTTCGCCGTTCGCATCCATCGCTCCCACTGCTAGGACGGAACCGAGCGAAGCGGGGACATTGAGGCAATCGCATCCTTGATTCCCTGCTGCGGCGACAATCAAGACATCTGCGCGTTCGCATGCTCGAATAGCGTCGGCCAGCATAGGATGAGCTTGCCCGGATGGCGAAAATTCGCCTCCACTTATGTTGATTACGTTTGCCCCCTCTGCAAGTGCATGCAGAATCATTCTCGCAAGATCTAGCTGTGAACCGGAGGTGAGGGAGTCGATTGGGGTGGTTGAATAGATCGGAAGGATTATCCCGGAGCACTCGGGCGCAATTCCCTGCACCGAGCTAGTGTGCTGCCCAAATATGACGCTGGTAATATGCGTACCATGGCGACAAGCGAAGCCATCGTCGATCGCTGGGTAATCGACGTTTAACCCAAGTCGAATGTTTGCTTCTCTGAAACTCTCGTGCTGTAGATCGACTGGCCCATCCAGAACGGCAATGGAAATCTGCCGATTGCCTTTCGTCCATTGCCAAAGAACGGCGGGATCGAATAAGCGACCAACACCGCTTTTTTGAAACGATACGTCGGTAGGTATAACATCCGTGCTAACCGAGGATCCAATCGGCAGCAGATTCAAAATAGATAATCACTAAAGAGAAAAAAACAGAGAGCAACTTATCCGCTAATACACATACCTTTTGTGGTTCCGCACATATCGGTCGGATTGCAGCACCAACTGCCTTGTCTGTTCGAGCATGTTTGTGAATTCGGTGCCATACATGACGGTTGAACCGCTGCATTTGCAGAATGAGCATTACCGGTTCGGACAACGGATTCAACTTGAAATGGCAATTTCATGGTGTTCTCCAAAAATAGGGAAAAAGACAAACTACTCTGAGCCTAGACGATCGAAGGGGCTATTGCAACGTTTTTCGTCGAAAAAGAGCATAATGGAGGCGGTTCTGAAGACATTACCGTGTCAGCTCGCTTTGTTGACGCGGTTCATTGATCAACGCGCGCACACCGAGGAAAGCACTAATCCGGTTGGCTCGAAAGTCGTTCTGCTTCTTTGCGAACCGCATTCGATATCAATGGGTGTTCTTGAATTAACTTCAACCTTTTTTCATTGTCCAACTCTTTGCTGGCCTAGAATTCGCACAAACTGGACGCTTGTCGCTGAATCAACAATTCTGGTGTTAAAGGTCGAGCATCCCAAATTTGTACGATTCCATCTTGGCCAAGCGACACCATGGTTTTCTGGTCCAACGACATTTCGATGTCGAGAACCGATTGCTCATGTCCGCCAAATGACAGCAGCTCGGAACCCGTTGCAAAATCGATAAGCTGCACTAGCAACGAGCTGCCGCCTCGCATAAATCGTTTTCCCGAGAAATCGAAATTGGCTGTGATAGGTTCAGAGGGTTGCCTTGATAATTGCCGAACAATTTGCATCGACGATAAATCAACAACAGATTGCTTCGTTCCAAATAAGAAGTACCTTCCATCAGGGCTAAACGCCGTCGCCATTCCTGGGATATCCATTTTTGAAAAAATTGTTTCTCCGGATTCGAAATCCCAAATCACGACTTCCGGATTTTGGTCATACGAAATAGCGAGCCAGGGGCGATTGGGATAAAACGTGAAATGGCACGCATCGCCTTGCTCATATCGCAAACTGCGTGACGCAATAATGGAGTTCTCTTTCAGGCCAAAGATTTTCAGTGACTCGTGATCAGCGTTAAGGCCGATCCAGTTACCGTTGGGGCTTACCGCGACATCAGTTAATCTCTGATCAAGTTCAAATAAAGTAGCTTGTAAACCTGTCGTAGTATCAATGGCAATGACCTTGCCATTTTCGGTTACTACCACAAGTTGATGGGAATTCGGGAGGAATCGAATGGACGTGGGTTTTGATGACTCGCTGAAAGCCCCCAATTTATTCTCGGAGCGGATTCCGGTGGTTGCGTATGCCGTTATGATACCATCACCTGAGAGTGCCGCTAAATAGCTCCCGTCCGTGCTCAATGACCCTTCAATAGTTCCTTGCGTTCCATAATAAACGCGGCGATCCAGGGCGTTGTTAGCATCCCAAATGAAAAGCTTGCCGTCGTAGCTCGGCGACAATATCTGCCAGCCATCGAACGAATAGTGGACTGCTTCTACGTTGGCGGCATTTCCACGAATGCGAAGAGTTTCACTGCGGGTTTCAATATTCCAGATGTGTATAAATGAATCGCTACAACCGAAAGCGACATTCCTGCCGTCTGGGCTAAGGGCGAGGCTCCGCACATTTTCGAATTGCATGTCGAAGGACTCAACCAACACTGCATTGCCATTGGAAATATCCCAAATTTTCAGTCTTCGATTTGGTTTGTTGGCATAAGAAACCAATTTGGTCGCGTCCGCGCTTATTGCTACAAAATCCGTAGAATCCGTGCTGGCCAAATCCATCGGCGTGATTTCATTTGTAATGCAGTCGATTCGGCATAGTGAATATTGTTCACCATCTGGGCTCGAATTTTTGCAAGTTGCATAGAGATGTGTTCCGTCGTTTTCATAAGCCAAACCAGTACGGCGTGGAATGTAGCCTTTGATTTCAAATTTGGCTGGGAGGCTGTCAAGGTTCCAAATGAACAACTGGCCATCGAAACCGCCGGAAGCTAATTCGTTTCGAACAGGATTGAACGCGATGCATCGAATGGGCAATTCGTGTCCTTCGAGCTTGTCAAGCTCTTGGCCAGTTATCACATCCCACACGTGAATTGCCTTATCCTCACCGCCTGCTGCAATTTTTTTCCCGTCCGGACTAAACGCAACGCTAAAAGTTCTCCCCTCGCATCCTGGTAGCTCATGAACAACCTTGCCCGTTACTCGATCCCAAATCAGAACTTTTGATCCCCCTGTTGCGAGCCATCGTTGGTCGGGGCTAGTTGCGATTGCAAGAATCATCGCGGGATCGTTCGCATCGGAATTAGGATCCGTGAAAGTCTGCAATTGAAGATCGCAAAGTCGTCGCAAATAATGCCATTCAAATCCTGTTAAGTCACGATCTTCGGCACGTTGTGGCAGCAAACCGTCCAGCAACTGCTTTGCTTCTTGGCTTCGACCGTTAAGCGATTTTTGCCATGCAAGAACGAACTCTGCAACGTAGGTCCTTCGTTCCATTTCTTCTTTGCGCGCAATTGCGATCCTTTCATTTTCGATTGCGGCTTTCTCACCAGCGAGGGCTCGGAATCCAAAGTAGGTTGAAATTACCGTTCCAAGAATTAATGTGAACGCGATGCCACTGATCAATAACGCTGGGAATGGATTGCGACGACACCAACGATGAACTTGCTCTAAATGACCAACGGGTCGTGCGAGAATGGGTTTGTCATCCAGGAATCGCTCTAAGTCCTGTGCCAGTTCAAGTGCCGATGCATAGCGTTTGCTAATGTCTTTCTGAAGGCATTTTAAGCAAATGGTCTCTAGGTCAATGGGCGTTTTTGCTTGCAACTGACTAGGCGGAACGGGTTCTTGTCGACGAACTTGCTCCACCGTCTCCATGATGCTAGCGCCTTTGAAAGGCGGACGACCGGTCAGCATTTCGTAAAGGATTGCCCCCAGCGAATAAATGTCCACTGCGGGACCAATCGTACTTGCTTTGCCATAAGCTTGCTCGGGTGCCATGTAACTTGGCGTTCCGATGATCGCACCACTCATCGTTTGATTCGATTCGTCATCCAACTGCTTTGCTAGTCCGAAGTCCGCGATCTTGGGATTCAAGTGAATCTTGTCGCGAACCGTCGATCGCTCTTGGAATGTCGTCGACCCCTGTACGGCTTGGGAGTTGTTCCCGCTGGCGGCACCACTTATGTTTTCGTCACCACTATCGATGAGGATATTGGAAGGCTTCAAGTCACGGTGGATGACGTTATGTTCGTGCGCGTATTGGATAGCTTCTGCGAGAGACTTTATTAACTCGGCAGCGAGACGAGGTTGTTGTGGAGTATTTTTCAGGAAATCGGCAAGGCTACCGCCGTTCACGTATTCGAGCGAAAGATATGGTAATGGTTCGCAGCCCGTCTCCGGGACCCATTCGCCGATTTCGTGAACTTGAACGATATGCCGATGATGGAGTCGCGCAACCGCTTCTGCTTCTGTTCGAAATCGAACGAGCTCGATGTCTCCCGCATGCGATCCGGTCGAAATCATTTTGAGGGCGACGAGCCGCTTGAGACCCTTTTGCTGAGCTTTGTAGACAATGCCCATGGCACCTTTGCCGAGCACGTCTAGAATCTCGTAACCTTCGATCGAGGGAAGCGGTCGTCGGGCTTTTCCCAGCTTCTCCTGTCGGCGATCAACTAGCGAAGGACCATTTCCCGCAACGGTCTTCGGTGCTTTGCGTGGCTGATCTTCATCTGGGCGGGGGACTGACGCAGATGTTGCAGCCGATCGATCAGTATAAAACAGTTCCGTCGCAAACGAGGCATCATCGAGTGACATTTCCTCGAACGCGCCTAAAGGCTTGCGCACATTCGGAAAGTCACCATCGGCGGTAGTTTTGTCCTCGTGAGATGAATCGGACATCGGGTAGGAAGGGGCAAGATTTGTGTGGGAGCGATCATCGGACGCCGGACAATATCATACCGAAGTTTAGTTCAAGGCGCTCGCTTTGTTTTGTCGTTATTTCAGATTCATTCGCCGAAATAACGATGAACAACCACTCTGGCAGGAAAAATCGCGACAACTTTTAGTGGGGAACGCAGCAGCATTCGCAGAAAAATTAATGAACCGTTCAAGGTGGTTATCTACTGTTTCTAATGCGAACTTGGTTCTGGTAAAATGGTATGGGAATTTTTCGATTCCAGATTTGATCCGTAGGAGTACGGATTTGTTTCCGCAATCGATCCAGCAACTATCTAAATCCGAGTCACATCTCGACTTATTGTTGGAACAAATCTTTTGTTGTTTTGGGGTCGTAGAAAACTTGAGAGGATAGGGAAAGTGAGACTACCCATTTTGTGGGTCATTCAAGCGGGTCTTTCCGTCGTCAGGATCACTCCCCATGTTTTGTGCAGTTCCTTGAATTGCGATTGATTAAAGGTCCAATCCTTCGATAACGGCGCAAAACCTACGGGAAATTGATTTTTACACATGGATTGCAACAATTTTCTGTCAACCCTATAATCCTGACCTTGAGTTTGCGAGTCGAACCGGATGTTCACCGCTAGATTTTGTTGTTTAGTTATTTTCGCATACGCGTTTCAGCGTGTGCTTGGCGATGGAGGAATTGCTTGTGGGTGTCAAGAAAACCGGTAAAGGTCGGCGAAAAATTGGTCGAAAGAAACGCCGCATGCGCGCTCGCATCCGACATCGCAAATAATCTCCATAAGCTCTGTCCGCAAACGAACCAGTCTTTTCTTTAGTTCCAATACTGGTTCGTTTCTTTCTGGACGGCCATTGCGTCATACGCAGTTTCTGCAGGGTTCGTTGCTGCGCAATCTGAAGCACTTCTTGCCGTTTCCAATGCTTGTCCTACGGCACATCAAAACTTGCCAATTGTCAAAACTTGCCAATTGTCCCTGCTGAGGGAATTCGTGGTCACTTCTCTCAGAAGCATTACGGCGGCCAGTATGTGTTAGCTCAAGAAGCTAATCTTCTATTATCCATTCCTAGTTGAAGTTCAATATGGATGTCTTGAACGTTCTCTTCCAGAGTGTCTTTTCTTAAAGACAGCTTTTACGCGAGACCCAGCGTGGCGCATTTATGACAACTGATGCAAACGATTTCTATAAAAGGAACTAGTCGAAAAGAACATCCATCGAAGATAGCATTCGCGACAGAAAATTTGACTTGTTTTTCAGAACACGTGAAAAGTTTTCTTTACATAGCGATCAAGAATTTGCATACTGTCGTCCTCACACGAGCATCACGAAAAGAAAACGTGATGCGTTCCGCGAGTCTCATCTAGAAAGTGGTCAGTGAATGTTGGATGCACGAATACCTCGTCTCGGGGTCAGTGAGTTTTCCACTTACAGTTGGACTTTCGAAGAAGATGTACTGAATTACCATTCTCATGGATTCGGTGCGATCGGTTTATGGCGAGCCAAAGTGTCCGATTTTGGTGAAGAGAAAGCTTGTGAGCTGCTTCGCGAAAATGACATGCGCGTTTCGTCCTTGCATTGGGCCGGTGGTTTCACCGGCAGCGATGGCCGATCATTTCGCGATGCCATGCACGATGCGTTTGACGCGATTGAATTAGCGGCTTCGTTGCAAGCAGAGACTTTGGTTGTGTTGGCCGGTAGTCGCTCAGGTCATACTCGCAATCATGCGAAACGGTTACTGACGCTTGCACTCCGAGAATTGTCCGAAGCAGGGGAATCGATGGGTGTCCAAATCGCCGTTGAGCCCATGCATATGGGATGTGCCTACGATTGCACTTTCTTGACGGATATTCCATCGACGTTAGATATCATCGCGTCGATTGGTCGGAGCAATCTTGGGATTGTTTTTGATTGCTACCATATGGCTCAAGAAGATAACGTCGTCGAATGGTTGAGTGCGATTGTTCCGCTAGTGCGATTAGTACAACTTGGCGATGCAAAACGTCTTC
This sequence comes from Pirellulaceae bacterium, assembly GCA_031374825.1. GTDB lineage: Bacteria > Planctomycetota > Planctomycetia > Pirellulales > Pirellulaceae > JANMGV01. The sequence continues at coordinate 49,714 of JANMGV010000188.1, forward strand.
CGCTGGGCGAACAAAATCGTTGCTTATTGGGGCACGGCAAGATACCGTTGGACGCGATTGTTCAAGCTTTTGAGACGCATGGTTACAAAGGTTGCTACGAAGTCGAACTCTGTGGCGAAGATCTCGAGCACTTTGACTACAGCTACATGCTTAAACAGTCGCGATTGGCTGCAGCTCAAATGCTCGCAACCGCAGCTTCTTTCGTCTGATTCAACTTAGTTCTCAGGCTATCAGAAAACGATTGTTTGCTTGAGCGGGTTTGGCGTGACTCAATAAACCTTGCGACCAGGAACTTGGAAACGTGTCATTGCCGTTTTTAGGCATCCACTTTTTCTACTTCGGAGGAATAAGTTCCAAGCAGACCAAATGTTTTGGTCCCCGCACATAGAGTAAACCGTCTGACAAAACAGGCGGAGCCCAGCAAGGATACTCGAGTAGAGAACGACGATTCTTGGGATTGGTCATTCGTTCAAGATCGACACTTGTAACTAAATCCCATCCGTCTGGATTGGGGCGAATCAAGCTCAGTTGTCCGTATTCTCCCAGCACGATCAGATGGTTATCGACCAACAGCGACGTCGTACGTTGTCGATTGCGTTCGATCCAACGCACTTTGCCCGTGTTGAGCTCGATACACCGAAAATCCGAATCCGGTTCGTTTCGGCCGCTTGATCCGAAAAGCAAATCGCCGACACGAATGGGCGTGGCCCAGTGCGCACGGAAAGTTTGATCTTTCCGCGTTTTTCCATCACGCCACACTTCTACCAAAGTCCCTGCTTTTATCTCAACGATAACCGAAGCAGGTCCGTAAGTTTCGGAAAGGAAAATTCGATTGCCAAAAACTACGGGCGACGCCGCATTCACGCTTTCCATGACATCAGATCGCCAAGGAAAAAAAGTCTCATGGCTGCCATCTTGCGCATGGAAAGCGAGTAGTCCCTCACGAACAAATGAAAGGCACCAATCGGCATTGTCGATATTCGCAATTATCGGCGCGGAGTAACTGGCCAAGTAATTTCCGACGCGATATAGTTCCTTGCCCGAACGGCAATCGAAGGCGACCATCGCGGTTCCGTTGGGTTCGACTAAATTAAGCTGGCCGTCGCCTACTCTCTGGCTCGACGTCGGCGAACCGCCCACCATCACCCACAACAGATCGCGATGGGCAATCGGCGTTGCTCCGACTCCAAAGAAATTTTGCACGACTCCATATTCTTTGTTGATGTTCCGTTGCCATACAAGCTGACCTGAGTCAATTTTCAAACAAGCGAGTTTGCCAGCAACGCCATAAACATAAACGTGGTTTTGATGCACAATGGGACTGACTCGCGGGCCATCGTTGTACCCATACATATCTCGGTAAACGACCGGCGATTCCCATCTCCATTTTTCAACACCGTTCATCGGATCCAAACAAACAAGACGTTCAACATCACCGTACCGATCGAATTGAAAAACATACCCGTCGGCCACAACACAGTTCCCGTAGCCAACCCCCGTTTCATAGGCCCACTTAATAGGCAACTTCCCTGCAACCCAGTCGGTTCGAATTCCCGTCTCGCCAGAAACCGAATTGCCACTTGGTCCGAGCATTCTTGGCCAATTATTTGATGAAGGTTGATTGGCCACTGGATCAGGCGTACTGGATTGAGCTAAACAAACTCCAGAAAATCCTATCGAGGTCCAACAAACTACACTGAAAAGTAACTGCGGTACCATGTTCGCAATGACAGTGGACGATAAACTAGTAGGAAAGCGTCGTTTGTTTAAAAACGCAGAAAACATCGATCCACCGAATCCTGGCAAAAGTATTACGAAAGGCAGTGTCGTTGGCGTACCAAAAACAGCACCATGGATGATTTGAGGATTACTGATAACATTATTATTCCAGCAGAGGAATTGGAAGCCAGCTTTACTCGAAGCAGTGGTCCTGGAGGCCAAAACGTCAACAAAGTTAACTCAAAAGTGACACTGCGATGGGAGTTTACCAAAAGCCCCGTATTATCCGATCGTTTGAAAAAAAGGCTTGCAGTGACCGCTGCGTCCAAAATCGTCGACGAAAATGTTATCCAAGTGACTAGCCAGGAGTCACGTGATCAACCAAGTAACATGCAAACGTGCCGTACTAAGATTCGCAATTTAGTTTTGGCGGCTCTGAAACCCGTCAAAGTCCGTGTAGCTACGAAACCCACCAAGTCGTCCCAACGTCGTCGTTTACAGGAAAAGAAGGCAAAATCCGATCGTAAGGATTCTCGGTCTAAACCAAATTGGGAATGATCCAATTTGCGGCTAATTTAATCCTGTCCGCATTTTTCTATTAATTTGGTCACGAACATACCCGCTTGCAACCGAGCATTTTTTAGGGACCCCCTACACTTTTTGATCGCTAGTGCAAACTATTGATGATGAATGATGCGTTTTCAAACGAAACAACTGCCGAGCCCATTCTCGGAAACGAATGTTATACTTGCATAAAGGGGTTGCGCTGTGGAGCGTCCAAAGGACGGTTTTCTGCCTTGGGGAAATATCGAAATGAAACCTGACAAGCACCTGGATGGGTTGCTTCGCGATTGGGCATTTGACCCCCAAAATCTCTCTGTCCGACTAGTCAAAGGCGACGATGGACGCGATGTCATTCAGATGCGCGTCGATCTGGGGATCCTTCAATTGGAGACCAAAGGTAGGCCCGATGGTTCTCGGCCAAATGGGGCAGATACTTTTCTGGAATCGATGCTCGAGAAGGAGCAAGAAAAAGCAGAATTCGTCATGGACGATTCTGAGTGCTTCGAAGCTGACCGGGAGTTTGTTCAATTCTACCATCGTCGTATTGCTTGGTTGCGTTTGCAGCACTATCACCGAGCGGTTGCGGATGCCGATCATACATTGGCCTTGATGGACATTTGTCGGGACCATTCACCGGATGAAGACTGGACGATGAGCCACGAACAATATCGACCTTTTGTTTTGTTTCATCGCTCGCAGGCAGCAGCGTTAGCCGCGCTTGAAGAGTCCGGTCCGGAGCAAGCTGTCGCGGAAATCAACGAGGGACTTGAGGTCATGCGAGAAGTGTTTATCGAGCACGAAGCGGACGACCAATTTGAAGAAGATGAAATGGTCGTTCGGCTTGTTCAGCTTCGCGAATCATTACGCGAAGAATACGCCGTGGGACGGACGCTTCAAGAACGACTTGCCGAGGCCGTGGCAACCGAGCAATACGAGCTGGCAGCGCGACTCCGCGACGAACTTGCGCGTCGCCAAGAAAACTAGACGTTGCGACGCAATTTACTTCAAAGGGCTACGGTGGGAACTGCTTTTTGCACATCCTGCTCAGCAATCGCCATGCGGGTAAATTGATTTCTTTTCTTAGTCAGTTCTTATCGAACGCTGCCAAGCAACGACTTAGCGGGTAAAATCAGTCGATCGTTCCAACGTTCGCGTGACCCGAAACAAAGTCTTTGCAAATGAACTCACCTGCACTCAATATTCTTGTTACGGGAGCAGGCAGCGGTTTGGGGCGTGGATTATGTGCGGCTCTCGCAAAATCCGGACACGCAATCATTGCGACCGATTTGGTTCGCAACGAAGCGATTCAAACGGCGAAACAGGTGGAAGAGGAAAATCAACAGTGCCGTGCATTCGAGCTAGATGTAACCGCTCCCGAAAGCATTAACAAATTTTTAGGGGAGTTGGGTGATTCGGCTATTCATGTCTTGATCAATAATGCTGGACTGCAGTACGTAGCACCTATCGAAGAATTCCCAGTTGAAAAATGGGATTTGTTGATCAATGTCATGCTGCGCGGCAGTTTCCTCATGACGCAAGCCATGTTACCCCGCATGCGATCCCAAGGTTTTGGTCGCATCATTCATATTGGCTCGATCCATTCCCAAATTGCATCGCCTTTCAAGTCCGCATACACTGCCGCCAAGCATGCCATACTGGGATTGTCCAAGACGATCGCATTGGAAACGGCAGGAACCGATATTACGAGTAATACGATTTGTCCATCGTACATTCGAACTCCGCTGGTCGATTCTCAAATTGCTGCTCAAGCAAAGGCGCGGGGCATTTCTGAGGAGGATGTGGTGCAGCGTATTATGTTGGAGCCGATGCCCAAGAAGTGTTTTGTCACGTGCGAGGAAATTGCGGCATCAGTCGAATATCTCATCAGCCCCTTGGCCCGCAATGTAACTGGTCAAGTCATAACGATCGACGGCGGTTGGACTTCACAATAAATTACTGGTAAGAACAAAACGCATGAGCGTACTCATTGTCATCCTGGCCCTTGCGCTTTTGATGTTTATTGCCTATCGCGGACAGAGTGTCATCTTGTTTGCACCGATTGTTGCGATGGGGGCTGTCCTTTTAAGCAATCCCGGCCTCGTCGCGCCGATGTTCACTGGCTTATTTATGGACAAGATGGTTGCCTTCCTGAAATTGTTCTTTCCCGTTTTTTTACTTGGCGCGATATTTGGAAAAGCAATTGAGCTGGCTGGTTTCTCCAAGTCCATCGTGGCCTCCGTTACAAGACTCGTTGGCGAGCGAAGGGCCATAGCCGCGATCGTATTCGTGTGCGCGCTGCTTACGTATGGCGGGGTTTCACTATTTGTTGTTGTGTTCGCAGTCTATCCATTTGCTGCGGAGTTGTTTCGCGAAAGCAATATTCCTAAGCGTTTGATTCCAGGAACGATCGCTTTGGGAGCATTTACTTTCACGATGGATGCTTTGCCAGGAACACCGCAAATCCAAAATATCATACCGACGACTTTTTTTAAGACCGATGCGTACGCTGCACCCGGGCTGGGAATTTTAGGCAGCCTATTTATCGTGAGCATTGGTTTGGCTTATCTCGAGTGGCGGCGACGCATTGCCTTTCGTGCTGGCGAAGGCTACGGCACTGACTTATTGAATGAACCGGTACCATTCCAAGCGGAGAAATTGCCAAGTCCCGTTGTTGCAATCATTCCGCTGGTGGCAATGGGCTTAAGCAACAAATTTTTGTCAGTTGCAATCCCGCAAGCTTACGGTGAGTCGCATTCGTTCATTCCGAGCGTGATGGGGACCGCTCAACCAGTCGTTCAAGATATTTCGAAACTATCCGCTGTTTGGGCTGTGGAAGGAGCGTTGTTAATCGGCATCGCTGCCGTGTTTCTTTTGGCTTGGCGAACCGTTGTTTCTAAATTCGTCGAAGGATCAAAGTCCGCCGTTTCAGGCGCATTGTTAGCCTCGATGAATACCGCATCCGAGTATGGATTTGGTGCCGTCATTGCCGCACTTCCGGGCTTTCTTGTCGTTGCGAGTGCATTAGAGGCAATTCCAAATCCGTTGCTTAACGAAGCTGTCACGGTGACGTCGCTTGCGGGAATCACCGGATCGGCATCAGGTGGTTTGGGGATCGCGCTAGCAGCGATGGGCACTACTTTTGTCGAACGAGCAGCCGAGGCGGGAATTCCGCTAGAAGTTTTTCATCGAGTAGCATCGATGGCGAGTGGCGGCATGGATACGCTCCCGCACAATGGTGCTGTCATTACGCTACTGTCCGTGACGGGATTGACGCATCGCAAGAGCTACATGGATATTTTTGCAATCACACTTATCAAAACTGCTGCGGTGTTTTTCGTCATTGCGGTATTCTTGCTTACAGGGTTTGTTTGATTCGCCAAAAGCCTGCGAAGTAGTATTCGCGCAAGACAGATCATCGCATTCCCAAGCATTGCTGACTTTATCAGTCCTGAGCAATGCTCACTTAGGGCTGGTCAATGAAAACGTTTTTTGTTGTTAAGGTCGATCAATTTCCCTGATACCATTAGTGCGACCAAAAATTAGAAAATCCAGGCTAATTCTCCCGGGGCCCGTGAAGCATAAACCAAGTGTTGCGGCGAAGAAAACAACACCCATCAAACCACTACCGGAGATATCGCCACGATGGAATATAAACGCTGCTACAAATGTCGTAATCGCGTTAAAGAACGCAGCAGGGCGACTGAATAGCCCGAGGACAAGCAAAACTCCTCCAAAGAACTCGGATAGCACCGCTGACCATGCAAAAAATGTCGGTGTTGGGAAACCCATTTTTCGAACGTCCTCAATAAACCAATCCTGTGGTCCCCACCGACCGTCGCGTGGCAAGAATTTCTCAAAGACAGTACAAAGCAGTAACCCGAATGCAACTCGCAAAATCAGCAGGCCAAAGTCGGTGCTAATGGAACGCAAGAAAGGGCGACCAAGGATAAGTGAAAGAAAGCGTTGTCTCATTTCTTGCTCATGTCGTTTCGCATCAAAACATTTTCTGGGTGGGGTGTCCGCACGTCATATGGTAGGCACTGGTCAAGTTCATTTTGCTTGGACACTTTTGGGATGCGCTGCTGAATCGGAGTTATTTGGATTTCCAAGCGTGCGACCGCCATCGATTGGCAATACAACGCCAGTAATAAATGGGCTTTCGGCCAGGAACGATACGCCTTCGGCCATGTCGTCAACGCTGCCGTGCCGCTTTAACGGGCACTGCTGTAAAATCGATTCTTTGACTTGCTCAGTGATACTATCCGCATAAAGGATCGGGCCTGGAGCAATGGCATTGACTCGAATGCGAGGATTACGAGCAGCCAGTTCAATTGCGATACTCTTCGTCATTGTCGGGATGGCGCCTTTACTGACGAAGTACGCTGCGAAATCTTGATAGGGATGTTCCGTCGCCCAATCGCCCACCATCAAAATGCATCCACCATGGGCCTGGGTCACCATCTGCAAGCCTGCTTTTTGGCTGCAAAGAAACGAACCTAATACGTTTGTTTCAAAATGAAATCGTACATCCTCCGCAGTCGTCGATTCGATCGATTGCGGTTCCCAAACAGCAGCACAATTTACGAGCAGATCCAGACGGCCGAATCGGGCAACGATCGCACTCATCCATTGCTCGACCGTCGATTCATCTTGCACTTTGCCGTGGACGGAGATCGCCTCACTGCCGATCGCTTGGATTTCTGTCGCCAAACTTGCGACATCGTTTGTCGAATTGCGGCTGTGAATTACCAGTTTGTACCCACGCCTAGCGAGATGCAGCGCGATCGACCGGCCCACTCGCTTGGAGCCACTGCCGGTAACAAATGCGACTGGATGGTGAGTGCCGAAAACGGATAGTAACTTGTCCGACTTTTGCACGATGCGAGGTTCCTTCCTTAGGTGGCAAGTAATACTGACGAACACGTCACTCACTCGGAAATGCAAACGTGTCAGGTGGCACTTGTACTAAAAATTATCCAAGCCAAACTTCATAAATCATGTATCGTGTGCCAAGTTCTAATCGATCGGTTCGATGAGTACCGTGTTACCTCGAACTTCGATAACGCGGACTGGAGTTTGCTCATCGATCATGATTCCATCACTGATCACGTTGACAATGTCATCCCCGATTCTCGCCTTACCTGCGGGATTGCATCGGGTGACCGTGATACCAGCTTTGCCACGATAGTGTTCCCAATGTACCACCGCTTCTCGCTGTTCGAGAGCCTGGAGATCCGCGCCGCCGACTGGCGAAAGCGTTAAGCGGCGAAAAACAGGCAAGTGGTTTAAATGTTTGCGAATAAAGTAAATGCCCGTCCCGATGCCCACAATGATGCTTGCCAATTGAACCGAATTCCACGCCATTTGATTCAGTTGATAGTTATTGGTTGGAAGGATGAAGGTTTGGCTTGCCAAGACCACGCCCGTCCCGAGCATGAGAATGCCGCCGAATCCGAAGATGCCAAATCCAGGGAATACGAACAGCTCAATGGCCAATGCGAAGAAGCCACCTACAAACAATAGTATCTCAAGCCACTCGACGGTACCGCTCAAGAACCGAATCCAAAAGAACGCTAAAAAGCACAACGCAGATGCAAAACCTAATACTCCAACTCCGGGGGTATTCATTTCGGCCGTAAAAAACATGAATGCCAAGAATAGTAAGAGCGGCGGAAGCCATGCTTGGGCGGCGATTCGCTGGACAAACAACTCGACTTTGCTGCCACGTTTGACTTCGGGCAATTCATCGATATCGAATCGTTTCGCAACTGCCTGCAAGTTCGGCTCTTGCCCTTGAACCCACTTGAGTTCCTCGAGCTTTTTCACAGAAACTCCTTCCTCCGTTTCTAATCGCGCTCCCTTAATCCATTTGTCGCCATTTCGAACCAACTCCACAGCACCAACCCGCTTGTGACCGTTTTCGTCGGTGAATTCAAAGATACTTAACTCGGGGCAAATGCTTCCGTAAAATTCAACCGGATCGCGTCCTGAGCGTTCAGCAAGCTGTTCAAACGACGGTGCGAGATCGATGACTTGTTGGCGTCGGATGGTCGCTTCTCCACTACCGCCAAGTACTGAATTTTCCGACATCCAAACTTCGTCACATCCCATCGCCACAATCGCCGCATCGCCGCGTGCTTCGTTTTCGATAAATGCCACGGTATGCACATCGCGGGACTCCATATCCGTCAGGGCGTGTGCAATTCGCATACTCTCGGTCAGGTCACCACCGGGTGAATCGACAACGACCAGAACTAGGTTTGCTTTTTGTTTCCGCGTGGCTTCTTCTAGTGCACGCAAGAACTGGTTTGCGCTTCGTGAGTGAATGCGCCCCTTTAATTCCAGAACAACGGGTTTCCATGGGCCAGCAGGTATTCCGGCGTCGATCGGGGGGCGGGCAAGCTTTAATACCGATTGCAACTCTTTTGGGTCATCGACTAGATGGGATATCCAACGCCAACGCCTCATTTGAGCCGCCTGGAAAACCGTCAGTTGTCCGGGCACATTCACTTCGTTCTCGCCTGAGACTTTGCCTTCTTGGCGAAGCTTTTCCAAGCCTTCGTCCGTTACAAATTCTGTTCCGCCATCCACTCGGTCAACGCGAATGAGTTTAATGTTTGGATCCAACATTGATTGAATGGCGGCTTCGGGTAAAGCCTGACGTCGTTGGTTGATTTCGAAATAGGCCTGAGTGACCATCTTGTCCAGATTAAGTTCGTCGATTGCCGCGCGTCCCATCTCTACCGTCGATGCTGCAGCTATTTCTTCACAAGCGAGGGCGACTAAGACGGCGTGCCCTTCGATGGATTGTGGTAAGTATGCGATGCACTTCGCTCGATTGGCTAGGGGGGAAGTCAGCCAGCGAGCCAATCCCAGAGCGCGCTCGAACGACGTTCCACGACCAATCACTTTGTCCGCTCCAGCAGCAATTTGTTCAGGAATGGTTTCGGACGACTTATCGCCCACGAATTCCAAAATCACCATCGGACGTTCAGTTTTGGAGTTTTCTATGACCGCTGCGATGTCGCGTCGAACTGCTTCATCTACGTTGGTGGTCAGTGGAAACGAAACTCGCACGAGAAATGCCGACGGCGGTGTGTCTGCCTCGGGTGCTTGGGCAAAGCACTGACTCGATACCGTTGAGAGAATGAGCGCGATCAATAACGCGATGGTATGCAATTTGATTGTCTGGGACTTCATAAGTTACGAGTTGCCAAAAAGGAATTGAACCTACAAAAAAGAAGCATACTTTCTTCCGTCCTGATAATTTAACAAACATCGTCGAACAAGTTCAACTTGCAGGACGCGATCAGTGCGACGAGACGTTCCGAATCGCCCGTCATTCTTGAGCGAATTCGCAAACCAGGGGAATGCCGGCAGCTGCAGCGGAACACTTGGTATTTTACCACATTGGAAAGCCGACAATTTCGAACGAAGTCATCTAAACACGGATCAATTGGATTGAAGGAGTTCTAGTCGGTCAACAGAAGGCTCTTTTCGATGGAACTGCGTTGGGTTGCACGCCCAAGTTCTTCGGTAATCTTGTCGAAATCTTGGTTGCATTTGGCCAGCTCATCGTTCAGATTTTCGGGATTCGCCAAAATGGCTTCGAGCATTTTTTGTAATCGGTTGCGGAAGCGTTTTACACCGGCAAATCGTAACTCGTTAGGGATGGATTCCGCTAGTGTAGTGATCGTTTGGCGTTGAAGCGATTCTTCTGGGCCCTGCGTGGCGATCGCGTTCTCCCGTAGCGAAGCGACTCGCTCCGTTGCTCCGTTAAACGCGACACGTTGATTTTCATTATTAAGCCATTCCAAGAAATAAGAGGATGCAGCAGATTGGCGATTGGTCGAAGCCAACGATGCCATCAGCCCACGACCATTATCAAAAGTCGTAATCAGCGATGCGGTTTCATTTTGGTTACTGGAGCCATTGGGCGGTCTAGTCTTTCCATAAAATCCGACAACGAGATCCGATACTGTAGAAGTCGTTTCGGTATTTTCGAGATTGGCCCGAGGATATCCCAAAGTCCAACTTAGTTCGCCTCGACGGACAGCTTCCCAAGCATCGGGCATAGGCTGTTGCCAGAATGTTTTTTGGGTTTTTGAAGCGAGTACGAACTTGGTGGCGGCTCGTTCAAACTCTGCATCCAACAATCGGGGGCTCATATCTGCTAGCTGAAAAAACCAACCTAATTGATTGGAGTCCTTCTTTTCATCGGCCAGAAATACCAGAAACCTGTCCACGAGCCATGAATTGTCGGCAGGCGCGTTCTGATTGGGGCTTGTAGAAGTTTGTGAGTTTGCTGCCGGTGCATTTATTAAAGACTCGATAGTGAAGGGCGACGTATCGTCGCTCCTATTTCGAATGATCAACGGCAAGGGCGTTGCAAGTACGATTCCATAAAGCTTCTTGCCGTAGGAGCCCGAACGCAACCAGTGCACTGGCCACTTTACAATGTCTTCAGTTCCGGAACCGTTCTTTGCGGTCTCTGCGATTTTCTGGGGAACGGCCAGAATTGAATCACGTTGAATAAGTTCGCCAATCAGCATTGCGGGATAGATTATCAAATCGGATTCCAGCGTGGACTTGCTTAGAAGTTCGTCGGTGGAGATATTTTTGATGTCAAGTTTTTGTTGAGAAGTTGATTGCCAACGAATCTCAAGCGGACCTGCCAACTCCGGACTGTCGACAAGCAAGATACGCAGCGCAGGTCGCTTGGATTCGTCGACGGGAGGTGCTGTTTTCGCAACTTCGGTGGGGCGATTGCAACCTGCAATCATAATTGCGAATAGAAGCAGCAAAACGTAGGTGGTGGCGGTCGCGTGTCGAGTCGATGATCGCATAAGTTCTTTCCAACAATTATCCTGCCCGGTATCCTAGTCTCCCGTTACGAATTATAGTGTCGCGCAGTTCATTGCACATGAGGAGAGCAGACATGGGTTATTACATCGGCGTCGATATCGGAACTTCGAGCACCAAGAGTATTTTGATCGACCAAAAAGGTAAGATTTTAGCCGAAGCGGTCGCCAAATATCCGGTGCTCATGCCCAAACCGCTTTGGACTGAACAAGATCCCGAAGACTGGTGGACGGCTACGGTCAAAACAGTGCGGTCGGTGGTCAAAGCGAGCAAGGTCAAAGCCTCAGATGTCAAAGCAATGGGATTGTCAGGTCAAATGCATGGTTCAGTTTTTCTCGACAAGTCCAAAAAGGTAATTCGACCAGCCTTACTTTGGAACGACCAGCGTACCGAAGCCGAGTGTGAAGAAATTACGAAGAAGGCTGGCGGGCGAGATCGATTGATATCGATGGTAGCCAATCCCGCTTTGACGGGTTTTACTGCGCCCAAGATCTTGTGGCTGCGAAATCATGAGAAGCGAAATTTCGATCGACTCCGCCATGTATTGCTGCCCAAGGACGAGATTCGGCGCAGACTGACGGGGGAGATGGCGACCGAAGTGAGTGATGCGAGCGGAATGCTGCTGCTGGATGTCGTCAAGCGAAATTGGTCTGTCGAGTTGATGAAGTGTTTGCAATTGGATCCTAGTCTCTTCGCTCCAGTTTACGAGTCCGACGAAGTCACGGGAACTCTGTTGCCGGAAGTAGCCAAAAAGCTTGGACTGACAACTCAATGCAAAGTCGTTGGCGGCGCGGGAGATTGCGCAGCAGGAGCTGTGGGTAACGGAATCGTCAAGCAAGGCGTGCTGACAACTTCTCTGGGTACGTCCGGAGTAGTATTCGTTCATAGCGATCATCCGCAGTATGACAAACAGGGCAGACTGCACACGTTTTGTCACGCCGTCCGCGGCAAATGGCACATGATGGGTGTTACTTTGTCCGCTGCTGGCTCCTACGAGTGGTTTGTCCTCAAGCTTTGCCGCGAGTTGGTAAAAGCCGAAGGAGTGGATCCTTTTAAAGTAATCAATGCTGAGGCTGCCAAAGTCGAAGCGGGCAGTGAAGGCCTATTCTTCCTGCCGTATTTGGCCGGTGAACGCTCGCCTCACGCCGACGCGAAAGCTCGCGGGTGTTTTATCGGATTGACGAATAAACACGGACGCGGGCATTTGGCTCGATCGGTGATGGAAGGAGTCGCTTACTCGTTGCGAGAGAGCTTGGAAATCATTCGGTCTCTCAATATTCCCGTGAACGAAATTCGTGCAAGCGGCGGCGGTGCCAAGAGCCCGCTTTGGCGGCAAATACTTGCCGACGTATTTGGGCAAAGCGTCGTGACCATTAATGCCGAACAAGGTCCTGCGTTTGGTGTCGCTTTGCTGGCTGCAGTAGGAGATGGAGCCTACGGTACGATTGAAGAAGCGTGCGATGCAACGATTTACCAAGTTAAAAGCACGGCCAATCGTGAAAAGGAAGAAAAGCTATACGATCGTGCTTTCTCGGTTTATCAAAAACTCTATCCGGCACTCAAGCAGCAATTCGAAAACATCGCCGCTCTGTAATGAAGAATGAGTGGTCGGCAATGCAAGCACGCAAAGAAGCCGACGAGTTCGCTAAGCCAGATAATTGAATTGATCGCAATTGCGATCGGAAAATGTTTTTCAACTGGCGGGGTGCTCAATTACCTTGCGCGTCGCTTGTTCGAGTTTTGCTCGCGAGCTAAATCCACAAGGTAAGCTTCGAGTGACATATCGTAAACACGATCGCCAGCAATCAATGATTTGGGTGGGGTACTTGGAGCACCCTCGCCTTCACCCTCGCCGCCACCACCGCCTTCGCCGGTACCGCCACCACTACCACCGCCGGAACCATTACCGAATGTATTCAAGTGGTTGATGACGATAATAGCATCCAACGGAGTAATCTTGCCGTCACCATTCACATCGATCCATTCATCGCCGCCAGTCCCTTCCGAATTCTCAGGGGCGTCCCCCAAAGGCCGAATGCCACGATTGTTTAGTTCGTTAATAATTCGTAGCGGATCGCGGGGCGTCACAACTCCATCGCCATCGACATCGACTGGCAGGTTATTATTTCGCCATGGCGCGCTATTGGGCGTCACCGACAACTGCACCGATCGTTTTATTTGGCTGCCCGTTGCGAGAGATGTTGCGGTAATTTCTAGGGGTATTTGGGACTCTGTTTCAAACGAGATGAATTTGCCAGGTTTGAGTCGAAGCGTACCATCGATTACTTCGAAACGAGGATCGCTAAAGGAGAACTCGTATTTTTCGTTCACATCTTGATCTTGGACGGTCAAGGAACCGATGCGGAATCCGCGAACTCGCTCGATCACATTTGTCTTCGTCAAATGGATGGCAACTGCAGGATCGTCGCGATCTTCGACCTGCACGGTGACGAGCTTAGAAACGCGTTCATTACCCTTGTCGACGGCAGTCATCACCACGTCAATTGAGGATTGGGATTCGAAGTCGAGTGACTGACCGGGGGCTAAGCGTAGTCCACCGTCCAGAACAATAAATCGATTATCGGAAATTTCCCAGGAGTACTGATCAGTACCATCTGGGTCGATAACGTTTAAGACCCCGACAAGTCCGCCGGATTCATTCTCCCCTACGGACGTCGAGTCAATCGTGAAATCCGTCGGCGCGTCGTTTTCGTCGCTTACGTTAATTGTAATTGTCTTGGAGATGGTGTCGGCGGGTTCTTTTGTTTCTTTGGCGATGATCTCAAGCACAATCGAGGATTCGGATTCGAAATCGAATTGAGCATCTTGAGCGATCTTCAAAATGCCGCCTACGACAAAAATGCGAGGATCGTCGACTGTTATTTCATAGATGGCGCCGGGATCGGGATCCACAACGGTGATGACGCCGATTTCCTGGCCGGCGATGATTTTCTCACCGATTTCAATCGGTGGAGTGTCGATGGAAATCGGTGCGTCATTGACTGGAGAGATATTCAAAGCGATGGTTTGTGGATTCGCCCAGTCACGTCCATCGAAAGCTTGAACGACCAACGAATCCGAGCCATAAAAATTGGGATTCGGCAAATAGACTCCACCTGCTGATGGAGACCAATCAATTGTGCCATGTTGCGGTGGATTCGACAAAAAATAGTGCACGATATCGCTGTCAGATTCTGTTGTCAGATTCTTAAGTAGATCGATACCAATCGGAATCGAAACATCCTCAGGGCTCGTAATATTTGTACCCTGCATCGCGGGAAGTTGATTTCCACCGGTCCGCCTTTGTCCAATGTCGTGCCGTTTGCGATCTGTTGCACTTAACAATTGAACGGCCGTCGGCTTAGTAATTGCAATATCGTGTACATACATGCCATCGCTTGAGAAAGCGGCAAAACGCGTGCTAAATTCGCTTGTAGATATTTGCTTACCAGCTATCGAAATGGGTGTGGACGAGTTCAATCCCGCGTTGATGGAATAAACTTTCGTCCAATTTTTGGTGCTCCATGCCTCGATGACATTCGTGGATGTCTTCGAGCCCGTGAGCAATTGACTGCGCACCGAATCGAAAACGATAGGGCCGACCGAGTTGGTCAGCGTGGCGACTTGTTTGAGTTTGGAGGGGACATTGAAAACCCGTACACCCGACGTCGCCGACTCGATGGCAATGAGCGTTCCAGTTTGGTTGACTGCCCAGGATGAAAATGCTCCGGAAACAAATCGTGTCTGCGAAACGGTTGCATTCGTTCGCCCAACATTTAAAGCCGTCACGATGCTCCCGGACGACCGTGGCTGTTCGACAAACAGCAGGTCTGCGCTCGATGCAGCTTGGAATGTCGCGTTATTCAAGTTCATGGAACTTTGAATCGGAGTGAGAATGGGTGTACCGACCGATGCATCCACTCGAAACAGATTTGTGGTTCCAGCATTCTGTGTGATCACAAGAAAGCTTTCATGCATCCGCATCACTTGCGTTGGTTGGCCGGATACTCCACCGACATCCTGCGAAGAGCCGTTGGTCAAATTCACCAAAGTCAATTGGCGACCGGCAAGTCCTAAATCGGACAGGATGAGCGCTTGCCCTTTCGTGGAGTTCACAGCCGCGCCGAGGATGCTGCCGGTTACAGAAACTTGATTCGTAAACGCTTCTAGATCAAAATCGATCAAAGCGAGTTGGTTGTTTCGCACCACCCAAGCTTGATGATCCGATATCCATTCAACAAGTTTGGTCGGCGTCCCCGAATCCACCGACTTTCCGAACTCCGCAGAAGTCGTTTGTGTTGTTTGCAACAGGGAGTGATTGCCATCAAGCAACGTCGGATAGTAGGAACCGATCGCCAAATTATTGAAGACAGCCGCGCCTTGGTCGTTAGTTTTGACCCAAGGCTCGCCCATGTCTACGGTGCCATTCAGATTGTTGTCAAGAAAGACGACACGATTGGCAGTTCCTTGCTCAGCGCTTGTCTCCCATACTTGGGAAGCATTCGAGTCGTCGTACACGAAGACGTTCAAGCCTGCTAGCAAGCGTCGATCTTCCAAGGAATCGAATCGAAGCTTTCGAAGAACGAGACGTTTCACGTCGCCGTTTTGTTTATTCTTGAACGATGCCATCGCTAGTTCTGCTCCACCCGAACAACGTGTTCCATTACGCCTGACGCATCTCGATAATCAGCTACATACAGTAGGTCATCGGAAACGTGGGAGGCGGTAAACCGACTCATAATGTATCAGGTTAGTTTATCGTGTGGACCCGATAAAAGGAAAGCGAAACCGAAGCTATCTCGGATTCAGTGCCAAATAGAAAAGTGAAACTTCGATGAAAAACCCCCGCTGTGGGTGCACCGGTAGCGCAATCATTTGTCTGATGCTCTCAAACCCGCCGGAGTTCCCGGTATTGCGGCTTTTTCTCCCGATTCTAACGATGGTTCCAAACATAGGAGCGCGAACAGGTCGGCCAATTCTTGTTTAGACAGTTGTTGTTCAATTCCCTCAGGCATTAGTGATTTTTCATTTTGCTTGATTTCCTCAACTTCGCCGATCGGAATTATCTGTTGTTTTCCGCCTTGAACCTTCAAAACAATTCGCTGTTCCGATTTCTCAATCAACAGGCCTTGAACGACTTGTCCCGAGTCGGTCAGTACGGTCACACTTCGGTAGGCTTCGCCTATCACCAAGCTTGGGTCAAAGACGGATACAACCATCTGTTCGAAACTCCCTCGGCCATTTCGCGTGATGTTAGGGCCGACTTCGTAACCTCGTTCGTGCAAAATGTGACATTGGCCACAAATGCGATCGTAGACTGCGAGGCCGTTTCGCGCATTTCCTTTCGCTTCCCAGGTTAAGAAATCGGTCATTTGTTGAACGATAACTTGCCGTTCTTTCGAATCTTGTACGCGAACTGCTCCCCATATTTTGGTAACTTGGTCGCGGATTTTTTCTGACTTACTCTGAGCCAATAATCGGACTTGATTTGGGCTAACGATCTCTTTGGTTAGTTTTCCAGCAATCATATCTTCGAGCATTCGGCTGGCCGAATCTTCACGTTGAGCAAGTTTTACGGCAAGTGTCGCTAGGGTCGCTTGTTCGAAGACCGTCAAGTTCGCAAACAGCTTATCTTTCGTCTCTGCGCTACCACGGTCGAGTGCAATTCCCAAGACAAAATCTCTCCAAGCTCCGTCCGAATGCTTCTTGTTTTTACTGTCGTCAATTAGTTGCTCCAAGGCTGATTGGATCGCTTCAGGATGGTCGATTGCCAACGACGCCAACAGTGCGATGCGACGGTTGCTCTCAAGGCTGCTATCGAGCATTTTCGAAGTGCCGGCTTTAACGGCATTTTCGTCGTTGACTAATATTTGC
Source organism: Pirellulaceae bacterium (assembly GCA_031374825.1). Lineage (GTDB taxonomy): Bacteria > Planctomycetota > Planctomycetia > Pirellulales > Pirellulaceae > JANMGV01. The sequence continues at coordinate 66,733 of JANMGV010000188.1, forward strand.
GATTCGAGAAACGCGTAAGCCAACAAATCGGGATTTGTTGGAATTGAGATCTTCTGAGTCTTGAGCCACTTTTCGAGAATCGGACGCAGCGCATCGCGACCGATTTCAGCACTCCTGCATTTGGCTGTTAAAGTTGCCAGCAATTCGCCGGCTTCGGGTCGCGCGTCCTTTGCGGCGATGGAAACCATGTTCAGCACGGCGACGACTTTTTGTTTTTCGTCATCCGAAGCAATCTTGTTGGTAACATCGCTGAGTAAGCGTGATCCCATTCGCGGGATCAACGCACGAATCACAGGCTTTGCAAGTCTCTCGCCACCGCCGATTTGCGCAATCACTTCGCTCGGATTGTTATTAAGATGACGATTTAAATTCTGCCAAATTATTTGCGGCAAGATTCCGTCGACTTGGCTATTGTCGGCAACATTCAGCAGCCATTGCGTCGCCTTGTTCGGGGCCATTTTGTTTGCTGCAACTGCGACTTGCAGACGCACTCGCGCGTCGGGATGGGATGCCAGTCCCGCGATTTGATCGATCAGCGGTTTCGATTTAGAATGTTGCGTGGCGGCGATACGAACACCCCAAGCTTGAATTGCAGCGTCTTTGTCAGCAACGATTTTTACAACCGTCGCATCGGAAATGTTTCCTATCCCAGCGAGGGACCACAAAGCGTGCATTCTAGTCTTGAGAGGAGTTGCGGCGTTCGTCGCGAGTGCCGTGAGCATTGGAACGGCTTCTTGAGATGCGCGTTCAGATAATTCCAACTGAGCTTGTTGACGATAAAAAATGTTGGGGTCCGATAAAAGCGATACAAGTTCCTTTGTATCGAGCTTGGCGACATCGGCCACCTTGGCTTTCGGTCGTTCGCCGTGGACAACTCGATACAGCCTTCCATGTCCCCGATCTACACCCTCCGGATCCGCCGAAGCATCTTGATAACAGTGGTATCGATCGTACCAGTCCAGGACATACAGGCATCCATCCGGACCAACCTTTTGCGCTACGGGCATAAACCAAACATCATTTGCCGTCATGAAATCCGGTTCGCCAAAACCTTTGTATGTTGCACCGGATCGTTCAACTCGATCGACGTTGATACAGCCACCGTGGATGTTTCCCAAATACAATTTGTCCCGATAAGATTCGGGATACGCTTCGGAATCAAAATACTCAATTCCGCAATACGCAGCCATTTGATGGGAATGCTCGACGATCGATTCCATCTTCCAAGTATGAGGAGGATAAGGTCCTCCTTGACGATGGTAGTAACCCGTTTCGGAGAGATGCCAAAGGTGATCGATAACGCAAGCGCTGATAAACGCGCTACCTTCTTGATCGAATGCTATTCCCCAGGGATTGCTCGTGCCTTCAGCGAAAATTTCGAATCGCCGCGTCTTGGGATGAATGCGGAACATTGCACAAGTAAAATCGTAGACTCGACCATCTTGCTCGACGTGGGCTGGATTAAAAACGCCGTTTAGACCGTACAGCCAGCCATCGGGTCCCCAAGTCAGGGCGTTGGGTAGTTCGTGCGTGTCGTATCGACCGAAACCGGTGACAACCACCGTCGTTTTGTCGGCGCGATCATCATTGTCAGTATCTTCAAGAAACTGGATGTCGGGTGCGTTCGCAACCCAGACCCCGCCATGGCCCACGGCGATTCCCGATGGAATGTTGAGTCCTTCGGCAAAGATTTTTACCGAATCCACTTTGCCATCCTGATCAGTGTCTTCGAGAATTTTGATTCGGTCGCGGCCAGGCCCCGGTTCGTGGCGGGGGTATTCGAAACTTTCTGTAACCAAAATGCGCCCCCGGTCATCGAACGCCATCGCCACCGGATTTTGCAAGTCGGGCTCGCTTGCGACGAGCTCCACGTGAAAGCCCTCGGGCACTTGCATCTTGGCGATTGCCTGTTCTGGAGTCAGTGCTGGTCCAGGTGGCTTGTCCTGTCGACGCGGTATGAACTCGTCGGCTTGCATCAGCGACGACAAGCAAGCCAATAATCCCAGGGTCGCCAAGCACTGCATACTCCGTTTCATTGCGTGTTCCTTAATTTCATATGGAAAGTCGATTGAACTTGTCATCTCTTGAATCATGAGGCTGTCACTAAAATAAGTTTGTTTGCTGAAATAACTTCGCTTGACGCGATTCATTACGGTCGTGCGAGGCGGGAACCAAAGGTCGGATGCTGTCGACGGGAGAATTCGATGGTACATAATTATTGCAAAGCGTATTTACACAACACGCTTTCCGCTACCATTTTGGCTATGTTGATTGAAATTGCTACTCCCCTCGAATCAAAACAGAAAGGGACGTGTTCTTGGACATTAAATTGCAAATGGAACCTGACCTGCCTGCCGCTGACTTCATCGACGTCTTGGTGCGGTCAACACTAGCTGAACGTCGACCAGTTTCGGAACCAACTACTATCAGTAACATGCTTAAAAACGCTGATATCATCGTAACGGCACGTACTGATTCAGGCTGCCTGGTTGGAGTTTCCCGAGCCATCACCGATTTCGCTTATTGTACCTACCTCTCCGATCTGGCCGTCGATCGGGAATTCCAAGGCCATGGAATCGGAAAAAAATTGATTCGCAAAACTCATGAACTGGCTGGCTTGAACACCACATTAATCCTCCTCGCTGCTCCCAAGGCTCGCACTTATTATCCGTATATCGGCATGCAACCGCACGAATCGTGTTGGGTCATTCCACGAATCGAAAGCAAACCGTAATGGTCAAGACTTCCAAGAAATCACTGCACCGCGTGGCGTTTGAACGGGCCGCGATAATTTTGCCCGACCAAGTAATCCCGTCGGGCTGGCTCATTTCCGAAGGAGGGCGTATCGCGGATTTTGGTGCTGGTCGTCTTGCGCGTGGAATCTATGACGCGCGCTTCGATTTGGGCGGTGATTACCTAGCCCCCGGGTTTGTCGACTTACACGTCCACGGTGGTGGTGGAGCCGACTTTATGGATGGTACAGTCGAATCTGTTCGGCAAGTGTGTCGCACGCATGCACGCCACGGCACGACGACAATTATTCCAACCACGACAACTGGGACTCAGCAACAAATCCTGGCGATGCTAGATGCTTGCAAATCAGTTCAACGAAGCGATCTCACCGACGGTGGTTCACGAATCGGTGGCGTTCACTTGTACGGACCTTATTTTGCGCCCGACAAGTCCGGATGTCATAGCAACAAAGAATGTCGAACTCCACAGAAGAAAGAGTATCAGCAGTACTTCGCGAGCGGCATGATCCGAGTTGCGACTTGCGCTGCCGAGCTCAAGCATGCGGAAGAATTTTATCGTGCCGCTCAAACGAATCAGTGTCTTGTGACTTGCGGGCACTCCAACGCATCTTGGTCGGAAATGGAGAATGCTTTTGCGCTCGGAATGCGGCACGTCGATCATTTTTGGTGTGCTATGAGCAATGTCTCTTCCGTCAGGTCTCGATTGGGTGTTCCCATGCAGGGCAGTATGCTGGAATTCGTGCTTGCTAACTCTGAAATGAGCACCGAGGTAATCGCCGATGGTTGCCATCTCGCTCCCGAACTACTGAAGTTCGCCTATCAAATGAAAACGGCAAATAGGCTTTGTTTGGTTACCGACGCGAATCGTGCTTTGGATATGCCGCCAGGGCGATATCGATTCGGGAATAGCTTATCTGGAAATTGGTTTACGAGCGATGGTCAAGTTGGATGGGCTGATACCACGAGTTTGGCCAGTAGCGTTCGGGGGATGGATCACATGGTCCGAATTATGGCCCGCGACTCAGGTGCACCACTGTGCGATGTCGTGCGAATGGCCAGCCTTACTCCAGCACAACGATGCGGACTTGATCGTTCGATCGGAAGCATCAAGTTAAAGAAAAAGTCGGACTTGCTGGTACTCAGTCCCGATCTAAAACTCAAGCAGACTTTCCTGGAAGGCGAATGTATCTTCCAAGCCTAAGGACTAGGCAAATACACGCGTTGCCCGCGTCAATATCTAGCCGTCTGCAATTGGCGCAACAGACAGGCAATCGTGCGTACTTAAACGCGGCGATGATTCACGGTCTAAAATTCTTTATCAAAGCCGCTTTGAGAATCGCAGTACACGTTGGAGCATGCGTTATCCTGCTGTCCATCACCATGGCGATCGCCTCTCGAAACGGAAAACTGACGCACTCAATAATTTCTGTCGCTTCGGTTTGCGGTTTTTGGAACGTTAGATCCTCAGCCAAAAACAATTGCGTCGGCGAAAGGAGTGCGGAAGTAAAAGGATCTACGAATCCCATCGGCGTCCAATTCTTGGCCGTGATCCCCAACTCTTCTACTAGTTCTCGCTGCGCACTTTGCAAAGCCGTTTCGCCTGCCTCAATGCCGCCGCTAGCCCCTTCGATCGTCACTCTACCGACAGCGTAATGGAATTCTTTGGTAAGGTATATTTGGTTCTTGTCATCAATTGCCACGACGCAAACGCCCGCTTTCAATCGAACCGTTGAAAACGTCCCCGGTTTTCCGTCAGGACGTAGAACTTGGTCGCAACGCACGTCCATCCAGGGATCTTGGTAAACTTGGGCGGTCGTTAGGATTGTCCATGGTCCGTGATTTTGCATGATTTAAGTAGCTAATTTGGGTCGCGGAGTTCTAGTGACGGCAATCCGTGGTTAAAATGAAGTTAGGGTGCGAGGAAAGTTTTCGCACTCGATGATTCGAATTGGACACGAATTACATCCTACCTACTAAGCTTGTTTATGACCTACTTGATTTGACATAGGATGGCAATCAAGGACGTTTTGGACAAGTCCCTGCAAACCTGGATCGACACAGCTTGAATAATCATTTCGATTTGCCATTCCAAGTTCCTTTTACGCACCGTCTGCGATTCACGCAGGATTGTTTCGGTTCGGATTGGCAAGTATTAGCTTCGCTGCTGCAAAGTTCAGGGGAACAATCGGCAAAGGTACAAGTTTGGTTGGACTCGGGGCTGACGGACGCTTGTCCAGAAATATTAAACCAAGTCCAGCGGCGCTTTCTCGGCGAATCGAGTATCGAGTTGGTATCGGATGTATGTTCGCTACCAGGTGGAGAAATTATCAAGAACGATCCTAGCTATGTTGAGCAGATCCTCCAAGCGATCGATCGTGACGCGTTGGATCGTAGAAGCTACGTGGTTGCGATCGGTGGCGGTGCGGTCCTCGATGCAGTTGGCTTCGCAGCAGGCGTCGCTCATCGCGGCATCCGTCTCGTCCGAATCCCATCGACAACACTCGCACAAGCCGACAGTGGCGTGGGTGTTAAGAACGCAGTCAACGAGTTCGGCAAGAAAAACTGGAAGGGAACCTTTAGTGTTCCTTGGGCGGTGGTCAACGATCAAAGGTTGCTTGCGAGTCAGCCAGACCGCGAATTTCTCGGTGGCTTTTCCGAGGCCGTTAAAGTTTCATTACTTAAGAGTCAGGACAGCTTTCGGCATATCGTTGCAAATGCGGAGAAGATCGCGAATCGCAATATGGAAGCCGCGCTGCAAGCGATTCGCAATTCTGTCTTGCTACATCTAGACCACATTACAGTTGGAGGCGATCCGTTCGAATTGCTCGAAGCCCGTCCGCTAGATTTTGGTCATTGGTCCGCACACAAATTGGAAGCGTTGACGAATTACGAATTGCGGCATGGCGAAGCGGTGTCGATCGGCGTAGCGCTTGACACCATCTATTCGTCGTTGGCATTAGGGCTTGATCCAACCGTTGTGGCGACGGTCGTTCAAACATTGCGTCAACTGCGATTGCCTGTTTTTCATAAGCAACTTCTTGATCCGGAAGTATTTTCTGGGCTTGAAGAATTTCGGCAACATCTCGGAGGTCGTTTGACCCTCACCATGCTGCAGTCGATCGGTAATCCGGTCGATGTTCATGAAGTCGATCTTCGCCGAATGAAACTTGCGATTGGTCGATTGCAAGAGCTTTCGGAAACGCGATTGATCAGTATGAATCATCCCGCTGCCGAATCGAGTTTGCCTCAGCCACACCCACCACAAATCGCCGACCGCCAAGACGCCTCCTGTCCGTCGGGCTGAATTCTGCAACGATCGAATTGATGATCGTCATCCACAAAAGTATTTGCGGGCGAGAGAATTAATTCTCATTCCCATTGCCTCAGGATCATGACAAATTAGGTTAACTATGGATTCCAAATCTAACCTTCACTGCCAGCGTTCGCCAAAGCTCGCTCATGGATTGCAGCCCAGCTTAAGTGCAGTTGTTTTCGCAGCGGTTTGCTGCCTTGGTCCATCGGTTTCTCATGGGCAAGAGACGCAAATTGATTTCGATACGAACATTCGGCCTTTGTTGACTCGCTATTGTGTCGACTGTCACGGTTCCAAGAAGCAGGAAGGCGGATTGCGGCTCGACATGCGAGCTGAAGCATTTCGCGGTGGCGACAACTATGCCCCAGCAATTGTCCCAGGGAACGCTGCGACAAGTACATTATTTCAATTTATTGCTGACGAAGACGCCGATCTCAAGATGCCTCCCAAGGGCGATCGGCCAAATTCTGAAGAAATTGCAATGCTCAAGCTATGGATTGAACAAGGAGCGGCATGGCCAACCGACGGAGAAACAGCCGCTTCGAAAAAATCGTCGCATTGGTCCTTTCAACCTGTCACCGCACCCGTGCTGTCGCAGGCCGCTCGGCAGTGGATCACGCAGCGCAAGCAGTCTCCGAATTTGCAGTCTTCGAATTGGGACAGCCAGCTAAGTGGTGCAGCCAACGAGATCCGAAATCGGTCGCTTGAATTGGATGCGATGATTACGGAACGGCTAGCAGGTAAAGGGCTTTCGATGTCCGAGCGAGCCGATCGCGTGACGCTGATCCGACGCCTTTATCTTGTAATGCTGGGGCTTCCCCCAGATCAGGAACAAATCGCCAAATTCGTCGATGACAAAACGCCAGACGCGTGGCCCAAACTTGTCGAGTCCGTATTGGCTAGTCCGCATTATGGTGAACGATGGGGGCAACACTGGTTGGATGCCGTTCGATTTGGCGAAACGAATGGCTTTGAGACAAATCGCGAGCGACCGTCTGCATGGCTTTATCGTGACTACGTCATTCAAGCTTTTAATGAAGACAAACCGTACGATCAGTTTGTACGCGAGCAAATCGCTGGCGATGTTTTTGGTCAAGAATTGGGAACAGGTTTTTTGGTTGCTGGTCCCTACGATCTTGTGAAGAGCCAAGACAAAAATCTAACCTTGATGCAGCGTCAAGACGAATTAACCGACATGATCAATGCGACAGGTACCGTGTTCTTGGGACTTACCGTCGGCTGTGCGAAATGTCACAATCATAAATTCGATCCTATCCTGCAATCGGATTTCTACGCTTTGCAAGCGATTCTCGCTGGAGTGCAACACGGCGAACGCCCGCTGACTTTACCTGAAGACAGAAAGGACCGCGTCGCCGAAATAGATGCACTGATTACAGATCGGTCTGAAAAGCTGCTTCAGTTTCAGCCTTTCGCGAATCCGGACTTTGTTTCGCAAACCGAAGGCGTGGCTTCCAAGGCAAGCGATTTTCCACGCGAAAAAGTCTCGTCGCGTATCAACGTCGAACGCATCGTACCTGTTGTTGCAAAGTTTCTCCGATTCACAATTTCACAGACGAATGGTGGCCAGCCATGCATTGACGAACTTCGTGTTTTTTCGAACGGCAAGAATGTCGGGTTGGCTACCAATGGGACAACTGTAACTTGCTCGAGTGAACTGCCAGGCTATGCAATTCATAAACTGGCGCACATCAACGACGGGTTGTCGGGAAATAACCATAGTTGGATTTCCAACGTAGAAGGTTCGGGATGGGTTCAAATTGAGTTGCCGAAGGAAACTGTAATCGATCGCATCGAATGGGGGCGTGATTCGGAGGGCCAGTTCCAAGATCGTGTGGCCATCTCGTATCGCATCGAGGCTGCCGTCGAACTTGACCGTTGGTCGACGATTGCAACGTCAAACGATCGGGTCCCCTACACGACGCCTGATTTGCTAAGTCATCCCAAGTCATTAAATTTTGACGATTTCCCTAGTGAATTAGCCGAACAAGGAATCCAATGGCAACGCGATTTAGACAAAGCAATTGAAGAAAAACGAAAACTGCAGACTTCGTTGACAGCTTATATCGGCCGCTTTGAACAACCCGGGCCGACCTACAGGTTGTTTCGAGGTGAACCATTGCAACCCAAGGAAGAAGTTGCGCCTGGCACGATTAAGTGCTTAGGAGATCTTGAGCTGACATCCGAAGCAGCCGAACGCGATCGTCGAACAGCGTTGGCTCGATGGCTTGCTCAACCCACGAACCCACTTACAGCGCGCGTTTGGAGCAATCGGATTTGGCAGTATCATTTCGGTCGTGGAATTGTCGATACCCCGAATGACTTTGGAGCAAACGGTGCTTTGCCAACACACCCCGATGTGCTCGACTGGTTGGCAACGGAACTTGTAAGGAACAACTGGTCGACCAAGCATGTCCACCGCTTGATTTTGTTGTCCGATGCTTGGCAACAAGACAGTCGACCTCGAACGGACGGGCAACAAGCTGATGCGGATGCAAGGTACTTGTGGAGATTCCCCACGCGTCGAATCGAAGCGGAAACGATCCGCGATAGCATGTTGTCTGTATCCGGCGTTCTCAATTTACAAATGGGCGGCCCCGGCTTCGACGGCTTTGACGTGCAAATGGAAAACGTGCGACACTATTTTCCAAAGCGAGAGTTCACGACTAAGGATTTTCGCCGAATGATCTACATGACCAAAGTGCGCATGGAACGTGAGTCAACGTTCGGCGTTTTCGACTGCCCCGATGCAAGCCAAGCTGTTGCAAAACGCAATCAATCTACAACGCCGATGCAAGCACTGAACCTGATGAACAGCCAATTTGTACTGCAGCAGGCTGACTTTTTCGCAAAACGACTGCAGGCGTATAGTGAGGATTCGGACCGGCAAGTTTCGTTCGCTTTTCAACTGTGCTTCGGTAGAGAGCCTAAGTCTGTGGAAAGAGTGGAATGCGAGAAGTTCATTGCTGAATACGGACTACAGCAATTCTGCCGCGTCCTATTTAACGCCAACGAATTTCTTTTTATTCCCTAACGCGATATCAGTTGCCGATCCTAACCTTCGAGCGAAACCTGTCTGCGAGCGAAAGAACTGATTCGGGTTATCTAAGCTTGCGGATCTAAACTTGGTTTCGGGCCCGGGCTTATTGGCTAGGCGGCGTTTGCGATTTGGGTGTAGGCAGCGGATTTTTCAGGCACGCCGGTCTGGCCCCACTGTTGCCAAGCGTCTCAGCACCCATGCATAAGTTTACGGTTACTTCATGTTACTGTAAACTTATACGTGGGTGCTTATGTCCTGAGAATTCGACGATTGGCGAATGCGGAGTTGCGGAGTGCGTTCTAACGGATGGGGTGGTTGGAAGAAAAAGTAAAATAGATTCTCTGCGCGTTGCCATGATGTTATCCCGAGCACCACGTCGCACATTGGGGATATGTTTATGTCTGCAGCAAAGGCAATGCTGATTCCGTTTCGAAATCGCATCTAAAATCACGTCGGCTGTTCTCATCGCATTTAGCAAGGAGTCACCAGGGTTGCGATTGAGAGGTTAATTCGCGCGAGGTTGTTCAAGAACTCGAGATTGTCGATTTTGGGCTGAGCCACTTCAAGTAACGAGATGCTTGAGAAGCAAGCTCCTGATTCCCGTTTTCAACTGCGGTATCCATTTGAGTACGGGCCGCATTCACGCTACGAAGCGCTTTCACGTAAAGACTTAAGTCGGCACTGCAACGCCGACAAGAAGGTTGCGGTGCTTGTTTTGCGCGGCAAACGGGACATAGTATTTCCTGCGACGCTGGGGTTTCCGTTGGACGCCTCGCGTCAATCGTGAATGCAGGCGGCATTTTATCTGGGTTTGATGGAGGATCAATCATGTTATGTAGAACAACAAATCTTCAAGTTCGGTATGTAGTCCATCGAGTAATTCTTGATCTTCTCCTTGTTGAGCGTGCTCGATCAAGCCGATTAATCTATCAATGTCTTCGGCATCGTCACCGGAGATAGAAGAACGAGCTTTCTTCGCTCGTTCTACGATATCCATATGCTTGTTACTTTGGCTGCCTGCCTGGTCAATACGGATAACTTTCGGAGTGTCGATTTCTTCGTTCGAAAAACTGTCGTTATCCTCGATGTCTTGCATTCCCTCTTTGTCTACCAATACGGATTCGAAGAACGGGGAGTTGAATCCATCCGAATCGCGAAACAGATTTCCAAGGCGTTCTGTGTTCGCTTGACGATCGTCATTCTCCATTTGGGAAAGTGCATTATTAATTTTCAGCGTCTTGGAAATTCCGGTCGCTCGCTCAATCGCAGTTACTGTGAGTGTGCCGTCCAGTGTTAGTTCGAAGCGAACAAGAATTTCGCCATCGGAATCTTTGGACGAATTGAGTCCCTCGAGCCGAAAGCTGCCGATAGGTCGATTACGGTTCAACTGGGAACTCTCGCCTTGGAAAACTTGTATTTCAACAATTGTTTGACTTGATGAGATCGTGACGAAATTGTCCTCATACTTGGCAGGCAGCGGGGAATTTCGTCGAATAATAGGAACGAATATCAGTTCAAGATCGTATGATCTTTGACTAGCTGCCGAAACACCCAGCGTATGTGTGGCCACATCGACCAAAACGGGACCGACCGAATAGCCATCCTGCATGGCGGCTTGTGTTGCTGCGCCTAAAGCGACAGCTAGATCAGGATTGACGGACCATTTCGGATCTCGCTGAAACTCTTCTCGCAACCTTCGTTGAACCAATGGTGTACGCGTCGATCCACCGACCAGAATAAGTTCATCGAGCTGATTCATCGACAATCCTGAGTCGCGGATTGCATCATCAACGCACGAAATCGTGCGTTCTACTAAGGGTGCTATCAGGTTTTCGTATTCATGACGAGGGATCTCGATATCGAGATTTATTGGATTGCCATCCACGGTCGCGATAAACTCTTCTGTAATGCGCACAGCGCCCTTTGCAGATAGTTCACATTTCGCGCGTTCGCAGGATTGCAATAGCCGCCAACGTGTTGTGCTTTGCCCCATTAGGTCGATATTGTGCTCGGTAAGAAACGCATCGGAAACATGTTTGCAAAGCAATTCATCAAAGTCGTCTCCTCCCAAATGCGTGTCGCCTTTGCTACTCAAGACTTCGACCACCCCTGATTCGACTCGCACGATGGAAACATCAAAAGTACCGCCTCCCAAATCGTAAACGATCAAGTGACGCCGGTCCGTTTCATTGGAGTGATACACGAGGCTAGCGGCCGTTGGTTCGTTGATAATGCGTTCAACGGTTAAGCCTGCTAACTGCCCCGCCTCACGTGTTGCTTGACGTTGGTTCTCGTCGAAAAATGCTGGAACGGTTATCACGGCGCGGGTCACTTCTTTTCCCAAGAAGTTTTCTGCTCGCTGTTTCAGTCTCCGCAGGATCATTGCGCTGATTTCCTGGGGAGAGAATTCTTGGCCAGCCATCGTGACTTTGACCGCTTGTCCCATCCGTCGTTTTACCGATGAAATCGTGCGATCCGGAAACGCTGCCAATTGATTTTTTGCTGAGTTGCCTACGATCAGTCTTCCGTCAAGTGTCATGCCCACCACCGATGGAAGTATTGATGTTCCATCTTCTTCGATGACCTGCACTTTTCCATTCACGTAGACAGCAACGACGCTGTTGGTAGTACCAAGGTCGATGCCAACGATTGTCGATTGTTGGTTATCCATGTTTTTTTCTTTTTTAATATTCTTGAAAAGGGTTGGGCAACAAGGAACGTAATGAGGTTGTAAAGTTATTGTCCATCAAGTCGTTAAGTTCAGGAGGCGACGCGCACCTCAGCGCATCGCAACACCGCGCCATGCCAACGATAGAGAGGGCGTAGTTGTTGTGCGACGAAACCACTCGGGACTTGGGAATCAGAAATTAAATCGACAGCGTTCATCAATTCCGAATCGAATTGTTTATGAAGGACATTCTCTCTTTCAATTTCGAACTGCTGCATCAACCGATGGACGCGGGCTAGTAGCAATTCTAGTCCTCGAAACGACGCATCTTTAGTCTTGTCCAATGATTTTGCTTCAGTGATCGAGTGAGCGATCGTGGCTCGCAATTCTTGCAGCCATGAGCTCGCGAATTTTCTAGCAACCCAAGGAGCGGTCGCGGTCATTTCATCGAATCGTCGCAACAGGTTCGTGTCAGTTTGTACGGCAGAGATGTTTTGCTTGATGGATTCGATTGCCCGATTTAGACTTTCTTCGATTTCAGCAATGGCTTCGGCCATTTTGCGGCTATCGGAATTGTTGCCAGCATTCGCAGTCGCGGGGACGACGGATAATTTCTGCTCAATGCGTTGAATGTTTTCAAGCACCGATTGTTGTAACTCGCGACCGCCTCGCACTTGCAATTTGAGTTCATGTCGCAGCGAGGTGAACGCCTCGACAATATCCAAAGCGCCTAACAGGGTTTCTGGTGATTCCCCGTGCGGGACAGAGGAGCTAGAGTCTTGCATACTCGTTAGATCGATTCGTGTGGGGTCGCCTATTGACATACTATTCTGGTTGCTTTCGTTCACTGCTTGATTCTTCTAAATTACCCAATGCGAGCAGATTGAGTGTAGTCAGCCGGGGCCGGATTTTTTCTGCGGATGATATTACAGCGGCAAGGTCGGGTTTCACTTTGTTAGGTAACAATAACGCTTCGGCTTGCAACATCGGATTGCACAACAATTGATATGCAGCGTGGATTTCACGAAATTTGTCGGCATCGCGATCAGGTGGATTTTGGCGAACCAAATTCAGATAGGCATTACGAAGCTCATCCGGCGTTGCGTCTGCGGATACATTTAGTGTTTTAAGCGAGTTGCTAATCAGTTCACTCATGATCGTGACGATCCTTGCCTTGCTTTACGTTTCCTTCGTTCAAGTTCTTTTTCACGTTGTTTCCTAGCCGCCTTTATTTCTGCAGCAGTCATTCCCGCAGTAGATTTCGAGTTAACTACATCTGGAACCGCGGATTGTTCTTGGAAATTGGGCTTCCGCAAGTTGTACTTGCCGAAGTCGGCGACAAACTGGATCGCGTCTGATCGGTTGATCCCATATCCACGAAGAAAATCTATGATCGCGTTTATGAAGGCACCGGCATCCTCCGTGGCGCTTTTTTCAGCGCACATCCTTTCAAAAGCGGCCAAACCCTTTGGCCCCAGTTTCGTCAAGATTTCTTCAACGAAAGGCGGTAAATCCAGTTCTAAAACGCTTTCCTGAAATTCCGATTGGGTGGAACTTTCCAGATCCCAATCGTCCTCTTCTTCGTCGTAATCATCATCATCATCTTCGTCGTCAATGAAATTCGCGCTCGTCCTTGCTCGTCTTGCTCTTTTTGCTCTGCACGATTCGCAATCGCATTCATCTTCTAAGGAATCATATTCATCGTCATCTTCGTCGTCATCTTCATCCTCGTCGCTTTCGATTGAAGAGGAACCGAATGAGCTATACATCTCACGACTGGCCTTGTCTTTTGCAATGATTTCTTCTGCCTCAACTGTCACTTTATCGAATTGGTATCGATAAAAAGGGTCTTTCTCAAGACGTGCTGCCTCTTTCACGATTTGAATGAGCGGCTTGTGATCTCGAATGCGCCAACTGGAATATCTTCCCGTAATAATCCACTGAATAGCAGCAAGCGCCAACCGTGGTTCTTTTGAGGCGAGTTTCATCAGATAGTTAGGAGGCTCATCGGTGGAATTTGCGGGCCATAGGCGATGGTGAGCAGCCCAACTAAAAGCATCGATTTCTGTGGGATTTAGTTTGTCGCCTTTAAAGAACTTGGCTTTAGCCGAGAATGCTTTTCCTAATTTACTGGCTTGAATTCGATAGCCTTTGTGCTTCATTCCGGTTCGAGCTAGGTCCCAAAAGAACGACCCAAGGGTGAATAGGTCATTTAACTCCAGCGTATTGGCTTTCTTTAAATACTGTTCGATCAGAGTTCTGTAAGGTTTCAGTTCGAGGCTAGGGATATTCATTTGTTGCAGTGCGGCAAACGTCATGATGTCACCTACAACTTCACTGCACTTCTGGTCTTGGCGGGCCTGCGTTGTAAGTCGTTCGAATTTTTCTTTGTCACCAAGTCGTAAAGCAAGTGCTCCCTGCAAGAAAGGTAGCCAATTGCGGCTAAGCCATGCCGGCCACACAGATTCCGCTTCTTCCAGTGAAATGGCGGCCAGCCGTAAATCCGTCTTTCGATTGCTTAGTATCATCGATTCTCGCAACTTGAGTTTCCAAGGCAACGCTTTCACGGCTGGATCTTCGATGCGTTTTCCTTCGAGATTCTGTATTAAGGCCTTCGCTTTTTTGAAATCATCTTCTTCCAAGTAATAGTCGATCAGCCAAAGAGCAGTTTCCGTATCCTCCGGCAGGGCTTTATTGAGCGATTCTCTGGCCGCAAGGATTTGCTTTTCCAATTTCGCTTCTTCAACTTTGGTAGTTCCACGTTGGCTTATCTGCGTTTCTAACGAGTTGATCAGCTTTTCATGGGCAAGGCGGTGGGTGGGATATTGTGCAATCGCTTTACGAAGTAGCTCATTGATCGATTTGAAGTCGACATCCAAATTCATGGAAAAAAATGGGAAAAGAGATCGTGGGCTTTCTCGCTGTGAGCGTTTATTCTCTGCCATTATCAAATACAGCAGGCACCCGATTGCCTTACGTACTTGCTCGGGCAAATGGGTAAGCTTAGGCACATCTTGATTCAGAAATGCTTCTACCGACTTGATTGCGTCCTTTTCTCCGCCTTGGAAATCAAGCGCGTAATTGAATCGAGTTTTGTTCCAATTTGGATCGGAGCTTGGACCGGACACTAGCTTTGTCAAACGATCAAAAACGGGCATATCACCTTGGAATGTCGATATCGCTACGCAAGCTTGGCCAAACGTCTGAACAAAATCAGAATCCACGCGTCGGAATTGAGCGATAAAATCTCCCAACATTGCCACTTGAGAAACTGCGAAAGTTACTTTTGGATCGCGATGCCGCGTTTTCGCTATTGCTTCCGCCGCAACTATGGCTTCTTTTCGCAGTCGCAGTTTGCTCGCATGTTCGACCATTTGTTGTGAGCAAAGCAGGGCTTCGTCTTCGCCAGGTCTTTCGTGCTCTGCGGCGAGTAAAGCGGACGCGATACGAGCGGGCCGTCGAGAACGGTCGAGCCGAGACCAATTTTGGCGAGCCGCTTCGAAATCGCTCGAATAAAATGCATGCAGCCCCCGAACGAATAATCGCCAGTCAGCGAACACACTGCTTCTCGAAATGTCTTTTAGCTTCTCCATCGACTCGAGGAACTTGCCGCGACTGGTTAACTCGAGAGCTTCCATAACCGTCGTGGCTTCGACTCGACGTTCGTCCGGTAACTTAAGCAGATAATCCTTGTTGAAAATGGCGGCGTCTTCGTCAAGTTCGCCATGTCCTACTCGCGGCTTGATTCCGAGCGAGTCATGCAGGGATTGGAGATTGGTGTTTTTGGGTGATTGTGGATCCTGACGCCGGTTCTTGTTCTTCGCGAGATTTGCTCTCCGTGCCTGTGCCGATCTTGAATTTCGCGAAGCCATAAGTCATTCCTTGCCTAAAAATGGCGTCCATTTGTCGATGCCCGTGTCCGTTGACACTTGGTAAGTGTATCAAAAAACGTTTGATCGAAACACTTACTATCGATGCATACTTTCTAGCCTTTTTGGAAAAAATCTTGCCCTAGATTTTGGCAGATCGACAAAATTTATGGGTGGCAGTCGGTCCGATATTGTCAATCAGCCCCCTATTCGAAGAATTTTTCTCGTGGAAAAATGTTCCGCCCCGTCGTT
Organism: Pirellulaceae bacterium; assembly: GCA_031374825.1. GTDB lineage: Bacteria > Planctomycetota > Planctomycetia > Pirellulales > Pirellulaceae > JANMGV01. Next base: position 82,646 of record JANMGV010000188.1, read on the forward strand.
CCTTGTCCAATAGATCACTTTTTACAACCCTTTGTATCCGATTAGCCGCTCTGGGAAACTGCAATTTGATGGCTGGTTGTGGGTTAGTCAAGCAATGTTGCATTAGGGAAAGCAACCAAGTCTAAATTGTCAGAATGTGGATGTGTTAGAGTAATCCTTTTGCATTTGGCGTTCTTAGAGAAGTTGGCTGGCGGATCAAGTTGGTTTCGTATGACAAATCCTCTCCCCTGCCCTCCGCAGCACGTGTTGCTCGGATTCGTCGCTGATTCCCTTCCCGAGTCAAAGTGGGCAGAAATCAACGAACACGTCCAACAATGTTCCAGTTGCCAAGCTTTCATTGGAATAGTTCGGGCCCAACAATGCGCGAAAGATGAATTCCGGAAGCGAGCAGACCGAGCTGGATTCGATTTGAGTTTGGAGTCACTTGATCAACAGGATGTTCCAGCAAAGGAGCCCGCACAGGAAGATCCCCGATTTTCACGCACTTCCGGTCCCGAGAAATTTGCCGGTGATGCGCGTGTCCCCAAGTCGATCGAGGAGTTTGAAATCCGTGCCAAGTTGGGCGAAGGTGGTTTCGGAGCAGTCTATCTCGCTTTTGATACGATGCTCCAACGCGACGTTGCACTCAAGATTCCTCATCGTTATGCGACTTCGGCGGAAGGTGTCGAATCGTATCTGCACGAAGCCCGTGCCATTGCAAGTTTGGATCATCCCAACATCCTACCCGTCTACCAAGCCTCACGATCGACTGACGTTTCATTTTACATTGTTACCAAGTTGATCGATGGCTCGACACTGGATGGATGGGCCGAAACGAATCGACCAAACTTTGCTCAGATCGCTGTAATGATCGCAAAGACCGCCAGTGCGTTAGGCTATGCGCACGGGCATGGCGTAGTCCACCGTGACGTCAAACCGGGCAATATTTTGGTCGACCTTCACGGCAGACCCTACGTTTCCGATTTTGGACTCGCACTGCGAGAAGTCGACGTGGACAGCGGACCAGAATACGTGGGCACTCCAGCGTACATGAGTCCAGAGCAAGCTCGCGGCGAGGGACATCGCGTCGACGGTCGGTCCGACATTTTTTCTCTAGGCATTGTGCTTTACAAGTTGTTGTGTGGGGTCTTACCGTTTCACGGCGAAAATAAACGTGATTTGTTTCATGCAATCGTGTCGAATGAGCCTGAGCATCCTTGCCGTCATGATCCCAATATTCCTAAGGAGCTCGCCCGTATTTGTCTTCGCGCTTTGGCAAAACCAACAGCGGAACGCTATCAACGCATTGTCGAAATGGAGTCCGACCTTGCAGAGTTTGTAAAATCGAAGCTCAATAAAGTATCGCAGCCATCTCGCAGCACGCAGCGACCGTCACAAACGAACATCGACATGGAACTCGCTCAAACGGTTGCTGCTAAAAGCGGGCAAACGGATTCCGCTGGACAGTCTTCAGGTATTAGTTCAGGAGGTCAGCCGACCCCGGTCGTACCTAAAGGCCTACGTCCTTTCGAGTCTCGTGATGCAGACTTTTTCATGCGGTTGCTGCCAGGGCCGTACGACCGTTTCGGAATGCCCGAATCGATTCGTTTTTGGAAAGCGAAATTAGAAAGCAATCGTAGCGAAGAAACATTTAGCGTTGGCGTCATGTACGGGCCAAGCGGCTGCGGGAAGACATCTTTGGTGCGTGCGGGTTTGCTTCCCAGACTCGGCAGCGACATCATTCCGGTCTACGTCGAGGCAACCGCGAATGATACCGAAAAGGCAATACTGCAGGCTATATCGTCGTTGATTGAAATTCCAAAGACGATCTTCGACAACAGAGCCCATGGTGATGTCGAACAGGATTTACCTCGTGTCTTTGCTTGGCTACGTCGTCATTCTCGAAAGAAAGTCGTGATCTTTGTTGACCAATTCGAGCAATGGTTGTTCAGCCATGCGTCGACGCTCGAACAATCCGGTTTGACTCAAGCACTCAGGCAGTGCGATGGTGCTCAATTGCAGTGCTTGTTGATGGTGCGCGATGACTTTTGGATGAGTATCACGCGCTTAATGCGCGCGCTGGACTTGACCATTTCCGAAAACCATAATGCATCGTCGGTGGACTTGTTCGATACAAAACACGCGCGGCATGTATTGGCGATGTTTGGTGCGTCCTTTGGCAAGCTGGCCGAAGACGAAGAGAAAATCTCGGCACGCGGAAACAAGTTTCTCGACGCTGCAATCGAATACCTAGCGGTGGACGATCGTGTCATCTGCGTTCAATTGGCTTTGCTGGCAGAGATGATGCGTCATCGGGATTGGGATGATAGCTCCATTCTAAGTAAAGACTCGGGGGCAGGCCTTGGTGTCGCGTTCCTCGCAAACACTTTCGATCTGGAGACCTCGCCGCGTCGATTTAAAAGTCATGTCGAAGGAGCGCAGCGGGTGCTTCGTTGCCTGCTGCCCGAGCCGGGAGCAAAGATCAAAGGAGCCGTTCGCAGCGAGAGCGTGCTCCGCGAAGCTGCTGCGTATTCAGATGGAGCGTCCTTTCGCGAGCTACTGCGTATCCTCGATTCTGAGTTGCATTTGATCACGCCAACGGATCGATCTGATCACGACAGTTTTTCCAAATCTAGCATGTCCGCTTCGTCCAGTTCATCGTCGGATATCGGTTATCAGTTGACGCACGATTTCCTGATCGCTCCATTGCGCCGTTGGCTGGAGCTACGCCAGTTGGAGACGCGATCGGGGCAGGCTCAGGTACGACTGGAGGAGTTTACCGATCTGTATCGAGCACGGCCAGGAATTTATTCGCTTCCCAATCTTACGGAATTCCTGACGATTCGTTACCGCATTCCTCCCACAAGTTGGAACGAGTCGCAAAAGCGAATGATGCAGGCCGCGAGCAATCATCATCTGAGATCGGTTGCGAAATTCGCTTTCGCCGTGCTTGCTGTCTTCGCGGTTAGCGCGATCGGATGGAAACTTGTAGCGAGGCAACAACAACTGCAGATAGCGCAGGCCAAAGTGGATCGATTGCTCGTTGCGACTTTGCCGGATGCGCTTGAGCAAGCGAATGAGTTTCGCAGCGATGCGCCTGACTTGCTGGATGATCTCCGCCAAAAGTTTGCCGAAACGAGCTTACCCGAATCAAAGATTGTGCGAGCTGCATTGGTTCTTGCACGTACCGACGAATCGGCGAAAAAGGCGTTGCTGAGCTTTCTTCAAAAAGCACCAACTCGCGATGTTGTCTTGATCAGCAAATCTGCACTATTTCCGGAATTGGTCGACCTGCCCACTATCGAGTCGCTCTGGAAATCCGAAAAGGGTAGCGAGCCTCAGCAACTGCGGATCGCATGCCTGTTAGCGCAACAATCTCATTCGCAACAGTTCATTCTTGATGAGCCACAACGCCTGATAAGTTTGCTTGCGAATGAGAATCCGCTGTTGGTAAGCGAATGGATAGAGGGCTTTGAGCCGATCGGCCGGCAACTCGTTCCTTCGCTGGCCAAGTCGTTTGTGGATTACTTAGCTGAACCGGGCAGTAAAGTGCTTAATTGCGCGAACTTGATCGCAAGCTTTGGTGCAAAAGAACCTGAGCTCGTCGCGGAACTTGCCTCTAAATCAAGTCCAGAAGGTTATCGCGTCTTGGTCGAAGCCCTTCGAAACGATGCGGGAATCAGTGCATTGGAGTCCGCCATGCGAAAAACCCAAGCTCCGCTTTCTCCGCCAGATTATTGGCTTCCTGACGCAGATGGAATCGATTGGTGGATGGAACCTGCTGCTGCAAAATTATCGTCCGATTCCGGACAAGCTGACGATGCTGATCTGAGGGCAACAATTCAGGCAGCGGGAGGGATGATGGACGATACATTTGTACTTGTTCAACGCCTCCAAGCCGATGCGTTCCAGCCGCTTGTTGATCAATTACTTCCCCACGGCTATCGAATTGCTGCGATCACGCCTTATCCAACAAGCGCCGGCGTTCAGTTCATGGCGGTATGGAAACGCGACGGCCGCAAATCGGTTTTCGCAGTCAACGTTCACGCAGAGGAACTTCGTCAGTTGCAGGCTGAATACGCAAAACAAAATTATTTTGCAGACCAGTTTTGTGCATACTCGGCAGACCAATACGAAACGAACTCCTACGCTTGCGTGTGGACCACCACGCCACCATTACCCATTGTCGAAGAAAGCGGGATGTATGTAGAAGTCCCCCCGCACGAACACGAAGTGAAAGGATGGAAAAGTTTGTCGGATCGCGGTTTCATTCCGCGGGCGAATATCTTGACGATGGACGGAAACGGGGTCGAAGGATTTTCGTCAATTCGATGGCGTTTGAAAGAAGGGTATCGATTCCACGACCAATGGAACCAGCCCGTCGAATCGTTTGACAAAACACGCGAATGGACTCACGATGCGAATCTCATGCAAGGCATTATGGGAACTCGCCCGCCACATGATTCCCAACGAGGCTTGACCGTGTTGTGGTGGAGCGGCTTGCCAATCGATACCAAGTGGCTCGAATACCAGTCCCTCGAAGACCATCGCAGCAACTGCCAAAACTTGCAATCGCAAGGCTATCGACCGTTCGGTATTCATGCCACGCGATTTGGTACTGACGAAACGACGTTATTCAGTTCCGTGTGGTACCGACCGCAAACCAATTTTGCAAAGCGGACCGAACTCGTTCGCACGCAAACTCGATTAGCTATCGCATTGCACGAACTAGGCAAATCGCATGAAGTCATCGCGGCAATGTCGAATACGAGTGACGCAGACTTGCGATCATCGGTAATCGATGGCTTCAGTCGGTACGGCGTTTCGCCAACTTGGTTAGTCGAGCAACTCTGCGAAGCCGAAGATGTGGTCATGCGTCGCGCGGCCGCGTTTGCACTCGCACTCTATCGACCAAGCCAGCTAACAGAGCAAGTGCGCATCGCGCTAAGTTCCAAGTGGGGTTTTTTATCGTCGAGCGTGCAAGATGCGGGACTAAAGTCCGCTGTGATGGCACTTGGCAAATCATGGGGAATGCAGGTTAACTTTGATAAGCCACTAACAAACGAATTGATTACGGTTGAGAATCAGCGAATGATTATCCTTGAGCCGAAAGGATTTCAATGGATGGGTTCGCCTGGAAACGAGCCAGGACGCGATGGTGGTCAGGAAGTCCGATTTCCGGTACGCATCACGGAACGCTTTGCAATTGCTACCCACGAAACCTCTGTCAAAGAGTATTTGAGATATCGCAAATCTGTGACCTACCCCGAGGACTATAGCCCAACAACCGATTGCCCGATGATCGCGATCAATTGGTTCGATGCAGCCAAGTATTGTCGATGGTTGAGCGAGTTAGAAGGGATGCCCGAGTCCCAAATGTGCTTTCCAATCGAGGCAGATATCAAACCGGGCATGACCTTACCAAGTGACTATTTGCTACGCACCGGTTATCGGCTGCCAACCGAAGCGGAATGGGAGTTCGCCGCTCGAGGTGGATATGTGTCGGGCAGGTATTTTGGATTCGCGCCAGAGTTGCTAGATCACTACGCATATACAGCCCAAAATTCGGGATACCGCAATCGTCCCATTGGTTCGCTGCTTCCGAACGACTACGGTCTGTTCGATACCTTGGGAAACGCAATGGAATGGTGTCAAAATCGTGCGGATTCCTACCCGTGGCCTTCAGCGGAAATAGAACGAGATCCGGCAATCAATTATTTGGTTGTAGATGCAGGGGACCCAATCGCGACCCGTGGCGGTGCCGTAATGTATCAACCTTTGGATGCCCGCGCAGGCCATCGCGACGATCATCGTGCGATAGATAATCGGGTTTATTTGTCGTTTCGAATCGCCCGAACGTTAGCCAAATAGTTTTGGTTGTGACTAGACTTAGGTCAAACCTGGCAAACGTCAGTCTAAAAACACGAGAGTTTGGAAACGCAATTTCTTCCAAAGCTTTACTTGCTCGTTGTCCGCATCGTTGTCGATTTTCTTAATCACTTTCAATTAGTTGAGTCATCCATGGTGTTACCTTGGTCGTCTTCGCATATTGCAGCGAGTCGTCGATTATGGTTTGCCGTATGCGTGCGTCCTGGAAGACGATTTTTGTTTCGAACCCAACCCCGACTACGGTTTAATCGAAATTGAATCGCAATTGCCCAAGCTCTTTCATTACATTCATTTGCAGAGGGACTTGGGACTCAACGAAAAGTTGGAGGTGGTGGAACGCCAAGGCAGTTTTCTTCGCATTCGAGAAACGCCCTTTTGCACGACCGGGTACATCGTTGAACGGAGTCTCGCCAAGTATATCTTGGCCCACGAAGCCAACTGCCGAATGCAAATCGACCACCTCTACGCCGAACTCTCCCACCGAGGCCAATTCTACCAACCCCAAAAACCCCTAATCGGCATCAACCCAAACCTACCAAGCGATATACAGCACTGCGGGTAACTCGAGAATGCAGTCCCGCGAGTAACGGATTGCGCTTTTCGGCGGTGTAGCACAATATTCGTTTGAAATCATCCGAACGATACCCCCAGTATGTGATGCAAGATTCCAGCGAGTCTTTAGGCTTCTTCACCAAATACTTAAAAGTTTGACTGCTTATCAAGTAATGCGCGCAGTGTTTGCTCGATGCTCCAAAACCTACCAGCAGCCTGTTAAGCCGAAAAGCTGATATTTGATTTTTGGTAACTGAACCACTCTTCTGCTTATGGTGCTGCCGTGTTAATGATTTCACGAAGCTTTACGAGCGTAGCTCGCTTGTCGGGGCTGATCGTTTTTAGGTAGTTGTTGATCGAGTCGGTCTTTTGTTTCGTGATGTTTGAGCTGAGAACCGGGATCGAAGCACGTGGAGATAAAGGATTCTGGGAGTTAAGCGAACTCCGCGAGCTAATCGGATGAGAATTAGAGGAACGATTGGTCGGAAAATAAAATCCCGTAGAAATATAAACGAAAAAACGGCCTGCGAAAATTTCGCAGGCCGTTCGGGAGAGTGGGAGTGATTAAGAGCAAGGTTCAGGGACTTGCCGTTTAATCGCTTCCTAGTTCTTAGCGTTCACAAATTTGAAATCGGTCGAAGTGCTTAGGCTGAGTGCAACCCACTGAACGTATTGACGGTCAGCCAGACTGAGTCGATCTAACGGTACAGTTGTGTATTTTCCATTGTCCTTAAGCAATCGGACTTTGTCAGGATATATCAATGTCAATTGTCCTTTGACATCAAACAGGCCGGTGTTGTCACGCCATTGGCGAAACTCGGCACCGCGGAAATTGTTATTTTCGGCGAAGTTCACTTTTGGAACATCTTGTTCGAAGGAAACAGGCTTCTTGTCGCCATCGCCTTCCTTTGGATCGCCAAACAGATCATCAACGTCATCGGCTTTGTCGGCATCAGCAGGTTTTTCGGTATCTGCCGGAGCTGGGTCGCCAAATAGGTCGTCGGCTGGAGCATCAGCAGGTTTATCAGCGGGTTTATCAGCATCACCAAAAAGATCGTCTGCCGGTGGCGCTGCATTATCTGCTGGAGCAGCGTTTTCTTCTGGAGCTGCGTTTCCAGCTGGAACTGCTGGTTCACCGAACGGATCATTGTCTGCTGGCATCGGGTCTACTGGCATCGGATCGGCCGGTGCGGGATCTGCAGGCTTGTCGCCATCGCCAAACAAGTCATCTACAGGCATTGGATCTGCTGGCATTGGATCAGCGGGTGCAGGGTCGGCAGGCTTGTCGCCATCGCCAAACAAGTCGTCTGCAGGCATCGGGTCCGCAGGCATCGGGTCCGCAGGCATTGGATCGGCCGGTGCGGGATCCGCAGGTTTGTCGTCATCGCCAAACAGGTCATCTGCAGGCATTGGGTCGGCAGGCATTGGGTCGGCTGGTGCGGGATCCGCAGGTTTGTCGCCATCGCCAAACAAGTCATCTGCAGGCATTGGGTCTGCAGGCATTGGGTCGGCTGGTGCGATATCTGCAGGCTTGTCGCCATCGAGGTCTGCGGGCATTGGCTCTACCGGCATTGGAGCTGGTTGTTCGACAGGCGGTTTTACAGGCATGGGAGCAGGATCGGAAACCTTGGGAACCTCGGCGGGTTGTGATGCTTTACCACCACCTGCTGCGGTTCCGGAGCCTTGAGCGGAATTGGGCTGATCAACGGGAGCAGTTGTATTTGGAGTGCTGGCGGAGCTATCGGGAGTTACAACCACGCCGGTTGCACTCGCTTCGCTGGACGGCATGCAACCACAATCGGACGTTGGCTGTGCACATGGATCGTGGACAACAGTACAACAGGGATCCACAGTAACTGGGCAACAGGTAACTGGTTGGCAAGCTTTCCTTGCCTTACAACTTAGAATTCGACCTGCGAAGGCCGGATTAAAGGTGAGCAATACCGCCAAGCTCGCAACGATAGGCAGGCGTAGCCAGTATGGAAAGGGCTTTGACATTGACCAATCTCCCGAAAACTCTCAAAACATGTGGGGTGTAATTCAACGAACAGATTCTAATGGTAAATCGGACGAGACCTGATCGCAAGCAATCTGAGCTGTCTGAACAGATTATGCCGCTGTTTCGTTAAAAAAATAGTACGTTTGGCGAAAGGATGGGGTGATTCCCAGCTTGGCAGTTCAAATATGCCTAGACTTGTTAGTTACGAATCGTGGTATGACGAATCGCGTTGCTAGATTTGTCGGCTTGTTTGGGCTACCTAAACCTTGTCGATTTGGGAAACATTGCCATATAGGATATTTGGTATAGCGCACTTTGATAAAGATTCGGTCTGTATGGCGCTCACTTTGAAAAATCGAGATTGAAATCAGGAGCCGCATCGGCATGGCGAAAGGGCCATTGAATTGGTTTCTTCGAGGATGGAGTCTAGAACTCAAATCCTTGATCCTCATTGGTACAGCTTTATTTATATCGTTGTGCCTTGCGTCGTACGCCGTTCAGGAAGTTGCCAAGAGATTGGTGATGGAGACGACACGTCAGGCGGCAAAAGATTATGCGACGTCCGTCGTGGGATGGCAACATATTCGCTCCAAAGCGACTGCTACGTTTCCCGGAGGAAGTAATTCAGACATTGAGATCAGTGAAATCAAGCAAAAGAACTTACTAATTTTGCGGTCTGAATTCTTGTCCTCGCCCTTCAAATCCGACTTCATGCGATTGAACACGGACGGAGAATTTGAAGATCTGAACGCTATCGATGCGTCCACTCCAGGCGAAAAAGATTTGTTAGAGCGTATTGAAAAAGCATATCGCTCTCGGTTGCTTGAAATCGAACAGTCCAATGCGATTAACAACAAATCCAATCCTGAGAACCGCGACGACTTGGCGTTTGAGATGGGGGACCCCAATAGGAAAAATGTCATTTTTGAAGAAGCCGGTCCCTTTGACGGATTCTACTACTATTACCATCCTATTTCATTTCGCCCATGGTGCTTGGACTGCCACGTTGCGAAACCCGGCACCAGCACGGTGAATTCGTTGAGTCGGGGTCAGTTCGCGTACAACTCTCCGTTTCGGGTCGTGCGGGTTAAAATGCCGTATGACAAAACGCGTGTGTGGACGATCTGGACCTTTTCGATGTTGATCGCAATTGGATTAGCGACGCTTGGGATAACACTTTTTGTTCTGCATTGGATTCTAAAGCGACTCGTTATCAATCCTCTCAGCCACTTACGCGATGTTAGCGACGAAATCAGTCGTGGACAAATGGACCGGCGAGCAGTGATCGACACAGGTGACGAATTCAATGAACTGTCGGAAGCTTTTAATCGAATGTTGCGTCACATCACCGATTCGCAAACGGCTCTGCATATTCTGAATCGACAACTGGACGAACGCGTCGATCAGCTTGCCCAAGCAAATTTGAAATTGTATGAAGCCAATCGGCTTAAGAGCGAGTTCTTGGCGAGTATGAGCCACGAACTGCGCACGCCGCTCAATAGTATTCTCGGATTCAGCGAAGTTCTTCAAGGCATCGATTCGCTGAGCGACAAACAGCGTCGATATGCCGGAAATATTCAAAAGAGCGGTCGTTTGTTGCTTGAAATGATTAACGATATTCTGGACCTTGCCAAAGTCGAGGCGGGCAAAATGGAAGTTCATCCTTCGCATTTCGATGTTGCTTCTCTGATCCAAGGGCAGTGCGAAGTTGTTCGGAAGCTAGCCGATGACAAAAACATTGATTTGCAAGTTGAAACGTCGACCGCCGAACTACTGGTGTATCAAGATCAAACCAAAATACAACAAATCCTCACAAACCTGCTGTCCAATGCCATTAAATTTACGCCCGAGGGTGGATTGATCACCGTCAATTACGGCGACGTTGGCAATCGGTTTTTCATCTCGGTTGCAGACACCGGGGTTGGTATTGCCGAAACCGATTTTGAAATAATTTTTGAAAAATTCCGTCAAAGCTCAACAACGACTGATGGCGATGGAATGACTCGCGAATTTTCCGGTACAGGACTGGGGCTATCGATTGTCCGTGAACTTTGTAAACTTCTCGAAGGTGATGTCAACGTTTGTAGTGAGCTTGGAAAAGGAAGTACTTTTCGAGTCCTGCTGCCGATTCATTTTGGATCGCATCCCGAACTCGCACTTCGCGCCGATACGTCGGTCAGTAACGTGAATTTAGCCGATTGACTCCCATTTTATCATTTTGGATTGTTGCCACAGTACTGTAATTTATGACGGAAGAATCCAAAAAACTGCGACTTGTCGAACTCTATACTGATGGAGCTTGCAGTAGAAATCCAGGACCAGGTGGTTGGGCCTACATTCTCCGCGATGGGCCGACTCGGCAAGAACGCGAAGGTTCTGGAGGCGAAGCGGACAGTACCAACAACCGTATGGAACTGATGGCAGTAATCCAAGGCTTGCGTGCTCTAACAAGACCTTGCCAAGTCGAACTGCATGCCGACAGCAACTACGTCCTTCAAGGCATGCAGTCTTGGATGGCCGGCTGGAAGAAAAATGGTTGGAAAAGACGTGATGGTCGCAAACTAGAGGAAGTGAAAAACGTCGAACTGTGGCAGGCGCTTGACGAAGCCATGGCGCAACACACCATCAATTTTCATCACGTCCGTGGTCATACCGGTCACCCCGAAAACGAACGATGTGACGTCATGGCCGTCGAAGCCAGCCAAAAATTTCGATAACCCGTTTAATCGATCGCTGTCGAGAACCGCGCGCAATGATGAACTCGCCGCGTCTGCAAGCGAATCCACACTAACCGCTTTTGTCACGCAATTTCTCCGCTTTGACTTCATTTTTCTGCCACCAATTACTAAGGGCAAAAAGATTAAGGGCAAAGAAAATTACGGACGGTGTGTGGCCTAAACCTATCATGAGAGTTGCGACAAAACTAGTTTTGCTCTGCTTTTTGCCGATACTCCACCCTGACTGAATCGATTCGAGCCGAAATGCACTCGCTTTATTTTTTTGCCCTCAATTTTTCTGCCACCAATTACTAAGGGCAAAAAGATTAAAGGCAAAAAAATACGGACGGTGTGTAACCTAAACGGATCATGAGAGTAGCGACAAAACTAGTTTTGCTCTGCTTTCTGCCGATACTCGGCCCCTGACTGAATCGATTCGAGCCGGAGCGATATCGTCACGCTTGACAATTTACTTATTTTCAGAACAGTCCTCAGGCAAATCCAAGCTGTATGTCGAAAATTGACGCTACGTGTAAATTACGGTACGCTAAAATCCTTGCCCGATAAACTCCGATTGTTCAAATCTTGGATCGGGCAGTCCAGCCAGTACTTCCCACCTTTAGATTCGAATTGGAGTGTTCATTTCATGCGCGATGTCGTGCGCTCTGTGACGAATCCAAACGTGTTCGATTATGTATGGACTTCGCTATCTTGTACCAATGTTGCTTGCTTGAGCTTTTTCGGTTACGTGCTTGTATTCCTGCTTTGGGACTGCTCAGACGTTTGGGGAACGGACGATGAACACGATTTTTTTGAGCGAAACGTGCGTCCTATTTTCTTGGATAAGTGCATTGAATGTCACGGCGATGAGAATCCTGAGTCCGGGCTTCGATTGACGTCAAAGTCCAATTTTTTGCGAGGCGGCGATTCGGGACCGGTGGCAGTTGAAAGATCGCCCGAGACGAGTTTGCTGATCGAGGCGGTTCAGCAACGCGGCAAGCTCAAAATGCCGCCGGATGGTCGACTTTCTCCCGCAGAAATTGACGCGATTAGCAAATGGGTCGAGATGGGAATGCCTTGGCCAGAAAGCAGCGGAGGGATTCGAAAAGCTAAAGGCGAATTCAAGATAACCGACCAAGATCGCCAGCATTGGTCGTTCCAGACGATAACGGATCCACCCATCCCAGATACTACGAATTCAACTTGGTGCCAAACGTCGCTTGACCATTTCGTGCTTTCCAAAATACAGGCCGCAGGTCGCGAGCCTTATGAACAAGCCGATCGACGCACACTACTGCGAAGAGCATATTTCGATTTGATCGGGCTGCCACCGACTTGGGAGGACGTAAGCGATTTTGTAAACGACCCGCTGTCCACAAGCGACGCTTTCCAGAAAGTGATTGAGCGATTGCTGGCCTCACCTCGCTACGGAGAACACTGGGGCCGACATTGGCTGGACGTCGCCCGCTTTGCCGACACGAAAGACGGTGTCTTGATGTATGGCGATGACCGAATTCGACCATTTGCATACACTTATCGCGATTACGTCGTGCGGGCATTTAACGAAGACATTCCATTCGATCAGTTTGTTTGCGACCAAATCGCTGCGGATCTCGTCGAGCCTAAAGTCGAACCTTGGCGATTGGCAGGAATGGGTTTTTTAACGCTGGGGCGGATGTTTGATAACAACATCCATGATGTCATCGATGATCAGATCGACACGGTATCGCGAGGCTTCTTGGGATTAACAGTCGCTTGTTCGCGTTGCCACGATCACAAATACGATCCCATTTCTACTGCCGATTACTATTCGATGTACGGTGTTTTTGCGAGCAGCGAAGCTCCCTTCGAATTGCCAAAAATCGCAATCGAGTCGTCGCCCGAAGCGACGGAATTTGAAAAACAGTATGCCGTTAAACGCGACGAAGTGTACAAACTGCGCGAAGATCAATTTGCATTGTTGACCGAAACGGCCCGTCAGAGAGTTGGTGACTATCTCGTCCACGTCGCAACCACCAAGCCTGACCCGTTGGAATCTGCCATTTTCTTCCTGTCGCTTGCCCCCGACGATTTGCGACCGCAGATTATCGCTCGTTGGAGGCTCTTTCTCGATCAGCCGCACATGGCGGACGATCCTGTATTTGGTCCTTGGTATCAAGTCTTCTACGGAGAAGACCGGAATCTATCGCTAGATGCACCCCGGATCGCCGAATTAAAAGATCGCTGGAAAAATTCTCCTGCTGGCACGCATTCGACGCAAATCAATCCAGTGATTCGCGAAGCCTTAGTTCAGTCCGATTTTTTAACACGAACGGATTTTGCACGATTATACGCTGCCGTATTCGTGCGATTCTACGAGCAATTCAAAAACGCTTCGACGGCAAGTGGCACCGCCTCACCGGTCATTCTTGATGAACATCAACAGCAGTTGCTCGATGTCATCGTAGGTCGTGACAGTCCATTGTACTTTCCAAAAAGCCATACGCGTCAATACATGTCCCGTGCTCAGAAAGATGAGTATGGTGGCAAGCAACAGGAAATGGATCGTATGGCGGTCAAGTCACCTCATGCTGCGCCGCGAGCGATGTCTCTTTGCGATGCCGAGAGCGCATTCGAGCCGCGTATTTTTGTCCGCGGCAATCCTTCGCAACTTGGTCGTCACGTTCCGCGACAATTCTTAGAAATTATTGCTGGTTCGGATCGTAAACCGTTTGATTCCGGCAGCGGGCGGCTGGAATTGGCTCACGCAATTGCAAACTCACAAAACCCGCTTACGGCGCGAGTTTTCGTTAATCGCGTTTGGATGCATCACTTTGGCGAACCACTGGTGTCGACGCCAAGCGATTTTGGGAACCGCAGTAATCAACCCGCCGACATCGCGCTGCTCGATCACCTTGCGTCTCAGTTCATCAAGAACGGGTGGTCTGTCAAGCAATTGCAACGTCTGATTCTCCAGTCTGCAGCTTGGCAGCAATCGACGATGCACGACGCTAATGAAGTTGCGATCGACGCGATGTTTCCCCATCGGCAGCGTTTGACCATGGAATCGATGCGCGATACGTTGCTTGTCGTTTCCGGTCGACTTGAGAATCGGGATGGCGGCAAGCCTACGGATATCAGCGATCCTCAAAACCGGTTGCGCACGATCTACGGATTGGTCGATCGGCAAAGTTTACCTGGAATGTTTCGCGCGTTTGACTTCGCTTCGCCCGATCAGTCGGTTGAACGTCGTTCGCGTACGATGGTGCCTCAGCAGACGCTATTCGCACTAAATTCTCCGTTTGTGATCGAGCAAGCGAAATCGTTGCTCGCTCGATCCGAAGTATCCGATTTGACGGACGCATCGGCACGCATTTCGGTTTTGTTCGAAATTGTGTTGCAACGGAATGTATCTGAATCGGAAAAATCTGCTTGCTTAACATTTTTAAATTCCCAAAACCAGCCTGATACGACTTTAACGCGTTGGGAACAGCTTGCACAAATCTTGCTGTGCTCCAACGAATTGATGTATGTGGATTAAGGAGATCGTTCATGGTTCGACTACAACAAGATGCGATCGACCAAGCTCGGTCATGCTCGCTTTCACGGCGTCAACTGTTGACGAGCATGGGAACGGGCTTGGGGATGTTGGGGTTGTTTGGATTGTTAAGCGACGAATCGAATGCAGTCGCAGATACAGATAACCACAATCCGTTAACTTCGAAATCGCCTCATTTTCCCGCCAAAATCAAACATGTCATTCACATCTACTTGAATGGTGGTCCTTCGCAAGTTGACACGTTTGACCCCAAGCCCATGTTGGCCAAATACAACGGTCAGCCTCTGCCCGTCGATAACAAATTGACAACCGAACGGCAAACGGGAGCGGCTTTAGCTTCGCCTTTCAAGTTCCATCGATACGGGCAGAGCGGCTTGCCGGTCAGCGAGATTTTCGCCAAGACGGCGCAGCACGTTGATGACATTTGTTTTATTCGATCCATGCACGCCAATACACCTAACCATGAGCAATCGATGCGGCTGATGAATTGTGGTGATGAACGATTATCGCGCCCAAGTCTAGGCGCCTGGGTGAATTATGGATTGGGAACTGAGAATGCGAACTTACCGGGATACATTGCC
Source organism: Pirellulaceae bacterium (assembly GCA_031374825.1). Classification (GTDB taxonomy): domain Bacteria; phylum Planctomycetota; class Planctomycetia; order Pirellulales; family Pirellulaceae; genus JANMGV01. Next base: position 97,901 of record JANMGV010000188.1, read on the forward strand.
ATGTGCCCTGGATTACCAGTCGCAGATGTCTCAAACTGGCGTGCCGCTTTTTTGCCCGGGATCTATCAAGGTACTCATCTGGATTCGCGCAAAACGAAAGTAGATGAGTTGATCGAAAATATTAGGAACAGCGTCGTATCTCGCGCGGACCAACGTCGGCAAATCGATCTACTTCAACAGTTCAATCGCGAACACCAACAATCCCGTACTGACGAACCAGAACTGGAAACACGTATTCAAGCTTTTGAGCTGGCTTATCGGATGCAGATGGAAGCGACCGATGCATTCGATTTGTCTCAAGAGCCAAAATACATTCACGATGCATATGGCACAGAGCTGCATGGCCGTCAATTGTTGCTTGCCCGTCGGCTAATCGAACGCGGCGTGCGTTATGTGCAGTTGTTTCACGGCGACGTTCAGCCTTGGGATAGTCACAATAATATCGCAACGGAGCACAAGAAACTTGCCGGTGAATGCGACGGACCAATTGCGGCATTACTAACCGATCTCAAGCAGCGGGGGTTATTCGACGAGACGCTTGTGATTTGCGGTGGAGAATTCGGTCGAACGCCCGCCGTTGAATTGGTGAATGGTCAACCGGGTGGCGGTCGAGATCACAATCACTGGGGCTTTACCGTTTGGCTAGCGGGTGGGGGAATTCGCGGTGGCACGACCTATGGAGCAACCGACGAGTTTGGATACCGAGCCGTTGAAAACCCTGTCCATGTTCACGACCTTCATGCGACCATTCTCCATCTGTTGGGGTTTGATCACACCAGATTGACTTATCGGCATGCCGGACGCGATTACCGACTAACGGATGTTTACGGCAATGTCATTAAGGATATCTTGACCTAACGCGACAGCATTTCTTGGAACGGTCTCGGCAGTGGTTAAACAACGCTTCATTGAAAGCAAAGGCTACGAATCGAATGTTTGTTAAATGGGATGGGCTAAAGACTTTTTTTGCATATCTGTTGCTTACTGTTCAAGCGAATGTCTGGGCTCAACAGGACTCCCCCAAAAATTTGCCCAGTGTCAAAGTACTCGATGTACGGCGTGCTTTTCATAATGGCGATCACAACGCGTTTACCGATCTAAGCTGGTTTGGCGATCACATCTATTTGTGCTTTCGGAGTTGCCCGGATGGGCATATGGTTCACACGTCCGCTTCGATTATCGTTCTGCGAAGCCGCGATGGAAAGGAATGGCAGCAGGTGCACCGATTCCAAGTGCCTCGGCGCGACACTCGCGATCCGCATTTTCTTGTCTTTCGCGGCACGTTATTCGTCTATACCGGTACGTGGTACAGTGGCGACAAGACGATTCCGCAATCTGAATACGAACTGAACGATCACTTAGGATTCGCTGTAAAAACGGTCGACGGAGTTTCATGGGATAGCCCTTTCATGATGGAAGGAACCTTCGGCCATTATGTTTGGCGAGCCGCCGCACATGGTGATCGAGCGTACTTGTGTGGTCGACGCAAACCAGGATTCGAAATTGGCCCTCGCGGAGAACCACCCAATATCGAATCCGTCATGCTGGAAAGCGATGATGGTCTGATTTGGCGAAAGCGGGCGCTTTTCCAAGAGACTCTAGGCGATGAAACAGCTTTTCTTTTCGAATCCGATGGCGAGGTTGTGGCTGTTGGACGGCATGGTACTGGTAAGGAAGCACAATTGCTGTGCGCTGCCCCGCCATATATGGATTGGTCACGACAAAACTTAAATTTTTCCGTGGGTGGCCCGCTGATCGTAAAGTGGGGAGAACAATATTTGGTTGGAGGCAGGAAGACGACTCTCGACCGAGGGCCAAAGACGACGTTATGGTGGCTCATTGGTAATCGATTGCAAGAATGCGCCGAATTGCCGAGCGGGGGCGATAACTCTTATCCGGGCTTTGTGCAGCTAGCCGAGGACCGAGCGTTGATTTCGTATTACTCGTCGCACGAAAAGGACGCTGCGGGAAATCCAATTACTGCAATTTACCTAGCTGAAATTCAGCGAGTTGATTAGAACCGTCGTTTGTTGTTTCGATTGACTTTGAGTCACCGTGAAAAAAAGGGTAAACAATGTATCATCGTCGGCAAGTTTTATTGGCGAGTGGAGTCGTCGCCGGAACGGTAGTCATTGGCGGGAAAAGTTTACTCGCGACGAATGGGGCTGAGCCCCGATCCGGCAATTCGAAAATGAATTGTTACGTCCGAGTTGCTTCAGTCAGTTTCACGCCGCCTTTTCATGATCATGCCAAGGACGGAGTTAATCTTCAGTCCTTGCGAGAAATGACTGCTCAAGTCGCAAAAGAAAAGCCCGATTTTATTTGCTATCCCGAAATCTGTACCTGTGTCGGCGGGGGGATGGAGAAAGGTATTCGCTCGGCACCGGAGTTGGAACCCTACGTTGCTGAGGTTGCCAAGATCGCGCGAGAATTCGATTCGGCAATCGTAGCGCCCTTTCTCGAAAGGTCAGGCCAGAACGTATACAACTCCGTTCCAATCGTGAACCGCAAAGGAGAGCTAGTCTTAGTCTACCGCAAGAACTATCCAACTACCGGAGAGTTAGAAGCTGGCATCTCGCCGGGTACTGAAATTCCAGTTGCCGACTGCGATGGCGTTCGGGTTGGAGCGGCAGTTTGTTTCGATGCAAACTTTGACCACGTTGCAGCCGAGTTGGAACGCCAGCGAGCAAGGCTGGTGTTTTGGCCTTCGATGTATTGGGGCGGTCAGTTTCTTCAGCATTGGGCACTGCGTTACGGGTTCAGTATCGCAGTCGCCTATGGAGCTGAGAGCGCGATTATCGACATGAACGGACAGTATCTGGTAAAACAAGGCGGTGATACTTTGCAAGTTCGCCAGAAGAGGTTGCCGCCCTGGGCAAGTGCTGACATTCATGTTAATCGTGACGTGTTTCATCTCGATTTCAACCAAGACAAATTCGCCGCAATTCGTGCCAAATATGATTCCAAGGTGACCATCGATGTGCATCAACCTGAAGGTATTTTTCTCTTAGCTTCAAATCAGCCTGAACTAACAGTAGAAGCCATTGCCGAAGAATTCAAGCTCGAAACGATGCGCGACTACATAGCGCGAAGCGTACAAATGCGAAGTGACAAGCTGAAACAAAAATAGAGGGTAATTAACGAATCGTAGAACGGGTTTCAACCCGTTACCCTTAATTCTACAAACTCAAACAAAAATAAAGGGTGATTAAAGAATCTTTGCGGTTACAATCACCAAGGCGTCATGCCACCGTTCACGCAAATGGTTTGTCCCGTTACGAACGAAGCTTCTTCGCTGACCAAATAATGCACCGCGTGAGCGACATCCTCGGGAGTGCCCCAACGATTGGCGGGAATCAAAGCTCGATATCCGTCCTTCTCTTCTTGAGGATCATTCTCATGACGTTCGACGGGAATCCAACCTGGAGCGACGGTATTGACGGTGATTCCTAGTGGAGCCCATTCGCTGGCCATGCTTCGCGACCATCCGATTTGGCCACCTTTGGCGGCAACGTACGCGCTGAAATTGGGGATGCTGCGGTGAAAAACTTCGCTGGTAATGTTGATGAATCGGCCCCATTTGTTCGTACGCATATTCGGCAAAGCACGCTGAGCCAGCAGGAACGGGCTCTTAACAAAAAAATCAATCATCGACTGGTAAAAGTCCCAGTCGTATTCTTGGATGGGGCGATGCGGCTGATCGGGCGTCGCGTTGGCGACAATGATGTCAACGGAGCTAAGCTGCTTTTCAATGGTTCTAAAAATTTCGTCAACCGAATCGGCTTGGGAGGCGTCCCCGCGCACAAGAATAGTCTGAATTCCAGCAGCCGTGAACTCGTTCATCGTTCGATCGGCGCGCTCTTTGTTGTTGTAATAGTTGACAGCGACCTTCGCGCCCGCTTTGCCCAATTGCAAAGCAATCGCTTTGCCTAATCCCGTCGTGCTACCCGTGACCAAAGCCGTATGATTTTTAAGCGAAAAAGACATGTGCGGAGAACTCCGAAAGCTGTAGTAAAGCCACTAATCGATAGTGCATTTATACATGAGCAAAATAACTTCAACGAGCCCAGGCGGAATCCTGCCGCACTTTCGCAACCCATCATTGCGATTGGAATGAGATCGGCGAATGTCCTAAATCTCAGCAAAACGATTGGTCAATTAATTCTCCACTTTTAATCTCAAACATCGGTCGATAGACTCACTCGTTCGCTGTATATTCGGGACAAGAAAGTGTTTGGCAGAGCTAGTAACTTCCCATTCGAATTAGTCGCTTTCAGAAAAAACACGATCAATGGAAATCATACATGAACTTTACAAGCTAGCAGACGCGTTTCAAATTAACGGTTTGCATTATGCAGTTTGCGGAGGGCTAGCGGTTGCAATTCATGGTCGCCCCAGACTGACCGTAGATATCGATATGATCATTGCGGCCGAAGATATGATTCAAGCAGCGAGGATTGCAGCGGGCATCGGTTTTGACGACGTGTCGGGTTGGGTAAGCTTGCCAGAAAATAGTCTTAGAGTTCATCGCCTGTACCGAATTAATAAATTGGTCGATGGAAATTTCTTGACGTTGGATTTATTAGAGGCGGATTCAAACTCAAATCCGCTTTTGGCTGACCGTGAAACGTTTGTTGTTGAAGGGCATTCTATACAAGCGCTGTCGAAAGAAGCCTTGATTACAATGAAATCTGATTCAAAACGTACCAAAGATAAGCTTGATATCGAGTTGTTAAATGACGAATCCGATTGAAAATGCAGACATGATGAAACGGCGAAGTCGCGGATGGTCCGATGATATGTCGGGCCCTGCTATCGCTCGTCGATTAGCCGTAGTGGCCGATCTATTGAAAACTTATCGGACTCTGCAAACTGCGGAGAAAGTCCCGGTCTCCGACGCGAAATCCGTAAAGGAAGCAGATGAAGTCAAGGCGGATGTCTCGCTCGGAGAATGCGGAGACTAAGTTCGCTGGAGCAAGAACGAAGAGGCTTATTCTGCGAGCTGTTCTTGACGGGCCATTATTGGTTCTTGAAATTCGTCTCACCAAGTTAACGCAGCAAAAGTACCAGTTAAGCACCCATGCATAAGTTTACAGTCATTCGAAGTAACCGTGGCTAACGCCAAAACGGCTGATGACGCTAAATAACTTGTGCTGGGGTGCTTAAATCCCAATACCATCGGGAGTTGACCAGTAGCCGCCACGTGCATGGTCGCACTGGACGCGACGCCCAATGTGGTTCGGAGTGATCTTGCCGTTTCGAAATACGGTTTGACCGTGCACCCAGGTTTGAACGGGCCACCCTGCAAGCTCTTGTCCATGCCATGGCGACCAATTGGTCTTGGTAAACTGTTCCTCGTTGCGAACTACTTTTTTCAGCATGGGATCGACTAACACAAGGTCGGCATCGTAGCCGACGGCAATACGACCTTTGCCAACCAATCCCCATACTCGCGCCGGTGCATCGCACATCCAGCTTGCAATCTGTTCCCACGAACATCGTCCGCGATAAGCTTGATCGAGCATCAATGCCAGAGAATTTTCAACGGCTGGTAAGCCGCTGGGCGATTGCGGGTAAGCTTTGGATTTTTCCTCAAGCGTATGCGGCGCGTGATCGGTCGCAATCACTTGAATTTCCCCGTTCTTCAAGGCTTTCCAAAGTGCCTGATTATCGGACTTAGTCTTGACGGACGGATTCATTTGAATCAACGATCCGAGTCGATCGTAGTCGTCGACATTAAAAAACAAATGGTGCGGGCAAACTTCGGCAGTAACCCATGGTCGTGCGGGTTCGAGCAGCGGAATCTCGGCTGCTGTGCTTACGTGCAAAACGTGAAATCGATGTTTGTGCCGGACCGCCAAGTCCAGTGCACGCCGCGTTGCAATCACTGCCGCTTGAACGTCGCGTATTTGGGAGTGGTGGTGAATGGTCAGTGAATCACCAAGCCTCGCTTGATTCTGCCGGACAGTGGTTTCATCTTCGCAATGGGCGCAGATAGGGTAGTTGGTCTCTGCAAAAATTGCTTCGAGCGCCGATTGATCATCAACAAGCAAATCTCCGGTGCTGGACCCGATAAATATCTTTATGCCGGGAATATTTGCTGGGCGTTTAAGTTCATCCAGGTTGGTACAGCTTGCACCGATGTAAAAGCCAAAATTCACGCAACTGACCTGCGAAGCTCGGAGATATTTTTCTTCGAGCAATTCAAGTGTTGTCGCGGCAGGTTTTGTATTTGGCATTTCCAGAAATGACGTCACGCCACCCGCCGAGCATGCTTGGCTAGCAGTCGTCAAATCTTCTTTGTGAGTCAGTCCGGGTTCCCGAAAATGAACTTGATCATCAACAACACCAGGAAACAAGACATGGTCTGTTCCATCCACAATTTCATCGGCCGAGGTTGTGTCGCTCGCGTCGATCGCTTGAATGCTCCCATCTGCTATCAACACGTTGGTAACTTGTCGCCCAGTTGGTAGAATGGCCGTTACGTTTCGGATTAAAGTTGTTCGATTCATCGGATTGGTATCTTCACTTCTAGCTGTTCTTGATTTTCAAAACGCTGGGAAAGCAAATTAATCGTGCAAAGAATATCGTCCGTATCAATTGTCAAGTTAGCGTGTCGGATAGTTGTTGCCAATCACCTGCAGCACTCCGTGCCTGATCAGAGCCATCAATGAAGGAATCAAAAATGTTTTGCCGCCTAAATGCTTTAGTATTGTTGGCCTTTATGTCGCATTGTTTTTTCTCGCAGCCAGCAAGTGCACAGGACAGCGAAGCGAGCTGGTCGGAGAAAATTGAAAAGTTTTTGAGTGAAGGAAAGACGGCCGAGGCTTTGAACGCAGCGGACAAAGTAGTCGAAGCGAACCCGATGTCTTGGTCGGTTTACTTGATGCGAGGTGGTGTACGATTCCGCGCGGGAAAACTTGATGAAAGTCTGGCTGATTTCGATCGATCGATTGAACTCGATCCACAATCGGAAGCTCATAACTGGCAGCGGGGCATCGCGCTTTATTATGCAAAGAAGTATCAGGAAGGTCGCGAGCAATTTGAGTTACACCGACGCGTGAATCCGAACGACGTGGAAAACTCCGTCTGGCATTTCATGTGCGTTGCGAAACTCGATGGCCCAGAAAAAGCGCGTGCAGTGCTTATTCCTTCCGCAGGCGATTCACGACCGCCGTTGATGGACGTTTTGGAGCTATTTCGCGGTAAGAAAACGCCCGAGGATATCGCAAAGGCCGCCGAGAAATATAAAGCTGGTACGCGTACCGGCGATTCTGCTCGGTTCTATGGTTACCTGTACATTGGGCTCTACTACGAAGCGATTGGCGATGACAAATTAGCACGAGAGTGGATTACAAAGTCACTCGAAACGAAAACGGGCGGATACATGGCTGATGTTGGTCGATTTCACTTGCAATATTACAAGCAAGCGAAGTAAGCATGCGTTAGCATAGGCACAAAACTCCCGCTTCTTTGACGAGGAAAAAAACAGAAATCGAATGCAGTGAGTTTTTCTGTAGGAGCATGATAAACCGTGGAAGAGGTTAAGTCGGATTCGTGGTCGCTCTTCGCACCTCAGGCCGTGCTGTTAGCTGTGGCTGGTGGCATCTCGGTCCTTTGCATGTCCACGGTTGACGGTGGTTGGGCGCTGGAGCCGCTGATCTGGATGTCGCTGGTTTGGTACGTCGCACTATGGCTGACATTGGGCAAAGTCGTCTTTCGGAGCCGCTATACATTGCGGTCCTTGCTCATCTTGATGACATTAATCGGCATCATCATCATGTTTCCATTCTCGGCGATTCGCAAAGGGAATACTCGAGCTTACATCCGGTTTGGTGGCAATGTTCCAAAGTCCGACTTTGCTTATAGCCAAATCGCTAGGAACTTTTGGGGATGGTGGACACTTCCGACAGGTGAATCCATTCCCTTTTGTCTGGCTTGGAGAATACCCGCTGCGGGCGAAAGACCTTTCCGGGAATTCTGGTGCACGCCTGAGAGTATTGTCAAATACCCTGATTGGATGCGACGAGAGATTTCGCATCTGCAATTAATACCCTGGCAAGAACAGCCCGTTGCAAAACAGGTTATTTGGCCCAGCACCCGCGCAGATCTTAAGCCCATGTCGCTCGCTATCGCACCAAAAAAAAACGAGATGAATAATGCGAATGGATTAGAAACTCAATCCGGGGATTTCCAAATCATCGATGTTTCGGGTTTAGAAAAAGCTGCGGACTTGTCGGAATGCGAGAGCCTTAATTTGCAATTCTGCCGAATTAACGAGAAAACTTGGTCAGATATCTTTCATCCATCACAACTCGTTTCGTTGCATTTGATTGACTGTGAGATCGAGGGTTTGCAGACCGGAATTCGTTTTCCAGCGCTTACCCAGTTATCGATAGATGGAATTCGACAGATCGATTCTACGCAAATGGCGATGATCGTTGGAAATTGCCCTCGGTTAAGACGACTTGGCCTGACGACGCACTTGCTTTCCAATGGACTCATTAGAGTTTTAACTGAAAGACAAATGCCCTTAACCGAAATAGAATTAGCGGGTCGTGGCAGAGAATTGACACTTCCTCAAGGTTTACAAGCGACCGTCTGCGATAAACTTATCCTAGGTAATTTTTTAGCACTCAATCTCTCGAATGAGGAAATACGCATTTGGGTTAATACGAGTAATTCACTGGCGATTCGGCGGTGCCGCCTAAGTCCGGAAGACCTGAAAGCGCTCACGCAACTTGATCACCCTCTCCGCACTTCCATAGTCGATTGTGAGGTCGTTGAGTCCGATCTACCAGCGATCATGAAGGCACTTGAGTTACCAACCGCAGCACTCAGTCCGAATGCAAAATACATGGACTGGTCCTTCGTCGAGGAAGCCATCAAGAAGAAAAGCGGTCGAGAGTTTGACTTCATAAAGATTCGAATCGTGGCTGAGTGAGCGATCTGTGCTGCAATGCAATCGTCAATAATCCATAACGGGAAACACAAAGCGATGAGGCAAGCAAACGAACAAAATCGGCCAGCCAGTGCTCGATTTCGAATTGCGATCAAACACTTCGTTTTGTGCTGCTTTTCTTTTCTAATCGCATTGACGGCCATGTCGCGGGTTAAAGGCGGCTGGATTTTCGAACCGCTTATTTGGTTGACGCTCGTCTGGTACTTGATGCTGTTATTGATTTGCGATTTCATTATTCTGCGCGGTCGGGGCCGGATCGGCACGCTCTTTATTATCGTGACGGGGGTGGCAATCGTTATCATGTTCCCGTTCACCGCGATTCAGAAATCCAACTATCGGGCACAGTTCCGAGTGGGAACAAGCAAGAGACATGAAAAAGTGAATCCAATCGGCTTCTGGAACTGGTGGGAAGTCGCGCCGAGGGAGTTTGTACCACGCTGTCTCGCTTGGCGAGTTCCGATCAATGGCATAAAACGATGGGGAGTTTTTAAATGCACTTCCAAGGAACTCGTGCGCGGTGACTATCCGGAATGGTTTCTTCAGGAAGTCGATGACTTTAGGTTCAGCCTGCAAGCTGATGATGTTGAACCAGAGGGAGATCAGCGATTTCCCGAAGAGAGAATGCGCCCCGGACTGGCGTATATTAGCCGAGCCCGCGATACGAAGTCGGCGAAGTTCACAGAACCCCGAAGACCGAGTTTGGATTGGCTTTTGAAATGTATTGATTTCAGAAATTGCTCGGCTCTAGCAATTCATGATGTCGATTTTTCAAACGAATCGTGGAACGAACTTCTGACATCTGAGCGTATTTTCCGCATGGAATTTTACGATACGAACATCGAGAACATTTTCACGGACTCGACAAATCAGTACGAGGAGCTTCTTTGGCTATCGCTTGTTCGAGTACCAAATATTCGTGCTCAAGAAGTAATCGAAACGATCGACAGGTGCCCGAACCTTCAAGACATCAGTTTATCGACAGGTTTGTTGCAGCCAACTTTGTTGCGCAAGCTATTTTCAGAATCAGCAGTTTTTGCAATACGGTTTGAAGGTGATCGCGACGAATTAAAACTTGCCGAGCCCATCAAGGTGAATTCGCCAAAGCAACTGCACATTTCGAATTACGCAAAAATTAACTTCACGGATAATGCGATCCGTTCTCTTTTCTCTGGATGTGAAATCGTGTACCTGGACAAATGCCGATTTACTGCAATTGAACTGAATGAACTGTCAAAAATTAGGTCTACCGAAATCCAACTGAGCGAATGTTCAATATCGAAATCGGAATACGAACGATTGATGGCGATGGGTTACGTTGCCCGCGAGCGTCTGGATTCAGAATTGAGTCAGCCTGAATTCGAAGGCGACTATTTCAAGATTCGCAATTGGCTAAATCGGTTCCAACTTCAAATAGAAGACTGACAGCAAAGTGCTGATGTCGATTTTCTTCTTCGTCGATAACGTACGGTGTAGCAAATCAATATTTGTAATCGATCATTCAGCCTTGATGATCCGTCTCGTTCCAATCTGCTCGAAGCACTTCGGCGTCCTTCCCCTTTCGCGAGATTAACGTATTTAAGTGACACCGATTGGTAACAAGTTCTTGTATCGCATTCATAAACGCCAGTCTGTATTCAACAGGACAACTCGCCCATGAGTATTCGATCATCTTGCCGTTAATCGACTGGGTAAAACCAATTATCCCGGTCTCCATATCAATGACGGCTTGGATATCAATAGCCTCAACCGCCAGTTGAATTCCAGCTTGCATGATCACAATCTCAACCTCCACATATTGTTACGCTGCCCGGTATTCTCGGATGAGTAATACGCGAACAAATCATATCATAGGGCTTCGCTTCATTTTTTTCGCCGTATATGATTCCCATGTATCAAAGGTCAAATATCCCAAACTGTCGTTCTCATGTTCATTTCCGCAAGTCGAATCAAAACTGCCACTATGTTTTCGTTCTACGCTCTTCGACTAGGCTTTCGAACAAGCACAAACGCGAACGGTTTGATTGAATTCGAGTTACGCCGATCAAGGAGCCTCACGTTTATTTGAAATCGGCATGAACTAATGTTTGAGAGAAAGAGCTTGAATTATTTGGCACGATACCATCAGCAAAGTAATGAGTTGTAACTGACGCCGATTCGGCTTATGAATGCAAAAACTTTCCGGAATACGGTGGCTCGTACCCGGAATTCAAACCAGTTGTGGTTCTCGACTAGGTATTCCAAAAAACGTAGTCAGTAAATACTATTTGGTTGGACTCTGGCAATCTAAACGCCATGATGACCGTCGCGATTCGCTATACTGCGCAAGCCGTGAAGGTTCAACGACAAGTGTTCTTCGCTCGTAGAAATACTCAATGCCATTTTGGTTTACTGGGATGAAACGGACGGGGTTTTATGATGCAATCGATCGTGAGATATCATCAGGATGACGAAGGTTCGTGGGTGGCGGTTTTGGGGTGTGGGCATGGGCAGCATTTGCGGCATGATCCGCCTTGGATGAATCGCGAGTGGGTGACGATAGAGCAAGGTCGCGCCGCGATGATTGGTTTTCAACTTGACTGTAAAAAGTGCGAGGAAAATGCTCCAAAGGATTTTTCGCAAAGCCCTCCCGAAGCTTGTTAGCGTGTATAGGTCGCTGCCGCAATAGTCCGACCAAGTATGCTTTGTCTTCGCTCAACTCGGTTGAATCGCACGTAGGCAATCGTCGTTGTTCTTTGGTTGATGAATTCGATACCGTTTGCAATCTTGTACCGTCCAAATTCAGTTTTCCCTGACGACTAATTCGGGGCCTTCAATAGAGAGCGATCCGCAAGTTCACTCGGTTTCTCGTTCAATTCTGCTGGCCTAAATCCAAAAGGTGTCGTTAAAGCCGAACCTTTACGAAGTTAGCGGGTAAGATGCCGAAAGGTGTGTTGCGTGTTCGTTGCTATATCAATGCGATTTGGTGGGTAACGCTTTTTGCATTGGAAAAATGGACGATTGATTCTGACACGACCACTTCACACACCCTACTTTGCTGAGGTCAGAACGCACCGAACCGCAGGTGTCATCCACCAAGAACGTCAACCCGAATTTGCTTCGTTTCCAACGCGAGAGAAGATGTCCAATGTTGTGTTGCGTGGTCGTTGCTTTATCAATGCGATTTGGTGGTTAACGCTTTTTGCTTTGGAAAAATGGACGGCTATTTCTGACACGACTACTTCACACACCCTACTTTACTTCACACACCCTACTTTACTAGAGATTGCGGGCGAGACGCCCGCGCACCAACCCTAAAGTTTAAGCTGGACAAAGCACTAGTCTTAATTTAACTTCTGCCAATAAAACTCGGCCCCTGACTACATGGATTCAATTCGGAACGCATTCACTTTATATTTTTGCCCTCAATTTTTCTGCCAGAAGGTTTTCTGCCAGAAGGTAACGAAGGCAAAAAAATTGAGGGCAGAAAAATACGGTCGGTGTGTGATCTAATTGCGTCGTGAGAGTTCAAACCGAAACGAGTGGTTCGTCAAACTTAAAAGATATGGTTGCTAATTTTTGGTGCGCGGACGTCCCGTCCGCAGAAAACTACAGATTGCGGGCGGGACGCCCGCGTACCAACCCTAAAGTTTAAGCTGGACAATGCACTAGTTCGCGTCGGGCTCGTGGTTGTTCGACGGGGCTTGGTGTGAATGCCCTTGGGCTGGATGGTTGATCGAGAGAGAAATGCGTCGACCATTTCTTAGTTGTACGGAACGCGGCCGCCAAGTTTGAAGTGGGCGATTTGCCGGGGCTTGGTGTGACGCCAAAGCGTGTTGGTGGTGCCCCCGAGCTGCTCAGCGACTTACTAGCGTGTGAGGGAGCGTTGTGGACACAGTGGACGCCACAGCGTATGGAGTACACCGCGATTGGAAGTACCGTGAGTATCGCGTCACGGTTGTGTGACCTTGCCCGTCCCGGCGAAGTGGTCGTATCGCAGACCATCGTAGAACTTCTCCCCAAGTGGGCAACGGCCCAGTCAAAAGGTTTTGTAACCGTCAAGGGAATCAAGACGCCACTCGAAGTTTTTAGTATCGACGTGGACCAGTCAATGCCGGAATGAATCGTGAGTTTTGAAAGGTAACTTTCCTGACTTCCGAACAACAAATTATCAAGTGACCGACACGTCAACTTTCACTGTTCAGCAGTACCGTCTTGTTCCGTACTTGGAGCATCGCCGATAAGGTAAGAATTGTTGCGGCATGTACGATCATCCAAAGATAATAGTATTCGGGTCTCGCGCGATAAATTACGCCAACCGAATAGAGTAAACAATAACTTGTTACAAAAAACGCAGCTAACCCAAGACACAATCGCAAAATAACTGGCGACCGACCGCGCCCTGACCACAGAATTACCAAGGTGAAGATTGCAATAAAGATTCCAGAAATGCATCCCTCCCTTCCACCAAATTGCAAGAACATTTTGATTGGCTGGAATACTGGTACGGTCAGGTAACACTCAACGATGGACCGGTATGCCATGCACGTGACTAAACAAATCGCGATTGAAGTGATAAGTGCCAACATGTCGAGAGTTCTGAATCGTGTGCCGAAAGCACTGTTGCCAGGCTCCCGTTTCTTCCCTCGCAACCATGAATGCAACACAAAGAACGGTATCGTTATGAGCAGCAAGGTAATGCAGGTTGAATGAAAACGGACAGTGTTCGGAAGACCTCTTTGAACGATAACCTCTGAGCTAAGGTAAATCGCACACGTGAACGTCAGCAAGCGTAGGCTAAATCGTTCCTTTGAGAACCAAAGTTTGGTCCAGGTAAGCACCAGCAAACCTGTAAGTAATCCCGTCAGCAAAGCGTTTGAAATTACTTTCGGATCGGATTCCGCCCCCGCGAACTTGACGCGCATCCAAACCGGTATAAAAACAGCGAGGAATGCGCATGCGATCGTCGGGAGTGAATGGTAGTGCTGTCGAAAACCGAGGTTGATCCAAGCGATCTCCCAAGCTATCAGCGAAATAACTAGAGCAAATCGGAAGTAGTTTTCCAAACTATGATCACGATACACTTTCAGAGTCTTCCCTGACGAAACTTCGGACAATTTAACTTGCCCGTTCTTCTCGACTGTCACCAAAACGTTGTCGCTCGCAAGAAATTGAAAACGACCGTCCTCGGGGAACTTCCTGCTCAAGTCACCAGTGCGAATATCGAGGAATTGTATAAATCGTTCTTCTCTTATTCCTGCACGGTGACGCGACATATCTCGCGCATGTCGCAAACAAACGAAATTATCTGAATGCCATTTCGGATTAGTTGTTTGTACTTCGTCGAGTGTAAGCACCTTGTTGCGTTCCGCTATGTCATAGATGAAAGCAGAGTAGCTAAATGAGAAAAGCATTCGGTTGTGCTTTGGAAAATAACTGCACCAATCGTAATTGGATTCATTAATTTCAGGCGGCAAGAAGTGTGTCGATATCAGCGCACCGGTTGTCAGTTCCCGAATATCTAGTTTAAGTGTTCGAGTGTTAGCAAACGGACCTTCGCGTGCAGTTTGAGGTTCATCGGGAGACAATATCAAGATGAATTGGTCGGAGCATTTCAAAACGGGGAAAGGGGGACGGGTCCCGTTCATTTGCCAAACTACAATCGATTTCTCCGGATTGCTCATGTGTCGCAGAGTAACGGTGAACGACTTCGCTGACACACTACCCCTAGTTATAGGCTGCTGTGAAAGAAAGTATCCGTTTTCCAGAGCGACTAGAGTCTCATTTGCGGGCATCTCCCAATAAAATTTCGTTGGCGATTGTATGTCGACAATCCACGTATTCAGGTCGTATTCGCTGTTTTCGAAATTATCGCTGGTACAAAGCACCCTTCCTTCGTGCCAGAGTTCAGGTCTCCCCGGCAAATCTAAAACTTTATAGGTTTTAAGACTGACGCGATCGATTAAGGAAACGCGCGTTGGAGCTAGTAAAGTTTGACGATCGATAGGGCAATCGACTAGAGCCAGATACTTGCCCAATACTTCGAAGACTCGATCATCATCTCCAAGAATAATCTTACTCGCAGGAAAGGTTAACGAAGATCCGTTATTGAGATTGAGAAGATGTGACCAGCCTGAATCAGGTTGGCAAACTTCATCAGAATACAAGTCAACCTGATCCAAATGCAGTATGGATGCTGAACTATTTGTTCTGAAGCGAAAATCGCCACGGGAAAATGCAGCGACGAAATAAGCGACCACGAAAATTGGACACAAAATCAAAAGCAATGCGATTCGGGGCAACCAAAACCGTTTCATTCTTGGGTCGGGTATCCTTGTGTTCTGAATTGATGTCGCAATTGAAACCATTCGGTTCAAACAGTGTACTTGAACATGAAGCGTTTAGGTTAAGCCAAGTTGAGCAGGCGAAAAAGCGCTAAGGATTTTACGAATAGCCAAGCCATTTCGTGGTTACGCAAATTTGTTGTTAAACCTGCTCGTTAACCTATGCCTTGCAAATATTAGGGGCGTTTGACAAAGATATGTCATCAGCTAACGATGGCCGATTGCTACTCCGGTTAGCTACGCGGCGCGTTTGCGGGGGGGTTGTTCGGAGAGGATTTCGCCGTCGTCGCCGACGTCTTCGAAGCGGACGGCGACTTGTTTGCTGACGCCGCTTTCCTGCATGGTGACGCCGTACAATGTGTTGGCGGCGGTCATGGTCTTTTTGGAGTGAGTGACCACGATAAACTTGGTCCAGTGCAAGAACTCTTTGAGCACGGTCACGAACCGACCGATGTTCGCTTCGTCGAACGGTGCGTCCACTTCGTCAAGCACGCAGAACGGGCTTGGACGGAATTGGAAGATGGCCATGATCAAGGCGACGGCCGTCAAGGCTTTCTCGCCGCCGCTTAACAGTGAATTCGACAAAGCTGTTTTGCCGGGTGGCGTTGCAACGATTTCGACGCCGCATTCCAGCACATCTTCGCCTTCTTCAAGAATGATATCGGCCGTTCCGCCGCCGAAGGACTTGCGGTACAGCAGTTGAAAATTCTGCCGAATGGCTTCGAGCGTTTCGAGAAAGACTCGGCGGCTATCTTGGTTGATTTTAGCGATGATTTTCAAGATTGCATCGCGAGAATCGGTAAGGTCTTGATAGTGACCTCTCAATGTTTCGTAACGTGTTTGCAATTCATCAAGTTCACGAAGCGCTTCCATGTTGACATCACCGACCTGGGTAATGTCAGCTTTCAAACGAGCGACTTGTGTTTCGGCATCTGCTCGATTTTCCAGTGGCGGCGTCGATTCGATCAATTGCGGATCTTGCAAGTCGATTTGATAGTCTTCGGACATGCGTTGTCGAAGTTGAACGATGTTGGTCTCGACCAATTTTAGTTCCGAGTCGACTTGAGCAAATCGGTCACGGCATTTATCGCACTGACGTTGTATCGAGTCGACGCGTTTTTGAAGCGACTGTCTTTCCAAGCGAACTTGGTTTGCCTCCGTCGCTCGCAATCGAAGGGCTTCGGACACGATTTCCAAATCAAGGTACAACGATGCAAGCTGGCTGGTCGCTTCGAGTGTAGCCAGTTGAATATTTTCTCGTTTCTTGGCGATCGCAGCCAATTGATGACGAGCATCGGACACGGCCGAGTGACGTTCATCATGGTCGCGAGCGAGCTGCTCCAAGGCGGTTCGAAGGCTCTCGATACGTTGTTCGATTTTCGCTTGTTGAACGCGATGAGCGGTGACTTGCTCGCTCAGTTTCTTGCGATCTGCGTCGCGAAGATGGGTGTGTTCGATCGCTGTTTCGAGGATCTTGTTGGCTTCGCCGGCCAATGTAGAAAAGTGAATCGATTGTTCGTCGCAATGGTTGATCCCGGACAGGAGCGATTCGAGTTCTGTGGCCATCTCATGTTGCTCAGCGAAAATGCCGTGCCGCATCGTTGCCAATTCGTGTTGGCGACTCTTGGAGGCGTCGACTTGAACGCTGAATGCGAGAGCAACTTTTGTGCAGCTTCGCGATTCCTCGTCCAGTTCCTTGACCGTGGACTCCAATTTTTCGATTGTTTCTTGGAGGCGAAGTGTTTCTTTGGCGTGTTGTCGAATGGTGAGTTCGTAATGCTTGATCTCTTCCCGAGCCGTCTGCATTTCGCTGCGTCGGGCGACAATTCCAAGCGCCGATTGGAGCGACCCCAACGTCAACGTCCCGTCCGAATCGATGCGTTCGCAGGACGCAGTAACGAATCGCAATCCCGCACCGCGAAAATGGCTTAGATCGAGCGCCGTAGAAAGAGTATCTACCAGCCAAGTTGTACCGAGGAGGAATCGAATGAGCGGTTCAAAGTCCGGTTGGAATTTCACCATCCGATCCGCGCGACCAATCACGCCGCGCAATCCGTCAAGCTGAATCTTTTCGCCGGATTTGCGACCGGTTAGTCGGTCCATACGGAGCAGGGAGACACGGCCGTCGATTTGCAAATTACCATCGCGAAGCAACTGAATGAGTTGGCCATCTGCGAGGACGACGGTCTCGGCTGAATTGCCCAGCGCTACATCGATCAGCGGAGCGAGGTGCATGTCGATTTCGATGAGGTCCGCAACCAATCCGCGAATGGTGGACCAAGGAGTTTCGTTGGACTGTTTGGCCAGTTCGATGACTTGTCGAGCGCCGCGTCCGACACCTTCTTGTTGTTGTTCGAGTTGTTCAAGAAGCGCCAATCGCTCGCGCGTGCCTTCCAGCTTGCCTTGCATGCTAACGGCTTCGGATTGACGTTGGCTGTACGATTGGCGGAGGGATTCTAGTTCGCGCTGGTGTGTTTCCCAGACTTCGTGTGCTTCGGAGGCTTTGGACTGCAAGCGTTCTTGTTTGATGGCGAAATCGCTAAAATCTTTTTCGATCGCTTCGAGTTGCACGTCGACTTGTGCCAATTGTGCTTGGCGAGCGGCGAGGCTTTTTTCGAGTTGGGCCGAGCGTTTTTTTGAAGACTCGGACTGGCTGGCAAATTCCATGGCTTGACGTAGAAAGCCGACATGTTCGTTTCGTCGGGATTCAACGATGGCGCGTTGTTCAAGAATTTCTGCTTCGAGTCGATGAAGCTCGTCGTTTGCCGCATGCAGCAGCTTCGATGCGTTTTCGTGCTCTTGGTCAAGTTCGGTCAGAGCGTGTTGACGTTGGGCGACTTCGTCGGCGGTCAGTTCGGCGCGGCGACGCAGAGCTTGCAGGCGAGTTTGGAGAAGCTGCGATTCGGAGTCGAGTTCGATGCTGCGGCTTCGGAAACCTTCTTGTTGGCTTTCGAGAACAACAATCTCTTGTCGAATATTGCTTTGACGCTCTTGTTCATTCTGCGCTTGAGACGCAAGTTCTTGGAGACGCAATTCGACTTGCTGGGCTTCGGCTTGAGCCTGTGCGACATCGGTTTGGAACTGTGCAAGCTGGGCTGACAGTTTTGCGGATTGTGCGGACACTTCATCGCGACGTGATTGCAATTGGGATTGTTCGGCCAATCCGATTTGTGTCCGCATGAGGTTCAGTTTCTGAACCATCTCACGATAACGTCGCGCTTTTTCGGCTTGATTTTGCAGCGTCTCGTAGCGGACGCGGACTTCTTCGACGATGTCTTTCAGGCGAACTAGATTCTGGTCGACGCGATCGAGGCGACGTTGGGCTTCGACACGTTTGGCTTTAAATCGGCTGATGCCGGCGGCTTCTTCGAAGATCACGCGACGATCTTTAGGGCTCGCTTGGAGCATGCGATCGACTTTGCCTTGTTCGATCAAACTGTAAGCGTCGACTCCGACGCCGGTTCCGCGAAAGAGGTCTTTGACATCTTTGAGACGGCAAGGGTTGCGGTTGATCAGGTATTCGCTTTCACCGCTACGGTAGACGCGGCGTGTCACATGAACTTCGGCGGCGTCGACCGGCAGGAGGCCTTTGTCGTTATCAAAAACGAGAGTGGCTTCGGCGCTGTTCGCGGGCTTGCGACCACCGGCAGCAGAGCCTTTGAAGATCACGTCGGCCATGTCGGCACCGCGAAGGCTCTTGGCGCTCTGGGCACCGAGTACCCATTTGATGGCGTCCACGATGTTGGACTTGCCCGAGCCGTTTGGTCCGACGACTACGGTGATTCCCTCGGGGAAATCGAACCGAGTCTTATCGGCAAAGCTCTTAAAGCCAACAAGTTCGAGAGCCTTGAGCATAGCGTGCGATGGTTCCTAAAGTTGTGATCTGTGTGCAAAAGTGAATTGTGCAGAAATGAATATTGGGAATGTCGATAGGTTGCGAAATTGAGGACAGTCGGTAATGAGCTTTCCTTTATTCGTCTTCCTCGGATGACTCATCTTTCTTGGTAGTTGACGCCGTAAAAAATCTGCGGACATCCCACCAAGCTCGCTGATTTTTGTCATCCGAATCGTCTTGGACATGGATATCACCTTCTTCCTCGCCGAGACCTTCCAGAGCATCGACTCCGGAGGAGTTACTCATTCTTTCTGCAACACGCTCCGAACCTGGACGAGGGTCGATTGCCAACGGGCAGGACAACCATTTTTTGCGATGACATTCGTCAAGCAACTGAATCATATCGCTGTACGTTGCTCCGACTCGGTACATTCCATTGACGACGCTTCGCAAATCGGCATCCGTTGAAATTGAAATCTCTTCGGCGTTTGGTTCGAATCGCACAATGCGAACTTTCCCGCTGGCAGTGTCAGGACGAACAATCAGTCGAGGATTGACTTCGACATGGGACTGAAGTGCAATCGTAGGTGTATTGCCAAAGATGACGATCTCAGGGCGATCGCGGAGCGATACGACAACCGCAGTCGATTGGCTGGCAATTTGGACGAGACGGGTAGTGTCGCCCAGTTTTTCGCCGACGACGATCGAGTCTTTCGGATTTTGGCGATAAAGGGCATTGAATGCTCCGTATCGAACTTCGGGCTCGGGGGATTGGAGCAATCGCTCGAGTGCTTCGTGTCCAGAAGACTGTTCGATAATGGTTAGTCCAATCAGACAATTAGATCGGAAGTCAGGGAATTGTTCAGCAAGTGATGCGAGAACCGGAACGCAGGAATCGTCTCCGAGGTAGGCGAGTGAATAAGCACAGTGGAAGAGTATTGCTGGGTCCGAACTAGCCAGACCAGTCTTGAGCGTTTCGATGCTTGCCTCACCGATTGCTTCGAGTTGCAATGCGGCATTTCGCGAGGTGGTGGGCTCGAGCAGCATCTTTTGAAGATGGGCAATTCGTGTTGCGCGGTCCTCTGACTTTTCAAGGAACGGTACACTTAAGAGCGTGTCAAGATAATGGACTGTGTCATAACGATATCGAGGGTGTGTTTCAATTTGCACAAAGTCATCGTCTTTAGGAGTTGCTGCACCTCGGCGGTCGGAGCGATCGTACAAGTAGAATCTTTCGTTGATAGCTCGTGCAACTTGGCTCGATGTCATGACGTGAGCAAAGCTGTCTCGAATCCGAATTCCCAGCATGCGCGACTGCAATAATCGTGCGCCGCCTAGGATTAAGCCTGTCTTTAGGTCCAGTTCTTCTTTGTTGCTGAATCCTTTGGGGAGAATGACGATTGGGCCCAGCGCGCGGGCTTTTTCGAAACCCACTGAATTTTTTCCGCCAAGCAGCGCGACTTCGCGAAGACGAGCTGGCAGCAGATTTCCATTTTGTAAACTTGTTGCATCCGATTCGCCCGAAAGCTCGACAAGCACATCAACGAGATCGTTTTGACGTGATCCAGGCAAACATACAGCGCGCAGCTTTACGACTGCAGAGGTTGTGGATTTCATGACAACCGACGGATTTGCCACGCCTTCGGCTCGCATTTCTTGGAGCATGATCTCTCGCTGCGGGCTTGGGCGTGTGTCGCCACCTGTGTCAGCAAGTCCCGTAATGAAACCGAAATATTGATACTCAATCGGGGCCAACAAGCCATCTATTTTGGCGGCGACTTCACCGACGATTTTTGGCCGATCCTCGGATTTGAGGATTTCTTCTATCGCGCGGCCTCGGACTGTGGATTCGAGTTCCGGTTCTTTTTTGGTCCATGGAGAAGTGCAGCCTCCCATCGCAATGCTGGCAGTTATCAACGTGCCAACGAAGAAGTGGGTTTTAAAAGTGCGCATGGAATCCGTTCCTTTAGGCTGAAAGCGATACCAAACCGATCGAATCGATTAAGAATTGGCACATCCTGGCCGCGCGAACGATAGAATTCCAAGTGGTCGCCCGTCAAGATCAACCCGAAAGGTTACTTGGCCAAATTTAGATAGCACTTATCGCATCGCGAATTAGTAGACGTCACTTTTTAAAAACGCGGTGACAAGTTTTTTCGCTGGGTTTATCTAATTGTTGAATAGCCATCATTCACGAATGTTGGCTATAGAACGCTGGCTTGATCAGTTGTTGGACAGTGGTTTGCCTTGGTAGGCCAAGTCTAAAATTCGAACAACGTGGAGCACCGGAATGTGCCTTCCCAGTTTTTCAAGTGATTTTACGACTTGGATTTGGCAACCAATGTTCGCCATCGCAACGACTTGGCAGTGCGAATCGATGATGGATGTCGCTTTCTTGTGTCCCAATTGTGCCGCGATTTCTGGTTGGTCAACGTTATACGATCCAGCGGAGCCGCAACACAGGTCGCTGTCGCGGAGAGGTACAAGCTCCAGGCCGTCAATCATTCTCAGCAAGTGCCGTGGCGGAGCCGTCTGACGCTGAGCATGTGCCAAGTGGCATGCATCGTGATAGGCTACTTTGGTTTTTTGAGTAAGCGCTGGAGGTGGCTCGATGCCAACCTCGTATAGGTACGTAAGGACGTCCTTGGCCTTTTTCGCAAATGCTTTCGCGTCGGCTTCGCCAGGTAATCCTCTCATGACGAGGGGATATTCATGCAACGCAGAACCGCAGCCAGCGGCGGTCGTGATAATTGCGTCGTAATCCCCGGCAAAGGCAGCGATATTCGCTTGGGCATTGGAACGTGCCGTTTCGCCTTGCCCCACGTGCCAAGCCAACGCGCCGCAGCATTGTTGTTTTGGAGGCACAACGACTTCGATGCCGTTTCGCAACAAAACGTTGAGCGACGAGCGGTTGATTTCCGGCGCGAGTACTTGTTGGGCGCAACCTGATAACAGAGCGACTCTTCCTCGTCGGGTTCCTGGTGGAGAATAGGTACCCGGTCGAATAGGATCAGCGGGAGGCAATTTCTTGGGGACGAGAGCAAGCATCGGTCGGAGTGACTTGGGCACCATGCGATTGGCAAACGCCGTCAACTGCGCTAGACGCATGGCGAGACGAAAGCGATTTGGAAAAGGCAGCGTTGCCAGCATCAAGCGACGTGCTAAAGTAGGAGGACGTTTTTCGATTTCCCGAATATGGTCGCGGAACGGGCTGAGTAAGTGAGAATACTGAACGCCGCTGGGGCACGATGTCTCGCATGCTAAGCAGCCCAAGCATCGATCGATATGAGGTTTGGCATCGGCCCAGGCCAAGTCGCCTTCGAGAACATGCTTCATTAGCACGATACGGCCGCGCGGCGAATCTGCTTCTTCGCCAAGTATTTGGTAGGTTGGGCAAGACGGCAAGCAGAATCCACAGTGGACGCACGTCTGAACCGCTTGCATCATGTCCTGTCCGCAGGGTCCGGACTTTTGTGCGTCTATTTTATTAAACATCGATGGGAATTTTCTCGTCGCAAATATTTGCTTAAGGGCACAACGCAGCACCTACTCGGCAAGCCGCATAGATTATCACTACATTTCATAGTGTGCGAATCGCTGCTTATTCTGCCAAGGTTGCAACGAAAAGCAACGGTGCGAACATCTTCATCGGTCAGTATAACTTAATATGAATCCGCCTGGACCTTGAGATAGTAGCCACAACTCGCTATTATTTTTGATCCGTTTGTTCGCCTTAGTTGCGAAACGAATACTTGCCCTTTTTCACACACTGCGAATCCAAATGAAGCACGTGTTATCAGCTTTGGTGCAAAACGTACCCGGTGTCTTGGCGCATATCTCCGGAATGCTCGCATCCCGGGGATACAATATTGACTCACTCGCGGTCGGCGAAACCGAGGACCCGCATTTGTCGCGAATGACATTTGTCGTGGTCGGCGATGATCGTGTTCTCGAGCAAGTTCGCAAACAACTTGAAAAAATTGTTACGGTTGTTCGGGTCGATGACGTCAGTTCGCAAGATTTCGTTGAACGCGATTTGATGTTAATGAAGGTCCGGGCGTCACAAAGTCAACGTTCGGAGATTCGAGAACTAGTCGAGATTTTCCGAGGCCGTATCGTCGACGTAGGTGCCGAAGAATTGATGATCGAGATTTCCGGACGCGAAAACAAGATCGAGGCATTCATCGAACGTGTGCGGCCGTACGGAATCAATGAACTTGTTCGAACCGGGCGAATTGCGATGGTTCGAGGAAGTCGTTTTGAGAGCCAAACGGAATCGGACGAATCGGAAACGAAATAGTTTTCCCCGGTCAGGCTCAAACCCATTTCTAAGTAAACATATCCACACGAAGCGAAAGCATTTTTCATGGCTGCAACGATTTATTACGACAATGACGCTGATCTTTCAAAACTCAAAGGCAAGACGATTGCTATCTTGGGTTATGGTTCACAGGGGCACGCTCAAGCTCAAAATCTTCGGGATAGCGGCTGCAACGTAATCATTGGACAACGTCCTGGTGGCCGTAATTATGATCTTGCCGTCCAGCATGGATTTACACCAATGTCCTTGGAAGATGCGACTGCCAAAGCGGACATTGTCAACGTTTTGCTGCCCGACGAAGTGCAGGGCGATTTGTTTCGCAATTGCATTCGACCGAATCTCCAGACCGGCAACGTATTGATGTGCTCGCACGGTTTCAATTTGCATTTTGGCCAGATCGAGCCACCCAAGGGTGTTGATACTCTGCTCGTTGCTCCCAAAGGCCCGGGACATCTAGTTCGAAGCGAATTTGTAAAAGGTGGTGGCGTACCCTGCTTGATCGCTATGGGAACCGGTGCGAGTGATTCGACCAAGCAAATTGGATTAGCGTATGCCAAAGGAATCGGTGGTACCCGAGGTGGCGTGATCGAAACAACAATTGCCGAAGAAACGGAAACCGATTTGTTCGGCGAACAAGTTGTTTTGTGCGGCGGGGTTAGCGAATTGGTGCGAGCCGCGTTTGATACGTTGGTCGACGCGGGTTATCAGCCCGAAATGGCTTACTTTGAATGCATGCATGAACTCAAATTGATCGTGGATTTGTTCTACCAAGGTGGTTTGAACTACATGCGATACAGCGTATCGAACACGGCTGAGTTCGGTGACTACACTCGCGGTCCGCGGATCATTACAGACGAGACGCGTGCTGAAATGAAGAAGATTCTCAAGGAAATTCAAACGGGTCAGTTTGCTCGCGAGTGGATTCTTGAAAATCGTGCTGGCGCACCGGCATTCAAAGCGTCTCGCCGACTGCAACGACAACATTTGATTGAGCAAGTTGGCAAACGGCTTCGCGGGCTCATGAGCTGGATCGATTCCAAGGACGTTGAGCAATAACCAAGTTCGACTTGTCGGCCCCCAAATCCTCTCGATTTCTAAATTGTTAGACGAGCGCTTTGATTTGGGGAAAGAAATGAATTGGTGAGATCGGTCATGGCTGATGAATTGGATCTCTACGATTTCGAGTTGCCTCGCTCGTTGATCGCACAGGAACCTGTGTCGCATCGGGCGGATGCGCGGCTGATGTTGGTCAACCGGGCTGACCAGAGCATCTCGCACCATCACGTTCGCGATTTGCCACAACTCCTTCATGCGGGCGATACGTTGGTCGTTAACGACTCGAAAGTCCTTCAAGCTCGCTTGATCGGTTTTCGAACACTCACCGACGGACGATGGGAGGGCCTGTATTTGCGAAGCGATGAGCAGGGCGTCGCGGAGATGCTATGCAAAACTCGCGGCGATATCAAAGTCGGCGAGCTTATTACATTACGCGATCGCGAAGGCCGCGAAGTCCAGCAATTGATCGTTGCGGCGCAGTCACAAGATGGCCGTATGTTCCTCAAACCGACAAGCGAAGATTCTTGGAGCGATTTACTGGAACGATACGGCCGCGTGCCTTTGCCTCCGTACATCCGTGATGGAATCATGGTTGACGCTGACCGTCAACGTTACCAAACCGTCTACGCACGCAACGCTGGTTCCGTCGCAGCACCAACGGCGGGGCTTCATTTCACGCCTAATCTGATTCAACAGTTGCGCGGTGTTGGCGTTGCCATGGTCAGTGTCACACTACACGTTGGAATTGGAACTTTTCGGCCCATTCAGTCGAACAATCTCGCCGAACACGTCATGCACTCGGAGCGAGGAGAAATCTCCGAGGCGGTCGTCAAACGATTGCAGGCAACTCGGTCCGAGCTCGGTCGTATCATTGCCGTTGGAACAACATCCGTTCGCGTGCTTGAGACTGCAGCGATCGTCAATGATGGCAAACTGGCGGCATGGCAAGGTGATACCGATATATTTATTCGACCGGGTTACCAATTTCATGCCGTCGATGGTCTTCTCACAAATTTCCATCTACCCAAGAGCACATTACTCGTGCTGGTTAGTGCATTTGCTGAAACTGACTTCATTCGACGTGCTTATCAAGAAGCGATCGCCGAAGAGTATCGGTTTTATAGCTATGGCGACTGCATGTTGATTCTCTAACGTACGAATCGTGCTGCCGAACTTTTGTTGCTTACGTCGTCACTTTATGCTTGGCGGACGGGTAGAGGCTTGCCGAGGTCAGAACGTTTTCGGTAGATGAAAGCCAGATGATGATTCAAGTGATCGACATAATTTCGAACGAGGTCTTCAAGCGTTTTCTGGCCGGTTTCGGTGTGTTGCCCGAATCTTGAAAAACTCGAGACAGGGATGCGTTTTAGGATGGAAGCGATGTAACGGCGATTCATTCGAAAAAGGTCACTAACCAATTCTGTTTCGGCTTCGTGATAAAAAAGACTATTTGCGAAAGCTGTTTCGTCGTAGGCGAGCAAAGTCGGATTGTTTTCGGCGATCACGCGTTTCATTCGGTCGGCACCGACCAGATCGCTATCCAGCATGTGGACCAAAATCTGCTTGATGCTCCAACTGCCATCGGCCGGAATTTTTTGAAGCTCATCTTCGGTCAATCCCGCGATAGAATCTGCCAAAAACTGACCGCCCAATTCATACTCATCAATACCAAACTTATCCATACTTGACCATAACCTTTACATTGGAGAAAAAGTTGGCGGGACAACTGACCATCGAAGAAACGAGGACGAAACTGCCGTGGCTCACATCAATTTCGAAATAATTAAGTTGAACAGCGCCACTTTGAATCAAATTTCTAATGATTCGCGACGTTTGCAAAACGATTAGCCGTTTTGGCGATAGCCACGGTTTTCAGTGCAACAACCGCAGCTGACGCCGTTCGGCTAATTCAAAGTGGCGTTGTTGAATTAGGGTTAGAGCGGCAAATGATCTGTCAGGCTCGCGAGACTTTTACCCAGGCAATCCAAGTAATGCGCGCGCCTCGGATTGGCCGGGAGCAGGATTACCGAATTCGCTCGCCGAAACGCGGGCCAACGCGACTAGATGATTCCAACGCATTGATTCGCGGCACTTTGAGAATTCCTCGCTCACCGTGCGATAGAATTTTTCGGCGTGGAGCGCCCCATCTTCGCTTACCGCAAACTTGAGGAGCGTTCGGAAGACATCGGCCTGGGGTACCGATTTTCTTTGCAATGCTGCCACGGCACTGCAAGCCAGTTTTTGTTGACCTCCACGAACGGCAGTTTCGAGTTCGGACAAAATCTGTTTTGTGTCCATGCTACTCAACGATTGTGCGTCCGATTCAAATCCGAAAATCTCGTTTGCCACATGATTGCGTTGGCCAGCCGTATGGAATGCCCCAACAATGAGACTGGCTACACAATTGCGATGGTTGCTCACGCGAGCGATATTTCGCCAAGCGTTTGCGGAATCCATAGCATGAACTCCGACGCTCGCACCGTGAACGCTACCAGCCGGTTTGCCAGGTGATGCTTGGTCTTCTGTTCGGCCAGGGTCCCATAACAACAACTGGTTGGCAGCCAATGACATCGCTTCGCCGACAGACTCGGTCGATACGCCGTCGGCCAATGCCAACGCCACGGCCGTTGCAGCTTGATCGCGAGTGCCTGCGAAAATTGTCTGCACCAAATCATTCAGTCCCGACTCGCTAAGCTCTTTTTGTCCTAGGTTCTTGTCCAGTAGTCCATTGTCACTCAACAATTTTGGAAGCAGGTCTCGAATCCCTGCGACAGGGCGATTTCCTTTTCGTCGTGAGACTTCCGAATCAACGCAATAGCGAACGGACTGACGAAGCAGTGTGTTTGCATACTCTTTGCCAGTGATGTCCAACATCATCCAAGCCCGCCAAGCGAGCACGGTGCGGTGAACATCGACTTCGTCTTGGATGGCAAACTGAAGATGATTGTAAGCTTCATTGGGTGGAGCGTCGGCGAGAGCGGCAAACAACTCTTCGGCGTGGTCAAAATCCGCATCGCGCGTCGCTTGACGCAACATTTCGCCGTCCGGGCGCTTACCTTCTTTTTCGGCAAGCTGGATCTTATGCAATATCTCGCTTGAACGTCCGCCGTGCTGTTGAATTCGATTCGTATTGCGGTAGAAAACTTTCAGCAAGGGGAGCAATTTCTGTTCGTCAGGCAATTCACGAGCCATTTCGAAAGCTGGCCCGATCGCCATGAACGTGTGATACCCATCGTAGTCTTGGCCACCAAAGGTGCGAGCATTGGCGAGAGCGGCGGCAGCCGCAAGTGTCCGTAAGTCGACTCCACTCTGATGCTTAGCAACAACGGTTGCTTGCAATTTTTCGATAGGTGTTTCTTGCATCATGGAAACGAGAGGCTCCATGCTGCCGAACAATAGTGGCTCGGTGCCTTCGAATGCATGTGTTGAACTCAGTCCCAAATCGAGCGCGATGGTTGAACCAACACTTGCGACCAGCATGCCGCGTCCAACATCTGCAAGAAACTCACGACGATCTCGGTTCATGATTCAGACCTCTGGCTCAAGAGTGGTAAGGTACTTATCCACACTTGATCGTATAGCACAGCGGCTTGAGAAGATATAACCTGCGAGGAATTTCAACTTTGTTGATTTAGTTTGATTGAGGGATGACAAGGCAGTGTTCTAGGATTTTTTGGGGGGTGCTGACATAACCTACGTAGAATGGGCCGAATTGACCGAATCGTGCACTCGCTTGATCAAAACGCATTGTGTAGACAATGTCTTTGAGGAACTGCGGATTGCGGGCCCACAGCGTGACACCCCACTCCCAATCATCTAGGCCAACCGATGCAGTTACGAGTTGAGTGACTCTGCCAGCGAACGACATGCCACTCTGAGCGTGTTCGGACATCATCTCGCTTCGCTCCGAGAAAGGGAGCAAAAACCAATTTGCTCCAACATTGCGAGCTTTGTTCATAGGATAAAAACACATTGCAGGCCAGCTTGGGAATTCGGGTTGAAGACGTTGTTGCAACATCATCGGCAACCGGCGATCGTACGAACCGACCTTCGCCTGAAAAGTCGGCGAGTTAGGGTCTTCACCCGTGCGAATCAATTTTTGGGCGTACTGTTCTTTATTCGGAAGGTATTCGGATACTTCCGAAACCGAGACGAACGAATAGGTCGGTTCCAAGGCGATACCAAGCGGACTTGCCATCAACGCTTGATGGACGCGGTCGATTTTGAGAGGGTCTGGGTCCATCATCACCGTACAAAAGTCGGCTTTATGTCCACTGACGATAGCCGACTGCAAGCGTTGGGGGCGACTGTCATCCGATGGGTCGAGAATCCGGGAGAATTCTTCGATCCCCTGACTTCGTTGGTCGGTTGAGAGAGACTGTAAAGTTGAACGGCACCAGCGATAAAAATAATGGCCGCAATGCCAACCTTGAATTGGAATGATTGAAGGTTCGGGCAGATTCTGTGGCGCGTGTTGTCCAGGGTTCATCGAACTAAGCTCGTCTTTCTAGTTGCTTTTGATGCAAATGCGAATGGGACAAGCCCGGTTCGGCTTGCCCCATTTTTGAGTATGAATAGTTATACACTTTGAAAACGAATTGAGCGATCAAAGGTCTAATAAGGTCTTGATCATTTCTTCGATCGCTTTGGAATTTGCATCGCCCGAACCAACTTTAATCAGTCGGACAATGTCATCTTTGTCAAGCAAAGCTGCTTGAGGAATTCCGGTTACCTCAAACGCTTTTGAGTACTTACTGTCCTTCGGCGTGACGACAAAACCGTGCTGCAATTTGTGATGCTCGCGAAATTTCTTTAGCATTTCTAGTTCATCTTCCAGCGAAACGCCATCGACCTTTTCGCCGCGCTTCGTTTCTTCATTCCATTGATAGCTGTAGGGCCGTGTAACGCCTAAAATCACAAGCCCCTTTTCGGAATAAGTTTCATGCAAGTGCTGCAAGTGCGGGAAAGTCGCAATGCAAGGTCCGCACCAAACAGCCCAAAAATCTATCAAGACAACTTTGCCTTTAAGATCTCGCAGGGTGGTCGCGTCCATTCCGATAAAGGATTCAGCATCTAATTCGGGAGCGGGTGTTCCGATCAGTTGTTCGCGACGGATGGACGACTCAACCATTTCGATGCGTTGGTCGATCATTGCCAAATTGCGTGTAATCCCCATCCGTTGTTCTTCTGGCAGTTTTTCTTCGAGTTTGGTCAAATCGGCTTTTAGTTCGTCAAGTATTTCTTTGCACGTCGCAGGGGCAGAATACATCAGCTTGGATGAAGCCCCCATCTTGAGAGACAGGAGTGCCTGCACGTCGGACTGGTCAATGGATTCCGCTTCAAGTTTTTCTCGAACGAGGCTTTCAACATCTTTCATTTTCGCTTGGGCATCGTCGCTGAATTTTTCCCCAAGCATCGCGTCGTAATTAAGTGCGACGTTTACAAGATTATTGATCATGTATCGCTCTTCTACCGCGCGCTGGCGTGTTGCAGTATACGACGCTTCCAAAGTGCTTTTGGCGTCTTCCATTCGTTCCAACTGAACCAGCATTCTGGCTTTGGATAATGCCAAGTTTGATTCCATAGCAGACTTCTTGCCTGCGATTTTCGATTCGGCTTCCTCGATCATCTTCAAGCCATCTTCGGGCTTGCTGCGACCGATGTAACTGCTGTAGTTGAGGACGGATGAAACGTAGGCATTAACAATATTTTCATCGGGATCGCTGACGGCCTTTAGCTTTTCGACAAGGCGAGCCATGCGTTCTGTACCCACGTCAGGCTTGGTCGACATCAACATCGAAGCGACTTGCATCTCCATGGATAGCAACTTGGGCTCGAGAGGCGTCTTGGCAAGTGCCGCATCTAACTTCTCCATTACTTGATCGGCTTTGCCCGCTCGGAGCATGGGTATAATCTTGGCGGGCGTGAGTTCGTCGTCTGTTGCGGCTTTTTCTTCTTTAACGTCATCCTGAGCGTAAACGCGATTTGCATTCGCACAGAAGCTGTTTAGCAATACAGAACAACATGCCGCGAAAAGGAATTTAGAGAAAGCGTTCACGGTTGGAAATCGCATTAACATAATGGGCCTCAAAATCGGTTGTGTGTAAAAGAACGAAAAATAGGTTAGGAGTTGCGTTACGGATCCTGACCGAACGAAATTACTTTCGTTTCATCAGCTCAAGACGCAATCAACGGCTATTCAAGATGTATTTCGGGAGGGAAGTGTATGTGCATAGGGGCAGATAGTTTGAA
Source organism: Pirellulaceae bacterium (assembly GCA_031374825.1). GTDB lineage: Bacteria > Planctomycetota > Planctomycetia > Pirellulales > Pirellulaceae > JANMGV01. The sequence continues at coordinate 128,647 of JANMGV010000188.1, forward strand.
TTGAGATTCACCCGTTTCTCGACGTATCTCGTGGAAGCTACGAAAGAAATGGAGACCGCAAAACACTCCTTCATTCTAGCAATTTCGAACTAGAAGACGATGGTGGTGGGCGATTGGGGATGATCGTTTATTTGCCGAATCTGGACTTCACACGCAAATGGACTCGACATTTCTAAATTGCTTGAACGGATTGCTTGAAACTGGTTTCATCCCGCGAAGGATCGCAGGAAGCACGCGAAGCTCGGTAATCTAGTTCGAATCTTGAGGAGTATGCCCTGGAGCAGGGGCGGGGATTTTGGGAAACGATATCGTCACCGTTGTTCCCACACCAGAAATACTTTCAAAGTTCAATTTGCCGTCATGACGCTCGATGATCGCATCGCAGATGCTCAATCCAAGTCCGGTACTGCGAAACGTACTGCTTTTCGAATTGGATGCTTTACCATAAAAGAAACGCTCGGTAATTTTCGGAAGTTCTTCTTCAGGGATGCCAACCCCCGTATCAGCGATAATGACTTGACATTCGCTCCTATCCTCAAGGCATTTCGTTTGAATGGAAATCATGCCGTTTGCCGGAGTGAACTTGATTGCGTTGTCGAGCAAGTTGTAGATAACTTGGGACAAAAGATTTCCGTTACCAAAAACCCAACAGTCGTCGCTTTCCGAAATCTCGATTGCAATCTCTTTATTCGCAGCCAATCGTTCGAACATGGAACATGCGTTTCGCACGATTCGCTTAAGATCGGCTGGTTTGCGTTTCCCCCGCAAAACATCCGAGTCGGCTTCGGCCTCCGCTAACAGAAGCAACTGGTTTACAAGTTTGGTAAGCGATTTACAATCGGCCAGAACGTTCTGCAACATGATCTTTGAGGAATCGGATTGCAATCGACTTGCAACGACTTCGACGTTCGCTGAAATGGCGGCTAACGGCCCACGCAAATGATGAGCTGAATTTGCCAACCAGTCTTCGCGAATCCTCAGTTCTTGTCGCGATCGACGCAACAATGAATTGATCGTATTCGATAGACGATCAACATCATCGCCAGTTCCATTCTCGGATAAATACTCCGCAAATTCGCTTGTACTAAGTTTTTCGGCTTGCAACGCAATACGCGTGAGCGGTCGCAAGAGAAATCGTGCAAGCCACCAATCCACGAAGGGAAGAACAACGAAGATGAGCAAGGTGTACCAAAAAATTGCGAGGTCAAGCTCAGAGAGGCTGGCGTTCAGCGACTCCAAACTAATTCCGCTGGCAACAGCCCATTGCTGATTATTGGGAGCGCTCAATCGTGTTTCCAAAACTCGAAAGTTCTGCGCGGTATATGGGGCATTTCGCGGAGCAAAAGCAGTCTCAATGCCGATAGATCTTGGGTCCGTTTTGGACTGCCACAAGATTTGATTGTGGTTGTCTTGAATTCTAAAAAAGGCGCTCTTCATGTGAGTTAGAGTCTCAAGGAGCACCCATTCTTGCTTGAGGCCTAAATCGATTTGATAATTATTTTTCTTGAGGCTTTGCGAGATGTCGTCAACTATCCCAATCAAGCGAGCATCCGATTGCCTTTCGAATGCTCGACGCAAATAACCTCGTAGTCCCAACGCAACACTAAGAACTATACAAACGAAAACAATGTGAAGAATGATCGCAGTGCGAACTCGTATCGACCATAGATTTTTCCATGGCGAAGGTGTCAAGCGTGTCAAATCATTCGATGGATTCATCTTCGGAGTCTTTTCGCTTGTCACTCGAAGGCTGCAATGTCAGCAGGTAGCCGCGTCCGCGAACGGTTTGAATCAAAGATTGATCGAATCCGCGATCGACTTTTCCACGAAGCCGGTTGATGTGGACCTCGATAACATTTGTCGCTCCCTGCCAGCTCTCGTCCCATAACTGCTCGCATAGCATTTGACGGGTAAGTACGGTTTCAGCGCGACGCATGAACAGCTCGATAAGAACTAATTCGGTAGGGGACAAGCCAAGCTCTTTTCCGTCGCGAAAGGCCCGTCGTGTCGTCAACTCCAACCGCAACGGACCATACGTCAAGGTAGTTCCTTCAATGCGTCGACTTCGGCGAGTCAGTGCCGATAGTCGCGCGATCAGTTCGGGCATCTCGAAGGGCTTGACCATGTAATCGTCGGCCCCCATGTTGAGGCCTTTTACGCGATCTTCTAAGCTCCCAAGGGCAGTCAGAATGAGAACCGGAGTCGTGTACCGCCTTTCGCGAATTTTTTGAAGTACATCCAATCCACTTTCGGCACCCAGCATCAAGTCCAGAATGATAACGTCAACTTCGTTCGGGTCGAACTCACGCCAAACGGATTCGACATCTAACGCCGAGCGACAGATCACACCAGCATCACGCAGTCCATTTTCAATGGCGGATGCCAGCGATGCGTCGTCTTCGATTAAGAGTACCCTTAGGGCCATGTACTGAAACCTTCATTTTCGAGCTGATAACGGCTCGCAGTCTGTTGGACTGACTTGCGGAAACAAATTATTGATCAATAAACGGCTCGAAAGCGGGCGACATTGTAGAGGGTTTTTCAAAGGAATGAATTGGCTTAGGCGAATACAAGCTCCTTTACACTCAACCTTACCCTTTTGTAAGAATGCCGAGATGATCCCCTACATTGAGGCAAACTGGGCCCTGCCTGCTTCGCCTGGTTGTGAAAACTAGACATTCACCGACAATTTGCGAGTCAACTCGATTTTGCCTCCTAACCAAGACCTTCGATATGCGTTTTGGATACAAACATTCGTGATACCGTTTTCCTAAGGAAGTAATGTGAACACCTCGCGCCGGACCAAATTGGAATCGATGCTGGCACTTGAGCCAAGCGATACATTTCTACGATATGCCTTGGCTATGGAAATGCGTAAAGAAGGGGCGACCGAGGATAGTCTTCGCGAGTTGCATTCGCTGACACAAGACACCCCGCCGTACGTTCCCGCTTTCTTGATGGCTGCTCAGCAGCTAGTCGACGAGTCCAGAATTCAGGATGCTCGCGAATATTTGCGTCGAGGAATTGACGAAGCTCGCAGTCAAGGCGATCTGCATGCAGCGGGCGAAATGTCCGAATTGCTTTCGCACCTGGGGCAATTTGGCGATTGATCCCAGTCACCCAAACCAAGAAACAGACCTATTCTGCTGGATCGCCCGATCGCAGAATCGTATTCAGCGGTAACTGCATCTTGATAGCAAACAATTGCGAAAGCGGCTTTAATGGCTAGCGAAAAAACAGATGCGATTGTCGTTCGCGTCGTCAATTGGAGCGAGACGAGCTGTATCGTAACGTTGCTGACTCGCGATTTTGGTTTGATCTCGGGACTCGCCAAAGGGGCTCGGCGTCTCAAAAGTCCTTTCGAGTCTGCTCTTGACCTTCTCGCACTCTGTCGAATAGTGTTCATCCCGAAAGCTGGAGATGTGCTTGACTTATTGACCGAAGCTAAACTCTTGCGTCGTTTTCGCAGTGGGCAACAGTCTTTACTGAGCCTTTATTGTGGATATTACGTGGCCGAGTTGTTGACGGCAACAATTCATGCGGATCAACCGCTACCTGAGCTTTTTGACGTTACTGATTTTTGCCTTCGTGAACTTGATGAGGGTGGATCACCATTCGTTGAAACGTTGAGATTTGAGATGCAGATACTTCGTATTCTTGGGCATTTACCAGCCCTGGATCGTTGTGCAGCCTGTGGCGACGCTATGCCAGCGGAGTCATTCGCGAATTTTGGGTTGGCAGTAGGTGGTGTTTTATGCCGAAATTGTTTACCAGGTCAAAACCATATTTTTAAGTTGCGACAAACGTCCATCGAGATACTCAGTCGGTTATCACAGTCGACTTGGAACGATGTAACGCTGCCGCAGATCACGTCTGAAAACAAATACGAAATCCGACGAACCATCCAGCGATATTTGACTTACCATATTGACCGCAAGTTACGTTTACACGATTTGCTCGATGATTTGGCACGTTGACAAGGATGTCATAAGCCATGCTTAAAAAAAGAACAAAGATTGCCGCCACAGTACTTTTCACTGCATGGTCATGCTGCGCTCTAACCGGCTGCAGTTTGTTTCGCCCCAATAAAGATCGCTTGGATGAGTATGACCAAGCGAGTCGTGATATCAATTCGTACGAAGACAAAGACGGCAACTTCATACGTCCAGAAGGCTTGCGAGCTGACAAACGCCGCAAGACACCGCTTCCAGGTTTCTTGAAATCGGTTCCTTACATTGGTGAAAAACCAATCGACAAGGAAAAATGCAACAAAATCTATGCCGAAGCCGATGCCGTTTTTGAATCGGCCAAAGCTGCTAACGAGGAAGATCGTGCGGCGTTATTTCGACGCGCCGCCAAACTCTACAACGAAGCTGGCAAATACTGGGTCAGCAGCGCTAAAGAACAAGACGCGTTGCTGATGGCTGCAGAAAGTAGCTTCTTTGCAGAAGACTATACGAAAGCCGAAAACTATTACACCAAATTAGTCAAAGACTATCCGCGAACACGCTACTTGGATTTGGTCGATTCGCGTCGCATGGCGATCTCGTTGTATTGGCTTCAAGTCGCCGACACAAAAAAATCTCCGTTCCAAGTAGTCAATTTGACGGACAAGAAACTGCCTTGGAGCGATGTCGATGGTCATGGTCGCCGCGTCCTCGAACATTTGAGGTTGGATAATCCAACAGGCAAATTGGCAGACGATGCTACCATGGAACTAGCCAACGAAGCATTCAAGAAAAACGACTATCAAACGGCGGCGGATACGTATTCGGATCTGCGGATGACGTACCCAGATAGCCCGCACCTCTTTAAAGCACACTTTCTTGGTTTGAAAGCGATCGTTGAGACATACCAAGGAGCAGAATACGACGCATCTAGTTTGGATGAAGCAGAAAAGTTAGTGAAAAAAATCGTGCGTTCTTTTCCCAAGGAAGCTCAAGAAGAACAAGTCTATCTCAATCGTATATTCGCCGAAATTCGCTACAAGAAAGCCGAACGATTGTGGTTTCAAGCTGACTTTCGCATGAAACGCGGAGAGAACAACGCCGCTCGCGGCTACTTGAACGACGTTCTCAAAGATTACAGCGACACGCCCTTCGCAGAAAAAGCAAAAGAAGCGCTTGCGAAAATAGAAGACCGGCCCGGCGATCCGCCGCAACGCTTTGAATGGCTCGCCAACATGTTCCCGGAAAGCGACAAGGTCAAACCGCTGGTCGCCGTACCTGAGGCAAAATCCGATGGCAAATAACGGCACTCTTCAGAATAAGGCTTGGATCAAGTCCTGTGCGTGCTGGATGAGTGCCTTGGGTTTATTGACGATCGTTTTGCCGGGTTGCGCCCGGTATCAATTTGGGTTGACGAATCTATATCGTAACGACATTCGAACAGTCCACGTGCCCATTGTGCGAAGCGACAGTTTGCGACCGGACATTGGCGTGCGATTGACGGAAATTCTGCAGAAACGAATAGAAGAACGCACACCATTCAAAATCGTTTCCGACAGCACAGCCGATTCCGTTCTCGTCTGCCGATTGACATCAGATACCAAGCAAGTCGTTACGGAGACTAGGACCGACGAGCCACGAGTTTTGAAAAGCGTAATGACCGTGGATTGCTCGTGGACGGATCGTCGCGGTAATGTCTTGATGGAGAATCGTTTTTTACCACCCGGCGAAATCTCGTTGTATTTCGCTCAGAATGCCAACATAATTCCAGAAGCAGGCCAATCTTTGGCTACCAGCCAGCAACAGGCTATGGAACGACTGGTCGATCATATCGTAGACCAACTTGAATCTCGTTGGTAAGTTCAGTTATACTCCGCGCGGTCAGATTTGATGTTTTGTGAGCGGCAAGGCGCTAGCCGCTGGTGCTGACCGAATGAACAACCCGCGGCTAACGCCTTGCGGCTCAGTCGACAACACGTCCCTCACCTCTGACCGCGCGGCGTATAGATAGTCGTTCGTAACGTCGCGTTCGTAGTGTCGAGCGAGAACGATTTCGAATTCCAGCTCAATTCGAATTGCCAGAGATATTCTTTCTCACTTTTCTGAAGCACTATATGACTATTCAAAATCCGGCAGCACAATCTTGGGCATCATCCTGGAAGCTTCGGACCCGAACGATTGAGTTTGGTAATGTTCCTAAGCTAATGGGAATCGTCAACGTCACGCCCGACAGCTTTTCCGATGGCGGTAATTACTTCTCCCTTCAAACCGCAATAGACCACGCCCTGCGATTGGAAGATGAAGGCTGCGACATTCTCGATATCGGCGGCGAAAGCACACGGCCTTTCAGCCAACCGGTAAACGAAGCCGTTGAGTTGGAACGAGTTGTCCCCGTTATTGAGCGACTGATCGGACGCGTTCATATTCCTATCTCTATTGATACCTCCAAGTGCCGGGTTGCTGCTGCTGCCATGGAACTGGGTGCCGAAATCATCAACGATGTCACTGGTTTATCAGGCGACCCAGGAATGCTCGAAGTTGCAGTACAAAGTCATGCCGGAATTTGCGCTATGCATATGCAGGGCACACCGCAAAACATGCAAGAGAATCCTCAATACACAGACATTGTATCGGACATACTGCTTTATTTGAAACAAAGGCGCGATCATCTTGTTTCATCTGGAATCGAATTGCAGCGTGTCTGCTTGGACCCTGGAATCGGATTTGGAAAAACCCACGAACATAACCTTCAGTTGCTCAAGCACATGGGCGATTACCACATTCTTGGCCGCCCAATCCTCGTGGGCCATTCGCGTAAGGGCATGATTGGCAAAGTGATTGGCAATAGCGAGATATCTCGCTTGGCAGGTACAATCGGCTTGTCATTGGCGCTAGCGCTGGCACGAATTCAAATCCTCCGTGTACACGACGTCGCCGAAAACAGCCAAGCTCTGCAACTTTTCCATGCGGCTGGTGCGTTGGATTTCGAAGGCCCTCCATTCTAAGAGGTAACCGTTCACAGACTGGACAGTGGTGTTAGACTACTCGGGCGGTTGGAATTGTGGGAACGAGGGATCGAGCATCGTTTTTGTTGTGCTTTGCGATCATGTCGCACCATTTTAATTTGGTCTTGAGATCGCGTCCGGATGTGGCGGGAGTAAGACAATGGGGCACACCACATTGTTGTTGATGTACTTGCGTGACCTATAACTTAGTACGCCAAATCTGAGCTTTTCGGAGGCAAGCGCTGAGCACTCTGACTTTCGTCGGCCCGCTTCTTATCGTCTGTTCGGGGCTTGCCCCCGACGGGCGTCGTATTGGCGTCCTAAAAGCGATGCGCGCGATCTCTCTTAATGGGCCCAGTGGAGGGCACCTAACGCTGTTTCCCTACTTAGCGCACCAAACCTGTTGCGAAACATGGGCACAAGGCCCAGTTTCGCGTCTGATGCTCTGAGCCGCTTGCGCACCCACTCCGCGACGATCGGGCTTGCCCCGAACCG
>JANMGV010000200.1:0-26458 GCA_031374825.1 Pirellulaceae bacterium
CGTGGCATTGAACGGCTGTTGCCCGGCGACCGTCTCGACCTCGACATGGTCCTTAATCGTCGCCCAGTTGGTGAACCGCACGCCGTGCCCGGGGAATCCGGGGTTACCGGCGTTGGTGTCATTCATCTTCCATTCAATCACATCCCCGACCACAACGCTCAGGGAGTTCGGCTGCCAAACGTTGCCCACCTTGGCTTCGACCACCTTCGGGGCGGCTCCTGCGCTCTGTTGGGCCGCGACAGGGCTCGCGGCGATCATGTGCTCCACGACTTGAAGAATACGGTCCGGCCTGGCAAGCGCATCCACTTTCTGCCACTGCTGCACTCGCTCGTTGCCGATCAGCAGCATGCCGGAATGTTTTCGCTCGTCGCTCCGGGCGGCGTCCAAAGCGGGCAGCTTCAGCTTTTGTCGCAGTTCAGGGGACAGGGAAGACATTCCCAGTCCTTTGCGCAAGGCGGCAATGTCGGCGTCCTCTCCCGAAAAATAGTGCCAGCCGGTTTGTGTGTCACGGCTGTCTCGATACTTTCGGAGCGCTTCCGGCGTATCGGTTTTCGGGTCGAGCGTGATCGAATAGACAAAAACGTCCGTGCCCAGTCGTGGGCCGAGTGACTTTTGCACCTGCTGCAGGTTCTTCGTCACTTTTTCACATAGATCATCGCATTCCGTATACATGAAATTGATGATGACGACTTTGTTCCTTACGAGGTCGGCGAAAGGCGTCACCGCGCCCGTCTCCCCCGTCAGCTTGATGTCGGGAAAACGAGCCGCCAGATTCGCCTGCCGCGGCGCATCCTGAGCCGGTGCCGCAGCGGCGAAAATCGCTAGCCAACTTACGACTGCGAAGCAAAAATGGGCACGATTCATAGGGATTCTCCGGATTGGCTTGGTTGGAAATAAGCATTACTGTGGAAAAGGTGTCTTTCGCTGCCGCGAATCTCGGAGCGCCGCCAAGGCTCTCTGTCAAAGTCGTCAGGAATCGCCGACCACATCAAACCGCAGCATCATCTCGTGATCCTCGTGCAGGACGTTGTGGCAGTGAATCGGATATTTTCCGTAGAAGTCGCGAAATCTCAGGAAGATTTGCACTTCCTCATTCGGATCGAGGCGCAACACATCTTTCTTCGACGCTTCGCCAAGCGGCGGCTTCGCGCCGTTCCGCCAGAGAATCTGAAACTCTTCGAGGTGAATGTGAACCGGATGCGCCCAGCCTCCCGTGTTCTTGATCGTCCACACTTCGCCGTCGTGCATCGTCGGCTCCCCGGGCAAGCCGCTGCGAGGCATGATCGGACAAGCCGCGAGCGGGCTGAGCTTGCCGTCCGGAGTGGTATGGCACGCCACCGGTCTGCGCGTCCCGTCGGGCGCTTTCGGGGAGCCGATCGGCGACGGATCGAACTCCACACCGTTGATCAACCACTTCGGCTGGACACCGTCGTCAGTCTGAAGCCCGAAATCGAACATCCGGTGATTGGGCAGCCGCTTTAGTTGGTCGGGAGGAACGTTGTCAACCTCGACGGGAAGTTTCGGCTTGTCGCGGAGCTTCGCGGGCAGCGTCGCGGGTCCTGGGCTGGTCGCAGGGGCCTCGCTCACCACGTCGAAACGCAAAATCTTATCCCCCTGTCCCGGAGGCAGCGTCTCATAAGTTCCCGGCACGGCGCCCGGTTTGGGGCCGAACCCCTCGTCGAACATAACCAGACGGTTGACGAGAAACACTTGGTCATTGAGGTTGAATTTGCTGAAGTCAATGATGATATCCACGCGCTCGGAGACCGAAATCAGGATCCCCTTGTCGGCGGGAACGTCCACCGGTGCCTCCAGCAGACTTTCGTCGTTGCCGATTTGAACGAACGCTTGATCCTGATCGTTCTTGGTTAGGAAGAGCTGATAAAAGCGTGAGGGGCCGGCGTTGAGCAAGCGGAAGCGGTACTTGCGACGTGAAACCTCGTGTCTGGGTTGAATCTTGCCGTTCACGACGAAGCGGTCGCCTAAGATGCCCAACCGGAAGCACTTCGAATTCTCGCAGTCATCAAAGGTTGGATCGGGAAGCACGAGTTGACCGCTCGCATCGAAGCGCTTGTCCTGGATCAGCAGCGGGATGTCAAACTCATCGCCGCTGGGTAAACGCAAGGCGTCGGGGTTGGGATCTTTCTCGTCCCCCGAATCCAAGTTGTCGAAGAGCAGGTGGAAGCCAACCAGTCCCGCGTACACATTCTCCGCAGTATGGTCCATCGCATGGTCGTGGTACCACAGGGTCGACACGGTCTCCGCCGGGTCTCCGTCGTTCTTGGTTGCGGCGCTGCGCGGGTCCAGACCCGCGCGAAACATCCCGTAGTGATGATCGCGAAACCTGAGGTTCTGAATCGAATCCGGGTAGGGCGGTAAATGGCTGGGAACGGGGTCCGGAGGGTAAAAGTCGGTCGGATTACCATCGCTTTCGGAGGCGGTGTGGCCGTTGTGCAGATGCGTGGAAATCTGGGCGTTTCCAAAATTTCCCGGCAACTTTCTGTCAGGAGTTCGGCGATTTCCGGCAAAGAACAAATCATTGAAGATTCGCACCAAGACCGGCTGCCCATAGCGACTGACGAACGTGGGTCCCGGATACTTTCCATCGTACCCCCAGATCACGGTTCCCTTTTGCTCCCTCGTCAGCGCCGTCATCTCGGGATGAAAATCGTGCACGTCTTCTCGAGCCCGCAGCGTGTAATAATGCTGCGGCCGGAACTGAAGATTGCTTCCGGAGTTCCGCTGCTGAGCGGCGACAATTCTCTCGGGAGAATTCATGTACGTCGTTAAGGCGTCGTTGCTGGCGACTTGGGGGTACACGGTCCCGTTGGGCTCGGCGCCGCCGTGTTCCGGCTTTTTCAGATCCTCCGCGCCGCCGGCCAACGCTTCCTTTTTGATCATGATCGGCAACTTGACCTCAAACTCGGCCACGGGCGGACTAGGAGGATCGAAGAATCCACCTGTCGGATGACTCGTAACTTGAGCAAGCCCAACATTCGGGGCCAGAATCATTGCGCCCCCGGCAAGTGCCGTGACCTTCATCATTTCACGCCGAGTGATTGATCGATTGTCGTGCTTGTCTTGCTCCACGGCCAGTACCTTTCGGTTCAGCAAAGTTGTGAGTGAAGGGGCCAAAGGTCGAATACACTTGTGAACAGCACCGGAGAACTAACGTCGCGGCACAAATCGAGAGCTTTTCAAAGAGACACCGCTACGTTGGTGTTCATCTTCGACTTCGTTCGCTGTCGCTTCAATTGCGGTCCAAACCGCTCCTAGATCAGTAAGTCCGTTTTTTGTGCAGAAACTTCGTGCGTAGCCACATAGCTCTAAAAAAATCACAAGGCTATCGGCATCAATAATCGGTGTTGGGACTCCATCATGCCCGCGATGGGCTGGATTAAGTCCAAACTTCAGCCACGACTTCAATTCTGCATGGTCGATGGAATCAGCTGATACTGGGAGTTGGTTTATCAGCCGATCCATGACCCTGCCGACGCAAGCATCAAATCGCCGCACTAAGTCGGGGTCGGGCTGTTGACCAGCGGCGATTGCAGAGCCAACTTGTCGGCCAAGTGAAATCACAAGATGCGGATCGTCGAGTTGCTCTCCAGGGAAGAGCTCGTATTTTTCCCAGTACCACATCCGATCCCAAAACATCTGAGCATTGCGGTCACTCATCAGCTTGCCTTTCAAAAGAAGATGCAGAACGGATGAAAAAATGCGATTAGGGGGTACACAAACGGTTGACATTATTGCCGGGAATCTGTCGTATCCCCAAACCAAAGTCTAACCCTATAAAAGAAGGGGGCAACACTTTTGAAAAGATAATGTTTTTGATCACCCTGGCATAAAAGTTGCGATCAAGAGTCACGCTCGATTCAAGCGCTTCACTCTATAGCAATGAAAAGACTGATAAGGTTGTAAGCGATGAGAATAAATACCTAATACTCGTAATACGGGTTAGTGTCCGATACAATCCATGTGTGGGGTGTCGCATTCTAGCACTTGCAACGACGTTTTCATAAAACGTGAAAAAGGACGTTCAAATACTAAGTGTCCAGTCAAAATCGAGGTGCTGCCTCTTGAAAATTTCTTTTCGACGCTCTTCTGTTCCTTCGCAGAGATTTAACAGCAAAGACACCTACGAAGTTTTAGGGCTCTTCCCTCAAACGATCCGAAATTAATCCCTATTCCGTAGTTTGCGTTACTCGCAAAGAACGTTGGAAAGTGACCGTTGCTTTGCAATGTGAATGCCAGTCGACATTCGACCCGGTCAGTGTCGCTGGAACCGTGGCTAAAGACATTCAGATGATGGCCTAAACTTTTGTGCAAAGCACTACGCCGCGCGTTTTGCAGTTAGTAGAAACGATACCGACCATATCAAGCAAGCCGCGAGTGAGGCAATGACACCTAAGATGAACCCGCGTGGTTTGTATTCAAGTTGAATAAATGAACTATTCGCGGGTGTATCCACCGAGACAAAAAGGTCAGCCTGGCTCGTTATTAGCACTCTGGACTGTTTTCCAGATGCGTCGACTGAAGACGCTCGCCATCCTTGATCTGCAAAAATGGGGACAACAACGATTCCCCCAGCGGCAGGTGGTTTAGCAATGCGGCACACGGATGGGGAAATCCAAGTAAGTACAACGCCCTTCGTTAGGTTTTTCTCTAACCATTCCTGCTGGCTATCCAACTGCTTGAATCGTTCGACCGCAGCAGGTTCAAACGAGAACTGCGCATGGAAGCTTTGATGAGGCTCAAGCAAATGCAGTTTGCCGATCTCGTTCTGCGTTTGAGCGTGAGCGACCTTACATAGCCACTCTGAAGTTGGCATTCCGATGGGAGCGGGTAACTCAAGGGGCAATTTGCGGACTCGATTATCTTTCCCTGCATCCGAACGCAAACAATCCGGCGACACAAAGCCCATCGACGCGTAGGATGAAATACCAAGATCGGCGGTTAACAACAGACAAAGAACTATACCCGGCCATGGCACATTATGAGAATCAGCCGTTCTTCGTAGTCGATTAATGAGCGTCGGGGCCAATGACCCTACGAGCATCGCTTGAACTCCCGATACCACTAACATAAACCTTGCATGGCCTATCGAAAATGCGCCGCACAGTGGTTCACTCGGAACGGACTTTGTGAAATCGAATTGAGGGAGGACGTATGCAAAAATTATCGCGCCGACTCCGGCGAGGCTTATTAGGGCGAATAGGATCCGCAAGTTCAGCATTCGAGCCTCAGGGGACAAGAGGCTTTTTGCTGCTAACAGGCTTGCTGGCAAAATTGCGAACGGGAGCCATTTGGCGGGATATCTGAATTCATTATAGAACGGCAGCACTTTTGTCCACAACCATTGCAGTCCGCCTATTTCGCTTGCCACTTGACCTGATGGATGCGTGTTACCTAACCAGTTCCCTGCTGTATTGAGCACTTCGCCCAAACCGTGCGTTCCAAAAGAAGACAGAACCGCGATGATGAAGACGATTCTCAGTCTACGCGTACTGCGATCACCACTTACAAAGAGGTGCAAAATGAAAAGCGCGATTCCGATCGTGCCAAAATGTAAACTGGGAACCCACACGCGATCTTGTGGAGCAAATCCCGCGAACCAGCGAGTGTGAAATGGAACTATGCTGCCTTTGCAATTTGGCACGACAGCGGTCAGCCAATCTGACAAACTTACGCTGAACTGAAAGCGTTGACTGTCAAAGTTGGTTCCATGTGCCAGCCGATTGCTTGACGAAACCCAATCCAATGTTGGGAGTATTTGAATGGCTGACAGTCCGATGGCTAAAGCGACAGCCGCGAACGACAAAATGACCGCGTGGACAGCGTGGCCTCGGAAAATGCTTTGATACCAAGCTTTTGTTATTGGATGTTGCCTGCCAATTCGGCTTCGAAGTAAAGTTAAACCGCTTTGCATGACCTGGATTGAGACGAGTATGACGCCGATCAAAACGACGTGATAAGCGCATTGAGCGTCGCCGCCGAGGACCATCATTGCCAGTGCCGCCGACAAACCGAGCATCGCCCTAGGCGAACCGTCTCGAAAAATTTTCCAACCCATATGCAAAGCGAACGGCAACCATGCGGCACCGACCAGAAAAACTGGGTTGTAGACTTGGAAGAAAACCGGCCCACAGAGTGCGTAACTAGCAGCAGCAACGTGAGCACTAATTCTGGGCAAGCGAAGATAACGGGCAAATCGGTAGGTTGCGACGTTGGCTAATAGCAGGTGCAACAACAGGAAAAGGCCGATGCGTTGTCCGAGGCTAAAGACATCGAACAGGAGAACGAAACGCGGCGGATAAAATGCCATGGTTGTCGCTTCGCCGATCATCGACGAGCCGAATACGTCGTATCGATTCCACAACGGCACAATTTGCGACCACGTATCGCCCCGTTCTATGAAGGACCAAAGCGGGTAGTAGAAGTGCATTGAATCTCGAAATGCCGGAATCTGCCCCGACCATAACGCGGGCCACAACAGCACGATGCAGAGAGATGCGAATATCGCAAACGGTAAATGTCGTCGAGTCATTTGTAATAGCGTAACGACAATTCGAAAGTTTAGCGACGGCCGATCCGACTACGAAAAAAGGCCAAACTCTCGGAGAATGCGGCCTTTTATATTTCATTGCAAGCCAACGTCAATTAGCTGTGCATTACTTATCTTTGACTTCGAACTCGGCATCGATAGCGTCGTCGTCTGGCGAAGCGGCTGAGGGTTGCGCGTCGCCAGGATTTCCTGCAGCACTGGCTTTTTCGTAAAGTATCTTGCTCAATGCTTGCGATGCTTGTTCGAGTTCGCCCGTTGCGGACTTGATCGTTTCAGCATTAGCGGTACCGATCGCTTCGCGAACTTTGGCGATGGATTTTTCCAAAGGTTGGCGGTCGGACTCGGTCAACTTTTCCGCTTGATCCTTCATGGTCTTTTCAAGCTGGTAGATCAAATGCTCGGCCTTGTTGGTTGCTTCGGCCAATTCGAATTGCTTTCGGTCTTCTTCGGCGTTCGCTTCGGCATCTCGACGCATGCGTTCGATTTCATCCTTGCTCAATCCGCTCGATTGTTCGATCTTGACGCTGGCTTGTTTGCCCGAGCCTAAATCCTTTGCCGAAACATTGAGAATGCCGTTTTGGTCGATGTCGAATTTGACTTCGATTTGCGGGATACCACGCGGTTGAGCGGGAATGCCTTCGAGGTTGAATTCACCCAGCAAACGGTTGTGAGCCGCCATTTTACGTTCTCCTTGGAAAACGCGAACCGTAACCGCCGTTTGCCCGTCTGCTGCTGTCGAGAACGTGTTTTTCTTTTCAACAGGAATCGTCGTGTTCCGATCGATGAGCGGCGTCATGATGTGGCCTTCGGTCTCGATACCCAGCGTTAGCGGAGTGACGTCGAGCAGCAGCACATCGCGACGATCACCGGTTAAAACGCTACCTTGAATCGCTGCGCCAACGGCGACAACTTCGTCAGGGTTCACGCCTTGGTGCGGTTCTTTGTTGAATATGCTCTTGACTAGTTCACGCACTTTCGGAACTCGCGTCGAACCGCCAACCAAAACGATTTCGTCGATATCGCTCGGTTTGAGCTTGGCGTCTTCGAGAGCCTGAATTAGCGGTTTGCGGCAACGTTCGATCAAGTGATCAACCAGCGCCTCGAACTTGGAACGCGTGATCGTCATTTGCAAGTGTTTTGGCCCAGACGCATCAGCCGTGATGAACGGCAAGTTCAAATCGGTTTGCGGGACAGAACTCAACTCTTTCTTCGCCTTTTCGCAAGCCTCTTGCAGTCGTTGGAGCGACATGGGTTCTCGGCGTAGATCGATGCCATTGTCCTTCTTAAATTCATCTGCAACGTAATTGACGAGAGCTTGGTCAAAGTCATCGCCACCGAGGTGAGTGTCACCGCTCGTGCTGATAACTTCAAAGACCTTGCTGTTTTTGTCGTCGTCGGTCCCGGACATCGCTACTTCGAGAACGGAGACGTCAAATGTACCGCCGCCCAAGTCGAATACGACGATCTTCTCGTCCTTCTTTTTGTCAAGACCGTACGCCAATGCTGCGGCAGTTGGTTCGTTGATGATACGAGCGACTTCGAGACCGGCGATCTGACCGGCATCCTTTGTCGCTTGACGTTGTGCGTCGTTGAAATAAGCAGGGACCGTAATCACGGCCTTGCTGACACGATGACCGAGATATGCCTCGGCAGATTCCTTCAGTTTGCGAAGGACTTTTGCGGAGATTTCTTGAGGAGTATATTGTTTGTCGCCGATTTGAATCTTGACGTATTCCGAAGCTCCACCAACGACTTCGTACGGCACCATCTTTTCTTCGGACTCAACCTCTGCGTGGCGGCGTCCCATGAAACGCTTGACGGAGAAAACCGTTCGTTTGGGGTTGGTCACAGCTTGTCGTCGTGCAGGTTCGCCAACGATTGTCTCGGCCTTGTCGTTAAAAGCGACAACGCTAGGAGTCAGCCGATTTCCTTCAGCGCTGGGAATAACTTTGACTTCGGAACCTTCCATGATCGCAACCACGGAGTTGGTCGTTCCTAAGTCGAGGCCAATAATTTTTTCGCCTTGAGCCATTTTCTAAATCTCCTTGTATCTTTGGTTCGCTTTACTGCTCGTTCGCTGTGCCGTTGGTTCACCGTGCCGCTGGTTCGCTCTCTACAAAACCGGTGGAAACGAATCGGACGGGCGCTATTTCAGCTTTTCTGCTGAATTTTTTGGGTGTCATCTCCTTGAGCAATGGGCGTGCCAAACGCTATGCAGATTTGAACGCCGCGATATTTCAGGGTTATTTACAGGGGAAATACAAATTTGAAGCGGCGGACCATAAGAAATTTGCCATGCAATGCCAAATTGACAGCGAAACGCAAATCCAACATTGGATACCTGCCTGAGGTGTAAGGCGAGCGCCAAGAATTGCATAGCCAAAGTAGGACGGGTCTCCAGGCCCGTCCCATTCAGTTCGGACGGGCTTGGAGACCTATCCTAAAGGTAAAATATTTCCTGCCGATCGTCTAAAAGCTATTGGTTGAAGGGCGGCGAACGAAACAAAAGCACGTTGGAAGTGTTCATTAACCTGGAAAGTTATGGGCTTTGTGTTGTCCTGGACGCGTTTCAATGTTCAACCAACTCGAATAGCCAAGTAAACTTGAGATTGCGATTGCATTAGTCGTAAGAATTGCCCCAAATCAAAATTGGATGTGAGAATATGCGTCAGATCTCTCAGACCCGGTGCTTAGTCGCCTTTGCAGGCATCCTGCTTTCAGCGAATTTTCTATTCGCTCAGCCTGGCGGAGATCGGGGAGGCGACCGAGGCGGTGATCGCGGAGGACGCGGCGGTGGATGGGGTGGCGGTGGCATGATGGGCGGCCCTCCCGGTGGCATGATGGGTGGACCTCCCGGCGGAATGATGGGCGGCCCTCCAGGTGGCGGAATGATGATGATGGGCGGAATGGGGCGAGGTGGTTTCGATCCAAGTAGCTTTCTGACGCGTCTTGATGCGAACGGGAATGGTTCGATCGATCCAGACGAAATGCAAGGTCCAGCCAGATTCTTCATCGATCGAATGGCGCAAGGCAATCCGAAACTCGACATTACGAAACCAATCCCTCTGTCGACAATCACTGCCGAGTTTGAACGGATGCGTTCAGGACGAGGGGGGGGTGGCGAAGGTGGGGGATCGTTTTGGGGTGGTGGCGGCTGGGGCGGCGGCGAAGAAGAGATTCCGTTGGACGAGTCCAAATCGCTTGTCCCAGGGTTCGGCCGCAAAGATAAACCACCTGCCATAAATGGTTTTGGTGCTTCTGCTGAAATCTATACCGTGCGTGTTGGAGACGAAGACCTTCGCGAAGCCGAAGACCGCTTACGCCGCTACGACACCAACAAAGACGGTTTGCTTGACAGTGCCGAATTGCAAGCAGGTCGTTGGGGCGATAACCCAATGCAATACGATCGCAATGGCGATGGAAAAGTCTCTAAAGAAGAGTTGGGCGTCCGATACGCACGCCGACGCATCGCCAAAGAGCAACAAGGCGGATCTTCGGAACAATCCGGTGGTGATCGAGGTCGTTCCGGCGGTGGTGGTGGCTGGGGCGGACAAGCAGCGCCTGCGATGGTCGGCGGAGGAGGAGAAAAAGAGGAAGCAAAGGATTCCAAGTGGAAGAGCATTGCATCCTATCGCACAGCGCCTTCGATTGGAAAAGAATCCAAAGTGCAAGGCTTGCCCGGTTGGTTCACCGATCAAGATACGTCGGGTGACGGCCAAGTTTCTATGAAGGAGTTTGCGTCGACCTGGAATGACACCGTGTTAGAAAAATTCTTGCAATTCGATACCAACAAAGATGGAATGATCACGACCAAAGAATGTTTGATTGCGACCAAAAACGGGATTCTCTCAGATCGCACTAGTTCATCGAGCAGTACCGCGAATGCCGCGTCGGGAACCACGGCAACTTCCGGGTCTGCAACAGGTACAAGTGCAGGAGATACCAAGGGCCTCTCGACCGAAGGACTTCCTGCTGAAGCGGAAGCTCGTTGGGTGAAATGGTGCGCGGATAAACTTTCCAAAGCAGACGCCAATAAGAACGGCGTCATCACAGTTGACGAATGGGCGGCCAGCGATGGCGAATTTAGCTCGATTGACGCCAACTCTGACGGTCAAGTGACTTTGGCAGAGTACTATACTGTTCGGAAAAGCAAGAAAAAATAGGCTGATTATCTTGTAAGCTTCTCAAAACCGCGTCACACCAAGCTTTCTACAGCTACAATAATGCGAAGTGCTGCTCACGCACTCACTTTGCGCCTGCCTTAGTAACACCCGCCCCCAGCGACGAAAGTTATGCAAACCGCCACGCACGCTCGGTGAATCAAATTTCAAAGGTTCTCCCCGGCATGCGCACCAACGCTTTCATATGACTCGTTGCCGTGCTTCCCTCGACTGAATTTGTGTAGCCTGCCGTTATGAGATCATTCCGCACCCAACTCGCGCCGCTTTTGATGGTACTCGTAGCGGCAACGATGAGCTCGGCGGAAGTGACGATATCGGGAGCACTGCCAATCGGAGTGCGGCCTGGCGAGAAGACTCGTGTTGCGATTGTTGGCCAAGAATTCGCGGCACCGTTGCGAATATGGACAAGCTGTAGCGCGCAGATCGAAATTGTCTCCGTCGAACCTACACTTGCGACCATCGATCTTACCTTGCCTGCAACTCAGCATTGTGGACCTTTTGGTCTTTGCGTTGCCACGCCGAATGGTGTCAGCCAAATCCTGTCATTGCTTGCTGACGATCTTCCGAGCGTTGCTGAGTCCACTTCGAATCATTCTGCGGCTACCGCTCAGTCCATCGCATTTTTGTCCGCTGTCGATGGCACGAGCGACGGTTCCTCAGCCGATTATTACCGATTCACCGTAGATGCCGGTCAACGCGTTGCAGTCGAAGTTCAGTCGCAGCGAATCGGCTCGGCATTTGATCCTGTTGTTCGGATCTATGGACCGAAGGGCGCCAAACTGATTTTCCAAGACGATGACCTGTTGGGGCCAGATACGCAATTCGCGTTTCAAGCGATCGAAGCAGGCGAATACATTATTGAGTTGAGTGATAGTCGATACGCAGCAGGCGGACGATATCGGCTTCGGGTTGGAGATTTCCCGTTGGTCGGTCAAACTTTTCCGCTGGTGCAACCTGCCCGCTCGCGATCTTTGATTACATTCAGCGGAATCGATGAGTTGCTTCTGCCAGCCCTATCTACCGAACTTGGAAAAGCGTTGGGCGAACACGTCACTTTTCGATCGTCACGAATCCCTGGCTTTAAATCATCCTCTTGGGTTGCTGTGGCAGCGAGCGATCTACCGATCTATGTCGAAAACAGTTTCCAGCAGCAAACCCTGCCAGTCGCGGCACCCGGTGTCGGCATTAACGGGCGACTCTCCAAACCCCGCGAAGTGGATCGCTATCTTATTCAAGGCGAACAAGGACAAACCGTCCGATTCGCTGCCATGACTGCCAGCCTCGGGGCGCCTACATTGTTGCGCATGCGATTGACGAACGACGCAGGTGCCAAGGTTGCGGAAACAAACGTGACCGAAGCAGACGAATTTTTGTTTGACTACGCTTTTGCCGATTCTAAAAGTTACACGTTATCAGTCGATGATCTGTTACATCGCGGTGGGAATGCATTTAACTATTACGTTTCCATGCAGCCCTCGGCCAATTCGAGCTTTCAGTGTTTCTTAAAACCAGATGCAAAGACTCGCGATCGATTCATTATTGAACCTGGAAATGGATTGGCCGCGATCGATTTGCAAATCGCCCGATCCGCTTACGATGGACCGATAGAATTTCAATTGCTGGATGAATCGCAAAATCTCAAAATTATCAATCCAGTCTTAGCAAGTGGCAATGAACACAAGCTGCTATTGGCGTCGGCGGAGGGCTGGACGGCCGATTCGCTGGCGGCCGTTCGGTTAGTCGCTCGTCGGCCTGGATCACCTCAAACGCTGGTGCGAAGCACAGGTTTGCTGCGCTTGCGTGCTCCCCATGTAAATTACCCGCCGCCCTTCGTCGATGGCCAGATCATGGTGACGGGCTTAGAACAAAAACCGGATTACTACAACGCACAACCGCCGGGGCCGTTGGTCTTTGCAAGAGTTTTTCCCGACGCAACTCTCAAATGGGCTTTGACGCGAACGAATGCCGAATTCAAGGATGCCATTACTTTGATCGCTCAGAATCTTCCGGAGAAGTTTTCGCAAGAAGTAAAAGTCGAAGGAGATCAGCTTTCCCTAAAACTGACTCGTGCAACTGATAATCTGGCAGAACCCGAGCTTGTGAACGTACTCGCCATTGGCGATTTCCAGCAACATGGAAAAATGCAACAGCTCTCAATCCCTATCCGATGGATCGATCCCTTAATTGTCAACGCAACGGCAAAAGGCCCGCTCGTTCCAGGCCAATCACAAAAGCTGGCCATCCAGATTGAACGAAACGGCGACGACCCACAGCCTATAACTGCAAAATTGAAGAACCTTCCCAAAGGTATAACTGGGCCCGAATCAGTGACAGTTGCGGCCGATCAAAAAGAGATCGAAGTCGAACTCCAGGCCGCTGCAGATGTTGAAATCAAAACATTTGGCGATGTTGGGCTGACAGCAACATCCACATTCGCCGGCCGCGATTTTACGGTCGAATCGAAACCATTCGCGATGGAGATCAAGCAGCCATGATGAGCTTGCCTAGTTTCAGTTCAGTTACGTTCCACAAATTTATTGTGCGCTCGTACCTTATGAAAATGTTCCTTGTCCCATCCGTTGTGCTCGCACTTACTACATGCGACTACGCAGTTTCACAAGATGCTCAATCGTCAGCAATGCTGGCAGACGTACAAAGTATTGACGTCTTTCCAAAGGACATTGCTTTACACGATACCGACGAGCAAAGGCAAATCGTTGTCAGCGCAACGGGCCAAAGCGGCCAAACGTACGATTTGACGCGCGTCGCCAAACTGAGCTCGTCCGATGAGAATATTTTCAAGTTGCGTGGGCAGTCAGTCGTCGGTGTTGGCAACGGAGCGGCACAACTGATCGTTCAAGCTGGGAATGTACAAGCGTCTATTTCGGTAACTGTTTCGAATGCAGAGGTGCCTTGGCAGGTTCCTTTTGAGTCGGGTGTTCTTGCTGCATTGTCAAAGAACGGGTGCAATTCCGGCGCGTGTCATGGATCCCCCAGCGGTAAAGCCGGCTTTCGTTTGTCATTGCGTGCATTCGATCCCAAAATCGACCAACAGACGTTGATTACTGAGGAATTTGGGAGGCGTATCAATCGGTTAGATGCAGCCAAAAGTTTGTTAATTGCTAAACCCATGATGAAAACCGCCCACGGCGGAGGACTGCAGTTGCGCCCCACAGACCCGGCGTATCAGATCCTGACCAAGTGGATTGCGCAAGGTGCGAAACTCGATGTACCTAATACACCTCGATGCGTTAAATTGGAAATCTTCCCGTCCAGTAAGCGAATTTTGCGAAGTCCCATCGACGCGCAACAACTTGCCGTGACAGGTGTATTTTCAGACGGAAGCAAACGTGATTTGACGCAACTTGCCGTCTACGACTCGTCGGATGCAAATGTTGTTGTCGTATCACGTGATGGATTGGCCAAGCGAACAGGAAATGGTGAGGCGGCTGTCTTGATTCGCTTTCTCGAGCATATCGAATCCTTGCCCATTGCGTTCCTCGAACCATCGGAGAGCTTTGTTTGGACCGATCCCGGTGCGAACAACTTTGTCGATGAAAACGTGAATGCAAAACTGCGTCAAATGCAGATCAATCGATCAGAAGTCTGCACAGACTCAGAGTTTGTACGAAGGGTGCACTTGGACACGATTGGCATTCTGCCTAGTCCAGAAGAAGTTCAAGCGTTTCTCGCAGACGCGTCGGCTGACAAGAGAGCCCGAAAAATCAGTGAATTACTCGAACGCCCCGAATTTGCTAAGTGGTGGGCGCTCAAGTGGGGCGATCTATTACGGCTGACAACAAAGTCGCTTGGTGACGAAGGCACGTACAAGTTCTTTCGATGGATAGAGAACGCCGTCGCGACGAATATGCCGTACGACGAATTCGCCCATCAACTGCTCGAAGCAACTGGTAGTACCTTGACCAATCCGCCAGCGAATTTTTTCCGGTCAGCCACGGACCGAAACGATTGCGTTGAGACGATCTCGCAAGTATTTCTCGGCGCACGCCTGCAGTGCGCTAAATGCCACAACCATCCGTTCGAACGTTGGACGCAAGATAATTACTATGCGATGGGTGTTTTCTTTGAACGCGTTCAACGCAAGAAAACATCGAGACCAAACGAGCTAGTGATTTGGGAGGCCGACGCTGGCAACGTCATTCAGCCTAGGACTGGACAAGTCATGCAAGCTTGGCTGCCGGGTGCTAACAACATTGAACTCAAATCGGATGCAGAGGTTCGTAAGGTTTTTGCGGACTGGCTGACTGCGCCTGATAATCCCTATTTCGCTCGCATCGAAGTGAATCGTATCTGGAGTCAGCTTTTTTCTAAAGGAATAGTGGATCCGATCGATGACTTCCGCGATTCCAACCCTCCCTGCAACCCGGAACTGCTCGATGCTTTGGCGACCGAATTTGTAAAGAACAAATTTGACCGCAAACATATCCTTCGGACAATTCTAAATAGCCAGACTTATCAGACCACGTTTCGGACAAATGCGACCAATGCGGGCGATACCAAATATTTTTCCCATCATGAACCGCGGCTCCTTTCCGCTGAGCAATTGCTGGACGCCATTGACCACTTAGCAGGATTACCAAGGGCTTACGGCAATTTGCCGGCCGGGACGCATGCAACGCAAATCCCTGCTCCGGACATCGTCAAGCTTGAATTCTTGAAGACATTTGGTCAGCCCGAACGATCGTCCGTGTGTGCTTGCGAACGCTCCGACGAGTCAAATTTGGGTATGGCGATCGAATTTTTCAACGGTCCAGTCGTTCGCGAAAGAATCAGCAATCCGGAGAATCGATTCCGTAAAGCGTTAGCTGCGGGGAAAGCGAATGAGGAAATACTTGGTGAGTTGTACTTGGCTGCTTTTTCGCGAGCCCCAACGCCCGAAGAGCTTGCCGCTTCGATCGACTACATCGGCAAACAGCCCGATCGATCGCTCGCCTTTGAAGACATCTGCTGGGTTGTATTAAACTCGAACGAGTTCCTGTTTCAGCATTAAGCCAGAACGTTCGTGTGTTGCTCGGATTGCTTGCGTGATAGTTCTCCAAGCCTTTACTTGGCCTGTGAATCTGCTTGAGCTTTTGAGGTGTCATTGGATCGTCAAGCGGGGCTTTGTCTCGGCTGTGCTACAAATAGCAGTTTAGCAATTTACTTTTGATGCGACTTTTGTTCGCAATTAATTGTGCGAGCATTCTGAAGCCTGAAAGGCTGTTACATCCTCTGCCGGTGGTGATAACCACCGGTTGAGATCCAATACAAAAGAAAAGCCCGAAGGGCTGACACATCGATAGAACGCTCCCGAAACACTGCTCAAGCTTGGAGTTTATGTGTCGGCCTTTCAGGCCTTTTCGCTTCAAATCAATACACACCGGGGCCTTCGACCCCGGCAAAGGATGTAACAGCCCTTCGGGCTTAGTTCCATTCCAGACTGCCATTTGTTCTAGCTCAACTCGGAGCGAAAATCGACCATGTTCATTTTGAAATCCTCTCCATACTGATAGTTGTCGCATATCCCAGCCTCTGTCAGCTTAACGCAAGCACAAAAGAGGCCGCCCGGTGCGACAAGTTCACTCGTACAAATCCATCGCGCTCAGTTCAAGCCAACGTTCTTCGGCGGCTCCAAGCTCCATTTCAATCGCTTTCACTTCATTGTGAAGACGCAACGCTTCCTTCGGGTCCGTCGTGACCATCAACTGGTCATTCAATAGTTTGCGCTGTTCGTCCAGCGTGACGACCGTTTTCTCGAGCGTCTTCAGTTCCTTTTGTAGCCGTCGCGTGTCGGCGATCTTTTCAACCGATTTTTTGACTGCCGATTTGTCGACGGTCGATTTGGCTCTAGCCGGTGCACGGTCTCGCTCGCCCTCTTCGATTTCTTTGTTTACGTAATAAAGATAGGCATCGTAGTCGGCACCGTAGTTTTTCGCGGATCCATCGCGCACTTCGACGATGTTGGTCGCAATCCGGCGCATGAAATGGCGATCGTGGCTGGTAAAGATCACCGTGCCAAGGTACGCCAACAGTGCGTCCGCCAATGACTCGACGGTCTCCACGTCCAAGTGGTTGCCAGGCTCGTCAAGGACCAGGATGTTGTACGGTCCAAGCAACAATCCTGCCATGCACAACCGCGCGCGTTCTCCTCCAGATAGTACCCTAATCTTTTTATGAACGTCGTCGCCCCGAAACAATAGTGATCCTGCAACGCTCAAAATCATCTGATTCGTCGTTCCGGGAATCGCTTTGTATTCCAAGTACTCGAGCACGGTTTGCTTGGGATCGAGACTACCATAAACGTGTTGTGCGTAAACTCCAATCTCGCAACCGTGACCCCATCGCACTGCGCCTGCGAGCGGGTCAAGCGAACCGACAAGCGTTCTCAGCAACGTCGTCTTGCCTTGGCCGTTATCACCGACTATCGCCGCACGTTGTCCGTGCTCGATTTCGAGCATGATGTCTTTTGCTACGTTGCGATCCGGGTATCCAATGGACAGTTCCACGGTCCGTACCGCGAATCCTTTGCGAGGAGATACGATTGGAGCTCGAATCGAAGCGGTCGGGAGATCTTCCGCGATCTCAACAGTCTGCAGTTTTTCTAATTGCCGACCTTTCGAGCGTGCTTGGCTGGCAGTGCTGGCGCGTGCACGGTTTTTGTCGATGAACTTTTGCAAATGTTTTTGCTTGGACTGAACGGCAGCGTTGACTCGTTCATCGTGCTCGCGTCGCTCGGCTTGGAATACCAAGAACGGCTCAATTTTACCTGGATACATCGTCAACTTGCCGCGAGACAAATCCAACGTATGATCACAAGTCGCTTGCAGGAATTCTCGATCGTGCGAAACAATCAAAGCCGCCTTATTAAAACTTCTCAGAAAATGTTCGAGCAGAATCTGAGTTCGCACGTCCAGGAAGTTGGTGGGTTCGTCCAGCAGAAGCAAATTCGGTTCATGCAACAATAGTGCTGCAAGCTTTACACGCGTTTGCCAACCGCCAGAAAGTTCCGAAACTGGGCCAGTCAGGTACTTTCCCTTTAGCTCAAAATCACCGGCAACTTCGCCGCATTTCCAGTCCGGTTGTTCACTGTCACGCATCAAGAATTCGAGTGCCGATTCGCCCGGTAGAAATGGGTCGTGCTGGCGCAAGTAACCGACCTTCAAATTCGGGTGTCGAACCACTTCGCCCTTCTCCAGCTCTTCTTCGCCAAGCAGAATTCGCAGCAAGGTCGATTTGCCAGCGCCGTTCCGCCCCACAAAACCAACTTTCACGTTGTCCGTGATGGTCGCTTCTGCGTTATCCAAAAGCATTTGTTCGCCATAGCTTTTTTCAGCCCCGCGAATTTGTAGCAATACAGCCATAAGTCTGATTATTTCCAGTTGTCCGAGTCGTACTCATAAACGAACGGGTGAGTCTCGTTTTCTTGCTTGGGCCTTAGATTTACCATTGGACGCATTCCAATGGTCTCTGCCCGCACCCATCTACCACTATTTGTGCGCTGTCATCGAGCAATTGTGCCGCAATAAAACACACCAGCAAGGAATAAGAGGTTACTAACCGCTTGAATAAGGGTCAACCCAGCAGTTTTGCAGAGATTCAGCCGTTTTGCGAAGAGGTCGTTTTATGAAGATACTTACGGGCGATATTTCTGAAGCGTAATCACTCAGATAGCGGAGGCATTTCCCAAAGTTCAAATTCTTCAACGTTTTACTTGGCCGGAGAATATTGCAACACAATGGCCGCTTTTGATTTTTCTTGGGACGAGATTTGCAAGCCCTGCACGGCCAGATCGATTCCCGTGTGATTGCTGCTCTTGTTGGCTTTGTCCCAATCGATCACTGTGTAAAGGCGATTGGGATCGAGTCCTTTAAGTCGAATCGTCATCGAACGGTCGACCGGAACTGTACCGCAAAAAGCTTGAACAATTCCGGTATCATTTTCGGGATCGTGAAATTGGAATGCTATCCACTTGGTCGAGTCATCGGTCCACTGGCTCAATGGATAGAAATTGGTGGCGAACAGCGACCGCACCGGCATGTACCGCGATAAGTGATCACGTAAGGTTCTTACTGCGACTGGATCGCGATAGTTGATTGCAAAAGTAGCACACGCCCCCATCCCGCTGCGAAGGGCGACATTATCTGCGGAGACAGCGCCGAGGCCATGCAACGGCAACCAAAGCGATAAACCATAACTCATTGCTTGCACGTTTCGAGGAAATAGCTTGTCGTCCCAACAACTATCGCTTCGCCACAATACAACGCTTCGTCGCATCATTTCAAAATCAAGCCGCCTTCCACCACTCGCACAGTTATCGATAATCAGAGTTGGGTGTTGGCG
Source organism: Pirellulaceae bacterium (assembly GCA_031374825.1). Taxonomy (GTDB): domain Bacteria; phylum Planctomycetota; class Planctomycetia; order Pirellulales; family Pirellulaceae; genus JANMGV01. The sequence goes on from JANMGV010000200.1 coordinate 19,090, forward strand.
TGCTAACTCATCAAGATAATCATACAAGCCATTCACGTAACGGATTTCGCGAAGGCCAACCTCATCGGCCGCTTCGTCGTTATGCCAAAAATAGGACGGGTACTCGTTGAAGTCTTGCCGATAAATCGATACGCTTGACTCGCGTATTTGTTCGGAAACCATTTTTAGCATCCAATCGCGAACGATCTGGTTACCCATATCGACCAGTCGAAAACCATCTTTCTCCATGTATTGCAATTCTGGTGGAGTATTACTGGGCAGCAGAAGCCAGTCTTTGTGTTCGCGATCCAGCCACGTGCCGCGCATGGCTCGCTCTGGTTCAAACCAAGCTAAGAATCTCATCCCCGACTTGTTAACGGCATCCCCGATAGTCCGCAATCCTTCTGGAAAACGTTTTGCATCTGAATTGGGGTTGCCTTGTCCAGCAGGAAATCCGCCTTCGTTCCATCCCGCATCCAGCCAAAACGTATCGAGCGGCAACTTTAGAGCCGCGACGTCCGTTGCTAAAGCGGTCAGATTCTCCTGCGTCGTTTCATTAAAGCCAAACATGCCGTGAACGCTCGCAGCAATCGGCATCAAAGTCATCGCGGGATGGTTCTTCGGTGTGAAATGCTCAAGAAGAAGTCGTCGAAACTGGTTTTGGCCATCGATCCAATCTCCCTTGTATCCCATCAAAAGCAGCGAAGGCAGACGAAGCTTTTCCTTCGAGTGAATCTTGAAATGCGTTCGTTTTAGCCCTGAAGCGATTCGAACCTTGCCATCGCCCAAAGCTTCGAACGAAGCAGTCCAATCGCCAGTCCAACCGACGGCCACAATTAGCCCGCCGCCTTCGCACGCGATATTAAAGTAGGGCATCGTGCCATCCGAAGATCGACCGCCAAAGGACTCTCGCGTGATCATTTGATTCACTGACAGGCGATCCGTCTGCGGTCGAAAATCAATCGCTTCGCCATGACTACCGCGACTCCAATGCAAGTCGATGGGGCTGTCGTTCGGCATCTCTAAAATAAAGTCGGCTGACTTGAGGTCATTGTAGAGCACAGAACTTTCACTCTCCGACGCGTCCAATCGAACTTGCCATTCCGCTGCATTCGATTCGGAGTATTCGCAAAGTTCATATTGGATCGCGGCGTTCGCTTTAGGACACGGCATTTGCTCCAAATTGATTAAGCCAAAATCGGTGTCAAGCTTTAGGATTGGTCGATCATCGAATGCAAACGCGACCTGAAAAGGAAAAAGCAGGATTAGCAAGTAGTTAAGACAATGGCCGCATTTCATCGCTGTAATCCGTTCGAACGATCGTTATCTAGAAGTAATTAAAATTCTGGCGAAGTCGATTGTACCGCCAATCGCCGAAGGTCAGTTTTTGGTAAGCACCCCAGCACAAGTTATTTAGCGTTATCAGCCGTTTTGGCGTTAGCCACGGTTACTTCAAATGACTAGAAACTTATGCATGGGTGCATATTCCCGACTTTTTCGAACTTGGAGATCGAGATTATCGAAGAATGCATTCACGACACTCATGAGGCGAAAGTATGATGCGCTCGCATACCTAACGAAGCCGCCCAAGCCGCTGAACCGAGCGATGTAAATTCCGAAGCAGAACGATGCTTTGACGAAAATCATAGGCCGCGAGCTAATATTTGAGCAACAGGGCGCTGCAGATTCGGGAGATTGATTGCTCGTCGTGCAAGTGAGCGACAGGAATTCGTTCCGCGATGAGACGTCCGGCGGCCTGGTTAACAACATCTTGCTCGTGATGATTGATGATGGCGGAAACGGCGTAGCCTTGTCTTCGCAAAAGCCCGAGTGCGAGCGCTGCCGTCTCGTCGACTTCTTGGACAATAACGATTACCGAAGCATCGCGTGCCAGTCGGCTTTGTGACTCGATCAACATCTGTGGCAATTTGAGTCCATCGGTTAACTCCATTCGCGCCAGCGTCCGGTGTATTTCTTGGAAATGATCTGCGCCTCGCCCAACAGGAACAACGACAGGCCGAAGTCGGTTATCCATGTCGCGCATCGCAATACTTTGTAAAGCTTCCTCGCGAGTTCTCGCGTCCGATTCCCAGCCCTCCGTTTGAATGCGATCCACGGCATCGCGTGCGTTGGTAAGCAAACCAAACTGTTCCCCCATTTGATAGAGCGTATGACAAATGCTTGCCGCTGCCGTGATAGCCAAATCGCTTCGAACGGGTTCGTGAGCGTCCGGATTTGTTGACTTGTGGAGGTCCAGAACAATCATCGCGCCAGCAACACACGTCGGTTGAAACACTTTACTATGCAGTTTTCCGGTCCTCGCCGTCGCTGCCCAATGAACCCGGTTCATCGGGTCGCCCATCTGATACTCCCGAATACCGGAAATCATGGTCGGATCTTCTTCGAGGCGATAGGACATGCGTATTTCTCCGATGGGTCGACGCGAGCTAATGTCGTATCCAACCAGGGGAATGACTTTGGGCAGCACCAATATAAAATCGGGTGGCGTTGCCGTTCGATATCGCCGATTGAGTCCAAAAAGATCGCCTGTTTCGACGACCGTCGGCCCAATTTGAAAATAGCCACGTCGATGAAATCTCAATCGGTAGCTTAGCAATCGATTCTTGCGGCCAGGCAACATACAAAGGCGGATTGGCTCGTTTAATTTCTCAATCGCCACGGGCGGCAATTTAGTTGCCCGCTTTGGCAAGACGTCTTCGATGATGACCCACGGCACAAACCAGCCGCTCTCGTTGGTTACTTGAACGCCGATGCTGACTTCGTCTTCAATTTCAAATTCATGCTGAATAACTTGCCGTTTCGCCGTAGTAACCGTCGCCCATTTGCGGGCCAGGAATTGACTAGAAAAGAAAACGGCAAACATGGCGTAAGCCGAGTAAACCAATAAATTGGCACCAGTCATCAAGCCTATCAGCAGTAACAGCGCGAGGCCGGCTGCATAGTGCATACATCAATCCTCAAGTACGCCTTTGCCCTGCGACATGACCGGTACGGCTACTTCGGCAAGAATGTCTTCGACAACTTTCTCGGTTGAAAGTCGTCGAAGGCGGCTTTCGGGTTTCAGGATAATGCGGTGCGCTAAAACGGGTTGAGCGATTCGTTTCACGTCGTCGGGCTGAACATAATCGTTGCCGCGCAGTGCCGCCATCGCCTGGGAGGTGCGAAACAATGCAATGCTCGCACGTGGACTAGCTCCCAAAGCCAAATCTTCATGGGACCGAGTTTCCTGAACAAGCTGCAGCATATACTGTCGGACTTTGACGTCGACGAAAACCGACTTGATGGCTTCTTGACAAGCTAGTAGTTCTTTGATCGAAATGACCGGCTCAAGCTTGTTCAGCGGATGCTGCTGCTCAAGTAGTTGCAGCATGCGTAACTCTTCTTCCATGGTTGGATAGCCAAGCGAGAATTTCATCAAGAAGCGATCGAGCTGGGCTTCGGGGAGGGGGAAAGTCCCTTCATGATCGACGGGGTTTTGGGTGGCGATCACCAGAAACGGCGGGTCCAGTTCATAGGTCGTTCCATCGACGGTTACTCGTCCCTCGCCCATGGCTTCGAGCAGCGCAGCCTGCGTTCGCGGCGTGGTGCGGTTAATTTCGTCGGCGAGCAACAAGTTTGCAAAGACGGGACCTTTGCGGAATTCGAACTCGCTATTCTTCTGATTGAAAATTGAAGCGCCTGTCACATCGCTTGGCAGCAAGTCCGGCGTGCATTGAATCCGTTTGAACGAGCCACCCACGCTGCGCGCAAGGGCGCGCGCCAGCATCGTCTTGGCCACGCCCGGTACGTCTTCCAAGAGGATATGCCCGCCAGAGAACCAGGACACGAGTGACAGCACCAACTGTTTGCGTTTGCCAACGATAACTTTTTCAACATTGGCGATTATTTTTTTGGCCGTTTCGTTGGCGGAGATCACCTGAATTTGCCTCGTAACTAAAATTTCAACGTGCATCGAGTGTTTGGCGAGTCAACATCATAATGCATTGCAACGGCGACGCATTGAAGGTTGGGTATTCTTCGCGACGATCTGGCTATATTTCTTTCGAAACGAAATGCTCGTCGGCAACTGCAGTCGCGTCTCTAGTTTGCTTGACGTTGACGGTTGAATCAAGCCAATGTAGTGAACGGTGCGAAAGTATTGCGGTACTCCCGGATTTCTCGATTTGGCGTTAGGATTTTAATCATCGCAATCAATGTTTTTCGCGTTACCACCTCCTTTTTCATCGCAGAAGATCCATGCACACCTTGCCCAATACCGTCTGGAAATACGCAATGTCTGGCCAATTCGTTTTTGGGCGCGGATCGATCGCTCGAATCGGAGAACTGGGACGGCGAACTTCGGCAAAGAAATGGTTGATCGTCGCGGACAAACCTCTCGTCGGGCTAGGATACGTCGATCGCGTTCGGGAATCGCTCCTAAGCGAACAATTGGGAGTTGTTGTTTTTGATGGCGGTCAACCTGAACCGCCGTTTGAAATCGCAATGGCTGCGGCGGAGTTAGGGCGATCCGAGAATGCGGACGGCGTGATTGGATTGGGGGGAGGAAGCAATATCGATACGGCTAAGATGACAGCCATTCTTCTGAAGCATGGGGGGCAACCTCGCGACTATTTTGGATTTGACAAAGTACCCGGCCCCATCGCTCCTTTGATCGCAGTTCCCACTACTGCAGGAACGGGTAGCGAAGTTTCCAATTCTTCGGTGCTGACGGACGTCGCGAATAGCATCAAAGTGAGCTCGCTGAGTCAGTGGATTCGCCCGCAAATCGCATTGGTGGACCCCGAGCTTACAGATTCGTGTCCGATGAAAGTTTCGGCCCATAGCGGTATCGATTCCCTAGTACATGCTATCGAAGCGTACACGGCGAGGCCATATGATCAAATGCACTTGGTAGGACCCGAAGCGAGGGCTTATGAAGGAGCAAATCCGATGGGCGATCTGCTTTCTGCAGAAGCCATTCGTTTGATCGGCCAACATTTACCGATTGTCTACCGCGAACCAAGTTGCAAAGCTTCACGCGACGCCATGGCTTGGGCAGCAAGCCTCGCCGGAATGGCTTTCTCTAATTGTGGTGTAGCCTTGGTGCATGCTCTGGAATATCCCGTCGGAGCAAGCGTGCATTGCAGTCATGGCGAAGGCAACGGAGTATTGTTGCCGCATGTTATGCGATTCAACATGGTCGACGACGAAGCACGGTTTGCCAACATCGCAACATGGCTTGGCCATCGCGCGCAACTAGGTGAGTCGATCGCTGTTCAAGCAATGCGGGCGGTGGATAAAGTTGTTGAATTGCAGGCGGCGATCGGCTTGCGTACGCGGTTAGGGGAACTCGGCGTCCAACCCGAGCAGCTCGCCGGATTTGCAGAGAAATCGTTCTCAATTAAACGATTGATGGATGTCAATCCGCGCAAACCAGCACTTGCGGATTTAGTGCAAATACTGCAATCGGCACTGTAGGTTTTATTCCGCATTTCGTCGTTGGTTCAGCAAGCTAGAGGCAGCCTTCTATGCGAGCCCAACAAGTTCGCGCCCGCGCTCGTCGCAGGCGGATAATCTTTTTCCGATTTCAACGAGAAGCTCATCGTCCGTCAATTTGCTAACTATTTCGGGCTCAATATGTGGGCCAATTACAACTACGATGGGGCGCGGCCTGGGCCAACTCGTCCCTTTCGGCATGACTTCGTAAGCACCGACAACCGCAACGGGAATCAAGGGAACGTTTGTTCTCCGCGCTACGGAAATAAACCCCGGTTTCAGTTTCCCAATTTTTCCCGTTGTCGTACGCGTTCCTTCGGGGAAAATCAGCACGAGTTGTTTTCGTTTAAGTCGCAGCATCGTTTCCTTCAATCCGGAAAGTCCGCTTCCGTCGCGATCGATTTCAATCGCATCAAGATTCCGTATCAGTGCCGCAAATATCCAATTATTAAACAGGGTTTTGCGAGCAAGGAAATTCATGTGCCGATTGAACGTTATTCCGACGAGCACAGGATCAAAATTCGATTGATGTGTCGACAGCACTAAGCCGCCATTCGCGGCAGGAATCAAATGCCGGTTTTCAGCCTTGAAGTTAAAAAACATAATCGTCACCATTCGACACATCAAATGGATACCGAAGTAAAATATCTTTCGACGGAGCGGTCTTTTCACTTCCGTGCTGGGTTTGGATTTTGTTTTACTCATGATTCACAACCGAGAGCACGAAAGGATTTTTCTGGCATCCGCGCTTGTGCCGTTTTTACAATGGATACGAGTTTGGCTAGAACTTCATCTTCGGTCATGCCGTCAGTCCAAACTTCGATGGAGTCTGAAGCGCGTCTAAGCCCGCCCACTTCGCGTGAAACATCTTCGAGGTCGCGTTGGTTTTGCAGCGACAGTATTTCTTGGTAATTTGCCGACACTCCATTTTGCTCAAGCTGACATACCCGCCGCCGCGCGCGCTCTTCTGACGTCGCGGTCAGAAAAATTTTGCATTCGGCATGTGGGAAAGCCACAGTACCTTGATCGCGTCCTTCGGTTACAACATCGCGGGATGACGCCCATTGACGTTGGCTTTCTACAAGAGCTTGCCGCGCCTCGGGATTGTCGGCAACTTTTTTGATCGCACGCGTTACCTCGATTGTTCGAATCGCAGTCGTGATGTCTTCGTTGTCGACCCAAACGGCGTCGTCGGTCAAGCGAATGTTGATTGACTGAGCAATTTGCGAGACGGCTTTGCGATCCTCCAAATCGATGCCGTTTCGCAAGCAGTATAAAGTAACGCAGCGGTACATGGCCCCTGTATCCAGGAATGCAAATCCTAGACGCTCGGCCAAACGACGGGAAACAGAACTCTTCCCGGCACCGGCAGGTCCGTCAATGGCGACAATCATGAAAACTGTATCTCAATGGAAAAAATTGTAAGTCGATGAGGTCAAGCAAAATGAACACGGTGCCTCTGGTGTTTTGTTGAAATTTATTCTTTCGGTCTGATTGTAGAGCAATTGTCCTCAATTGCACGGAAAACGATTGAGACAATCATGCAAACTGTATCTCAATTGAAAAAATTATTAGTCGATTCGGCCAAGCAAAATGAACACGGTGCCTCTTGTGCTTTGTTGAAATTTACTCTTTCGGTCTAATTGTAGAGCAATTGTCCTCAATTGCTCGGAAAACGATTGAGACAATCATGCAAGCTGTATCTCGATTGAAAAAATCATTAGTCGATTCGGCCAAGCAAAATGAACATGGTGCCTCTTGTGCTTTGTTGAAATCTACTCTTTCGGTCTGATTGTAGAGCAATTGTCCTCAATTGCTCGGAAAACGATTGAGACAATCATGCAAACGGTATCTCAATGGAAAAAATTATTAGTCGATGAGGCCAAGCAAAATG
>JANMGV010000194.1:0-9771 GCA_031374825.1 Pirellulaceae bacterium
TGTCGTACTTTGCCTTGGGCTCGATGTCCTTTGGATGTGTGCGAAACGTCTTGCAGCACCCGCACTTGGCTACGTACTCACCGTAGTGAATCTCTCTCCAAAGTTCTTGCTTAAATGCTATCGATCGAACTCGCCGAACTCGGATCCGTTCGCGTCGGCCAAGCTTGCCGCATTTTGGGCAAGGAGCCTTTTTCGGGGAGCAATTTTCGAGTAAAGTCTTTGCGGGTGTTTTTTAGCATTCATGCCTGGTTCCTTTGTTTCGAGTCGTAAGAAAACCCAAATAGAGGCAATCAGGCTTTTTCGTGTCTATACCAATTCAAAAACACCGGCGATCAGCGAGAAGTGTCGTATTTTTGAATGCAAGCATGTTCGCGGTTGCCGGTGCATCTCAAGAACGATCCAAGTACGGCAAAACTAATGGTCGTCAACCGGCAATTCTAGTTGTCGTTAACCAGCGAAGAGAAGCAAAGATGATCGCATAATCATAATTTCAACTTTGTGCTGGATCGATTTACGCGAGTACCCGCGCTCAAACGTTGGCACGGTCATAACGATGCGCAAGCCCTAAACGCACTTCGACTAGAATCAATGCCAAGTGCGGGACGTCGGGAGTTTTCTGCCCATGCTGGCCAAGTTCATCGGTTGATTTGCAATCATTGAGCGACGAACCTGATTTCATCGACGTAGAATGTTACGGGCTTGTCCTGACCCGCTAATGACCATCCGAATGGTGTCTTGATTCGCGAGAGATTTTTTCCTTCAAGAGATATTTCCAGCTTCTGCCACTTGTCGGTCAGTATGACATTGGGCAAATCAGCTTTGGCAGTGTCTCGATAGGCTTCAGCCCCGCCCACACCGCCCATCACGAAGTTGACTTTTTCCCCACCGACGGCCCCACGCACCCAAAATTCCAGTTTGACGGCCCCGTCGAAGTTGAGCCCGCCAGGAAGTTTTCCATCCCAGTCATCGGCTGGTGATTGCCAAAGAACGCCGCCCCAAGCCTGGGTGCTCTTGTATTGGATTTTCAAGCAGGTCTTACCTTCGTGAGGATTATCCTGAGATCCCAAATCCATGACGACATCCTTGGCGTTACCCATGTATCCCGAAGGTATGAAAATCTTCTGCGGAGAACTGTCGCCAAAGACCACATACGGCAATTCAGCTTTGGCTGCCGTCGAATTCCCAATCGGCGCGTCAACAAGAAAGGGGACATTTGCTACCGCCGCGCCGCGATGATCATCGTAGACATAAACAAACAGTCGATACCCACCACCGTTCTTGGGAACTGTGATAGTCGCGGACATCTTATCTGCTTTGATCAGCTCGCTCATTTCCTTTTCGACGTTTTGTTTGTCGCCTCCCGCACCAATGGTGCCGGAGTCTGTACGCAAAACCCACTGAATTTGAAGTTTATCGCCCTCTGGATCACTCACCACAGCTTTGGCCTGGATGATTTGGCCAGGCTTGCAGGGACTGGTTGCATCCAACACCAGACTTTGAATTTCAGGGCACTTGTTTTTGAGTGGTGAACCTGTCCACGCTTCGTTCATCACGTCCACAGCCCCCAGTCGCTTGCCATCCTCGAGCAACATGCCGAACCATGTCGCCGTCGTTTCCTGCTTGCTTCCCCATAAGAATGCATAAGATCCCAGGCAAGTCCCTTTTTGAGATTGAACTGCCTGACGATAACCGTTGGCATACCATTTGGCTTTCTCGGTGCTGGTGAATTCGATCGGAGAGTCCCAAGCCGTTTTCCCGCATTCCCAGGGTCCGAGCGGACCGTGTTCAGTCACAATATAAGGCTTCGAGCTTCCAGCATTTTTAAAACGTGTACCGATCGATTCGATTCCACCATAGGAATTGATACCGATGATGTCGATGTCCCGACAAAACCGTTCGATGCTCTTGATCTTTGATTCGTTGTCACCCAGTTCGGCAATCACAGTCATGGTAGGATGATCTTGATCGAGCTCTTTGATTTCACGAGCGATCTGGTTGATGGCGAGCCACACAGCCGGATTGGTTCCCATGCCTTCGGCTTCATTTCCTACAGCCCAGATCAAAACAGCCGGATGCTGCTTGTACTTGCGCACTACCGCCAGAGAGTCTTCAAGTTGTTTGAGAATGGCATTCTGATCTTGATAATCGAATCCATGTCGCTCATGCCCCATCCAAAAGCCAACACAAACGGTCAATCCGTTCTTTTGAGCTTCGTCGAGAACTGCACCAATATCATCAGTACCCCAAGTCCTGATTGAATTCCCACCGAGCTGGGCGAGTAACTCTAAGTTCGTTTGTCCGCCCACTCCTTTGATCTGGTAGGGCTCACCATTTCTTACCAGCTCAAACAAGCCGTTGTTCTTTTTCAACACAACTTTGGATTGGCACCGAGCAACCTGCGGTGCCACGAATATGGATGCGACGACCAACAATAAAACGAATGGCTTGAACATATGCAATTGGCTGCTTGTAGTATTGAATGAATGGAATTGCAGAAGACAGATTGATTCTCGGTTAAATATTACTGGCTGAATTCGCAGTGGATCTTTTTAATTTTTCCGGTTCGCGAAAAGAGCTCACGACTGGTCTCAGGATTCATCTCCAGCTCGGAAAAAGTCAACAGTTGACCGTTATCCAGCACCACATCGATTTTATTCTGCGACCCCACGGAGACGACGATCGGGACCTGACAAAAGGTAAAGCCGACCGAGTGTTCCGGTAACGGCTCGACGGTCGATTTTCCTCCGATGTCGACATACTCAAAAGGCTTCGATGTCGGCAACAGTTCGGATTGGTCGAACAAATCGAAACGGAAACGCAATCTACCGCCTTCGACATGAGTGCCCAGCTCCGAAAATCGCGCAAGGACATCTTCTTTGACTTGCCCCGTCATTCCCGGTTGCTTGACGCCTGCATTTTCGGGTGTGTGCGAGTACGGATCGGTTGGAAAGGCACCATAGTCCGACGGAGATTTCTCGGCACCAATACCGAAACGAATTTCCTGATAATGAGTTCGGAGAGAATCAATCACCTCTTTGGTCGCATTATTTTCAATGGCCCAAAACAAATTCTCGATAACCGCTAATCCAAGCTTGGAAACCATGTGCCAATAGATCGAGCCCAAACCCTCGTAGGCAAAAAAAGTACCCGACCGACCAGTAAACTCCACATGGTTGAACACACTTTCGAACAAGTCGCACACCTGCTTGCCCGAGTTCTCTACTTCCGGCTGGAAACTCGCATGAAGTCGCGTTAGGGCTTGGCGAACATCCGAAGAGTTTCGAAAACTACCGTTGAAATGGAGCACACCCGTTTCATCGCGATCCACGATGGAACGATCTGCGGCCTGCAATAACTGCTTCACAAGCGGTATCGACTTGACGGCATCATCGGAGATTCTGTTCTTCTCAAGAAATCGCGGCAGATTCCTGTCGGGATACAACAAATAACTCTGTTGGTTCGGCCGATAAAGTTTGCTCACACGTAGCGACTGTAGCAACTCGTTGGATTCACTGGGGCTCAGTAATCCGGCGCTTAACACAGCAACTTGGCCTTCCAGCATCTCGTACAAGTGGCTGACATCTACCGCTTGATCATCAATCTGTATCAGGTTGTAAGTGTGATAAAGACCATCGCTGCGTCGGTTGTTTCGAATGGTGGTCTTGAGTTGAACAAGAACATTATCAAAGAAGTAGTTGCAATCACGTTGAGAGATTTGCCCGTACTCGCCGCCAATTCCTTGTTCGTAATGCTTCAGACGATAGTCGGAGCCAGCTCTGGACAAGGAATCGACCACCTGGCATCTTGCTTCGGCCGACATTCGCTGCGGTGAAGAATTTTTCTGCGCAGCAAACACTTCGCTAATACGACGAAAAAACATCTCGACTTCACGCGAAACTTTGAATTCTGCGTCTGGCAGCGAGGCAACGAGTTCCTTAAGAAATCGGAACCAGCGGAGCAAGTAGCAGGTAGTGACCATTGAAAGGCCATTCCCTACCAGAGCATTATTGGCGTCATTCCATTCAGGTCGCTGAGTGTTCAACCAGATGCCGCCATCTGGAATGAAATTGGAAAGCTTGGCAAGTGAAAGCGTTAACAGCTTTTCCATCAAAGATACGTAGTGGATATCGCCGCTTTGGTTGATGGCGAGTTTTCCATCTGCTCCCAGCTCGGAAACGCGCTGCGAAATTTCTTTGGCAAGCCGATGATCAAAATCGATCGTTGACCGTGGATCTCGCTTGATCGATTCGAACGACTTTATCTTGTAGGGAATATTGGCGTGAACAAACTCCTGTGCAAACAACGCCTTCTCGACTAAACCAGGATGAAACTTCCGCGTCCACTCCATCAGCTTGAGCAAGTAGATGATTTGATGGTCGCCCCAGTAGCCAATATTCGCCCAAGGATCTTCCGGGGAAGGCTCTTCCCACTCGAAGCCGGCCTTGGTCAGGCGGTATGGGTTATAACCATCAGCGGTGGTCGCATTGACAAATCGAAAGACCATCGCCGGCAATAGGTTCGGGAACGATACACCCAGTGCTTCCCAATTTTGGAAAATGTCTCGCCAGTTTCCTTGGTAGTTGAGGTTCGTCTCACCCGCTTCGGCCCGCACGTCGATGGAAAAGTGATTCCAGGGCCGAGTAGGATCACCATGACGCCGACCAAAAGTCAGCGGTAAATATTCTGACCCCAGCCGAACAAGGTCTTTATCCGCCTGGCGCTTGATCCGCTGTTGCAACTCATCCATTCCGATCGACTCAGGCAATTCACTGAGAAAGGCCGCGTTGTGTTGGTAGGCACGCGAGTTAGATCGCTTGACGTGCTGAACGAAGTCGCTGGATGGAAAGTCGTAGTTGGACAGGGGAATGCCCCCTCGCATCACATTAAACATCGTGTTGGATAAGTGTCGATTGGATCGTCTCGCATTGGAAGTGAGCTGAATACCATCGGCTGAACCGACGATTCTCAATAAAGCCTGTTCGCAAGCTTGGATATCGTCTTCGACAGCCGCCATCAGATCAGGCGAGTTATTGATGAACCTATCGAGCTTGACAATGCCGCTGCGGTCTTGCCCCAACTCGGCCACCACCACCCATTCTTTTGACTCGCTGGGACCAAGTTTCAAGGTGGCACTTTGTAAATACGCACCCGCTTTTCCGCGGACATCGGTTTCGGGCGTGATCGATTGCCCGTCACGGAACGCATTGAGCTGTTCCGTCGAGAGCAAAATCGCATTGGGATTTAGGCCTGCTTGCCAAACGGTGGTCGCTTTCAAGCCTTCACTGGGCTCGGCTCGGTCCGTTGGAATCGAGCTCAAATAGTAGATTCCAAGTTGGGAAGAAGACAACAGTTCGTTCTTCTTGTAGGCATTGGCCAGATTGCTAAACCGCATCAGGAATTCGCGACCTATACCATGCGGTAGAACGTTTCTCAAACCGTCAAGAATCTCCAGCTCACACTCTTCTTGGCCTACATTGGTAAGACGGCAACTACGCACGAAGCCGAACCGCTCGCTAAACGTCCAGCGATAACGAAAGGCAAGTTGCAGAGACTGATTGATTTCTTCAAATACGATCTTGTTGCCCAGCGGCGATTTGTAAATATTTTGCAAATGATCACCACCGTCCGCTTCGCTACCAGTAAAGGGCTCCCAAGTTGCTAGGGGAGCTGCAGCAGAGGCTTGGATTTTTTGACGAATCAAAGTGAACGCGCCGGTGGAACCTCGCATGGCTGAAATTTGATCGTCGGAGGCGTAAGGGAACAAGGCAAAATCGGAGTTCTTTCGTCCAGCCGTTAGAGCCCCATTGCTGGAGATGAACATCCAATGATCACTGGCTCCCGTTATCGACATAAAAAAGTCGGGCATCCGGTTGTGATTGGCAATGCGAAAATACTGCTCACCATCAAGCTCTACGTATTCACCCGTTACCTTAGCGTCACTTGCAATTGCAGTCATCATTTCAAATTCTCGTTCAAAGGGGCACAGGCAGTTTTCACTGTGCCGAAATCAGGGGGATAATTTTGCAAGCCAGCCGTGAGTTTCCATCGCTAGAGACAGTTAGATCAACTGAGACCGAGCCTGGGATGTGCGACAAATAGGGTTTAGAAATATAGTTTCGATGCGACCTTTGTTCGCAAGTGCTTTTGCGGTCATTCTGAAGCCTGAAAGGCTGTTACACCCTCTGCCGGTGGTGATAACCACCGGTTGAGATCTAGTACTAAGGCAAAGCCCGAAGGGCTGACACAACAATAGACTACTCCCGAAACATTTCTCAAACTCGGAGTTTATGTGTCGGCCCTTCAGGCCTTTTCGCTTCAAATCAATGTATACCGGGGCCTTCGACCCCGGCAGAGGATATGCCAGCCCTTCGGGCTTAAACCCATTCCATACTGCCATGTGTTCTAGCTCAAATCGAAACGAAAAAAGACCATGTTCATTTTCTGAAATCCTCTCCAAACTGCTATTTGCCGCACAGCCCAGACCGAGCCTCTCACAGTTGCAGTCCTATCGCCTAAGCGGCTTTTCGTTCCTCAAGTTGACGCCGAACATTGGCTGCTTGTTCTTCGGTGACATCGTAATTCCACATGATCCAGATCGCGCCTAAGACCCCGATGATGGGTAAAAAAGTGTAGGAAAGTCGTAGGCCCGTCATGGCAGATTCAGTTACAGCGCCGGAATTGAATCCAACGATCCACATAATGAATCCGCCCAAAAGTCCTGCAAACGCATTACCGAACTTCACCATCCACCAGTAAACCGCTCCAAGAATTCCTTCGCGTCGCTTGCCGGTATTGAGTTCATCGATATCACAAACATCAGCAGTCATTGACATCATCAAAGTGAACAGGCCGCCGATTCCAAATGAATGAAATGGTAAAGCGTAAAGGAACAAGTAGGGCTTACCCGGAACGAACAGAAACCAGAACATGATATAACCAATAATGGAGATAGCCTGCGAGATAATGAATGCTCGCTTCTTGCCAATTTTTTTGGATACTGTCGCAACAATGGGAATGACCAAGAAGGTCGTGACCAGGGCACCAATGCAACCGTGCAGCGCCGGCCAAATGCCGGCAGCATCAGCGTTTCCGCTGAACAGATAATGGACGATAATAAAGAAAGTGAACGATGCAATGATATTGAACGAATTAAAGACCAAGAACGTCGCGAAAGCCAGTTTGCGGAATTGCGGAATCGCAAAAGCTTCCTTCGTGGACTGCAATATATCACTCAGACTGCTACCCACGGACTGAAGATTGATCGGTTTAAAATCCGTGCGGTCTAACGTCGATTTGCTTTTGATAAAAATTGCCGGAATGATTGCGAACACAGTACACGGGATGGCGACCCAGACTGACAAAGCTCTAACACCGTCATCGGGTGTCGCAAATACGTCTTTATCGTAAAGAATGACCCAAAACCAGGGAGCAATCACCCAAGCCCATTGGCCGACAAACTGAGAAATGGCCATGATACTCGTTCGTTCATGAAAGTCATCACTCATCTCGTAGCCCATGGCCACGTAAGGCACGCTGAATATGGTTAGCCCGAGATAGAACACCAACGACATGCCCATGAAGTAGATGAAGTTGAACGTCAAACTATTTTCACGATAGAGTTGCCACATTGCGATGTAAGAAATGCCTAGCATGATGCCGCCGATGAATACATAATGCCTGCGTCGGCCCCAGCGGGATCTCGTATTATCAGAGATGAATCCCATGATGGGATCGGTGAGCGCATCAAAAACTCTCGGTGCAAAAAAGATGAATCCCCACGCCAAGGGAGGAAAACCGAGTCCTTGAACCAATACGACGAGGAACACGCCCAACGCTGCAGGAAACATTTGGTTGGCCAACATACCAAAACCAAAGGCTAGTTTCTGACCGAACGGAATCTGTTTTGTAGCTGTTTGACTCATGAGTCTTTTGATCTCGATCTTGTGGTGATTTATCGATCCATCCGGCGTCTATCGCTTTTAGGTTACGGGATGTCTGCCATTGAATTTCTTGCGACTAAATCCTGCGACGACTCGTACCTGAAAACGGTTGCATGATAACATTTTTGAAACCGGTTTCAAGCAACAAAAAACAATATCTTGCTATAATGAGAACGGTACGACTCTTCCAGGAATGTGAACTTCATGAAAACTGTCACCATTCAAGTTATTGCAGAGGTCGCTAAAGTCTCCAAAAGCACCGTATCCCGAGTGCTCAACGGGTCCGCTGGAGTGCGTCCTGACAAGCGAAAAGCAATACTCGATGCGACCCAGAGGCTGGGATTTCAACCGAACGTGGTTGCCAGGAGTCTTGCCAATGGGCGTTCCATGACCATCGGCGTCTTGACGCAAAACATCGGTAGCCCGTTTTACGATGCCATCTCGCAGGGCGTTATTGTTGGCTTACAAAATTCGAGCTACTCGCCCATTTTTATGGATGGTCAGTGGGAACGAACCTCGGAAATCACTGCTATTAGCGCTTTGCTTGGACGCAGAGTCGACGGATTGCTACTCATCGGTGGAGTATTGAGCGAAAAAGACATTTCGCGGGTTTGCAAAGATCGACCCACAATCGTCATAGCCCGGCAACTTGCCAAACTAAAAACACCTTGCATTTTTGTCGACAACGTTGACGGTGGGTATGTTGCTACTCGGCATCTCATCGAGCACGGTCATCGCCGAATTGCCTTCATTCAAGGACTGGCGCAGCATCAAGACGCCATGGATCGATTTGCGGGCTATTGTCGAGCACTCAAAGAAGCTGGGATCGAGCTGAATCGGAGGTTGCTCTTGGATGGTGACTTTACCGCCACCAAGGCAGAATGTTCTGTAACCCGACTTTGCGAATCCAAGCTCAAGTTCACGGCGATTTTCGCAGCCAATGACGCTTCTGCCTTCGGTGCGAGACTGGCTCTATATCGCCGCAATATCCGCGTTCCCGATGAAGTTTCCATAGTCGGCTTTGACGATCAAATGGAGTCTGCTTTTTTAACCCCGCCTCTGACCACAGTCCGCCAACCTGCTCAAGAAATGGGAAACCTTGCATCGCAGGCTTTATTAGAGATGCTCAATGGCAAAGCGTTTAAGTCACAGCTCCTCAAGGGGTCGCTTCAAATACGTGAATCCGTTGCCCGTTTAAAGAATCGAAGTTCTAAACAAGCTTAAACTTTTCCCACGATTGTACGCGGCTGAACCAAGCGAAATCAGTGGGAGAATCCTTGAACGACAACTCAACACCGCGCCGAGCGATATCAAGAAGTTCAGCCCCAAGCTGCTTTCCCAGCAAATTTCTTAAACCGCAATGCCCCTCCCTCGACGAGCCCTGAACAGTAGATCCGATCCGCCAAAGTGGTAGG
This sequence comes from Pirellulaceae bacterium, assembly GCA_031374825.1. Classification (GTDB taxonomy): domain Bacteria; phylum Planctomycetota; class Planctomycetia; order Pirellulales; family Pirellulaceae; genus JANMGV01. The sequence goes on from JANMGV010000194.1 coordinate 9,356, forward strand.
CACATTCCATGTGCCGTCCACTCCACCCCATTAAACACCACCATACAGCCGAGCAGTCGATTCGTGCCTGCTGCTTTTGTCGGCTGTATACAATTGGGCCGACCTACCATCGCGTGTTCAGTTCGTTCGAGTCCAATTCAGCGACGAAGCGATGTATGTTGTCGGCGCGGAATGAACTGGTCACGTTGAAACCGCAGTCACTGAAGCCACCAACGTTTATGATGTCAAATCGCTCACACGCTTTAACCGTCTAGTACGTCAGCAGATCGATCTTGACTAGCTAGTGTCTGTTCGTTTTCGCCGAAGTCGTTATGCGGCAAAGTGTTGTTGCAAAACCTTCGCTTGAAGATTTCGGTATTGATTTACATCCTTCTGATATGTATGTCGGAACACTTTTCGTGTGGTTTGATCGACCT
>JANMGV010000024.1:0-25914 GCA_031374825.1 Pirellulaceae bacterium
ATGTCGGAACACTTTTCGTGTGGTTTGATCGACCTGCAAAAGGGGGCGTGTGAGTCAATAGCACAATCTTCGCGAGACGTTTGCATCCTAAGTTACGCACAGCTAATATGTTTTGAATTTCCGGACAGACACTAGCTAGAACCAACAAAACCAATCGAGCAAAACAGTCACCAAAGATTGCATTACGTCCAAAGTAGCGTTGTTTATGAAATGCTCGTTACTTCGTATTGTCTGTCTAAAAAATCGTAATTTGCAAAGGACCGCTCTTAGGCGTATGAAGATGGCTTGGATGATGCCGTAGATGCCAAGCAAATCTGGCCCGAGCAATTTTGTTACCTGTGAAAGAGGCGGCAGAATGAATAAAGTTTATTCCGCGAACCACTATGCCGATTTTCGTATTTTTCTTTTTTGTTTGACCGGAGTTCGCGAATAGAGAATTGAGTTGCCGCGTTTACCGACAGCGAAAATCGCTCCACTGTGACGAAGAACGTAGGTGATTTGTTGCGCGAGCCATCGAGGTTGGCCGATCTCGTCTGACAAATTTTTTGTATCGAAGGCCTCCAGTAATTGTGGATTGCCAATCAAATCCCAAAGATCCTGATTTGTTCTGATTTCGATGGTCTGTGAGATATTGACCAACTTTTGGTCGATCGATGAATCGCGATTCCGCCAGCGGCGACGGGGTTTGCTTGGATGCCGATGTTCGACGACTTCGACAAACGGGATTTCAAGGACCAGATTTGGGTGCGGGAACGCACCGGTAAAATGCAGTAAGTGGCCGAAGATGTCGAACGGAGTCGCCTGTTTAGGACTACGGCGTCGACTAATCAGCCGACCCGTTTTCGGATCGTATCGCTCGATCCACTTTCGCTCGATAAGTGGTTTTACCAATCGCAGGCGATGTTCCTCAACCAACCGAATGACTTTACGACGGATCGAACCCAACCCCGCATGCTGGACTTCGACCAACCAACCTTCGGCATCGATAGCGTCGATTCGAAATCCATCGACGGCAACTTCCGTCAAAGTTGCATCGGCGGCGTAGAGCATTTTTAGCGACCGGTGCAAGCTGGTTTCCATACACGCTCGTTGACGTCGAAGGTGAAGACTGAATCCCTCAGTCCGAAGCAAAACTTAATCGATGGAAAATTGCATTAAGGATAGAACGGTGTTTTTAAGTCTAGGGCATCAGGCAGGAGTCGAGATACCAAAGTCCGTGATGTCCAGCAGAGTCCAAAGCGGAATGCCTTGTCGCTCGAAAACGGAACGCCCGCCCTCTAATCGATCGATAACAGCCATCACGCCTTTGACCGTCATTCCGAAATCGCGAACGGCTTCAATCGCTTTCATCGCGCTGCCGCCACTTGTAACAACATCCTCGACAATAATACAGCTCATGCCCGGTTCAACGGGACCCTCGACCAGTTTGCCCATGCCGTGTTGTTTGGCCTCCTTACGGACCATGAACCCTCGTAGGGGCAAATCATTTTGACCAGCCAGCATCACTATAGAAGCGGTAATCGGATCGGCGCCGATTGCCATGCCGCCAACTGCCTCGGGCAAACTTTCGCGCATTAGGCCGAGCATGCCTGCGGCAATTTGGTTAGCGCCTTGAGGGTGCAGCGTCACTTGTCGGCAATCCAAATAATACGACGCCGTTTTGCCGCTTGCTAAAGTAAACTGGCCGAAACGTAAAGCATGTTGTCGGACAACTTCGATCAATTTCTGTTTGGAGTAATTCATTCCGATTGCATTTCGTGGATTAGACGTTGTTCGTAAAAATGGGCGACAAAGCCTGTAGTAGCTCAAAATTTGATCGCCAAAGAATTGAATCGTCACAATTCAACACATTGAACTCGGTCGCACAAGAGGCCCAAGAAGTCGATGCGTTCAGAATTTGCAGGAGATTGGCACGCAAGGGCTTCGATGCGCGCGAAATAAACCACGCGCGTCACGCATTGGTCGTAGAGCGTTCGATGACTGAAATTATTTGAAGGTTGGATGTAACTTCAGCGAAACGAATCAAAACAAAGCCCAGAAAACGCAGAATCGAATTCTATAATTCTGCGTTATCAGGCCACTTGATCAATTTCAATTCTTAATTTGGATCTTGCAATCAAAACCAAGCATTCCGTAAACATCGCGCGCATCGATTGGGCTAAGACTTATGCAGCCCAGTTTTTCACCAGCGACCGAAGCCGTTGGCGTCCCCGCCTGGGCTGGCGAACCGTGAATGCACAGACCGTGACCAAGATCGATAAATACGCCGCCGTACGGATTGCGTGAATCGGTTCCATCGATCTGCGTTCCGCCTTGGCCATAATAATTTCTATTAAGTTGTTTACCCACAACTTGATAGACGCCGTCTCGAGGTGGTGGATCTTGGCCAAGGCTAATTGCAAAGCGGCCTGCGTACAGCTCACCAACGAACATTGTCAGTTCGCTATTTTTCAAGTCAACTTCGGCGCGAAACGGTCCTGGAATAATTTTGAGTTTTGTCCCAATCGGGGGCATACGACCTTCTTCGAGCCTGTTAATTTTGGTCAATAGTTCGGGCTCGATTTCATATCGTTTGGCGATACTTGCCATGGATTCGCCAGGCCCAACTGCATGAGGGATATCGAGCAAGTGTCGCGGCGAGTAGATGACTTCGCCAGCCAACGGATCCAAGATATCGAGAAGTTCGTACGCTTGTTGGCTCGACAATTCTGGCGAATTATAAAACACGCTCAATGTGCCCAAAGCTTCTTTCAACTTGCCTTGACCAATTTGCTCGAAAGCGAGTTTTTTGGCATTTTCGTAAGAACGACTTGTCGTGCTGTTGGGAAGATCACTAGTAGGCTCGGTGTTGGATTGTTCATCGCCGGAGTCATTCTGGTTTAGCGAGCTGCCTCCTATCGAACCGGGTTCTAAACTTGGAGGAGCTGGTTGGAAGGCCGAGCCATTCGACGAAGATGAATTCGAAACATTGTTCGTTGTGCTCACGAGGTTAGGGAGCGTAAGTGCGGGTTGTGCCAACTCTCCACCACTGCTCGATTCGCTGCTCGTATTAGATGAAAACGAAGGAGCATTCCAATTGGATTTGTCGGGTGACAAACTGTTTGTCGGAAGTGAATTCGTGCTGCCAGCAAGCAGTGCTTTGGGTGCAGGATCTAGTGACGGAAAGGGCAATGGATTCGATGTCGAGTTTTGTCCCGTCGAGGGAAACTCGAATGACTGAGATGGTGTGCTTGGCGGTAGGAGAGCAGTGTCAGGTTTCCCGGCGTTATTGTCGGGTGAAAACGGAGAGGGTTCCGAATTCAAACCAATACCCGTCGGCCCTTGTACATCCGGTTCGTCTCCCAAATCATGTGCAATTAGCCCAAGATCAGGTGGCAACGGTGTATCCGAACCATTCAACGCAACATAAGCGCCGTACAGTACAGCCAACAACATGACGACGACAACGGCTGTCTTGATAGTTTGCACGACGGTCCTCCTTGACTCGCTGCTCTCAATTAAAATCCGAAAATATTCAAACGCATGCCATATGAAAAAACACGCCTATGGCAAGAATTTTTGCGATGGTAGCGACGTTATCAAGAAGACTCCAGATCAGTTTTTCCGGAGAATATCGGTTCCGAGGATTTCAATCATTGGCAGACTGTGAGGTTCTCCCCCAGAGCCAGGTTTCTCTACAGCCATGTTTCCCCGAGACGCCATGTTTCCCCAACACACAGTGCGGTTACAATAGCTGGCTTGCAATCGCCTGCGTTTACCAAGTGGCATCAGTCTGCTGGAACTACTAATCATGCGCCCCATTGTTCAGATTTCGCTCGATTTGACAGATATCAAGCCCGCATTGGAAACTGCTTCGTTAGCTATCAAAGCTGGCGTGGATTGGTTAGAAGCGGGGACGCCATTAATTTTGGCGGAAGGGCTGCGTGCCGTACGAGCCTTGAGAGAACATTTTCCCATCACACCGATTGTTGCAGACCTGAAGACAATGGATGGTGGATATTTAGAAGCTGAAATGATGGCAAAGGCAGGAGCGACTCACGTCGTGGTCATGGCCCGAGCGCATGAGGAAACAATCCGCTGTGTTGTGCAAGCCGGCAAAGATTATGGAATCGGCGTCATGGGTGATAATTTAGGCTGGCCCGATATGGTCGAAGGGGCAAGAAGGCTCGAGGATCTGGGGTGCGGCTACATTATTCACCACATTGGTTACGACGAACGCCGAGGCATCGCTGCACGAGGCGACCGAGCACCAACGCCCTTGGATGTATTGCGGCAGGTCGTCCAAGCGGTCTCGGTTCCGGTTCAAGCCGTAGGTGGGTTGAGCATCGACCAAGCGATCGAAACACCAAGCTTCGGCGCACCTCTGGTTGTGATTGGTGCACCGCTGGCTATCGACAACGACCGATTTCAACAAGCAGGCGGGAATCTTGAACAAGTGCTTCGTCAAATCTGCGATGCTGTTCACGCGTATGGAGATGTACCCGTTCGTAGAGAGCCGACGTTCCGAATCGTTAAGTCCTAAGCATTTTTTGTAGAAGTTTTGTCAGACTAGAAGTTTTCACGATTCATTAGCTGAGAAAAAAGAATGGCCCAACAAGCTGCCGTCGTCAATTTTGCTTCCGCACCCCACAGCGTCCGTCTCGAAGAAATCGCGATTCCCGACATTGACGAAGAGGATGTATTGCTTGAAGTCGCCGCAGTAGGTGTGTGTGGAAGTGACCTGCATCAATGGACGGGCGATCATTCTTGGCCTGTAGATTACCCAGTTGTGCTTGGGCACGAGTTCGCAGGCAGAATATCCCAAGTTGGCAAGCGTGTTCGAAATTGGAAAGAAGGTGATCGCGCGTGCAGTGAAACAGCAGCTGTCATCGACCCCGACAATCCCATGTCGCGCACGGGCCGGTACAACCTCGACCCAACTCGAAAAGGATTTGGATACGGGGTCAACGGCGCAATGACGCATTACGTACGAGTTCCTTCGCGTTGTTTGCATCGAGTACCCGATCAATTGGATCTCAAGTGGGCTGCTTTGACCGAGCCTTGCTGCGTTGCTTTTTCGGCGGTGGCTGCACAAGTCAACATTCTTCCCGGTGATCGCGTTGTTGTATTGGGACCGGGGCCGATAGGATTGCTGTGCGCGGCAATTGCCCGCCTTCGAGGAGCCGAAGTTGCCGTCGCGGGACTTCCTCGCGACTCCCACCGACTAGAAATTGCACGCAAATTCGGTTGCACGCCGCTGACAGAAGGACTTCAAGATTGGGCTCGCAGCCGAGATGGGCTCGGCGTAGAAGGTGTCGTCGATGCCGCTGGGATTTCCGCTACGCTAAAGGTTGCGATCGATATCGTTCGTCCTGGTGGCTGGATCAGCAAAGTAGGTTGGGGCCGTGATCCCGTCAATTTTTCGCTTGATCCGCTCGTGCAAAAGAACGTGACCCTGCAAGGCTCGTTCAGTCACAACTGGCCCATGTGGGAACGCGTCTTGTGTCTCTTGACATCAGGCGCTCTGCCGGTCGAGCACATCGTCGGTGGCCAGTGGTCGCTTGAAAATTGGCACGACGCATTTGAAACAATGCACTCGGGCCAAATCGCCAAATCGCTGCTCGTGTTGAAAGCGTGAAATCAGCCATCGTGCCACGGCAATCGAAAACAGAATCGTTAGTCTTCGATTGCATCGACATGCGTGGCAGTTACGCAACTGTTTTTTTCGGTTGCAGTTACCGAAAAGAAGAAACCGCAGAGTACTGCTAATTAAATTTTTGAAAGCGCGAAAGGGAGCCATTTCGAGCGGCGAATTTTATGACAAAAAGCAAACGAATTTTGATCGCAGCGAATCCAAAATCTGGATCGTCAAATCGATCCGATAAGGTTGCTCGGTTGTCAGAACGCCTTGGGAGCAACGGATTTGCAGTCCAAACTTTTACGGATTTGAGCGATTTTGCACAAGCGGCTACTGCAGCTTGGCAGAATAATGAGTTGCATTGCGTGGTTGCGGCGGGTGGGGATGGGACGGTTTGTGCGGTTGCAGAACGCATTCCCCCTTCACTACCAATCGGAATTTTTCCGTTAGGAACAGAGAACTTGCTTGCCAAGCAATTTCGACTCACAGCAGACCCAGACCGTACAGCGGCAATTATTTCAGAACGAAATGTAAAAGTGCTCGATGCAGGCTACGCAAACGGTCGCCTGTTCCTCATCATGGCGAGTGTGGGTTTTGACGCCGAAGTTGTCAACTTGGTCCATTCCGGACGTCGGGGCCATATTCGCAAATGGAGTTATTCGTGGCCCATTATAAAAACCGTTCTCGCATATCGATTTCCAAAATTCACTATAGCTGCGACAGTTGCCGAGCCGCAGCGTGCGGATGCCTTAGCGTCTGCTTCCAGGGAAATTGAAATCGATGGCCATTGGCTCTTTGTGTTTAACGTTGCTCGCTACGCAGGTGGATTAGACTTCCATTCCCAAGCGGACCCATGCGATGGATTTTTAAACGCTTGTTCATTCAAACGACGTGGTATCGTGCGCGCACTCTATTATTTATCACAAATTTGGGCAGCAACTTTGCCTAAATGTCGCGACTATCGTGTTGACCGTGTCGTGAAAATGACCATAACTGCTTCAACACCCACGGGATTTCAAATCGACGGTGATTTCGGAGGGGCACTTCCGCTTGTCATCGAATCGGTTCCGCAGCGTGTCACAATTATTCAATCCACAAACAGCTCCAGTCCAGTTTAGTTAAATGAAAATAAAAATTGGTACCATCGATTGGCAGGCACAAGAGCGCCCCTTAATCATTTCAGGACCTTGTGTTCTCGAGTCTTACGATCTGGCTTTATCGATCGCTTCGCAACTTAAAGACATTGCGAAGCGACTTAATTTGCCTTTAGTTTTTAAAGCCAGCTTTGATAAAGCCAATCGTACGAGCGCTTCGAGTTTTCGCGGACCCGGTATCGCCGAAGGACTTGAAATGTTGGCCGCGATAAAACGCGTGACGGGATTGCCGGTAACGACCGATGTGCATTTACCGGATCAAGCCGGCCCGGTCGCAGAAGTTTGCGACCTTTTGCAAATCCCTGCTTTCCTTGCACGCCAAACCGATTTACTCGTTGCCGCAGCTAGTACGAATCGACCTTTAAACGTAAAGAAAGGTCAGTTCATGGCACCGCAGGATATGCAATTCGTGATCGACAAAGTTCAACGCAGCGGTAGTGGCGGATTGATGCTTTGCGAACGCGGTACGTTTTTCGGTTATGGCCGACTCGTCAACGACATGCAATCCATACCAATCATGCAGTCGTTTGGCGTGCCCGTTATTTTCGACGCAACCCACTCGGTGCAGCAACCAGGAGGGCTCGGTGCAACGACTGGTGGAAACCGAGCTATGGTTGAGCCTCTTGCACGGGCCGCAACGGCGATTGGTGCGAATGGGCTTTTCTTCGAAACGCATCCCAACCCCGATGAGTCACCCAGTGATGGGCCAAATATGGTGCCGTTGGACAAATTCGAGTCGGTATTGGCTCGTTTGGTCCGGATTTGGGAAACCGTTCATAGCTTTCCTGCGTAACGTTCGTAGCGAATTTTGCTTGGATTATGGCAAAAAATCGACATAATCGCTGGCGGGTTCCCTCCTCATCGGCTTTATGCCCGTCTCAGTACTTTTTCGTATCGCAAAATTTGGGTTTTTGATCGAAAATAAAACCGTCAACTTATTGGATGCAAGCGAGATAACGACTTCTCATGATTAACTGTCGGCTTTCTAAAATTCCAGCCCTCTCTCTTGGAGTGCTTTCGTGTGTTTTCATCAACGGCTGTCGCGAAAATAAGCCGGATGAGATTTTGACGATTCAACGACAACTGGAGTCCAAAAACGTTCGTGCGGAATCGGCCAACGAAGCTTTCCGATACGTTCCGCAGATGATCCAACTCGAACGTCGCGCAGCGGTAAAAGAGATTTCGTATCACCTCAATTCGTGGAAGAACACGCTCAAGCCCAACAATGATTGGAAGAAAACCGAACTGCTTAGCACGCTTCCAAACGATTGGCAAAAATCAAATTGGGCTCAGTCTATCGACTTGATGATATTTGAAGAATCCGAATGTGACTATCTGTTTCAATGCTGGATGATGCACAAGGTCACTGCTTGGTTAGCCAAGGAACCTTATCGGGACGTCGTCTTTGCTCCATGGTTGGAGTCGCAAAAAGGCAAAGTCGCTGACAAGGATTTCGTCCGTTTGGAATCCGCCATGAAGTTTTTTGACTGGACCATTCGAAATGTTTGGGCGGATGGAAACGCAAAGGACATTGAGTCGCTGATGCCAAATCCCGGGTTACCTTTGTCCGACTCCGGCAAAGGCTACACACAGCTCCCTTGGCAGACCATGATGTTTGCTCGAGGTGATGCACTAGCACGCGCACGCGTTTTTTCGCAACTTTGTTTTCAAGAATCCATTCCCGTCATCTGGCTTGCTATTCCCGGCGGAACGGAACTCAAGCTTTGGGCAATCGGCGTTCCGGTCGGCGATCAGATTTACGTCTTTGAACCCAGAATGGGATTACCGTTACCTGGACCAAACCAAGTTGGCATCGCGACGCTTCGCCAAGCTCAAGAGGACGAATCTATCCTCAGACGCGCACGATTGCCGGGATTCTTCGGCTACGCCATGACAAGTGAGCAGTCCAAGCAGGTGATCGGTTTGATCGACGCGGATCCGATGAGTATGAGCAAGTCCATGTTTTTGCTCGAAAATGCACTCACGGGCGATACTCGACTCAAATTGTCGATCGACGCAGACGCGGTCGCCGCTGAGGTGAAAAAGGCAGCCCCTGAAATGAAGCTACGTCTTTGGTCTTTGCCTTGGATGGCGTTTGATTACCAAAAAATGCTGCGAGAACGACTTAAGGAAATGACTCCTTTCACCGCAGCCTATATGCAGAAACAGGGCGTGTTCTTGGACGATTCGCCTGTTAGTCGAGCGAGGCTCGCGCATCTTGGTGGCAATCTGAATTCGACGGTAACAACAGATGGTGCTTTCAAAATGTACATGGGATTGCGAGTCGATGACGAGACTCTGTCGAAACTGCCCTACGATCAAGACATCCAAAAAGCACTTCAAGTCAAACGGAACGCGAATGAGGAGCTTGATTCGTTTATGAACAAAGTCCGCGTTTACCAAAATATTTATCGCGCATCGAAATTTTTCAGTAGTTCATTCTTGGCGATGGCTCAGTTCGATGCGGGCAATTACGAATCCGCAGCCAATTGGGCGGACAAGCGGACATTGCAAATCGAAGGCACCGAACCGTTTCGGCCCATGTGTTGGTATCTGATCGGTCGATCCCTTGAACATCAAGGCAAGATTGCCGAAGCTGTGGAGTGGTATAAAAAGAGCCCATCTGCGCAGGAGCCCGGCAATCGCTTGAGAGCTCGCTTATTAAATCAAGAAGAGAGTCCTGCCGGTTGATGAGTGGGTACGCACAGACAAATGTAACCGATACTTGGAGTCGCAACCCGCTACTCGATGCATGGTACCTTACGGGCCCTACAGCTAGCGGGAAAACAAAGGTTGGATTGTTGCTTGCAGAACGCATCGGAGCGGAAATCATCTCCCTCGATTCGATGGCACTTTATCGCGGAATGGACATTGGAACCGCCAAACCAACCGCGTCTGATCGAGCGCAGATACCGCACCACATGATCGACATTGTTGATCCCACCGAAGACTACAGTCTGTCCCAGTTCGTTATTCAAGCACACAATTTAGCGGCGGATATTCGACATCGGGGGCATCAAGTTCTCTTTGTTGGCGGTACGCCTCTCTACCTCAAAACGCTGCTTCGCGGCACCTTTCTCGGTCCCGCAGCGGATTGGGAATTCCGTACAGCGGTGGAGCAAGATGTTGCCCAATACGGGATCGAAAAACTGCACGAACGACTCCAGCAAGTTGACCCGCTGTCGGCACACAAAATATTGCCGGGCGATTTGCGACGGATGACGCGGGCCTTAGAAGTCGCCAAGATTACGGGGCTTCCCCTAAGTCACTGGCAGACGCAGTTCGAACGATTCACCCCGGCCAGTAAATGCCGCGTGTTTGCACTAAGCTGGGACCGGGCGGCACTCCATCAACGCGTGAATTCGCGCGTAGATACAATGTTCCAAACGGGACTCGTCCAAGAAACCGAAAACCTTTTACTAAAATATGGAAATCTTGGTCGGACGGCTTCGCAAGCGGTTGGATACAAAGAAGTGATTTCGCACCTCGCAGGCGAGCAAGATTTGCCGGCGACGATCGAACTCGTAAAAGCTCACACGCGACAGTTTGTTCGTCGTCAGGAAATTTGGTTTCGGTCCTTATCCGAGATTACCCGCGTGCCGCTTGAGGACGCTACGAATCTAGGTGACGTCGTGGATGATATTGTCTCGCATCCGTGGCAACCGTCCGCCGATTAAACAGCCAAATGCAGGTAAGCAACTACGATTCAGCCTTCACGATCGATTCTGAAGCTTCGGTTGGTTCGGGTTCCCAGGATTGAGCTTTCTGCAAAGCTTGAGCTGCTGCATTATGGTCAGTGGTATCGCTGATGATTCGACCATCGCGAAGCACAATATTGCGTTTTGCGTTCTTTGCGATACCGAGATCGTGCGTCACGAGTATGACGGTCAAGTTTTGCTCGACGTTCAACTTATGGAAAAGCTCGATAACTTCTCTGCTCGTACGAGTATCGAGATTTCCCGTGGGCTCGTCACCCATCAAGATCGTAGGGTTTGTCGACAGGGCTCGTGCAATGGCTACACGCTGTTGCTGACCGCCGGAAAGCTGTCCGGGATGGTGGTCCATTCGGTCACCCAATCCAACCAGATTAAGCAACTCTTTGGCTCGCTCGTGGCGCTGGCGCGCGGATGTCATCGTTCCGTACAGCAACGGCAACTCAACATTTTCGAGAGCTGAAGTGCGCGCCAAAAGATTGAAGTTTTGAAATACAAACCCAATCTGCTTGTTGCGGATTCGCGCTCGTTGGTCGCGAGACATTGTGGAGACTTCATAGCCATCGAGCATATAACTACCCGAAGTCGGCCGATCCAAACAACCCACGGTATTCATCAGCGTAGACTTGCCCGATCCGCTGGGGCCAATCAGGGCAACGTACTCACCGCGTTCGATGAATAGGGTCACATCGTCCAACGCCCGAACCTCAACTTCGCCGAGGGTGTAGATCTTGGAAACGGACTTGATTTCGATAAGTGCCAAAATAGGATTTCCGCGTTAGGTTGGTTCGGGCAAGGCAAACTCTATCATAAATCACTTCCCGGTCGAACTCCACCAACTCTGCAATGGAATTCGCCCAGTGCAATCTATCATGCCGGAAATGCCTGCTGAGATTGAATTCCTGTAACCCAAGAAGATCGTATTATTGAGTCGACTCGACTTAACACAAGCGCATAAAAAAGGCCGGTTCGAAAACCAGCCTTTTGTTTTTTGCGAAATCCAAAGACGTGATTAACGCTTGGAGAACTGAACACCTCGGCGAGCGCCGCGGAGACCGTATTTCTTTCGTTCCTTCATACGCGAATCGCGAGTGAGGAACCCGTTATCTCGAAGCGGGCCAAAATTCTCTTCGCCGTAACCGATCAAGGCTCTGGCAAGCCCCATGCGAACCGCGCCAGCTTGGCTAACGGTACCGCCACCGGAGACGCGAACAAGCACATCTATCGAATCGGACTTGCCAACGATCTCGAGTGTCTCTGTCACGGGACGTCGCTCGTTCTCGGTGACGAAGTAGGTTTCAAAAGCACGACCATTGATCGTGATCTTGCCGGACCCTGGACGAATACGCACACGAGCGACGCTCGATTTGCGTCGACCGGTACCTAGGTAGTCGCCGCTGATCTTGTCTTTCTTAGTTGCAACCATAATTCAAATCCGAAACATCTCTGGCAAATATGTAGGGGAGGTAACCGACTATTTCTTCTTTCCAAGCTCAATAGGCTCGGGCTGTTGTGCTTGGTGAGGATGCTCAGGTCCCGCGTAGACTTTCAACTTGTCCAGCATGTGACGGGCGAGAGCATTCTTGGGCAACATTCGCTTGACGGCCAAAGTAATCAAATCCTCGGGGCGTCGTTCAAGTCGCTCAGCGTAGCTTTCCATTTTTTGACGCGGGAACTTGTTGTACCAAGCGTAATGCCGAACCTGTAACTTACGGCCCGTCATTTCGACCTTTTCCGCATTGATCACGATAACAAACTCACCTGTGTCAACGTGCGGCGTGTAGGTCGGAAGATGCTTGCCCATGATGATGGTAGCAATGTCACTTGCAATACGTCCAAGTCGACAGCCTTCGGCGTCCACAATGTACCACTTGGGAGTAAGCTCACCTGGCTTGGCCATGTATGTTTTTTGAATTGCCGTCATCTGGCTTTTCTCGCGTTAATCGTCAAATGTAAAATCAAATTTCCCAAGCGGGCGCTAAACCACCCGCTACGCTTTTTTCCAACTTTGGAACGGACCAGTTTAGTGGTCGACCTACACCTTAGCAAGCCGAAATGGACTTTACTTCATCATTATTGAAACCACTCCGGGGAGGGGGCTAAGGGGTTTATCTAATTGCCGGCCGTTTTAGCTCCAAAAACTGATCCAAGGCTCATCCGAATTTACACACCGCTCACACAGAGTCTGGTTTTCCAACGGGTGAGAACCCAGCTTTTTCCGAACTAAAATGGCAAAGGCGCAATGATTTCTAGCAGTTCCAAGGCTGGATTCCCATTGAAATGAATCAATGCCGTCCTTCCGAAAGTCACCGTTTCAACCGGAACGCCAAAGAATTGAGCAAGCGATTCCCCGCAGTGAATTCGGAACAAATCCAAAAGCTCGACTTGGCGAAGTACGTTGCGTTGGATGAGTACTCGTCCCAAGGGAATTTTTTCCGACAAGATCTCGTCGCGGACTTCGGCTTCCAGAGCATTCAAATCCAGCCGAACAATTCCATACTGAACGACGCCATTATCGGAACTTCTTCGCAGCAGAATTTCCCGGCAGTATAGATTTGCCTCGCGATTCGAGGCGATCACTTCCACGCTTACCGTGCAGCCATGGCAGGCTTCGACGGTAACCGTCATGTGATTGTTATGAGCCAGGATGGTACGATATGCGCTGGGCATATCTTTTGCCGTCACTTGATCGAATCGACCGAGTCTCGCCGTGTCTTCGCTAAAAGTTTGGAGCAAAATGTCGAGCTCGAGCATGTCGATGGCGTATCTCTAAGACTGTGTTCGAGAAGCAATCGGCATGGTCGACAAGCCGGCGATTGATACAACAGAGGTGCTCTCCGGTGCGTGGCGTTCCAAAACAGTTTCGATTAGATACAGCATCAGCCGCTTTAAAGCGTCAGGTTGAATTGCCTGAGCGATCTCCTCAGCTTTTTGTTGATGCTTGTCGACAAGCCTATGTGCTTGGTCAAAGACTTTGGCTTTTCGCATCAACTCACCAGCGATCGAAATTCGCGTCGCATCCGGTAAAGGGCAATCCGATGCGATTACTTCAAGCAACCTGTTCTGTGACTCGACGTCGAGTGTCTGCAAAGCCAATGCCAACAGGATCGTCGGTCGTCCGCCGAGCACATCCCCTGCAGCCGACAATTTATTGTGCTGATCGCCTTCCCAATCACCTAAGTCATTCAAAATCTGAAATGCCACACCGATGTTTCGAGCAAAGAGCCTAACTGGCTCGACGTAAGGCGTTGCATCTCCAGCAAGACGAATTCCGGTGAAAAGAGCGGCTTCGAACGCTGGAGACGTTTTCAAAGCGTAAATTTTTAAAGCATCCAGCGGCGACAGACGCTTATTGGCTCCATCGCGCCACAGGAGCTCCGCGCCCTGCCCTTCCGCTAAACGGGTGTGGGCGCCCGACAAGCATTCCAAAATGTCCGCTACGACCTGTGGTCCCAATGATTTTGATTCACGGCTCACTAACCGATATCCTAACCCAATCATGTAATCGCCAACGTTGATCGCTGTCGGTAAACCGTATCGGCGGTGCATGGTAGGCTGACCGTAGCGATAAGCGTCGTTGTCTTCGATGTCGTCGTGGACCAAACTCGCTTTGTGGAACATCTCGATACTCATCGCTGCCCGCAAGATTCCGTCATGCAGACCGGCGGCTTTCGTAGCTCCATCGCTGAGCGTGCAATCACCACCTAGCATCGCGTCGTAGGTAGCCAAAGTAATAAAAGGTCGCGAGTATTTTCCGCCTTTGCTCAGAAAATCCAACGCAAGACTTTCCGTTGCTGCAATCGGATCGACCGAAGCCAATGGATTTTCCGATGACGAATCAATCAAGCGATCCGATCTTTGTCTCCCGGTAAGCCGCTCCAGGTTTGGAGATTGAAACATGTCCGACGAAGCACGCATCAGATGCACGTAACTGCGAGTTTGTTGTACGGCCAATTCGCTTTGCAACGCGACCATCTCGCTAACCCAATCCTCGTCGACACTCGTGTTTCGGCAGTCGCTCGAAAGAAGAGGAACAGCCATGCAGGGTATACCGGCTAACAGAATCTTGTCGATCGCCTTTTCCAGAACGTTTAAGCAGGCAACACCCATGATTGCATCAACGTAGCCGCTCACAATAATCTTGAGCACGATCGGCGAACCTTCGGCGACAAGAACCTTGTAACCCATTTCTTCCGCTTTGGTTCGAAAGTCTGCAATCGAACACGCACCGCATTTTTTGCAGTTCATACCGAATTCGTCGTAGTCGGCCGGACAACCCTCTGCATGCTTTAAGCAATGCGGCAGAAGGAAAAGTCTGCGACTAGGCGGAATCGACGCGATTTGATCCTTGAAAAACGCACCGGCCATGATGACCATTGTCCAGCCCAAGTATCCTTCGGGATGCCCCATCTCCTGAAGCAACCTACGGGCGACTGTTTCCATCTGATCCTTGGACAGAGGCACGTCTTTATTCAATTTGCCTGCGATGTCGTAGCACTTTTGCCGGATTGATTCGCGCAATTCTCGCGTCTCAGGCACTATTTTCAGATGGCTCGTTTTTCGTCTCTTGGACTTGTTCGAAACGGCCTCAACCGGAGTATTTGTTTCGCCAGCAATGGCGGTGGTAACGGATTGAATCGAAGCTGTGGCCAAGTTAAATATTCCTTAAGAAACCGAGTCGAACGCGGCTCGAAAATCGGATTCGGTACCAAACCTATCGGAAATCAAAACCGAAATCCCACTTCTCGCATAACGCGATGGACGCCAATTAATCGCGAATCCGTAGTATGTTCGCTCGAAATAGCTTAGCAAGTTCCCACGCCCAGTGTCCCACGCTGCCAAAAATACCGCTTTTTCTAAACCCCAATTCCGCAGGGGCGGTTCGCTCGAAGTCCAAAGATTCGCAAACAAGCTGGGCAAGTGCCATCGATGCAGGCAATAAAGTCGCTCACCAAGCAAATAATCGGCTTTTCAACCGACTTGTAGGTTCGATTCGAGGTTTCGCAGCATATCGCGAACGCTAATAGAGCCCCGCGAATGATCCACCGACTCGTTATTTGCTAACCAATCTTCGACCTTCTTCTGAGCCGAAATAACCGTGCTGTGTTGTCGGTTGCCAAAATAGTTTCCGATCTCCGAATAAGCAGCTCGCGTGTATTTTCGCGCCAAAAACATCGCCAACATTCGCGGTTGGCTGATACCTTTGCTTTTCGATTTGAGCTGCAAACTCTTCGGTTCCAATCCAAAAACGTCGCAAACTGCTTTTTCTATGTCGTTCAACCGCACAATCGGCTGGCTGGCCCGCAACAAGTCTTTGCAGCAATGGAGCGCATCCGACAAAGTCAGCTCTTGACCCAGGGTCCTTTGAGCCGCCAACAACCGAAAACAAACGCCATGTAGGACGCGGGCATCGCCACTGGTTTGGCGTGCTAAGTCAGAAATTACCACGCGGTCGACGTGGATAGCGTGCTTGTCACATAAAAATGTTAGAAGCTTTTCGCGGGTCGCTAAATCCAGCGGCTCCAATCCACAAGCCATTCCGCCCGACAATCGCGTATGAAGTTCGACGCCCAGTCCACCCAGTTCTGCTATCGATCGATCCGCAACAAAGATCACTTGACGATGATCTCGCAACAAATTGTCGACTGTGTTTCGGAGCTCAATCAGCGTGCCTGTTTTGCCAAGCATAAATTGAACGTCGTCTAAAATCAGCGCCTCTACGTCGCGGTACTTTCGTCGAAAGTTCGCGAACCCTGAGCCACGAACCGATTCCGAAAAATCGATCGTGAATTGTTCCGCCGTCATGTAGATGACCCGACGCAGCGAATGCTTCTGCCGAATTTGTTCCCCGATTCCTCGTGCCAAATGCGTTTTACCCGACCCGCACGGACCGTAGAGGACCAACGGATTAATTGTCCCCGGACGTTCCACGACCATCTGTCCAGCAGTTCGTGCTAGACGATTTGATTCGCCCTCGATAAATCCATTCCAAAATTCGGTTGTCATTGACGTGTTACGATGCGCGCTTGTTGGTTTCGACTCATTTCCACGCATCTCACGATACACGGACGCAGCAGGCTTGAAACCCGTCGACTTGACGATCGGAGCACTTTCCACCAAAGGAAGGGTTTCCGGCGTGGTGTTTGGGGCACGTGGCGAGTGTTGTATCGTCGGCGAATTTTGGTTGGTTTTGTCAATTTGGGATGTCTGGGTCGCGGAAAGCGATGCGTCAGTGCTGATGTTCACTTCTACGGTCGCGCCCACAACTTCGCGAGCCGCACTCATCAAATCACGCCAACAAAATCGTCGGATGCAATCGATTAGGAACTCTGCAACGACAGCAACTTGTAGTTTTTCGTCTTTTACCAACCATGTGCTTTGCTCTCCAAACCATAATTGGAACCGCTCTGATCCCAATCGTTGTTGTAGACAGATTCGAACCTGATTCCCAAGTTCTTCTTGGTTACCGACTATCCGATTTGTCATGCTCTGCGCGCACTCCTATCCCTTGCGTTGCCGATTCATTTCGACAGAATTCCTCGTACAAGCAGGAACCTTCCTGCCCGACCGCAAACCAATTCACTGTTAAGAGACGACCACGTTTCCTGGTGAATGGTCTTTAGTCCGATAGCGTGCCCCAACGGGCGAGTGCCGATTTTAGATTTGCTAGCTTTGAAGTCAAACTTTCATTGAAGACAATATTTTGACTTAGAGTGTCAAGCCCTCCATGGCTCAAAAAAGCAGAGCGATTCATAGGCAATTCACCGAGCACCCCGAAACGAGAAATCTCGCAAGCTGAAGTTTGTTCGCGTGGAAAAGCTGTCGACAAAAAAAACGAAAAGCAGCACAAGTCGCAACAGCAATCGCGTAAGTCTTTGATCAGTGGAGACTTGCGCTTTATGAAGGAACCGTGAATGCGCGATCGCAACGCGCGGCCTCTCGCACCTCATTTTTTCAAGCGACTGATTGGCAAGGATTTTTCCTGCAAACCTGGATGCCAGTACCAAGCTTGGATGCTGCCGAGCACCGTAAAACCGTGGCGACGATACAATTCAATAGCAGGTGCATTGCGTTCATCTACCGCCAATGTTAGATGCTGCGCGTGTTTCGTTGAACACTCGTTAATGGCATGTAGTAAAAGCGCTGAGCCAACGCCTCGCCCACGAAATTCGGGAAAGACGCCCATGTAAGTTAATTCCCAAACGTCAAATCCTATCTCCGATAAAAAGATACAACCCACATCATCGGTCCCAATCGACCCAATCCACCAATCCAGCTGTTGGCTTTGCGAAGCATCGCGATAACCGATCAATGTCTCCTCCGTCGAACGAACGCCGTCTAATTCAAAACAATCCAACGTTCCCCGATACGTTTTCTCAGTCAATGGCGCCAACATTGCAAGTTCATCGCGTGCCGCTGATCGAAACAAGACCTCGCCGACGTTGGATGTTTTGGCTGACAGTTCAACTAAGCCAACTGATTTCTTAAGACCAACAAACATGAAATCCAAGTTCATTCGCAAAAGCTGCGTTAAGGGTTTCAATCCTGCTTTCCCCAAACAACTCCTCACGCGTGCAGTCGTAGCTGCATCGTCCGTTTCTTCCTCATTCAGTATGAACTGCAGCAGTTCGACTTGACGCGTTCGGGCCAAATCGACCATGGCTTCGATAATCTCAATCGCCGCTTGATCCCTGCCAGCCTCGATACGAACGGACAAAACCGCAAATTTTCCGGTGTGGAACGTGCAGAAAGCTCCAGCTTGCCATATATCTCCGTCCCTGCAAGCTAATCCCACACCGTCTTCGTTTGGCTCGTCGGTTTGTGGACTTTCCGACTCCGTCAAGTTCCCGTTAAAACTGTATTGCCCAATCGATTCACTGACTTTGCTAGTATTGGTGGCCGAAAACCAGTCGTTACCGCCGCGAATCCATTGCTGGAATGCAGCTTGTTCGTTTGGGCTGATTCGATCGATTGGGTAATTGCCGAGCATAAAGCGTTTGTACCGAACTTTCTTTTTAGGAGATAATTGTCGTACAATAGCATTCGGTGCTGAAACCGTGAACATGATCCGTCATTTTACCATGTCGTCATTTTACTGTAGTACCGCGAAGCTCGCGCTATAAACGTTCGACATAATCGTTTTGGCTTTTTCGGTTCGGTCCGATCGCTTTGGTCTGATGGTCGTAATAAAGGAATGCATGCGATGTTGATTAAGAAGTGGCGTACGATTGTTGCATCGTGTGGGTTATCGTTTTTTACAAGTGCGTTTCTGACTCAACAAACGCCTGCCCAAGAATTTTTAAAATCGCTTCAAGACAAATTCCAACAGTTGGGGGAAACTCAACCACCAGCACCTGCACCAGCACCGGTTTCGCCCCAAGAGAATCCTCCCGCCCTCATTCCTTCCGAAGGCGAAACGCTCCCTTCGCCAAAGCGAACCGAGAACCCAGAATCGGCTAATCCATTTTTGCTTCCCGCCGAATCAACGACGGATTCATCCAAATTAGAACTTGGGCCTGCAATAGCACCGAAGGCCAATCCCGATGTGATTGGCGGTCCGATTGAATTGCCTTCTGATTCCGATATGGAAATCGATGAATCGGCAGGTGCTTATTTAGGCTTAGTGGCAGAGCAAGCCATTGGGGGTGGGATGGGATTGCGAGTAGTGGAGGTGGCGAAAGACTCACCTGCATGGAAAGCCGGTTTCCAGGTTGGCGATAGGATCTTGGCCGTTGGCGGCAACGCTATTCGCAACTTAGATGACCTCGCGACGCAAATCAGTACCCAGCCAATCAATCAAGCCACGCGAATCTTGATCAATCGCGCAGGTCGAAACATGGAGATGGTTGTCGTGATGATGGATCGGTCCATCGCATCGCGAATCGCACCCACTGACCCTTCCTTCCCGGACAGCACCTTATTTCCAAATGGTAACTCTGGTTTAGACGAAAACAGCTCACCCTATCTGGGCATTTCGATTTCAAACCTCAGTGCGGAATTTCGAAGAGATCATCGCGTACCCGTTTTCCGTGGCGCCGCAGTGACGTCGGTTACGCCGGGTTCCCCTGCACATCGAGCTGGTTTATTGCCTGGTGATTGCATCATCGAAGCCAATGGTCAGGTGATTCAGTCGTCCCAGGAGCTTCAAGAAATGATCGCTGCCGAACGCCCCGGTCAATTATTTCGGGTAGCATTTTACCGACAACGCGAACTGATCAGTGTCATGGTGCCATTGGGCTCGTCTGCAAGTTCCAGAATGAACTTCTCCCAAGATAGCCTCATTGGTGGACAATTCGGCGCAAGTCCGGAATACGTTCGCGATTTGCAGAATGAACTAGTTCGAGTGCAACGCGAATTGGCAGAGACCCAACTTCGCCTAAAGCAACTTGAAGAACGCCTCAATGACAGCGATCGTCGGCGTCGACGCTAATTGGAAAACCGTGACTCCTTTGCAAAGGTGAGCAGCAATAGTGATGAACTCGATTCGACGTGGAATGCAATCGCTTGTTGTTTTCGCCATCGTTATTGTTGGATTTGAACAGTCTGTTTTTGCCGCTCAAGATTCTTCGGCAAACTCATCCGCGACGAAGTACGACAAAAACCAGTCCTTGGAATTTCGTATCGCAGCGTTAATTCAGCAGCTCGGTTCGGAAAGCTATGCTGCACGCAAGCAATCCGAATCCGAGCTAATGCAAATCGGTATCCTAGCCATGGATCAATTGCAAATTGCTTCATTGAGTTCCGATCCGCAAATCGCTACTGCGGCGCTATTTGTCCAGCAAAGTATCCCGCAAAATTGGGTTTGGCAGGACGATTCATTTCAAGTTCAACAAGTACTCGACGGCTATGGCTCAGCCGACCTGACCGACCGCGCCTCGCGACTTGAACGGCTTGCGCTCTTAAAAGACGGCGAAGGGTTGCAAGCCCTCTGCCGAGTCGTACGTTACGAAGTGAGTGGCCAACTCAGTCGACTCGCTTCGATGCGAATCATGCGAATCGTTTCGGAGACACCTCAAGACAAAGCGAAATCGCAGCGGCAACTTGTTTTGGAATTCCTTGGCGACAGCCAACGGGAACCGTCGATGTGGGTTCGTCAATTCATTTCCGATGCCGAAGCGGGGACGTTCGATGTCGATTGGTGGCGCGATCGCGCAAAACGAGAACACCAGTTGTTAAAGGAAAACTCGCGCGAGACACGTCGCAATGTCATGATCGATTTCTACGAGTGGATTTGCCAACAAATGGCTTTAGCAGGCCATCGCTCCGAAGCGATCGAATTGGCAAGCTCCATGTTGGAATTGATCGATGCGGAAACTTTTCGATTGGCCGACGCTTGCCAATGGGCGATCGAAAACGGTCTGCCAGAATTGGTCGAACACATTGCGCAGATGAACCAAAAATTACAAACACGTTTCGCAGAAGAACCACAGCTTGGCTACCTGCTGGCCGAAAGTTTTCAAAAGAGATCGATGGACTCCAAAGCCCAGGAAACCGCCCAAAGGGTCTTCGAGCGAAAACGGTTTCAGGGGCTCCCAACTCAAATTGAACGATTAAACGTCGGTGTCGATTTGTCCCAACGAGGTCAATTTGATTGGGCCGAACGTGAGTTGTTTGCAAGTCTCGAAAAAGCCGACCTCACTTCGCGTATCACAATGGTGTGTCTAGAAGTTCTCTCGGAAATGCTCGGCGATGGCGAAAAGTACGAGCAAGCAGCAGAGGCTTGGAAACCTTTGGTGGATCGGATCGAAAATGAACCCATGTTCGCAAAACAAATTTCTAATGACTTTCCGGGTACCTACGATGGCAAGATAATAGAAAATGTTGTGGCCCGATATCACTATTTCCGAGGCCAAAGCGAAAACGCCAAAGGCAACAGTGCCGTAGCTCGCGAGGAACTCAAGAAAGCTTTCGTGTTGTATGACGAAAATGTCGACTTCCTCATTGCCATGTCCCGCGTCGAAGGCGACGAATCTTGGAAGTCTTTTACTCAACAAAATATTTCCAAAGTTCTCAATCGGTATCGGGAACAGATTCAAGCTGCAGAATTAGCTGCCGTCCAAGGTGGACCACGCGACTCGGCTTCCGTACAAGGCGAACTGGCCAAATTCCTCAACGAGAGCGCTTGGTTAAACGCCAGCACGAACGGAAATACTGCCGAAGCCGTGGCCTTTGCGTCCAAAGCATGCAAACTGAGCCCGGGAATCGCAGCCTATGTCGACACACTTGGTCGAGCCTATTTCTCAAATGGCCAAATTCAAAAAGCGATTGAAACGCAGCAAGAGGCCATCGCTCTCGATCCCTATTCGCGTACGATGAAAAAACAACTTGCCGAGTTCAATGAAGCCCTGCGCAAATCAAATAGTGATGCGAAGTAACGTGGGCCTGTGATTTGTGCAGATAATCGCAGTCTTCTAGTTCTGCTTTGCTTGCCCGACTGATTCCAAGCTATCCGTCGAAAAATTCATCGATTCGAAATATTGCGAAAGCATTCGAACTCGTCGAATTTGATGCATGACACAGGCACCAATCAATGCCAAGACGACCATGAAACAAATTTGATAATGAAGGTATCGCGGCATCTCCCGAGTGGCGAGTTGCAAAACAACATAGGCAATCTCGGATACGATTAAAACAAATAGCACCAAACGGACATGAAAGAATAATCCGCCTGCGACAACCAGGAGTGGATACGCAACTAACAATATTGCCGGGTCGTGAATTGGTGAAGTCAACAAATAGATCAGGCACGTTAAAAAGATCGCATCACCGCATAACCAAAATGTATCGGCCCAAATTTCGCCTCTGGCTTTCTGTGCGACTAGGTGCACAATCGCACTGAAAACAAGCCATGAAGACAAAAGAGCCGTGATCATCACGTGCAAGTCCCATGTCCGCGTGTCGCTCGTCAAATATCTCACTTGAGCTAATGCCAATGCAAATCCAATCGCGGTAAGATGCGCCGCAAAAGCTGGCGATCGTTTGGCGAATCGTTTGATTCTGCTCAATAAGGACGGTGTCGAAGCCATCACTTCTTGCCCTTGCAGGAAGCGACCCAATTCTGCGGCCACTTCACTCGCGGATTGATAGCGGTCTTTCGGGTCACGTTCCAAACATCGCAAGCAGATTCGTTCCATGGGTTCCGGGATCGATTTGTTCAAGGACCTCGGAGCAGGTGGCTCGTTCTCAAGAATCTGCACCAATGTTTCGAGAGCAGTCGCTGCTCGAAATGGCGGTCGATGCGTCAAGCAAAAATACAGCACCGCGCCGATCGCATAAATGTCGGCAGCTCGGCCTATGCTGCCAGATTGCCCCGCAGCCTGCTCCGGAGCCATGTAGCCAGGAGTGCCAAGCACTTCGCCGGACCGTGTCAATTCGGATTGATCTTCGAGTCGCTTGGCCAAACCAAAATCGGTGACGCGCGGAACGCAATCGTTATCGATCAATACATTCGAAGGCTTCAAGTCGCGATGGATCACGCCTCTAGAATGTGCGTATTCAATGGCTCGTGCAATCTGCTGAACGATAGTTGCAATCCTTTGCGGCGACAGTTTTTCGCGCCGAACGAAATCACCCAAGTCCGGGCCAGACACAAATCCCATAGTAAAGAAATGCTGGCCGTGGACTTCACCAACCTCAAACACTGGCACAATGTTCGGATGATCGAGATGAGCTGCGGCCTGAGCTTCGGTTTGAAATCGCCGAACGTCTTCGGGGCCAGCAAGTTCTCCCGCCAAGATCATCTTGAGCGCCACGACTCGCCCCAGTTGAATATGCCGCGCCTTGTAGACAACGCCCATCCCTCCGCGAGCAATCTCTTCAATGATTTCGTAGTGGCCAAAACAACAATCGGGTGAAGTACTTTGTGAAAACAAAACTCGTCCGGTCGAGGCAGAATTCCCTGCCACATAATCTTGCGTCCCAGCATACGGATCAGAGTTTTGCTGGCGAGGAGCGCTCTGTCCCGGAGTGGCTGCAGGTTGCAAGGTTGGCAGATCGTGTTGGTCGTCTTGATCAACAGATTGATGCTCCCCTCCCAACTTAGGGGCATCATCGCCGGCATTCACTTCGTCGCTAAATTTGCGGTCAAGCTCCAATAAGAAACTCCCAACGACAGGAGCCAGTCGGGGATTTCGATTTAGAAAATCTTGTACCTCAACTGGTCGCCCTTCGTCACGAGTGACTTGGAACTCAGTTACGATGAGGTCAAGCATTGCGGATATCGAGCGTTTCGACATGATCGACGCACCTCGTACGGAGCTTCCCGACAAAAATTTTGAAAAATCTGACCCGAGAATCAACTTGTCATCATAGCGACTTCTTGACCAGAGTATTCAATCGACGTTCCCACGAAGGCGCAATCTGGCTGATTTCCACGTTGATCGATTCTTTCGGCGATTCTGCAAGCGATAAACCATATTGAAAACGCATCCCATACTCTCGGTCTTGTTACTCGTTTCAGTATTGGCGATGACAATCATGAGCATCCAGTTCAAGTTCGAAACTGATCGAGTTGGCAAGGAGAATAGACTGTTGCGAGCCAATTCGCGTGATGACCAGGCGCGTGCAGCGATGCCTAGTAATCTAACTGATGCCTAGTAATCTAACTATTGAGGATTGTTCAACTTGAAAGACTGATGCTGCACTCTAATCGAGCAAGGTCAAACTTGCTTGACGTTGATGATCTCTACAATCATCTCATCAACATTTATTGTGTAGTAAGCGCGCAATGGCTCACGGTCGACGAAATACAAACCTTCGCTCAAATGCTCGCCTGCCGAATTAGGGGCGACCCTCATCGCATCTTTCACTTGCTTCAAAGCGTAAACAACAGACGTCTTCGATAAACTGTCCATTGTTATTCGCAAAACATCCTCGACTGCTTCGAGTGAAAGAACTACCTCGTAATTCACAGCGATTCCACTTTTGCGATTACGTCATCAATAGTCAATTTGAGCCCAGCGATCCCGATTCGAGATTTTGCAAAATTAATTTCATCATCGCTTGGTGGACGGCGGACTACGCCAACACGATTCCCCTGCTCATCGACCAACTCGATTAGACCTTCGGATCGACGGATCTGTTCGGCGATGTCTGTTTGTACTACTATTCGAATCATGTTCGACCTCCTTACCCATCGTTCTCCATTCTACTACGCCGCAGCCAGTGGTCCAGTGGCGACTTTGGATCGTCATGTGATCGCCAGAATGTTCTTGCCCGAGTCTGCAACTCACCAGAAATTGATTAACATCGCGACCGACCACCGCCGCAAAAAACCTCATGGTACCGCCCAACCAATCCCCTCGGGCAGAGACACAGTCAGCGAATATATATTGACATTCAAAGCAAATCGTCGGCGGCAAAGTCTTGTTTTCCGTTACTTAAGTTGGCGGTAGATCGGGTCATTCTATCCGAAATCGTCAGTGAAAATGTTGGATTGAGATAGATTTTTTCTGTCCCAATTTGTCGATCGATACCTGAGAAGAACCAACAAATATTCGTCCAGTCTTTCGTAAACGCCTACTTTGATAATCGGGTCGGCAGTCGGTTGATGTCCCATTTGCCGTGAAGTGCAACGAATACTTGATGGGTGTGTTATGCCAGTGCGTTTTGACAAGATCGAAGCAAGTCGCGCAGAACTTTCTCGGCATCGAACACAAGATTTGCTGCTCAACGAATCTTCTTGCTATCATGTCGTTTTCCCCGCTGTGTCATTTAAGGCCTCTAGCATTAGAACACACTCTCACCGCTT
This sequence comes from Pirellulaceae bacterium, assembly GCA_031374825.1. Classification (GTDB taxonomy): domain Bacteria; phylum Planctomycetota; class Planctomycetia; order Pirellulales; family Pirellulaceae; genus JANMGV01. Next base: position 25,234 of record JANMGV010000024.1, read on the forward strand.
TTTTGTTTCCAGTCTGGCTGCGTCCGGTTTACTTTTGGCGTCCCGATACGCTCGATCAGATGACAGCTTGACCGATCAGGACGTACTTCCCAGATCGGAGATGGCAGCTGCACTTCGTTATCTTCGCAATCACTGGGAGGCGCTGCAGGTCTACGCGTTGAACGGGCACATACCCAATGAAACTGACTTTAGAGTCTGCGTTGTAGCGTAAGGGCGCGAGCCCTACGGTTTATGCATTGTTTTTCAATGATTTACCGGACGGTTCGCGCCGTTCCGCTACTAAAGTCAGCGCCATGGGGCGCAAACCGATCGACAACAATCGCGTTGAACAGTTGATGCGAGAAGTTGCACCGGGGCGCAAAAACTGGCTGTTTGTTGGCACCGTCGAATCGGGCGAGCGAGCAGCACGGCTAATGAGTCTGGTCAGTAGCGCCAATCGCCACCAGTTGGATGTCTGGAGGTATCTGAAGGACGTATTGGATCGTCTGCTGGCCGGGGAGACGGACTACTCGAAACTGCTTCCCGACGTCTGGAAACAGAAGCACCCCGACGCAGTTCGCACCTACCGCGAAGAAGAAAGCCGCTACAAATCCGACCGCAAAAAGCTAACCCGAGCCCGCCGCATCATCGCCGCCAAGCAAAAGCGCCAACAAACCCAGCACCAATCCCACTAACACCACC
>JANMGV010000199.1:0-162221 GCA_031374825.1 Pirellulaceae bacterium
ACTCTCTTCTTCTGTAAACGAAATCCGCCGCATCCTTGCGTCTCCAAAATCCAAAGGGTTCCTCGCATCTTTGCCATTCTCTACGAAGTCCCCTGATTCAGGATAGACCAGTTTGTGCCATTGTCATCTGCGTGCGGTATATGCATCTTTTCCATGATTAACTTTGTCATCGACGCCAAATCAATTCAACACAACATTCTCGCAAAATTGTTTAGTCGATATCGGCCAAGGCAATGCGAACTTGAAGGATTTCATGGCGGACGACTTTGAAGGCGTCGATCACCTTGGGGTCAAATTGAGTGCCACGCCCTTCATCCAAGATCGTAAAGCATTTATCGATTGGGAAAGCTGGCTTGTACGGTCTTTTGTTACTTAGAGCGTCGAACACGTCGGCAACGGCGACGATTCGTCCGCTGATTGGGATGTCTTCGCCGGCGAGCCCAATGGGATAGCCCGTTCCGTCCCATCGTTCATGATGTGTCAAAGCAATTTGTGCCGCCATGGTCAAAAGAGGAGACGTATTGACATTGACCATCATTTCACCAAGCACGGTGTGGGATCGCATCGTTCGCACTTCGAAGGACGTCAATGGCTCAAAAGCCCCTTTTCCCATTGCAACATGACGCTGCATGATTTCAAACTCTTCCGGCGTGAGTTTTCCTTCTTTGAGGAGGATGGAATCCGGGATACCAATCTTACCGATATCATGCAGTGGCGCTGCGTTTTCGATCAATTCGCATGTTTCTTCTTCGAGACCCATTTGCCGCGCCAGCAGCCCCGAATACTTCCCAACTCGTATTACGTGCCGACCAGTTTCGTTGTCTCGATATTCGGCGAGTCGAGCAAGACAATGAATAAGCTCCGTTCTCGAGCAAGACAACTCGGCTGTACGACGCCTGACTTGTCTCTCAAGTTCTTGATTGTAGTTTTGCAGATGGGCAACGTGTGACTTTAGCAGAAGTGCATTGCGAACCCGGGATAGCAATTCAGTCATACGTAGTGGCTTAGACAGTAGGTCGGTTGCGCCAAGCTCAAGAGCCTGGAATCGCAGCGATTCGTCGTCCGATGAAGTCATCATGATCATCGGTATGTGAACGAAAACAGGGTCCTTGATTACGGACCTCAGAATCTCCATTCCGGAAACCGGCATGCAGACATCGCACAGAATCACATCGGGGCGTTGAGCGGCTATGGCCTCTAATGCCGTCTCCGAATCGGTATGAATAACGATCTGGCGATATCCGCCTTGTCGTAAGGCTCGTTCGATCATCCGAACATTGATCGGCTCGTCGTCGATAATCATCAACCTAGCATTGCCTGGCTCCGTGGGAGAATTTGCACTTACAGACGACTCTGCCCTGGAACTAATCCCGACCCCGTTTGAATTCCCCGTTTTGGTTACAGGCGATAGCTTAGCCCCAACGTGAAAATTCTCAACTGGAACTGGGTTGTTGTCGGGGGATATGTTTTGCATGACGATTGTTCGAGTCTATAAGGATGGACGAAGTGAACAGTGCAACGATTGTTTAAAGAAACTCTAGTTCTTCGTAAGCAGGGAGCTTCGAAGGGCTGGCAGGGCCGTCAAGCAGCGTTGAATTTCTGCCTCCATTAATAAGGCCTCGGCCAACAGCGAATCGACGTCGGAATCTGCATTTCGAAACTCACGATCAACGGTACACGATCGCTCAAAAAGCGATTTGGCAGACAAACTCCCAGACACACCCTTGAGTGCGTGCGCTATTTGCAATAGTTTTTCCCGATCTTTACAGGCAACAGCTTGCTCGATCGCTTTCAAATTGCTTTTTGCACAATCTGAAAACATGTCGAGCAGTTCTAATGCGAAATCGCAATCACCAAAACATCGTTCGAGAAGCTCTTCGCGACTAAAACTTGGTGCTACGGACTGTTGGGATGGCGATGGGAGGGAGTTTTCTAAAGAAGCTTTTGGCGTTTCTCGCTCCGTTTGCTCCACAGGTCGTAGCCACTTATCAAGCACTTTAACCAACAATTTGCGGTCAATTGGTTTAGAAAGGTAGTCGTCCATTCCAGCTGCTATACACTGCTCGCGGTCGCCTGAAACCGCATTCGCGGTTAGCGCAACTATAGGAAGTGGCAAACCACAGCGGGCCCAACCGCCGATTTGTTTTTCGCCCAAACGAATTTGTGCAGTTGCGCCGAATCCGTCCAGAATCGGCATTTGGCAATCCATTAAAACCAGATCAAATTGTCGCTTGGCAGCTTTCTCTACTGCTTCCTGACCGTTCGAAGCCACGCTGCATTGATATCCCATTCGAGACAACAATTCGCAAATGACGACTTGATTGATTTCGTTGTCTTCCACAACAAGTATTTCTCGAACAGTCGGTGTTGCGAGTTTCGGAGCGACTTCCATTGCAAGTTGTTCGTTGAGAATTTCCGCTTTCTGGCAACTTGCACTGATCACCGCATCAAAAAGGCGGGACTGGCGAATAGGTTTGTTCAGATAGGCCTCTAATTTCCATTCTTCTAGTTGCTTGCGTGTAAGATCTTCTCCCATGGAAGTCAACATGATCAATGGTAATTTTGCAAGTTCCGAGGTGTGGCGAATGCGTTCGATCAGTTCGCGTCCATCCATATCGGGCATCTGCATGTCGAGAATCGCCAAGTTATAAGGACTACCCACCCCGACGGCTGCCTTCATTCGCTCGAGAGCTTCAGGTGCGTAATCGGATACGTCGCATCGGATGCCCCATCTGCGCAAATGCGAACTTGTAATCTCGAGATTGGTTGCGTTGTCATCCACGACCAGAACACGCAAGTGTTGGAGGCTAGTCGGATATACCGAAGGGGAGCCTTGGTCTTGGGATATTGCTAAGCGTGCAGTAAACCAAAATGTTGAGCCCACATTCGGCGAACTATCGACGCCGATTTCGCCGCCGAATAGATCGACTAGTTTTTTACTCAACGCCAATCCGAGGCCAGTGCCGCCGAAACGTCGCGTCGTGGACGCATCGACTTGCGAGAAGTTTTTGAACAGTACATCCAAGCGATCCTCGGGGATACCAATTCCCGTATCGGATACTTCGAAACGCATGACGACGTCATTGGATTGACTTTGCACTATTTTTGATCGAATGATAACTTGGCCCTGCGACGTAAATTTCACCGCATTACTCACCAAATTAAGAACGATTTGCCGAAGTCGATTGGAATCTCCCTCGAGCATTTGCGGAATGTTCGTTGCAAGATCGCAGCAGATTTCGACTCCCTTGGACTGGGACTTGGCTGCCATCATTTCTGCGATGTCTTCCAACATGCCACGAAGATCAAATCGAACGGGATCCAACTCAATCTTTCCAGCCTCAATCTTGGAGAAGTCCAGAATGTCGTTTATCAAAGTGAGCAAACAATCGACGGACGTTTCGGCACAACGAACGTATCGTTTTTGATTGTCATCAAGTTCCGTCGTTGCCAGTAGTTCGAGCATTCCCACGATTCCATTCAACGGCGTTCGTATTTCGTGACTCATATTGGCAAGGAATTCGCTTTTCGCTCGACTCCCTTGTTCCGCCGCCTCTTTCGCTATTCGTAGGTCGGCGGACCGCTCTTCGACAGCTTTTTCAAGGATTTCAAGTTGATTTGCTTGCTCGATCCGCAACGCGGCTTTGGTACTGAGAGTCATCGCCAGTTGCCGCACTTCGACGGCTTCAAACGGTTTCTTGAGAATGAGAAATCGATCGGAGTGACCAAGCTCTGCAACAATTTCACGCCAAGAGTAATCCGAATACGCAGTGCAAATAACGACTTCAAGATTGGGATCCACTTCCCAAAGCCGTTTGATGGTTTCAATACCATTCCAGCCAGGCGGCATACGGACATCGACGAAGGCCATGCTAAATCGTTGGCCACTGCGTGTAAATTCCTTCAGCATTTCGAGCGATTGTTGACCTTGCAAAGCGGAATGGATCACAAAATCCTGACATTGCGATGCAGGATCGTTAACCGAAACCGCACTACCAAATAGATCCGCTTCGGCAGCCGAAAGGTGGTCAAATTCTGCCGACTGAAGGATCTTTTTAAAGTCTTCGTGAATCGAAGGATTGTCGTCGACTACGAGTATGTGATGCCGGGAGACCGATGTAGACATAGCCAATTCCTAAAATCAACTTTCTTGCCAAGTGTTGTTTTGTGTTGCGATCATGGGTGCGCTGAGATGTTGCGGAGTTGTCTTTTTCGTAGCGAGGACTTTTTCCGGAGGTACTACATTCGGCACTCGAATTCGGAAGGTGGCACCTTGACCAACCCCCAGGGAATGGGCGGTAATTTGCCCACCGACTTCGCGAATTGCGTTTGCGCAATAATGAAGCCCGAATCCATTACCATCCAGTTTGGTCGTGAATCCATGCGTAAAGAGTTTGCTGCGAACTTCTTCGTTAAAGCCCACTCCCGTATCGGAAATGTCGATTTCGATTCCATCTTCGTCCACTCGCCGAGCGACAATTGCCAATGTTCGTTCGTTCGATGGTTTTCCCGCCATGGACTGAACCGCATTGCGAACTAAGTTGACGAGTACTTGCGTCATCTTGCTCTTGTTTAATTGCACTTCCGGCAAAGGTGGCAAGTTAACTTGGACTTGAATTTCGGAGGAGCGAATGAACTCTTGATTGATTTGAAGAACTTCGTCGACAAGTTTTTCGAGCGCAACATCTTGACGAAAATTCGATCGTCCCGCGAAAGTTTGTTGAGTTGCAATCGCATCGCGAATATGTCGGACAGTTTCCTTGAGACGCGCAATCTCCGTTTGGGTGTCCGTTTGTTCTCGCAGGAGGATGTCGTTTAAATTGCTGAGGTAATCGATGAGCTTGAGACCGCGAGCGTCTTTTCCAAAAAACTCTGCCGCACGAGGGGCTTGTTGTCGCAATAATCCGGTGGCTTGCGTTAGCCCACCAAGTTTGGATTTTGCAATTCGTTCGTCAAGCATTTCCACGGAGCAGTTGGCCGAGTTCACCGCATTGCCAACATTGTGAAGTACTTCGGATGCAATTTCCGCCATGCCTGCACGGTGAGCAACATCCTGGACCTTCCTTCGCGAAATATCAAGGTTCTCCACCATCTTGTCGAACTCTGTTGCCAGAGATCCAATTTCGTCCGAACGCGAAAAGTTGAGTCGTGCCTTGAGATCATCAAATTTCCCAACGCGAATTGTATGGTCCACCATTCGCTGAAGCGGTCCCACAATTCGCCACCATAGAACAGCCCACATGGCCAGCAAAGTTGAAACGCCACCTGCGATGCTACATCCCGTAGCGAGGTATGCGGCCATTCCACCTTTTGCCGAAATATCACGTTTGACTTCGGCTCGAAGCACAATCGCGGGCTTGTCGTAAATATCCTTCAAGACCGTGTAAGCATGAAGGTTCGCTTTATCGACCAATTCGATCAGCTTCTCGTTAGACCTTGTTCTAGATAAACAGCGTTTAGCGGGTTCTGGCAAGTCTGCACTAGTGGCTTCCCAAACTGCTAAGGACGTATGCGTTCGTCGCGAGAGGCTGTCGATTTCGGCGCGGTTCAGAAAACGGCCCATGATGACGGAGCCTCGAATAGGCCCTTCTCGTCTGGTCGTAATCATCGGTCGAGCGGCCAGCAGGACAGGCCCCTTGCTGCAAAGGAGGATTCCTTGGTGCGCGTCGTCTGTGTTTTCATGGACCGTCATCGGATTCGACTTGCATTGTAGGAAATCGAACAGGTCAGGAGCTGCAATGGCTTCGAGTGTTACCATATCGCGAGCCTGACCCCAAACAATTTGGCGGTCTTTGTCGAGGATACAAATCAAATTGATATGCGTGCTTGAAAATGCTTCATTAACCAAATTTCCTTTGGCAAATTCTTCATTGTGATCCACTACATATTGATAGCTGTCATCCCAAGCCGACCAGTCATTGGCGATGTTTGAAAGTGTATCGATGTCTCGCATCAAACCATCGACACACCGGTTAACATCGCGAACCGCCGCTTGTCGCTCCAAGTCTTCAAACGCCGGCATAACAACCAGCGACTGGACGGCATAGGTCATCGCTACTAACGCAGCAGATAGCGCTAGCAGCAACGCCGCAATTTGAGTTCTCAGTGACAAAAAGACGCCCTTTGTTCAAGACGAATTCGCAGCGCAGGTGAATAAACTAAGCCATAGTTCGCATGCAAACTCGGGGAAATATAGATTACGGTCTGCGCGCACCATCATCCGAATCGCACATTGTGACGCAGGTTTGCTAACTCACGAAGTCGTTAAATACTGCCAAATCGGTACAAGCGTTGCCATTAGAATTTTGCGACTCTATTCATGGTCATGGGTCGATACCAGACGTGCGGCATTTTCCGACCGCTGACTCGTCTTTGTGGGAAGCGTGTATGCTTGCTAACCGGGGCATTCCCTTTGTTCTTTTCCTCACCGCCTTCTTAAGTGCTCTCCCAAGTGCTTTCGTGTGCGCCGAAAATTTGTCTGCGCCTCGCTTAAGCAACACCGGCCATTCCGAAACCTCACTGTCCGCGTGTTACACGCATGCTGGGCGTCGGAACTCGGCTCGGTTTTTCTCCAAACTGTCTTCCGAGTATCCCTTTAAGAAGCTTCGATCACCGTTCGCCTCGGAGCAGCACCAGAAACGGGAGGCGACACGTGACAATCATGTATCAACTCCCCAGAAAACGGGCGCCCAAGAATCAGCAAAATATCGCTTTATAAAATCCGACATTGGCCAAAATGAACTGGCAAACCCACGACTGTCTGACGACTCAATCGAAAATTTAAAGTCTGGCGAAGAGGATTTTCAAAATGAGGGTGAAGGCTCACCGGACGACTCCAACGATACAGGAGAATCCGAAGAGCAAACCGAGGAGCAGATAGACGAACAAGCCGAAACGGGCGAGGAATCAGATGAAGGCATGGCAGCTACTTTGTTTGGCGAACGCCTGCATCGAGCCGGTCCGATTCACGCAGAATACATTTACTCAGGCGGTGTTCATAATAATGCAAAAGGCGGCATCAGCACCAAAAAAGCAACGCGGTATCGTGGAAACCTGGACTTGGCACTGACTCTTTCCACTGATGATGCCAATTGGTGGAATGGTGGAAAAGTCTACGTCTACTTTCAACAAAGTCACGGGAAAACGCTGTCCCAAGATTTTGTGGGTGACGCTCAATTCTACAACAATTTTGACAGTGCCCCCAAGCCACAGGATCTTACGCAGCTCGGAGAATACTGGTACGAACAGACCCTTGCAGACGAACTCATGTCGATAAGATTGGGCCGTCAGGACCCTAACACAGATTTCGCATTTGCAGACTTAGGTGGTGACTTTATCAACTCATCATTCGTCACACTTCCTAATGTTCCGATGCCAACTTGGCCTACGCAGACTTTGGGCGTTTCTTCTCTTGTACAGCTTAGTGACAAGTTGCGTGTTGGCGGCGGTGCCTATGATCATGGATTGGATATTGGACAGTGGTGGTCGACGTCCGTTAGTCGAGGCATGTTCTTTATTGGCCAAGCCGACTACCAACCATTCGCTGGCATCGAAGACTCGCGAATGACGCTCTTTCGATTCGGTAGTTGGTACACAAGCAGCGATACAGCATCACTTGACGGGCTGTCTGTGTTTGAAAACAATTTCGGCTTTTACACGACGGTAGACCGAATGCTTTTTAGTGAGCCTGACGATGCGGAGCAGGGCCTAGGTACTTTTTTTCAGTTTTGCTGGGCTCCCTCGGACCGAAACATTCTGGATCGCAATTACGGAGCGGGCCTTGTGTACCGCGGGCTATTGCCCAACCGAAATGCTGACACGATAGGAGTTGGATTCTCACTAGTTGAGTACAGCCCAGTCCAATTCGGCCTGACGGGTGCAACCGCTGAAAATGCCATCGAATTTTTCTATAAAGCACGCGTAAGAAACTGGCTGACATTGGAACCCGATCTTCAATACATCGCCAAACCCAGCGGCTTGGAACGGGACGCGTTGGTCGTAGGATTCGTATTTGAAGCAACAATTTAGGTTTATTACCCACATGGGCTGTCGGAAATCTCACCTTGCCTTCGGACAAGGGTATTCGAGCTTGGCAAATCCTGCGGCCTAGTAAAACTACACCGCCCAACACCGCATCTAGTATAAACATTTTGCCAAAATGTAGAAAATCTTTCCTGGTGCGCCTTTCTGGCCATCTGAAAAATAACGGCAAGTTGTCGCCCTTTGACGCGTAAATTGCGTCGTACTTATGGACGCTGAAAGGACTAATCCCTCTACCGACCGTGCAGTGCGGAATACCAAGCCGAAACTGCTAAAGAGGTTAGCTTGAAGTTTTGTATGCGATTGATACTTTAATCACGACAACCGCATTCGGTCTTCATCGACGGTTTTTCCCGAAACTTGCCCGATTGGTCTTCGAATTGATACCCAATTCCACGTTTCTCCGGAATCACCTGCCTCGTTGTTGTTCCTTCCCCCTGTCCTTGGATGATTGGCCTTTGCGATTCGATGCTCCGTTGCAGCATTGCCATTCGGTTCGCTCCGTGATGGGTTGTCTTGGGTACATTCTTGTCGTTTAGATGTGAGTCATGCTGATGTCATCTGATTCGAAATTCAAGCTGGAATACATTTGGTTGGACGGCTACCAGCCAGAACCTAACCTCCGCAGTAAGACCAAGATAGTTGGTAAAGAGCCGACGTCTGTTGCCGATTGTCCTATTTGGGGATTTGACGGTAGCTCGACGCAACAAGCCGAAGGCAAAAGCTCGGACTGTGTGCTCAAACCGGTTGCGCTTTATCCCGACAGCACGCGAAAAAATGGCTTCCTAGTGATGTGCGAAGTCATGATGCCTGACATGACTCCGCATCCAACCAATTACCGTGCAATGGTGGAAGAGGAAGCTGATCTTTGGATCGGTTTCGAACAAGAGTACTTCTTCTACGAGGCTGGCCGCCCGCTCGGATTTCCTGGCGAAGGCTATCCTGCTCCACAAGGTCCGTATTACACGGGTGTTGGCTATAAAAACATTGGCGATATCGCACGACAAATTGTCGAAGAGCACATCGATATCACTTTGGATGCTGGAATTGAAATCGAAGGTATCAATGCCGAAGTGGCCAAGGGCCAATGGGAATTCCAAATTTTCGGTAAGGGCTCCAAGAAGGTTTGCGATGATATGTGGGTCGCTCGTTATCTCATCATGCGACTTGCCGAAAAGTACGGTATGGACATCGAGCTGCATTGCAAGCCGATCAAGGGCGACTGGAATGGTTCCGGCATGCACACTAACTTTTCAACCAAACGCCTCCGCGATGTAGGCGGCAAGGAATACTTTGAAAAGCTGATGGGTGCCTTTGACAAGTATCGTGACGAACATATCGCTGCCTATGGCCCAGATAACCACTTGCGTTTGACTGGCCTTCACGAAACCCAGTCGATCGACAAGTTTAACTGGGGCGTTGCCAACCGCGGTGCTTCGATCCGTGTGCCTCATAGCTTTGTGAACAACGGCTACAAAGGTTACCTCGAAGATCGTCGTCCAAACTCGCAAGCCGATCCGTACAAGATCATCGCTCGCATCGTCAAGACGATTGCATCGGTTAGCTAGTACCTAATCGATTTTACCAGCAAATATAAAATCACTCCTAGCCACTCTTTTCGCACCGAAAGACCATCCCAAGTGGGAGAATTTCTTTCGTTGTGAAATGGGTGGTTTTTTCGTTTCCTATCGCCTTGCGGTTCAACCGAGCAAAAGCGGAACTTCGATAACGGCAATCCACTTCAAAGCATTGACCAAGTGTCCTTTTGCCGCAGAGGCCTTCTGAGGATTGCACCGCTGTTTGCAGGCGAAAAATTGGTAATTTTGCCAATTCGAATGTTCTTCTGACATTTTTCCCCTGCCGTGATCCGATTGATTCGAATAATCTATTGCCAATTGATCAGGATTCGACCCGGCACAACACGACAAGCTTCGTTGATTGCGGTCGAAAATGTATCTAAGGACTCTTGTCCAATGGGCTGCGGTTTCCACCCTCATTTCGTAACCGCAACGATCAATAATGCCCCGCTCGAAGATGAGTTATTGTGCAAGTCATGTGAGGCTTGCCACGCCTGCATGACCTTTGTTCAATTTCTTGGATTCACCTAATGCCCAATTCGTCCGATGTTTCACCTGAAGTAACTTTTCATGATTTTGCACTTCGCCCCGAACTGATTCAAGCAATCGATCAATCTGGCTATACCATCCCTACGCCGATCCAAGCTCAATCGATTCCTGTCCTTCTCGAAGGTCGCGACCTTCTTGGACAAGCTCAAACAGGTACTGGCAAGACCGCTGCATTTGCGCTCCCGATGTTGCATCGAATCAACATTGCAAAACGTCAACCTCAAGTCCTCGTGCTTACCCCCACTCGCGAATTGGCTATCCAAGTTGCCGATGCGTTCGAACGCTATGCCGAGTTCATTCCTGGCTTTTGTGTCGCTGCAATTTACGGCGGCCAAGACTACATGGTGCAATTTCGCCAACTTGACAAAGGCCCTCACGTTATCGTGGGAACGCCCGGACGTTTGGTCGACCATATGCGTCGCGAATCACTCAAGTTGAGTGAACTACAAGGCCTTGTGCTGGACGAAGCGGATGAAATGCTCAAGATGGGCTTTACCGAAGACGTTGATTGGATTCTAAGCCAGTTGCCCAAGACGCGTCAGAGCGCTCTATTCTCGGCGACGATCCCCGATCAAATTCGCCATATCGCCAGCAAGCATCTGACGTCGCCTGTTGAAATTACCATCCAACAAAAATCCGCAACTGCCGACACGGTAGAACAACGATATGTAGTTGCAGCGCCAGCTCAAAAGCAGCTTGTTCTCAGTCGTGTTCTCGAGGCCGAAGCGCCTGATGGCACGATTGTGTTCGTAAAGACTCGCGATACGTGCGAACCCTTAGCCGAATATCTCATGTCGCAAGGTCACCGCGCGGCAGCTTTGCATGGCGCGATCGCTCAAAAGCAACGTGAACGCATCGTTGACAATCTTCGTGCGGGACATCTGGATGTAGTAGTCGCAACGGATGTGGCTGCACGCGGACTCGATGTCAAGCGAATTAGCCACGTCATCAATTACGATCTTCCTTTTGACAGCGAAGCTTATGTTCATCGCATTGGACGAACGGGAAGGGCAGGCCGCACGGGTCAAGCTATTCTGTTCGTTAGTCCTCGCGAGAAAGGTCGTTTGAAAAGACTGGAAAACGCAACCCGCCAACGCATCGAACCGATGGACGTTCCCGGTAATCGCGAAATCAACATCAAGCGAGTCCAGCAATTCCATGTCAAGATTTCCGAAGCGATCAACAGCTCCGAAATGGAAGCCTTCGAATCGGTTATCGAACAATTCCGCCGTGCAAATCCCGATATCGCAATCGAAAAAATTGCTGCCGCAGTTGCCGTTATGGCGAACAACGGAAAATCACTGCTCGAACGCGGTGAATTTAAGTCGTCCGGTTTTGATGCAGGCTCGTCTCGCAAAGAATTCGATCGACCTAAGAAGTTCGGTGGACGCGGAGAGCGACGAGAACGTGGCAGCAGTGATGCAGGCATGGAAACATTCCGCGTCGAAGTCGGCCATGATGATCGCGTTGCTCCGGGCAACTTAGTTGGGGCTATCGCTAACGAAGCTGGTCTGGACAGCGCGGATATCGGACGCATTCGAATCCACGACAGGTACAGCACTATCGATTTGCCTTCAAGCCTATCGGACGACATCGTGATTGCACTTCGCCGAGTCCAAGTCCTTGGAAAACGACTTAACATTTCACGCGAACGAAACAGCCCATTCAAGGGCCAATCCGACGATCGTCAGGACCGACCACATGCAGACAGACCGAATAGCGACCGTCCTCGACCAGAACGATCGGGAAAAGACCGACCTCAAGGTGATCGTAGCGGTAAGAAGAAGTCCAAGTTCAAAAAGAAAATGGTAACCGCTTAGTCGAAAAACCGATTAACAAAGTCTAGACAATAGAATTGATTCAGGGCGATTGATGGCAACCGTATGAATCGCCTTTTTTCATTGATGCTAATACAAGAGCATGCGGGCCACGTTGATGTAAATGACAATCCCAAGAATATCGTTGATTCCTGCGACAAAGGGATTGCTCATCAAGGCGGGATCCAATCCGGCTTTCCGGAAAATAAGTGGCAACGCACCGCCACTCATGGTTCCACATACAACAACGCACATAATTGTAATTGGGATAATCAATGCGGCATTGAAATTCGGTGCCAGAAACATCGCCGATATTAAACCGATCGTTGCAAGTGCAGCACCCAAAAGTAGACCTGTCTGCAGCTCACGCCTTACAATCCGCCACATATCACTAAACTGAACATCGCCGGTTGCGAGGGCCGTAATAATCAACGTCGACGATTGACTTCCAGAATTGCCGCCACTGCCAATGATCAATGGAATGAACCATACGAGCCACTCAAATTCGGCAAGTTCCGTTTCGTAATGTCGCAAGGCCAAAGCAGTCAGTAACCCAGCAAAAAAAAGGATCGTTAACCAAATCCCACGTTTCCAGGACAACGTCAAAACCGATGTTCGCATATAACTATCGACCAATGGATCCACTGCAGCAATTCGCTGAACGTCTTCAGTGGCTTCTTCATACAAGACGTCGATGACGTCGTCGTGCGTGATGATCCCGAGCATGTGTCCATGATCATCAACAACGGGAATGGCTAATAAGTTGTAGTGCGCGACTTGCTTGGCGACAGCTTCTTGGTCATCGTGAACGTTTGCAACGACCAAATCGGAAACCATTAAGTCTCCAAGTCGCAAATCCAGTTTTCCAATCGACGAAACCAACTTTCGCGTGCTCACGACGCCACGTAGATGATTGTCGTCATCGGTCACATAGATGTAATAAATCGTCTCCAACCGTTCCGCTTGCTTGCTCAATTGCTCCAAGGCTTGCCGAACCGTCAGACGCTCGTCGAGACAAGCGGCTTCGGTCGTCATCAACGCGCCGGCCGTGCCTTCTTTGAACGTTTGAAGTCGTCGGATATCGCGTCGGTCGGCAGCGGGAACTAGAGCAAGGATCGAATCGACCCGGGTTTCATCAACTTTTCGCAGCAAGTCCACCGCGTCGTCGGCGCTAAGATGGGTGACTAAACGCGCGACTTGTTTTTCGTCTTGGGTTGCAAGCATTTCAAGCTGGCGATCCCAGTCGAAATAGCTGAACATCTCAACTTGTAGGTTAAGTGGCGCGTATTGAAGAACTCGCCACATTTCGTCTACGGACAGTCCTTCCATAAACTCCGCAGTTCGGGCAGGGTGCAACGCCGTGCAGAACTCCCGCAATTCGTCGTCGTTCCCTTCCGCCAGCATTTCCCGAAGCTCGGGAAGAAAAAGGGTGTTTACCATAATTTCAAGCCCTTTTCGGCGTCGTTAATTCGCATTCCATGCGGGACTTGAAAAAGTAAACTCATTACGAATCGGTGCGGAAAGACAAATACAGTGTAGGTTGCAAAATGAACCAGAAGCGATGCGGTCACCGTCTACCCAATTATTGGAAAACGAGCATTGACAACTCGTTCGATTCAAGCCTCGACTGCTGCCTGAACTCCGTCAACTTAGGTTGTGACGAGCTTCTGCGTAAGGCTACTTGACGCCGAAATCATTGAATCGGCAGATGGAAATCACCTTGCAAATCTCGCCAAACGCAATGAATGTGATTGGCAATGTTGCCTGCCGCATCTGGCTGAGTATTGACAAACTCAATGATGAATGTCGGTCCTTGTACGCAATAGTAATGACCAATTCCAGGTTTATCGGCACCTGCCCAAGCAAAATGCACTTTGTCAAAGCCATTGTCGTCGATCAATTTCCATCGCGCATCCGCAACATCGCTTCGCATGGCATCAGAATAGGCTTTAACAAGTTCCCGCAGCATCGTCTTTTGCGAATCGTTAAGTTTTGCCGCAGCAATGCCAGCGGGGGCGGTTGGTTTCGGTTGCGATTCCCCTGCCCAACGAACTTCGGCAAGGGCTTTGGGAGCAATAATGGCGGAAGTCAGCTGTTCCTTTTCCAGTGTGCCCAGCAACCCAAAGGCCAGATCCTCTTCGGCTCGGAGAATGCGAAGTCCTTTTGGGAAATCGTCCCCAACTGCCGCTTTCAGTTCCGCTGGATTAGCGGCAAACACTTGCGGCGTGGAGTCAACCACCACGCCATTTTCAATGACAAAATTAAGCGACAAATGATGGCCTTCGACGCTCAATCCCCATGTTCCAGTATTTGCAGGCGTTCCGAATATTGTGAAGTAATACTTTTCGGGATTGCGACGTTGAGCCGAAGCTGGACCTTCTAACTGAAGCAACACTTTCTCAAAGGACATAATCCGACGCGATTTGTCGTAACCCAGTTGACTGACAGCAGAGCGCAACAATTCGAAGGCTGCCGCTTTTTGCGGTTCGCTCATGTCCATGACGGGCAGACCTTTACGCGTTTCAATCGGGATAAAATGCCATTGCACTCGCCTCTCTGAAGCGTAGTCAAGAACAGCTAACCCACGTTTGGCATCATCCAATGTACCCAAAAACTTGTTGGCCGCTTCGTGTAACGCGAGCGGGGGTGATTTCTCCCATGCAGTTTGGATATTGAATATTGCAAATGAAACCAATCCAACCGCAACGAGTGACAAAATCAATCTCATGATATTTCCTTGACGGGGCTACGTGCCAAAAATTGGTCCAGCACAAAGATCCAATTGGGCCTGTCGTGAATGGGCTACCGCAATGGCATTAGCCCGGAGGGTGATGCAATATAGTTTACTTGGTCGAGATCGAGACGTACACCGAGGCTACAATTCAGCGACAAACGCAAAGTTCGGGAATTTTCAAGAAAGCCGGATTCAGTACTTGGCCTGAATTACGAAACTCCCATGATCAATTTTTTGACGAATTTTGTGGCCAGAAAAGTTTTTTAAATATTCGCCACCATCCCACGGGCATTTGCTGGTTTGCTCGTTTCAAAGTCGAGAAAACACCGGCGAATGGCTAACCGATTTGTGCTCAGGACAGATTTTGCAAAGACTGGCGTCGGGAAAGTAGTTTTTCGCATTTCCACTTTTTGCGATTCGTTTTGCCTTGTCACTCTCTATATTTCTTTCGAGCGGAATTCCATCCTAGAAAGTTTAGCCTGACTAAGGGGTAAAAAAGAAGAAAGACCGAAGAGCTCATCCAAGCCGCATCGGTCTTTCGTGTTCCCTGGCACCGGGGCGATTTGCATGAACAAACCGCCCCGATGCGCAGTATCAAGTTCTGTCGTGAAGCTCCAACGGGGGTGATCGACCCAGTAATCACCTTATCCCTTTGGTAGCATGCTCCGACCCAGGAGGGAGGCCAGCCAATCATTCCCGCAAACTTTTGGCTAACGACAGAACCTACCACTGACTTCCATGTTTCGATTGGGTTCACACGAACGGGAATTTTCGTGCGTCATTCCTCCATGAACGACTGTGTCAAATAGTGGACTATTATGTAACTCAAAAAGTTCAACGAACCTAAGTAATCGGCATTTTTTTTGTTATGTAATACTCGCGACCAATCAATTGTCGCTCGCTCCATCAACTCGAAGCGAATCAGTTTCTAACCATATTCACTTTCAATACTTCGAGAATCAAAATAGCTCGATTTCGCAAAGTTGGAGTGTGGAATACCGGACTGCTTTCTACATGTCAATGCCGAATTCGGAACAAGCAAACTTTTGCGTTCCAGGTATTTGTCAATTCATGGGAAATTCGTGTACCGTCTTATGCAAAACAGTATGAAATGTTGATTCTTGGCTAGTCCGGGAATTTGTAAGACTTGGCCGGATGGTAAGAACATTTTTGTTTCGTCTTTCTCAAAGCCGATCGGCCTGGTGGCAAGGACATGCCCAATCACGTTTGACGTGGCGTCGACTATAATCGCTTCGGATTTTGTTTTCATTGCGATCCAGACCCGGGGTGGGAAAATGATTCTCGAAGGCATACTGACGACCGAATCTGTGGACGGTACGTTGCATGTGGCTCCCATGGGTCCGGAAGTTAACGAAGAACTGACTTCCTGGAAACTCAAGCCCTTCCAAACTTCTAAATCCTTTCATAACTTGCGAAGAACCAACCGAGGCGTCCTGCATGTAACGGATGACGCTTTGCTACTGGCCAAAGCAGTATTGGGGCAAGCTAATGACTGGCCAGCCCATTTCGATCCGGCCATAGGTTTCCGATTGGAAGGAGCGTGCCACTGGTACGGTCTCAAGATCATCGAGTGGGACGTTTCTCGCGATCGCGCTTTCGCAAGCGCTGTTGTCGAACGATTTGAAGCAGAGCGCCCTTTTTTCGGCTGGAATCGAGCTAAACATGCAGTGCTCGAAGCGGCGATCCTTGCCAGTCGCGTGTCAATGCTGGAACGAGATTCTGTCATCGGTGACTTGGAAAGATTAAAAGTTTGGGTACAAAAAACAGCGGGTGAAAAAGAGCAAATCGCTTTCGCAATGCTCCACGACTTTATTCTTGAGAAATCGAACTCCAGCAAGTGAGTAGTTTGTGCCGGACGATAATGCGTTAACGACGAGCGCCCCTGAAACAGATTCTCAATGGGTCTCCGTCACCGCTCCCGCTCGATTGCATTTTGGTTTGCTCGAACTCTGCCCTGGCGAGGAGCATCAGTTTGGCGGAATCGGATTGATGCTTGAATCTCCCGTTACTCAGCTTCGCGTTCAACATGCAGTTACAAACTCGGAGAACGAGCAAGATTGGTATTTGAGGGTTCGCAAGGCCGCGACTAGGACCATAGAACGACTAGGACTGCATCGTCACAATTTGGATTGGCATCTAGACGCAAGCCCTGGACAACATGTTGGCCTGGGATCAGGAACGCAGCTTGCAGCGGCAGCAGCTAGCTTAACGCTTGCATTTTCAAACAAGGATTACGCGCCACAATGCAAGGTCAATGCGTTTTCGCCAATCCAAGAAACGATTCTCGCAAGCGTTCTTTGGCAGAGCATTTCTGGCGATATGGACTCCGAACAATTGCTTGCCGAAAGCACATCGCGAGGGAATCGTTCCAACATCGGTCTTCATGGTTTCCTCCATGGTGGTTTTATTGTGGATTTCGGACGTTGCATCGAATCGGAAATCTCCGATCAAAAAAAATGGGCTCGCAAAACTGATCATTACTATGTGCCTACAGAGTGGCGACTCGTGCTGGTAACGCCTCATTCATCCGAGCCCATCTTTGGACAACGCGAGGCAGATTGGATTCAGGACTGTGGCCGGGTTCCTAATCCAGACAAAGAGCACATGCTTGGATTAATTGAAGATTCGATTGTGCCAAACCTGAATACACAAGGGTTTGCAGAGGCATCCAAATCTATTTTCGAATACAGCGTCCTTGCTGGCAATCTATTCAGTCCAATCCAGAAAGGCACTTACCGCGACCAAACCACAGCCGACATTGTTTCTGCCATCAGAATGCTAGGCGTGACTGCGGTTGGACAGTCAAGTTGGGGCCCTACGGTTTTTGCCCTCTTAGAAAACATTGATCAAGCAAACTGGCTCATCGACAAATTGCAATCGCGACTGGGCGACCAAAAGTTTTCAACACAAATAGCTTGTTTAAACAGACAAGGTGCAACTCTCAGCCGCCAAAGCCCAGTGCCTTAACCGACATCCATTCGGGGTTCTGAGCAATTGCCAGCGAGTTGAGCGATCCCTTAGGTACTCAGCTTATATCCAGCGGGAACGTCAAACGCTTTCGGCGAGGATTCAACCGAAGGAACTTTTCGTTCTTTACGAGTCGCTATGTAGACCATGCAGATAATGGAAATGACAATACTCAAAGTTAGCCAGGAACTTGAGTAATCAATCCCTTCCGCTGTTCTTGAGAAAGCCCATTCCAAAGACGATGGAATGGGATGTTCTGCCCGGATAAAACGGGGCATCGATGTCGACAGGGCATTGTGCGTCACGTGAAACGCCATGCCACACAGGACTCCGCCCGTCTTCCATGCGATGACCCCAAGGACCAGTCCCATCACGGTCGCCGCAATCGATTGTTGCAGTAATCCATGCGAGAAGCCAAAGAAGATACTGGAGACAAGGATTGCTCGGAGGGTGCCATTCTGGTTTTTAAGCCCGCAGAAAATGAATCCGCGGAAAGCTAACTCTTCACAAATCGCCGGAAAGACAGCCAAGACCAAAAGTACAGAGTAAAGCGGGGCTCCCGTGATGACTCCATCCAAGTACTGAAGCAATTCCTTTGTATCGGCCCCTAAAGAATACTCTTGCTCAAGGAACCAAACGAACCGCGTGTAGGTTGGATGCAAACAGACTGCGAGCAAAATGCACACAACAAAGTCAACGGAGTGGGGTATGTTCAAGCCCAACGATTGACGTAAAGATCTTGTCAGGATGGTCGCCATGATCAAACACGGAGCCAAGACCATTCCTAACTGGATCATGAGCGACGATCGAGCAATCGATGGCCAGTCCAAGGTCGCTTCGCTGGATAGCAATCTGCCGAAGAATAACGCGACTAAGATGATCAAACCGCACAATACGGCTTCGACAGGTGATGCCGTAAGTTCCCGATCGCGCCACAAGTGCCGAATCCAACTGGAAAGTCCAAATCGCTCGTTTTCTCGAAACAAAACGGACTCGCTCTCGAATTGCCGCACGGCCCAGCGAACGGACAACATACAGCACGCTGCCGTAACAAACACCACGAAGGGCACGTGAGTCCACGCTTCATGATACTGTCCTTCGATAAATGCACGCGCCAGTAATACGGCCCCGGTAACCGGCAAGACGCAAGTTCCAACACCTAATTTCATTCCTGGCAGCATCGGCAGCATGACAAGCGGCATTCCAACCAATAACAAAGGCATCAAATAATATTGACCTTCTTTGCTGCTCCGAGCCATTGCGGCTACCGCCAATGCCAATGCGCTGAAGAGTGCAGACATGGGTAACAAGATAACGACTAGCCAACCGATCGCACTTAAAGGCAATGGACCGAGCGTCTCCAAAATGTTAGCCGCCCCGACTTTCGCAAATTGACGCATCAACATCGATGCCGTCAGTTGCATACTGACCAAGTTCAATAGAGCAGTACAAATGCTGAAACATGTCACCGTTAACAATTTCCCCCAAACGATTTCTCGTCGATCCGCTGGACTGGAAAGCAGCGTTTCAAGAGTGCCGCGTTCTTTTTCGCCAGCACACAAATCGACTGCGGGATAAAAAGCTCCCGTCAACGCCCAAATCAACATGACGAACGGCAAGAGTTTGGACCAAACGATTGCACTTCGAGTCGCTGGCGGCGAAATATCGCAGTTTTCAACTTGGATTGGATCAACCAGTTTCGGGTTTAGTTGGTGATGGGTAAGCTGTCCTTGCAGCCATTGCATCTGCCAAAATTCCAAAAAGTGGCTAAAACGTTTTTCGGCAAGGACAGACCTATCATTGGCATGGTTGCTAAAAATTTGCAGTACGGGCATCTTGATAGTCGACAGATCGACTTCGCCGGTTTCGTCTCCTAGTAATTTTTCGGCTACTTTCGGATCAACGACTGTCGCTAGGTCAGCTACTTCCGAATCAAATTGATCCGGAATGACAACAAGCAAATCGTACTCCCCCGCTCGCAGTTCATATTGAGCACGTTCACGATACTGTTCTAGTGTTTGATCATCCGGTTTTTCGAAACGAAGCTCGATGGACTTTGTTTCCGCCCCCTTGATTCCAACAGGCTGCAATTTGGAGTCGACGAAAAATGGCGGACTCGAAGGCCACCGTTCTTTACCGATCACTTTGATGACGACTGGCTGCTCGCGATTGAATTGGGTCATTTGTAACATGACCATTCCCATCAACGGGTAGAGCACAATTGGGAGAACCACAATCGTGAACAACGTCCGACGGTCTCGAAGCTGGTCGCGTAACTCTCGTAGAAAGATCAAATAAACATGGGACCAATTCATGCAACCGTTACCCCATGCAACTGGTTATGTTTGTTTAGTAGGTCAAAGAACAGCTCTTCGAAATCAGCTTGACCGAACTGGTCCGCCATTTCAGGAAGCGTGCCTTCGGCGAGAATGTGACCGCGATGCATTATCGCGACGCGATCACACAGTCGCTCCACTTCACGCATGATATGGGTCGAGAAGATAATGCATTTACCTTCCTCGCGAAGCTTTGCGACAATGTCCAGCAGTGCTCTTGCTACTAAGACATCTAAACCAACCGAAGCTTCATCGAAAACAAGGACAGGCGGGTCGTGAACGATCGCGCGAGCAATCGAAACTTTCTGCTTCATACCCGTGGACATTTTTGCGCAAGGCAAGTCGCGAATATCATTCATCCTCAGTTTGTCGAACAACGACTCCATGCGATTCCGAAGATCCGCTCTGGGAATTCCGTACAAACGACCAAAGTACTCCACCATCTCCCAAGCAGTTAGGCGATCGTATATGGCGGTGTTGTTCGATACAAAGCCGATGCTTTGCCTGACTTCGGCAGCATGCGTAACGACATCAAATCCGTTGACGCGAACTTGCCCACTCGTCGGCTTGAGAATCGTACTAAGTATTCGAAGGGCTGTCGTCTTCCCGGCGCCGTTAGGTCCGAGCAGGCCATAGATTTCACCGGCTTGGGCGGTAAAGGAAATTCCAGCTAACGCTACGAATTTTCCTCGGTCCAGATCCGGATACGATTTGGTCAAGGAATGTACTTCGATCATCGTTGATTCGACGCGGAAACGTCGCAGCTTGGGGCTCTAGCGAAAGAGAATGGTTACCTTGAGAACATACCACTCGCATTTCGGATGTTCGCAATCAACTCTCCGAAGTAACCAAGCCCCTGATTAGTTTTGATTGCGCGATCGGATTAAACGTCATGATCAGTCTCCTTTTGCGACCAATGCTGTCTTCGAGCAGCCACAAATATTTTTTTTGGTTTACAGGGATGAAAAGCCCGTGGCAAATCGCTACACGCGATCGTCCAATTTCTGACCCATTCGGTTCCAACAACAATAAAAATCAGTTCATCGCGTGGAGAATGCCCTAGGAAAACAGGGATTCTTGTAGAAACTGTCCTTCACAACGATATATTCACCCCCACAAGGGCCATTCGGCAAATTCACTTAAACCACCCGAAAAATCCCCCTATGCCTTGCAATTCATGCACTTTAACATATGATGATGCGAGTTGGGTTTGTCTGTCACGCGCTGTGAATCTAGATTTAGGAATGCTCCTATGATTCGGTCGAATTTTAAATATCTGTTTGCTGTTTGTGCACTTCTCTCGGTTTCGTCATTGGCGAAGGCACAAGAAGCACTTCCCGTAGTTGCTCTTGAATCTGCAACAGCAGCCGCTCCATCCTTGGATCAGTTGTACATTACTCAGTGGGTAACACCGACCGTCAATGGCTCTCTCATCGGTAGGGTTGTGACTCCTGGCGAAACCCAAGGAATACCCGGCGTTCAAGTTTCGTTGCGAAGGCAAGGTCAAACGGTTCAGTCAGCGATTTCCGATGGAGATGGAAATTTTCAGTTTGTCGATGTTGTTCCCAATTATTACTCAGTCATTGCAGAAGGCGATGGAGTGTTCGCTGCCTATGCTTTGACAGTTCTTGGCAGCGCCCGTGGCAAACATCTGCCAAGCAACTTTGAAGTTCCGGTTATTCGGCCAACGGGCAATATAATTTTAGAACTTATTCGGACCCAGACTGCACCTATTTCATCTTGGTCATCATTCCCTACATTTTCTTCTGCAGATCCTGTTGGTGCTGGCCGCGTGAATCATGGCATAATTCCAATTCCTTTAAATCAAGACGGAAGTTTTGTTGGGAATTTAGGATATCCTGGAGTTCCTAAAGGACGTTACGACATGAGCGATAATATTGCTTTTTTAATCAAAGACGGTCGACGTTACATGCAGACGCCTGTTGGTCGCGATGGCGATTTTCGATTCAGCAAAGTCCCAGTTGGTAACTATGGGGTAGTTCTGATTGGAAACCAGGGCTTCGGCGCTCTTGGCATTCAACTCGTAGATTCTCGCGTCGCATTTTCAACAACGAACCGCCAACAGTTTGTTAGCCAAGGTTCGTCGCCTTCACTCAATATGGAGATTATTCCGCGTAACGATGTGACAACGACAATTCCTGATCCTAACGATCCGAATTCCCCGCAGAATGAAGCTCCGTTTCCTATGGGTTCTTCTGGAGGACCTGGATTTGGGTCGCCATTCGGTGGCGGTGGTGGTCTTGGTGGCGGAGCAGGTGGTGGCGGCGGTCTTGGTGGTGGTGGACTTTTTGCTGCTGCTGGCCTGGCGGGAATCGCTGCGGCCATTGCGTTGGATGACAACAATAACAATAACCTTGTCAGCCCGATCGGTCCTTGATATCGCTCTAATTCCTTCGCACGTTTCCATGCGACAATAACTGAAAAGCTGAACGACAAACGTTCAGCTTTTTTTATTTTCCATTTCGCTATCGCGTTCGTGTAAACGAGACTCTAGGGACTCAAGAGCCGTCAATCATAAATCGTCATTCGTCATTCCATGGGCTCGAATATGGGAATGTGCCGGTAGTAGACTTCCAAGGTGCAAGTGGCGAGTGCGGTCACGTAAAGACGACCTCCCGCTTCGGCCAGGTAACCCCGGACCTCCCAGCTTCCGGCATGCGGCCCTTGCGTTCGTTGCTCTCCAACCAAAAGCGTGCTTGATAAAGCATTCCATTGATTCCAGCGTTCGCCACCCGCTTGGTGAAATGCTTGAGTCGCGTAATAGAGATAGTAGAAATCCAAGTTATCTCGGCTTGGTGGATTCCTCTCAAGCAATAAATCTAAACCAGTTTCGATCGCCGCCGTGCGTTTGTTTCCGTCAAGATAAAATCGACAAAGCAATCCTTCTGCCGTCATGTTAGGTGTTGGGCTGTGCCCTGGCTGGTATGCATACACCGCACCTCCAAGCTCACTGGCAGAATCCAGATAGCGACTGGCTTGTTGAAAACATTTTTGGGGAACGGCAATGCCAGCCATCTTGGCACTCTGCAATGCCATAAGTTGCCAACCCAGAACGCTTGTATCGCCCGCCATCCCCGGCCGATATCGCCATCCGCCTTCGCTATGCTGTGCGTTGATGATAAAGTCGACTGCGCGACGAGCGGCTTCTTGGATCTTACGATCGCGGGTCATCGCGTAGGCCTCACAAAGTACGATGCTCGCTTGGCCATGGACGTACATGCCCGCCTCGCCTTTTGTTCCCGCCCGCAAGTCGCCATCGTCGAGTTGATGATCTAACAAGTAGTCAAGACCATTGGCAACAACACTCCTATAGATGCCTGTCTTGTGCGTTTGACCAGCTCCGAGAAATGGCAGGAGTGCTAGGGCCGTCGCCCCAGCGTCCGTGCTAATATCGCCGCGACCTGAACCGTACTCGCGTGAATCCAATTTCCATGAGCCATTTGGCTGTTGATGTTGAACAAACCATTCAAGGGCACGCGCAACGGCGGCTTCGGTCAGTAACGTACCGCCCTCTAGTTCTAGTACTTCGCGGCGCATTCGAATATCGCGGGCTGCCAAGCCATTTTCTGCTTTGTACGGTTGTTTTAACTTGTCGCGTAGTTGCTGAATTGACTCTGGCTTAAAACCTTTATCCGTTTCAAATCTACTCAGTTCACTAGCCAATCCTGAAGCTTCTTCGATTTGCTTCCTTACTTTTGCATCAGAAGTATCAATATCTTTCGGCAGTGGAAAATCGAAAGCGTTTACTTTCACTGGCGCAATTGATGCAATATCTCCCAACTCGCGCTGGTTACTTATTGCAACAGACAACACAATTTTGGGTGGAGGGTCTTGGCCTTCATCGATTAAAGCTAACAGCAGGAACAAAACCAAGTGAAACAAGAGACTGACTAACCAAGCGGGCGCACGATCAAGCAATGCACGCCAGTTGAACCACGGATACTGCACCAAGTCGCGAATCGATCGTTGCACCGGAGGAGCTTGAACGGACACGAGAGCCGGAGCCGGGGGCGGCATCAGTTTTCGAGCAGGTTTTGGTATTGGGCGGGCTATCGGCTTTGGTGAAACAGCAGGAGCTTGCTTCTGACGGGGCGATGGCAATGCTCTATCAGGTTCCTTTTTCTCTGCTTGGGCGATCATCTGCTCCAAGAACATGCGGTCGGCTTCGGAAAGTTCGATTCGCGTGCCGCACTGCCAACACTCGGCTTCCATTAACCAAATCCGCACCGACATAGGGCCGTCGCAAGCGGGGCAAGCGACAAGAACAGTCCCGCCATCGAGCTTGGCCCGCAGATTGACCAGGGAAGGAGTAGAACGCGTCCCGGGCACAGAAGAGAACTCATTGTTACTTTTGGAATCTGACATGAACCCTGCGCCAAATCTCTCGCTGCGAAAACGGTCTCTCGCTGCAAAAACGTGATCGATTGCGTTTTATTATGGTCACATGTCGTTGAAAACGCATGGGATGCGTCACAGGAGTCGCAAAATATCTTCGTCTGCCATAAACGCAGTGCACTTTCGTTCCTGGTCGAGACTTTAGAGTATAGAATTGGGCGGTAGGAAATTACAGTTCAATACGGAATTCGGTAGGCGTGCATTGGCAATTCGGTGCGGAGTGGATTTTGACTATTTCTAAGGAACGCCGCTGGCAAATCGCATGCGCTGGGATTCTCTTAATTGCTCTTCTATTGCGAGTATCCGCAGCCTTTTGGTGGCAATCCAAAGCCGACAGCGAGGGTGTTCTGTTTCGTTTTGGTGACAGTTATTCTTACTGGACTCTTGCTGGTCGTATCGCGAACGGCGAACCGTATCAATACGGAAGCCCGGATAGCAAGATGTTTCGTGTGCCGCTTTATCCACTCTTTTTGTCGCCGTTTACTCGATTCGAACCAAGGCTCGGTATTCTCCTCGCGCGCCTAGCCGGATGTGCGTTAGGTACTTTTTGCGTGCACTTAATCATGGTTGCTGCACGCCGACTTGCAGATCGCCGCGCTGCAGCTTGCGCTGGGTTATTAGCGGCTGTTTTTCCAGGCTCTATCGGCATGAGCGCTTTCGTCTTAAGCGAAGCGATTTTTTGCCCATTAGCATTGTGCTCACTTTTACTTTGGCAGATGGCGTGGCTGAGTAACGAGGGAACTGCACGAACTCGACTTTTTGCGTTGGCAAGCGGTTTGGCAAGCGGGCTGGCTTGTCTTGCGAGGCCAAGTTGGATTTTGTGGCCAGGGGTGTTGTTACTTTTTTTGCTTGTACAAAAAACAAATCACTTCGTTCAGATAAAAAAATATTTTTGGTTTTTACTTGCGATGATCGCCACCATGTTGCCTTGGTGGGTACGCAACTACGAAATAACGCATCGATTCGTACCTACAACACTTCAAGTGGGAGCAACCCTTTACGACAGTTTGCATCCAGGGGCATCGGGAGGAAGCGATGAAAATATGGAATGGGTTGATAGGTTTGCTAGCGAACAACGCTACGAAGACAAAGAGTCTGGACAGGCCAAGTCCACGTTTGAGTATCGATTGGACCGACGCATGGGAAATGCTGCTATTGCGTGGGCTTTGGAAAATCCGTCTGACGTCGCAAGGCTGGCCTTGTTAAAATTCTGTCGGACTTGGAGTCCAGTGCTTTCAGCCGAACAAGTATCGAATCCTTGGATACGAATCGGGGAAGTCTGCGCGTATGTCACAATCCTGACCCTGTCGTTAGTAGGATGGTGGCAAATGCGTGACCGCTCGAAGACAGTCGGAATATTTATTCTTCCTAGTTTATATTTCGCGGTGTTACATTTAATTTTTGTTGGTTCGATACGTTACCGGCAACCCGCGTTACTGATTTTATGCGTCGTTGCCGGCATTGGGTTGGCCTGGATTTTGGAGCGTGCGTTTTGGATTCGCACGGTAGACAACAGAAACGTTTAATAATGGCTGGTTAAATTAAATCAACGTCATGGTGACGTGATAAAAAGAAACGGAAGAGCAAGATGCTCATCCAGGATTAGGATTTTTCGCATGGATGCACGAAGCAAACAGAGTGGTGATAGCGCAAGCGCGCCATCGTCTGTTGCTTCTTTGCAAAAACGCGATCGCGAATGGGAACATAGACTTCTTTGGGTTCTCGTCTTGGCTGTCTTAGGATTGATGACTTTCTTTTATTTGAGTAGTCAAGTCGACCGCCGACTCCGTGATGCAATCATTTCGAAAATCAGCCAACGTTATCCATTCCATATTATCGAACTGGATCGAGTCCATTTAGAGGAAGGCCGCGCGCTCTTGCTCGAAGGCTTTCGAATTTCAGCTCCCACTGCAGAAGGTATTCGTCCCGTCATCAAAGCGCAGCGCGTAATTGCCCGTGGTAAGCTCGAATTGATGCGCATGCTCACTGGACACACTCCGATCGACGACGTCGTCATCGATGGGCTCGAATTATCGGTATGGCCAACGAACGACGAGCAGTGGTCGTTTCAAACCTTGATCGGTGAATCCAGAAGCCCCGTGAAACTTCCACGGATTGAAATTCGCAGTGGGTTGCTGAGACTAGGGCAATCCGCGATCAACGGGGAAGAAATGGTAGCCCATGATCTGAAAGTCGAGGTTCGACCGAAAAACACGACCTTGCAAGCCAAGGATGGCTCTGGAACAATCACTTCCACAGAGAATTTATCCATTCACGCGTCTGTGGCTGCGAGCCATTTTCGACAAGTCAGCGCGGACATATCGGTCGATATGACACGTCAAGAATGGAGCCTTCAAGGCGAGTGCAAAGGCTTAGCAGTTTCCGATCGGTTGTTCTCTCAACTCCCCGTCTCGCTCGCCAACAAATTGCAACAAATCAGCGGTCTAAGATGCGAGGCCGAAGCTGTTTTCAAAGTTTGGAAGAAGCACGAAACGGACGTTGGGTTTGAAATCAATGGAACCATAGAAAAAGGACGGATGGAGCACCCACGCATTCCATATCTCCTTGAGAGCTTGCGAGGACAATTTGCTTGCAAGAATAACTCGATTCAGTTCCGACAAGTCGAAGCAAGAAATGGTCCGTCGATGTTTTGGTTTGATGCCGACATTTTCGGACTGTCTCCGCAGAGCCCCATGGTCGTCAATGCGAAAACCAAAGACCTTCAACTCGATGAACGCCTCTATCAATCTTTGCCCAAAAACCTTCAGGATCAATGGCAAAAATTCCGGCCCACAGGAACCATCGATGCGAATGTCAGCATGCGTTTTGACGGTCAAAAGTGGTCGCCGCATGCAATCGTTCGAAGCAAGAACGTTTCTATTGAATTGGAAACTTTTCCAATTCGGGTTCAGCAATTAAGTGGCAATTTCACCTTCGAAAACGATACGCTCAAGAGCGACGATGTAGTCGCTCGCGTGCGTGGCCAGACCGTTCGAGGTTCGGTAACGCTGGAGAAAGCAGCCCCTCGGTGGGCGATCAATCTTCAGATGTCCTCCGATGGTCCTATCGCAATACAAGAAGAGTTGCTGGCCGCGCTGACGCCTCGGGGGCAACCTACTTCGGCTCTCGAGAAATTTGCGCGTTCCCTACAACCTACGGGCAATGTCCATCTGGAACGAGCCAGCTTTATTCGCACCAAAGAAAGCAACGAGGTTCTTTCCAAATCCATCGAAATGAGCTTTTACGAAGGAACGGTTCAGTACCAAGGATTCCGTTACCCGATTTTTAACGTTCAAGGTCATGTTGTAGTCGACAACGATTTGACCTTAATACAAAACATGCGAGGCCGAAACGACAGCGCGCGGATTCAGTGTTATGGTCGTTGTATTTCCAATGCAAAGGGTGTAGAGCAACTTGCCTTGGACTTTGATTCGTACACAGTTCCGCTGGAAGAAGAACTACATCGTGCATTGCCAAATCAAATGGCTACACTTTGGGATCAAATTCAACCTAGCGGAGTTATCGATCATGTCCAGGTCAAGCTTCAACGAGCCAGACTCGACCAGCCTATTGATCTTGAAGTAATTGTCGACGAGGATGGAAAAAGCGATTTACAAGCCGCTCAAACAGTCAGTATTCGCCCAACTGCGATGCCGATGTTGCTGGATAATATCGCGTGCAATTTGGTTTATCGTCCGGGGCGATTAACCGTCATGCATTTGTCGGGATCGCGCGACCTCAGCCGCGTAAAATCGGAGGGTAGTTGCTGGATCCGAAACGATGGTTCTTGGGACGGTACTTTGACTTGGTTACCTGGTACTCGCCTCATAATCGATCAAAACCTGATTTCAAACCTTCCCGATAAATTGGGACAACCTCTTACGAGCTTGGATTTTCACGGCCCCGTAAACGTCATGGGCTGGACGCATTTCGTGGATGACAGCGTCACTCAGCATCCGTATGCGAATGCTTGGGATTTGCGATTGGATATCGAAGACGGTCGGCTTGGGCAAGGGCAGGTTGTGTCCGGCATTCGTGGAGCCGTGTTACTTGAAGGCGAGACGCGTTCGGACGGTCCCGTAGCGGTCGGCAACTTCGACTTGGATTCACTGGCGCTTCGCGGAGTACCCGTCATAAGTCTACGGGGTGGATTTGCATTGCAAAACGGACAAACGTTTTTCGGTCGTGAAGCAAGCGTTGTTACCC
Organism: Pirellulaceae bacterium; assembly: GCA_031374825.1. GTDB lineage: Bacteria > Planctomycetota > Planctomycetia > Pirellulales > Pirellulaceae > JANMGV01. Next base: position 28,664 of record JANMGV010000199.1, read on the forward strand.
TAGATCGAAAAAGACCGATGAATGTTGTCGACTCCGAACTCAAGTTCGGAAATTCCTCGCCGATGTCGTTGGTCAGCGTCCCGAAGGATCTCAGTAACGTTTTGCAACTGGCAACTCCGCACAGCCCTAGTAACACGGTTCCGGAAAGCCAGCCAATGCTCAGCGACTTTTCCGCTTCACACAAGAGCGACGTCACGGCACAGATTGCAGGAGGACGCCTTAGCCTGCATGGGACAGGCCAAGTTGCAACTGGTCGAACCAACTTACGGATCGGGTTGGAGGGTATCAGTTTGAAAGAAGCGCTTCAAGAATTTGGTCAACTCAATTTGACAACCACGGGCAAGATCAACGCGCAACTTCAATTGGTGGGTTCACCGGCAAACATCAATACGATCTCAGGGACAGGGACAGTGAAAATCCGCGAAGCACAATTGTACGAACTCCCGTCGTTAGCCCGATTGTTACGATTACTTAGCGTTCGTCCGCCAGACGATAGTGCGTTCGAATCAGCCGATATCGAGTTCCGAATCGACGGCGATCGGATTCCATTGGAACGTCTTTCTCTGGATGGTGACATTATCAGTTTGCGAGGAAGCGGGTGGACCAATCTTCGACGCGAAATTCACCTGGATTTGTATACTTACATTGGTCAAAAAAGCCGATTGGCGGCTATGTTCGGTCCTGTTCTTAGTCATAACGATGCAAGCTTGCTTTATATCGAAGTGGATGGCACACTGGACAAGTTTGCTATCCAAAAGAAACTCCCAATGCTTGAATCGACGTTGGAACAAGTTTTCCCAGAAAAAGCACAGATTCCTGCATCGCAACGCAAAAATAGCCGAATTAGCCCAAGCGGTCCATGAGATCTTCGGTTGCACATGCTGCTTGCTAACCGAACACTGCCAAACACAAAGACTTTTGCCAATTGGTTGCACACATTGAAATCAAATTCGCAAACTAAACTGTGGCTTATGCAAATTCAGAATCCTAATTCGCCATCAATACTGGCTGCTGCCGCGACAATCCCCCATCTGAAAGCAGCGACCGACATTACCGACTCGCCGAGATCAAAGTTGCCGGGCCTGGACGCCTTGAGCAGTGGAGAACAAACGCAAGATCGCGATGCGAACGAGAAATATAGTTCTGCAAATTCAAACCAAAACGAATCGTTGGTTAAGGATCAAACGGACTCGGGTGAAACCACGGATCACAGCAGAAGAACAACTAGTCAATCTGCTAATACTTTGCCGGTTCTCGACTTTGAAACTCCTTCTACATACGAGGGCTGGGGGTAGAAAAAGAAGGGTTTGAATTTCGAGCCGGTTCTTGGAGTGATTCAAAAGTCGGATAAGATTGAGATTTTGCGGGCACCAACGAGGACTCACCATTCCGATGCGATTCACTAAAATGCATGGCGCTGGGAACGATTACATCTACGTCAATTGTTTCCGAGAAAGCGTTCCCGAAGAACTCGCTGAACTAGCGATTCAAATCTCCCATCGTCGCTTTGGCGTCGGTGCTGATGGCCTGATTCTTATCATGCCATCAACCAAGGCAGACGCGCGCATGCGAATGTTCAATGCCGACGGTAGCGAATCAGAGATGTGCGGGAACGGCATCCGATGCGTTGCTAAATACGTCTACGATCACGGCATCTGCCATCGCGATCAATTACAAATCGAAACGGGAGCCGGCATACTGACTGTCAAGATTCACGCCGTCGGGAACTTAGCAGAACAAGTCACCGTGGACATGGGGCAACCAATTCTTCGCCCCGATAAAATCCCAACCACGTTGGGTGCGGGATTGGAGCAGGTTGTTCATCAAAAGCTGGAGGTCGACGGCCATTCGCTTCACGCTACCTGTGTCTCGATGGGTAATCCCCATTGTGTTATCTTTGTTCCAGACGCCAGCGATGAACTGGTACTAAAGATCGCGCCAAAGATTGAAATGGATGCTCGATTTCCGAAACGCACCAATGTCGAATTCGTCGAAGTTCTGGCACGAAACGAAGTTCGGCAACGAACGTGGGAGCGAGGATCTGGCGAGACATGGGCTTGCGGGACCGGCGCGAGCGCAGTTTGTGTTGCCGGAGTGTTGACCGGCAATACCGATCGCGAAATCCACAATCATTTGCTTGGTGGAGATCTCGTCCTACGATGGGATGAAGCAACGAATCACGTCCATATGACAGGGCCTGCGCGAGAAGTCTTCACTGGGGAATGGAAGATATAGTCCATGAAGAACATACCGAGACCTCTTTCACGCTTGGGTGGATTTGCAATAAGCAAAGCGATTCGTGCTTGGATGAATACACTCGAATGTCGAGCGGCCTGTTATTCGCGCGAAGCTTGGCCTTGCGCGCCGGAATTTCGAAGTCCTGCTATTTATATTTTCTGGCACGAATACATTTCGTTTGCTGTTTGGTTTGGTAGCCGCTGGCGACCTGCAATTTTGCTCAGTCAACATCGCGACGCCGAGTTACTGACAACGACATGCGAATTTTTGGGCTATGAACCTGTGCGAGGCTCTTCGACGCGAGGTGGCGTAAAAGCCATGCGAGAAATGCTCAGAGTAGCGCCCGGCGTGAGCTTGGGAATAACGCCGGACGGTCCAACGGGTCCACGACGCGAACTAGCACCGGGTTGCATTTTCCTCGCGTCGAAACTTCAAATGCCTCTAATACTCATGGGCATTGGTTTTGATCGTCCTTGGCGTTATACCCGGGCATGGGATCACGCAGCGATTCCAAAGCCTGGATCACGTGCGCGGTTATTGATGAGTTCGCGAATCGCAATCCCCAACCGTCTTGGGCGTGATGGCTTAGAATTTTATCGCCAAGAAGTACAGCAAACCTTGACGACTCTTTCGAACGAAGCCGAAGCATGGGCAACGACGAATTCTGACATGCAAGGTTCGTTTGCTTTGTATCCAGAAACAAATTATTATTCTCGGAATCAATTCGCCAGCATGCGTCCTCTTGCGAAACCAGAAAAAGCAAGTACGGTCAAACTCTTTGAACAGCCTCAATCCCGATTGGTAGGCTGACCAAGACTTTCGCCCCGTCTATCCAACGCGGTCGATTATGGCTCTTTAATTCTTATAGCGTCGGGTCAGAAACTGCAATTCTCTTGACGGGCCGCTTTTCACCGCTCGTAAAGTTTGTCACCTCGCATTACAACTTATCGGTCACAAGAGGACTCGCGAAATGACAACACCTTTCTTATGGAGTGATGACGAAGACTCTCCCGAATCTCCGCCGTCAGCAAAAACTCGCCGCAAATCAACTCCGGGAACAAGCCAGGCCGAACCCTTAACGGTTACCCAGCTCAATGACCTCATTAAACAGACTCTCGACAAAGCATTTTCGCGTGTTTGGTTGGAAGCAGAAATCTCAGAACTTTCGCGTCCGCAAAGTGGGCACGTGTATCTCACACTGAAGGACGAGCAAAGCCAGATGCGCGCCGTGATGTGGCGTTCCACGGCGGCAAAACTTCCGTTTCGTCTCGAGGATGGAATGTCGGTGATGTGCTGTGGAACCGTCGATGTCTATCCACCGCGAGGAACGTATCAGCTCAATATTCAGAGCATTGAACCCAAAGGGATCGGCTCCCTACAATTGGCGTTTCGCCAACTGCATGCAAAACTTGCCGCAGAGGGTTTATTTGATCCTCGAAAGAAGAAACCGCTGCCACCGATGCCTAGACGCATCGGTTTTGTGACAAGCCCAACCGGAGCTGCCGTTCACGATTTCTTGGAAGTCTTGCGTCGGCGTTGGAATGATGTTGAGATAATAATTATTCCAGCCAAAGTCCAAGGCGAAGGCTCGATAAGCGATGTCGTGAAGGGAATTCGCTTGGCGGCCAAATTAAGGCCAAAGCTCGATGTTCTGGTCGTGGGACGTGGTGGCGGATCGCTCGAAGATCTGTGGACTTTCAACGAAGAAGCCGTCGTTCGCGCCATTGCTGACTGTCCCATTCCAACCGTGTCGGCGGTCGGTCATGAGATTGACGTCACACTCGCAGACTTGGCGGCCGACGTCCGCGCGTTGACTCCGACCGAAGCTGCAGAGCGAATCGTCCCCGACCAACTGCAAATGAATCAGCTTCTGCAATCCGTACTGCGTCAATTGGACGGTTCCATGCTCACTCGTCTCGACGCTATTCGCATGCGGTTAGTTGAGCTGGCCTCTCGACCTGTATTGAGCCGCCCGGTCGAGAACATTCTGCGATGGGAACAAAGGCTTGATGAAGTGAATTTGCGGTTGGTTCAAGCCGTCAATAATCATTTGACCTTGCGATCCAAAGAACTCGAGCAGGCTGCCGGTGCTCTGGAAGCTCTCAGCCCATTGCGAGTGCTGGGCCGAGGCTACAGTTTGACACGTGATGCAGCAAAACATTCTCTACTTCGAAAAACATCAGACTTCCAAGTCAATCAACAAATCGAGACGACGGTATCCGACGGAACTGTTCTTAGTCGCGTTGAGTCCATCAGTCCGAAGTTTTGATTCTCATTGTTAAGATGTCGCTGTTGGGCAAATGTGCAGGCAGTGGCAAATTGGCGAGCTTCAAAAAAGAAGCTAGTATTTCGTAGCCAAACTCGCTCAAAATCGACTCTGGGTGAAATTGAACGCCGAACACATTTCGAGTACGATGTTCGATCGCCATGATCTGTCCATCCAAACTTTTCGCAGTGACGCAAAGTGATTCGGGTATCTGCTCGGCATCGATTACAAGCGAATGGTATCTACCCGCATTAAATTCTTGGGGCAAGGCTGCGAGCAAGCGGCTTGGTCCGGTACGCTGAATCAAACTGGCTTTGCCATGCACGGGCTGAATCGCTCGGACCAACCTACCGCCGAAAGCTTGACCAATGGCTTGATGGCCTAAGCAAACTCCTAAGATCGGTAATCGGTGGCTCAACCGGCGGATAACTTCAAGCGAACAACCAGCGTCATCGGGCGTCTTTGGACCGGGCGAAATAACGATCGCTGAGCAATCAAGCCTTTCGATGGCGTCGGCTGAGATTGCATCGCTTCGAACAACCAAAGTATTTTGGCCAAGTCGCCGCAGATAGCGGTCAAGGTTATAAACAAAACTATCGTAGTTATCAATTAGGACAATCATGAGTTCTTTGCCGAACGATCAATGGACGCAACAATCCCGGCTGCCTTGGTCCACGTTTCTTCCTCTTCTGCCTCACTGCGACTATCGGCCACGATGCCACCGCCCACTTGAACTTGCCACCAGCCATGACTGGCTGTAACTGTTCGAATAAGAATATTTAAATCCATCGTACCATCAAATCCAATGTAACCCATGGAACCGCAATAGGGCCCTCGCACAGTCGGCTCCAGTTCGGCAATGATCTCCATCGCGCGCACTTTGGGGGCTCCCGTAATACTCCCTCCAGGAAATGTGGCAGCCAATAAGTCGATGGGATGTGCGAATTGCGGTAGCTGGCCTTCGACAGCACTCACCAGATGCAATACAAATGGATAAGACTCCAATTCGCAAAGCTGTGTGACACGAAGCGAATCGGCTAAACAAATACGTGACAAATCGTTTCGGATCAAATCGACGATCATCGTATTCTCGGCGCGATCTTTTTCTGAGTGCAGCAATTCCGATCGCAAGGCGGTCTCTCGCTCGGGCGATTCTTGTTGTCGGCGGCGGGTTCCCTTGATAGGTCGCGATTCAACGGCTCCATTTCGCACTTGAAGGAAACGTTCCGGCGAAGCGCTGATTACTTGGGCGGTGCCCATGTCAAAATACCCAGCAAACGGGGCAGGGTTGATTTGCCTCATATTCAAGAACAGATCGACGGACGAACATATCGCCCGTCGCATGAGTCGCTGCGCCAAGTTGACTTGGAAAATATCGCCGGCATAAATGTATTCGCGCGCTCGATCAACTGCGTTTTGGAAGCCGGTGCTGTCGAAATTGCCAAGCCAAGCCTGACCAAGGCGAGTTTCGTATTGAGGTGCAGTTAAACCGTGAGCTGAAGCGTGCAGATTCATCTCGGAACGGTTTCGAGTCACGCATGAAGTTGATAAAAGATCGCAGATGCGGCGTATACTCGCTTCGGCCGATCGTATTCGGTTGTCGCTGTCGACTTCGGGATAGCCCTGCGCTACAATCCACGCCTGCTTCGTTTCGTGATCCCACGACAAAACAGTGCTGTACAATCCGATCACGGCCAACGGAACGCCGAACTCGTCGTGCTGGGCGGCGGGAAATCTTTCGAAGCATCGGCCGAATTCATAGCTGAAGACGCCAGCCGCGCCGCCTTGAAATGGAGGTAATCCAGGGACAGATTTGGTCGAATAACGTTCCATCAAGTTCGCCAAACTGGCCAATGGATCCGCATGGGCTCGCTGAATCCGAATTGTCTCAAATGGTTCGACCGCTACAAAACTGTAACGCCCTAAGTTAGCAAGCGGCATCGCGCTATCGAGAACGCAGCAGCCGGGCAGATGCCACAAGCGTTCGAAAGCAAATGGGACATCCACATATGATGGCAGCACATGAACCAACGGCAATCGGTCGCTCTTGGAATTATCGGTTGGCAAAATTTTAGGGTTCTACGAAAATAGATTGAGGTAGAAAGACTCGTTAGTGGATGTCCCATGGTACCATGCACACACACGCTGTTGAACTTGACGCATTCGGATCATTCGGAAATTGATTGATTCAATGTCCAACAATACGAAACGATGTCCGCGATTTTTGTTACTCGCGTGCACGACGATTACGGACAAGTCGGTGATGTTTTTCGGAACGCGTCAGCATGCCCCAATTCAATGCTTCATCCTGTTCGTATCTTTTTCCTAACGTCATCGCCGTTAGCGCTTTTGCCATTTCAAAGCCAAGGTAAAAAGCATGACTTGGATCTACATTTCTTGATTCCGGCAATTTGAACAATTGCTCCATGATGTCAAATGGATCTGTCCCGATCAAATGCACATTAGCGCTGACTAGGTGTATCTGTCCTTCGTCTAATATGATCCGGTAGTTGTTGTCTTTGATCGCCGAAGCCATCTGAGCTATGACATCACCGCCTAGCCGAGAGGTCTTTGGGTCTCGCAGCATGATAAGCCGATCGTCGATCCGTTTCGGCGGGGTCTGATGCGAAACGGCAAAATAGACCATGCGCCGTGCAATGTCACATTCTCGAACTGCAGTTTGAGCCCACGGTATGACTTGCGTCGTGAGAACACTTTCAATCCGCAATTCCTCACAGATGCCCAAAAGCAAAAAATTGACGCCGGCGGAATCCACGTCGGTTAATTCTGTCAGATTGCCAATACCCATCAGCATGGGCGCTTCAGGAAAAATTTGCCGAGCTCGAAAATACCTGTGCAGCGAGTGCGCAAATCCACAACCAATTGGTTCTAGGATTGGGTCGACTCGGAACGAAACGCCTTTGGAGATCAGAAAATCGATACTTTTTGTCAAACTTTTTTGCCAGTCCATTCCTTGGTCAGGAACGACGACCACTTCGGCTCCCCAATCTGCCGAAGAATTACAATTGGAACTGTTCACTGAGAGAACAAGTATGGCACCTGCGCGGGTTGCGGTCTGTGCTTCCCAGGGATCAAAAGTATCGATGGAAACAGTGAAACCATTGTCGTTTAATTCACGAACAACGTCCCCAACGTTTGCCCATCGTGAGCCTGGATCCATACCGAGATCGATGACGTCAGCTCCTGCGTCTCTATATCGCGCAGCTAGTGACAATAGCTCGTTTCGCGGCATACGCGGCGCGTTGTTGATCTCGGCCAGGATTGAAATCGAGTGACGACCATAGTCATCGGGAATCAAGCGTTTTTTGCCGAATAAGCTTGGTAAATCGCGTACATCTTTGGGGCCACATTCGGTCGGCACTCCCAAAGCTTTTTCAATTTCAATTGCTCCATCAGCCAGGTATCCTGGCAGTATTACGCGTGTTGCTCCCTCGGGAACTTGGATGTGGCGCAACAACCATTTCGGAGTCATCAATGCGGCAACGGTGATAGGCAGTACGTCGATAGAATAGGAAAAATGAATTTCGTTAGCCAACTTGGAAACCACATTTCGGACGATGGGTTCGGCCAGCTTGCCAGTGACGAAATGGATCGACTGGTTTTGAATCGTTTTGTCTTTTTGATCACTCATAATCGATTCATCCATTCGTTCGGAACGATACAAAACACGGTTCGTGACTCGACTCAAATAGTGTAGAAAATTGAAAAACCCCTTGACCCATCCGAGTGATTCACTACAAATGTCGATTGAACGAGGGGTTCGTAGAAGATATTGCTGTAGTCATAGCGTGTTTTCGTGGCCGGAACTCCTCGTTTTTTTATGCGCTCATCGCATTGCCGCCGCAATACATCGCAGTTGGACTTTGTTAGTTTTGGTAAACCTAAATTGATGGATTCCATCACTATCTTACTCGAAGAACCTTCGTACTTGGTCGTCAACAAGCCGCCGGGCTTGTTCACACAAGCTGCTTCTGGCATCGAAAGCGTGGAGACCCAGTTACGATCCTTGTTATCCTCACGACCCAACGCCCCTCATCAACCTTTTATTGGACTTCCGCACCGATTGGATCGTGGTACTTCGGGAATTTTGTTGATTGCAAGAAATCAGCGGGCTTTGAAACGATTTTGCAGTCAGTTCGAATCGCGTATCGTGCGGAAATTGTACTTGGCAGTTCTCGAAAATACCCTGGAAACAGACGAGGGAACCTGGGTCGATTGGATGCGAAAAATACCTGAACAGGCCCAAGCAGAAGTAGTTCCGAGCGGACACCCCGAAGCAAAAAAAGCTGTGCTTCATTTCAAGGTATTGGCAAAATCGAAAGAACAATCGCTTGTTCAATTCGAACTGGAGACGGGACGTATGCATCAGATTCGCTTGCAAGCTGCAACGCGAGGTTTTCCAATAGTCGGCGATGACCTTTACGGCAGTTGCCACAGTTGGGAGGAACAGAACATAGAGGGGGGTAAGAAAAGTGTAGCCCTTCACGCCTGGAAACTAGAGTTCAGGCATCCCCTGACGGCAGTCATCAAGAAAGTTACAGCAACAGTGCCCGCAAGTTGGAACCAATTGCACGCGGAATGGCAGGAAATCATTCGTCATTCGTGTTGAACCGTAAAAAGTCAAACACCTCGAACTCACCAAAACCGTTAAAAGTCCATAGCGAATGCGGTTTTCACTTAGTAGTAAGCAACTGCCCGAAATGGTTGGCTTTGTTTATACTTTGGTGGTTCAGCAAACCGTCGAATGACGGCCTTTTTTTCGGAAATCTTTTGGTGAAAAGCGACTTCCAGTTGAATCAAGGAGAAACTCGCTCTATTCGAGTGGGCGCAGTGTCCTATTTGAATACGAAACCGCTAATTTACGGCCTCAAAAAACATCTGGCAGATCGCGGTTCATTGGAGCTTGCTCTGCCTAGTCGCTTGGCAGACGATCTAACAGCCGGGCTCTACGATGTGGCCCTTATTCCCTCAATTGAGTTTTTTAGAAATTCGGATTACTCGATTATTTCGGATGCCTGTATTGCTTGCCATGGTGAAGTATGGAGTGTGAAACTACTCTTTCGTGTTCCGCCATCCCAAGTCAAAACAATCGCTTTGGATGAAGGATCGCGAACCAGCGCTGCTCTGGCCAAGGTACTACTTTGGTCTCGCTACGCTATTCGCCCCGAGTCGATCGAGTTGCCTATCGAAGGTGATTTTCGAATATCGCAGGCTGATGCTGTCCTCATCATCGGCGATCGGGCGATGGGGCATGTATCGAGCGGCTTTACTGAAGCCTGGGACTTGGGCGAAGAGTGGGCGAAAGATACGGGTTTGCCATTTGTATTCGCTATGTGGGTTGGCCGGATTTCTGATCGCAGCGCCGAAATTGCAACGGTACTTCAGCAAGCCAGAGATGATGGATGTAACCAAGCATCCGAATTGGCGAAAAAATACGCTGCTGACTATCACCTGTCGATCGCCGATTGCGAAAAATATTTTACACACTATCTCCATTATTATTTGGGAGACCGTGAGTTGGTCGGCCTACAACTGTTTTACGATCGCGCCGCACAGCTTGAATTGGCGCCGAGAGGTCACAATTTCTTTTCCGATACTTTGTTAACACCATGATACAACAAATTCTAGACAAATCGATTGACGGTCACCGCATTACCCGCGACGAAGCCATACAACTTTTCAAGTCTCCGAAACTGGCGTCTTTGGGTTATGCTGCTGATCAAGTCACACGACGATTGCATCCTGAAAACTATCGAACTTACAACATCGATCGCAACATTAACTACACCAATATTTGTACAGCGGTCTGCGACTTCTGCGCGTTTTATCGTTCGCCGAAAAGTGGCGAAGGATACATATTGGAGCGGAAAGAACTGTTGGAAAAAGTTGGCGAGACCGTCGAATTGGGCGGCAATCAAATCCTTCTTCAAGGAGGCCTGCATCCGCACTTCAAATTGGATTGGTACGAAGAGATGCTGTCCGACATCAAGTCGCACTATCCTATGATCAACATCCACGGTTTTAGCCCACCGGAACTTCATCACTTCACCAAAGTCAACAAACTGCCGCTGCGTGAAGTGCTTGAGCGTTTAAAAGCCGCTGGCCTGGGAAGCATTCCAGGAGGCGGTGCGGAGATCTTGGTAGATCGCGTCCGCAACACAATCACGCGTGGAAAAGTTCTTACAGATGATTGGTTGAATGTTATGCGAGTCTGGCATCAATTGGGAGGAATTAGCACCGCTACCATGATGTTCGGTCATGTTGAGACAGTTGAAGAAAGAGTGGAACATCTCGAGCGATTGCGACAATTGCAGGATGAAACGGGTGGTTTTACTGCCTTTATTTGCTGGACGTTTCAACCGGATAACACAGAATTGAGTCACATCATGCCTGCTGGGGCTTTTGAATATCTGACGACTCAAGCCATCGCGCGGTTGTACTTGGACAATTTCCCAAGCATTCAAAGTAGTTGGGTTACCCAAGGTCTGAAGATTGGGCAGTTGGCCCTGACGTTTGGCGCGAACGATATGGGGTCATTGATGATCGAAGAAAATGTCGTCGCGGAAGCTGGAACGGTTCATTACTTGACACTTGATCAAATTCGCGACGCGATCAGCGAATTGGGATTTGTGCCGCGTCAGAGAGATGTTTTCTACCATCTTGTCGATCGAAATCTGGAATCCAAAGCAATTCTAGCCAATCGCAACGCACCACCTAAACAGTTGGTCGAGCTAGCTTTATGACGATTTTGCGGGCATTATGATAGAGTAGCCCGCAATATTTCTTTACGCCTCACGCCCTGATTTGTAGCGTTCGCAGGTCCAACTATGATAGTGCTAACGGCATCCGATCCCGCAATTGGTCTGCTTTGATTGCTAAGTGCCTGTAAGCTGGACCAGAATCTTCTGTGCTTTGCTCCACCCAATGCTCTTTTGTTTCTGACCTGCGAATTTTCAACTACACGAGAACTCATTTTGGAAAACGCGATAGGAATACTTGAGGTTAATGGATTCACGCCAGCGATGGTCGCGTTGGATACCATGGAGAAATCCGCCACGATTCACGTCGTGCAGGCCGAACTAAATGACTTTTTGGGCACTGTTATCAAGATTGGCGGCGATCTTTCAGATGTCGCAACCGCAATCGCAGCGGGAAGGCAAGCGGCGGAGAAATTCGGAGCCAAGCCCATCACGGCTATACTGAACAATCCTGAAAAGAGTGCGTTTGAAAAAGGCATTATGAGCGTACAGGAGAAGAGTCCTTTACTTCAGCAAAACGTTGTCATCGGTCCCGAGCCGGAAAATGACCCTACAACATCTAAACAACCGAGGAAAAATATGAGCGATACAAAAACGATGGCGTTGGGATTTATCGAGACGCAAGGATTTACAGCTGTTTTCGAAGCCATCGATAGCGCTTGCAAAGCCGCTAATGTCGAAGTGGTGACGAAAGAGAAACTTGGGGGAGGTTACATCACCGTGGTAATTCGTGGCGATGTGGCTGCGGTTCAAGCGGCAATCGATGTAGGAAAATCGAAAGTTGAGGGGCTTGGTAAATTGATTGCGGCCCACGTTATTCCTCGACCGAGCGCAAATGTTCTAAGCTTGCTTCCCAAGTGAAATTCGTTATTTCACGGTTCACAGACTTTTCGGCTTATGCATTGTCCATTCCCAACATGCGGAGAATGGAGAATGCACATTCTTCCGGCAACAATCAGATTGGCAATCTATCGGAATTATTTTTGGTTGATAATCCTAGCAATTGGCGCAAGTTGTTGGCATCTTGAAACTTAGAACCGAATGATCAATCTTGACCCAGACTACCAAATCGCTATACTCGGTTAGCTGAGTGAAACTTGGCAATCCTGGAAGGAGCGGACAGCTCCACAGGATGTACCGAAGAAAAAAGCATGCCAGTTTGTGTGCTTTGCGGTTTTTAAGGGATTTCGGGGTCAGTTCTTTATGGCCTAACGTGGCAGGGAAGTAAGTTGATTGCAGCAAGGAGGCGCGCTTTATCGCCCCCTTTTTGCGATCAAGCTAGCCCAGCCATCGGCAGGAAGGATGGTTTCAAGCAATGTCCAGCACTAAGACGGTTTTTACCACTGGAGAGGCAGCGAAAATCTGCAAGGTTAGTCAGCAGACCATCATTCGCTGCTTTGACAATGGATCTCTCAAAGGGTTTCGCGTTCCCGGCAGTCGTTTTCGACGCATTCCACGCGACCAATTATTCGCATTCATGAAAGACAACGGCATCCCAACAGATGCTTTGGAGAGCGGCAAGAAGAAAATGCTGATCGTGGATGACGATCAGGATTTGGTAGATTTGATGTCGGATACGTTTGATCGAGACGGACGATTTGAAATCCGAACTGCAAATAACGGCTTTGACGCTGGAATGCAGGTTAAGGAATTTCGACCTGATATCGTGATCTTGGACGTAATGCTTCCGGATATCAATGGCCGTGAAGTTTGCCAACGAGTTCGAAGCGATAAGACGCTCGATTCGGTTAAGATCATTTGCATTTCCGGTATGATCGAGCAAGACAAAATCGCTGATTTGCGAGCTGCTGGCGCCAATGACTTTATGCAGAAGCCATTTGGTACCGACAAGCTTCTTGAGAGAGTTTGTGACCAACTGGAAATTGATCGACCGGTCAGCAGTATTTAGGCCTCTCGTGGTTCGTCACACTTAAAAAATTTGGGGTTGCTATGTTTTGGTGCGCGGACGGCCCGTCCGCGAAAAACCAGAGGCTGCGGGCGAGGCGCCCGCACACCAACCCTAAATTTTAAGTTGGACAAAGCATTAGTGACCAGGCAGATTTTCGACTTTGTTTTTGCGTTAGTCCGGTACGCGTCAGCACATCCGGTTAGTTTGCTAACCCCGAGTCCAAGTAGAAACGTATCGCTAGTTTCCGGTCTTGCCAGCGATCTTCCATCCGTAAAATTACAATCGCCCCCGAATGGCTTTCGGGGCGAATTGTCGATTCCATCTCGTCTACGAAGTAGAATGCCAACTCAACCAGTTGTTGCCATGTGCTCGGTATGAAACGTCGTTAGTCTTGGGAGTGGCTTAGTGCCAAGCGTATCGATTCGATTGCGAAACCCCGACATGGCGGACAATACCCATCAGGTTGAAGCCTCTCTTCAAATGTCGGGATTGCTTGTTAGTCTCGCTCGTTGCTGGTCGTCCAATACCGGAAACCAATCTCAGTGCGATTCGAATCCAAATCAAGCTCAACAAGATACCTACCTGGTTCAAAAGCTGAAGAGACTATTTACGTCACTGGGCGATTCTAGCGAATGGGTAACTGGGCCGTTACCTACAGAATCCCAATTGAGCCAAACTACTTGGTGGTTAAGGGAATTTCCTGAGCGATTTCTACATAGCCCAATCGCGCATCAATCGGAATGTATCTTGCCCGTGGAAAATCCGAGCGATCAGAATTTCTTTCGCGAGTTCGATAGTATTCAAGCACTTCGTAATGCTTGCCTGTGCATCATCGAACGCAATATTTGGTATGACAAATTTGGGATAGCGGCAGAAAACGAGTCTCGACGCCAAGTCTACAATTTGGCTTATGGGCTGTCCCACGAAATAAACAACCCTTTGGCAAACATTTCCGCGAGGGCCGAACAATTAATATCCCGTACGACAAATGCCGCCGATCGCAAATCCCTTGCAATCATTGTCGACCAAGCGATGCGGGCACATGAAATGCTGGCTGAAATGATGTTGGCCGTTCAACCTCCTACCATGAATTGCATGGCTCATGACCTTAAGGAAGTTACGCGAAAAACGGTCGCGTCATTTGCTGACAAAGCCGAGTCGGCGCAGGTGGGCTTGGAGTGCCAATTGCCCGATTGCATTGTCAAAATCACCTGTGACGCGACAAGTTTGACCGAAGCAATCGCAGCGGCGATTCGCAATTCGCTGGAAGCTGCACGCACAGGAGACCTCATACAAATTATTCTTGAATTGGTGCATGAATCCGAGCGACCATCATCGCGAGAAATAAGACTAGCGGTTATCGATAACGGACCTGGAATGAGTGCGACTGCGCTTCAACAAGTTTGGGACCTTTACTATTCAGGCCGGGAAGCGGGTAGAGGACTTGGCCTTGGACTTGCCAAACTTAGAAGAAACGTCGAAGCCCATGGCGGTCGCGTTTGGATTACTTCCGTTCCAGGCGGAGGAACTACTGTTGAAATGCGTCTGCCCGCCAAAGTGTGACTTACTGTTTGATTGCTGGGGCTTTCGTGAGCCAAAACAATTGTATTCCGAAGCAGCGTTCCTTGTGTTGGGGGACGCGGCCGTTAGCAAGCGTCGAGCTACTTCTGATTCGTGACGGGAACGCCGTCCAAGTACAAGGATAATATCTGGCTCTGCACCTTGATTGCTCGAATAAGAGTCCAAAGATGATCGGGCGAAAATTCACAAGGGTCACTGCTAGCAAGCGTATCCAACTCTTCGGCCACTGCCGCATGTTGATCCATCGACGCCCGAATTCTGTTCTCAATCTCATGGTATTGACGTTCGAATTCGTCGCGCCTTCGCAATTCGTCAAGGTTTACATTGCTCAGCGCAAGCAACATGGCCATGCGAGCTACCGTTGACGGCTCCGCCTCTGGTTGGAATCGCTCGATTTCTGCAACGAGTTCGCAAAGTCGCATATGATTAGTCCCTGATGAAATGACGTTCGTAAAAAACTACGTCATGCTGGCTTTGGGCACGTCCTTTCATCTCAATTTTCGGCCTATTTGGCGAGAATCCTCCTTGTGCAAAGAGAAGAGGGGGGAACGACTATAGCAAATATGCCATAGATACTGACGTGCATCGTCTGACCACACCGGTTTGCTTTGCACTACAAAGAAAAATGACCCGTCGAATACCGGTATCGATTCGATCTGTAAGTCTTAAACAAAGTACCCTAAAACCGTTCGACTCGCAAAATTGTCAGCCACCCAAAAGCAGGTTCTCAATATCCTTTTCGATCGAAATCGGCGTAACCAAAGCACCAAAACGCTTTACTACGTTTCCGCTTCGATCGACTAAGAACTTAGTAAAATTCCAGCCGATCCGCTGAACACCTAACATGCCTGGTTGACTTGACTTGAGGAATTCGTACAGCGGGTGTGCGTCTTTTCCGTTCACATCCACTTTGGAAAACATCGGAAATGTGACATCGTATTTTAACGAACAGAACGACTTGATCTCCGATTCGTCTCCGGGTTCCTGTCCGGCAAACTGATTGCAAGGGAATCCGAGCACGATAAGTCCACGCTCTGAAAACCTGCGATACAGCGATTCCAAGCCAGCGTATTGCCCGGTAAATCCACAATGACTGGCAACGTTTACAATCAACAGAACTTTCCCGCGATATTCGGCCAACGTCTTTTCTTGACCATCGATGCTTTTTATCGTGTACTCATAAACGCTCATTTTCGGAATTCTTTCTAGGTTGAGTTCAACGACTTTTAGGGAATGCGATCGATTAAATTGGTGTAGTAGATTTAGAAAAATGCCGTATCGCTATTCTGCGGGAGAAGCCTCGACACTTGCAAAAATTTTGGACGACGCCAATTCATCCTGCAATTGGTGAGCGCTTCTGTGCCACCAAGCCGCAAGCAATGAACCGCTCAAGTTCATCCAAGGCGCAAAAACGACTGCAGCTAAGGCAGCATTCGCGCTTTTCAAAACATCAGTTGCTAATTGTGCAGCCATCCCACCATTTTGCAGTCCAACTTCGATAGCAACTGTTCGGCGCGTACGTTCATCCATACCCAATATTCGACACCCCCAGTAACCGAAGAGATACCCCAACGAGTTATGTGCAGCAACCGCCAATACCAATGCGGGTCCGACGGTCAGCATTTTATCGCGGGAACTAGCGGTGATGATGGCACATATGAGGCAAATCGCGATCATACTTATTCGTGAAAGCCATCGATCGACCCAGGCTCCCTGTATGTTGCATTTTTCTAAGACCATGTTTGCCATAAGTCCCGCGACGATGGGAACGATAACAATCCACAATATATTGATCATCATTGCGTAAAAAGGAACCTCGATCAGTTGTCCGCCTAACAAGTACATTGTCAACGGTGTCATGAGCGGTGCAATCAGCGTCGAGCAGGCGGTTAATGTTACTGACAAAGCGACGTTGCCCTTCGCCAAATAGGTAATCACATTTGACGATACGCCGCCCGGACAGCAGCCAACCAGCAACACCCCCGCCGCTATTTCTTTGGGTAGCATGAAGCACATCGCTACAAAATACCCCGTTAAAGGCATCACCGTGTACTGCAATGCGACGCCGACACCGACTGCGGCGGGCATTTTAAGAACGCGGGTAAAATCCGAGGGCCGTAACGTCGCTCCCATACCAAACATCGCGAATTGAATTAGTGGAGGAACAAGAGCACCGCACCGAATTGATCCCCAACTCAAAAAGAGTTTGGGCTCAATCATGGCAACCGCGACGAAGCTGACAACCCATAAACCAAATGCATAATGTCGCGTTGGTGGGAAAGAGTTGGCGCTGAATGCGAACGCAAAAACCGATGCTACCAACAGAATCGCTTCGTCAAATTGCAGACCCATCGCTAAAAGCACGAAGCCTCCAATCAGGCTCAAAACACTAATCGAATGATCGCGGCTCCATTTTTTCTGCACGAACTTTAAATCCAAATCAACAGAGGGTTTCAGAATATTTCCGTTCGGTTGTTTACCTAAGTAACGCGCGAGATAATCGTTACTAATTCGTCCCTGGGCGACGTAATGATCAAGCTTTGGTAGCCACTGGCTCGCTGAAATTTACAAATCGCATGATAAAGGCCTCAACCGCGAACCGACCTTTGGCTTCTTGAGAATGGGAACCTTTGAGTTCCAATTCCAATTCGCCAAGCCACTTCTGAAGTCGCATGGCACGGATCTTTCCCATTCGTTTGAGCTGACTTTCCGCCTTTTCGAGTTCAAATCGACGGAACCCTGCCTTTTCAAGAATAGCCCCGTAGTTGCTCATCCGATGCCCAGCACGCTCTGCCTGAGAAATCAGCGCGGCAGCGATACCAAATCTTCTCAGCGACCAAGAAATAGCGCCCATCATGGCCAGCGGATGTTCGCCGGACGTGAACAAGCGATCTAAATGTTCGATGGCGGGACCAATATTCCCGAAAGCAATCTCATCGGCTATTTGAAAAGCAGTATGCGTTCTCCACCCACCCACAAGCTCCTGTACGTGGTCGAGTGAGACACGTCCGTCCTTGCCAGCAAACAATGCCAATTTGGAAAGCTCGCAATCCAACAAACCGATTTGATTCCCGACACGGTCTAACATGAACGAAGCTTGCGAATTCGTCAGTTCAAAACCATGACTTGCTTTAGCCCATGCGACGAGCCACTTCATCACCCTCTTCTGATCAGGTGCATTGCAGTCAATGAGTAGCCCCGATGCCGCCACCGACTTGTAAAGTCGCGTCGTCTTGGGAAAGCTGTTAATTTCCAATACCAACATTGCATCTGCAGGAGCATGACCAAGCCACCGTTCCAGCGCTGGACGATTCTTGGTAACGAATTCATCGGCGTTCCGGACAATCGCAATGCGATGGTGCCCAGCGTCGAAGAGCGACAAGGTAGCCAACTCATCGTGAACATCTCGCCACTCCGCTTCCTCGCCATCGAATTTTTTAGTCGCATCAAAATCGACGCCGCTGAGCTCGATTAACCGTTGCGTACAGCGTTGACGCAAAAATCCTTCTGTGCCTGCGATTGCCACACAAAAAGGAATATTCTTGAGCTTGTCAGATTCCAAGAATTCAAAAGAATGAACGACGGCTTCGGGCATAATATTGATCAATCTGGATTGCCGACAAAACATGATCTTCGCGATGCCGCCTAATATAGCAAACCATCTTGCTTTCTTCAGGACGATCCGCTGAAATATCACCGAGTTCGATCATGTCCGAGCTTCTTTAGGTAAGCCCGATGGTCTTGCATCCTGCGAATGCTCCCTATCATGAGCCATCTACTATCCCCGCATCGTTCGTTTTATAGAAATCTTAATTAACATGCAACGGCTTGAAGTCCTTTTCCGCGGTCGCGTCCAAGGCGTTGGTTTTCGATACTCAACCCGAGATATAGCGAAAAATTATTCCGTTACTGGATTCGTTCGAAACGAGCCTAATGGAACTGTTTTCCTGACAGCAGAAGGGGAACGAACCACGTTGGAAGAATTTTTAGAATCCCTTCTGAAACGCATGCGAGATTTTATTCACGACCACACCGTTGAGTGGTCGCCCGCAACTAACCGCTGGTCACAATTCCAGATAGAACTTTGAGACACAGAATTTTGAGACGCAGTATTTCGACGAGGGATTGGTAACGGTGAGTGCTCGGTTCCGAGGTCATGGTTCCGGTCAAAGCTTTACAACCATGCACTGTGTCGTCGGTTGTTCAATGACGGACTCAGGCTTGTCCGCGAAAAATTCATCAAATGCCTTTTCTACCCCCGACAACAATCCATAGTCGTGAGACAAGATGATGCCGCCGGGTAACATTCTCGGATAAAAATACTCCAGACAGGCAACGGTTCCATCGTACAAGTCGACATCGAAATGGGCAAAGGTATATTTCGCTTCAGGAATGCCCTTGGTCGATTCCGGAAAAATTCCTTTGTGGAAATGCAAATTATTGTACGGTGACAGATATTCCTGAACGGATTCGAGACTGCAACGATATTGATTCTGCCGATGAACGCCCGGATCATTGTCCGAGGCTGGTGGAAGCCCTTCAAATGTATCGAACAAGTGGAAATTTTTGTCTCCCTTGGCCTCGGCAATCAATTTGGCGGAGGCACCTTTGTAGACGCCTACTTCGACAAAGTCACCCGGTCGTTTCGCTTGCGAGCGAGCCGCCGAATAAACGAGGAACGCTTCAAAGGCGGACAGCAGAGACCGCTTGTCTTGATGTACGCTCCATAGCAACTTGACAACATCGGGTTTCTTGCGCGCATGCAATGCGGAAAATTGCAGTCGCGACCAAAGCCGTAACGAAGCGTGCTCAAGGCTACCGCCACCTAGCGATTGAACCCATTTGTTTTTAAGCCACATGATTTCTCGTTCTACTTCTCAGTTTGAAGTGTTTTTGCCTATCATAATTGCTCATGTATCAAAATCCAAATCACCAAAGCAACACTTCAACGATTGTATTCTTGAAAGAGCCAAAGCAGCCTTAAAGCGGACTTCGATCGCCTGGTATTATTCGGATTCAACTCAGGCATTTAATCCTTACTTGATCGTCTGGCCGGACCCATTTCCTGTTTCCTACGAGTCACGATTTGTATTTGACGATGATCGTGTGAAAGCTGCCCTTTGGATGAATTTCCGCAGCCAAAAGTGCTATGGAATTGCCGATATCGCATTTTATGAAACACTTCTACCAATAAATTCGATACGATACGAACTATGTTCGTTACTGCGAACTCATCCAATTTCGATTCGCCTGCGTTCGCACTTTTCCCCCAATTTCAGGAGCGTCATGATGTCCAAGTACCCGTATTGGTTGCCTATATTTTTACTTTCGCTGATCTGCTGCGGCACGCCGCAAATCGCAGTCGGCCAGGACAAAGAAAAAGGCGGTGCAGTCGAAGAAGTCGACGTTGAAGAATTGATGGCCAAAGGGCGCGAGTACATTCAAGAGGAAGATTACGAGTCCGCTGCAAAAGAATTTCAAAAGGCAGTAGATGAAGATCCAGAATTTGGAACGGCCTGGCAACTCCTTGGGTATTCGTTGCACCTCAGCGGCGATTTGGATAAAGCGATCGAGGCCCACACGAAGGCCGCAGAGTTCGAGGAAAGCAAACTACTCGCACTATACAATCTAGGCTGTGCCTACTCCCTCAAAAATGATCAAGACAAAGCATTCGATTACTTGAACAAGGCGGTCGCCGCTGGTTTCAAGCAGATGAACTACTTTGAAACGGACAAGGATTTGGATAATCTCCGCAAGGACCCTCGCTTTGCCAAAGTAGTCGCGCGAGCGAAAAATGGCGGTAGAGAACCATTCGACAAGGACATGCTTCCCGGCGAGTGGACATTCAAGTCAGGCAAACGCGCCGGCGAAGATATTGCCGAAGAGCGGCTGAAGGGTAGCGCGACCTTTGCAGATGACAAAGTGACGATTCCTGCCGGCCCCGACGAAAAATTTGTGATGTCTTTCAAGATCAAGGAAGGAAAGAAGCATGCCGAAATCGATCTCAATATCGAATCCGGTCCAGCACCAGAAGGTAAGGCGCTCGGTATCTTGAAAATCGAGGAAGGCAAACTCGTTCTCTGTTACGATCCGCAAGGAAAGAATCGCCCTGCAAAATTTGAATCTACAAGCGATAATGGCTTCTTCCTGTTCGTAATGGAAAAGAAAGCCGACGACAAAAAAGGAAAAGACGGCAAGTAACAAGCGAAGTCTTTAGGTGCCTTCGGCATGAATTTACCAGTAACAACAAATGCGAGTCGTTTCAAAATCTTTGGTTTTGGAACGACTTTTTTCGTTACTCCTCCAACCGTTTCCAAACCCTCATTCTTATGCTAACCTCAATTGGGCCAATCATCAAGTTGTTTACAACGCGCTGTTCCAAATCGATAAAGGGAGGTTTTTGTGACCAAGAAAAAAGTTGAGTCCCATGACGATTCGCTTCCTCTCGGCTTGTCACAACCCGCGATCCGAGCGTTGAAAGGCGTCGGAATCACTCGCCTGTCACAAGTATCGAAGTTTACAAAAGAGGAGCTGCTCGACTTGCATGGCATGGGGCCAAACGGCATCGGCAAACTTGAAGCGACCCTGAACGAAATGGGCAAGTCCTTTGCCAATACCGGCAAGTCGTAATTGGGAATCATCCGCTTTGGATAGGTCGAGCGGATTCCAATCGGAGGCGGGCTCTGGCAGCAGCGATCTTATCGACCCGAGTTGATTGGCCGAAAACCTTGAAAACGCCCGCGCGGAGCAAGTCCTTGAACGTCGATAGGCATGTCACCTACATGGCCTCCAACGTTTCCGGCAAGATCGACTGCTTCGATCTTTAGATTGATTTTTCGCGGCATATTCGGATCAGCTCGCCAAACATACCTGCCGGAATTGGGCAGTCCTGCTGCGATCGTTGTCCACGGACCTTGTGGGTTTTCAGAAAAGTAGAGGCTTATTGGGCGATCACCAAACAAGTTATCTTGGCAAGTAAACTCGATGACCAAAGAACCCGCTTCTTGCCCTTTGCCATAGAGCGCGCTTAAGATTCTCGCCGATGGCAATTGGGTATCAACGTGTACCCATACATCCGGCTCTTCTCCAGCACGTGGCGCACTGCCCGACAATCCATTGGAATTGACGATCACCATTCGAAAACCGAACAGCCCTTCTTCTTCGACTTGAATATCGAACGGGCTCGTTCGATCTGGATCGTTATCCCAATGATCCCATGACTTTCCACCGTCTACAGTTCCCCAGAGCTCGACTTGCGTTACAGAGGAAATTGTCTCCTCATCTAGTGCATAGTCCAGGCTGAATGTTTTTGAGTCACTGTAGTATGGCTCAACTCCAGGATTTACAGAAATGGACTCATCGGCTTGCAATTGCCTGTCATCAAATTGCTTTTCATCAATTGCCAAAGGTGCTTGCGTCGAAGTGGGTATTCCCTTGGGAACGGATGGTAGCTGCTGAAGCACATATCCACCGCCATTATTGGGCTGGCTTGGCTGAACAGATAGTGACTGTGGGTTGTTCGGTTGCATTGTACCGGCAGATGGAAATAGCTGCAGTTGTGATTCTGAGACGACGCCCGATTGTGGTTTTACCTGCGCCCGATTTGTCGAAACGTATGGATTGACGATTGGGCGCGGGCTGGTTTGCGGTAACTGCGCGACTATCTGCTGCGAAACGGGTCTTGGACCGTTAGCACTTTGTCTTTGGCTAGCCAATTGCATTCCGTTCAAGTTCGTTGCGGTTCGCGGGACTTCGGGCGAACGAATGATTTCAAATTGGTTTCCAGCTTGATCCGACCCGACCAACCGAACTACCATGCGACGGACATTGGGTGCAACATCCCAGACGGCTTGGCCACGGGCTTGAGTTTGCCGGTCCTCGGTAAGCTGAATTTCAACGGGCATCCAAAGTTGACTGCTCTCTGGTAGGTACTCGAGACGAAGTGTATCCGACTTCAAATTTGCGTCCGTGACGGCGAACAAAGCGACGAGTCGTCCTTCCGCGTCCAAATTGATTTCCATCTCGCCAAGAGGTTGTTTCGAATCGACGACAATTGCCATCGGTGCATCATTGGACGGAAATGGATTGCCCGCATCGTCCAAGGTTGTTAACCGAAAAAGGTACATACCGTCTGAGTTCACACGAAATGTAAATGCACGTTTGCTTCGCTTATCGCGCGAGATCAATTGCCTTGAGAAGAATTGCCATTGTGTTCCACCATCGGTGGAGAACTCCAGTTGCACTTCCTTGGGTTGACGACCATTAGACGAAACGTCAAACGGTATATCGAATTCTGTATTCGATAAATAGTAAACCGGGCTTCGCGGCGCACTGCTGGGTGTGTCTTGCGAAGTGAACTGCGCGTCAACTTGACGAGAGAAGACCGCGCAGCAAAAAATGAGCGCGGAGATTAGTGCGATTCGATGGTATTTGCTCTTATCTCTTGGCATGTTCGCTTCGGGGCTAGAGCTGTGTGATTGCCAGGCTGACGGTATATTGGGCTAACATTGTTGGTTTAGTGCTGCGTTTCGCGGTAGGAAGCTAAATTGGGAATCATGTCGCGAAAGACGGCGGTCAAACCTGCTTGAAATGACGGATTCTGAGCGTACAAAATGCGCTTTGGTTGTTATCGGACTGATTCATGTTAAGCTGGAGGAGAAATTCCGCTTTTCCGTCATGGGTAAGAAAATCCGATTGGTTTTAACCTCTTCATCCGCCGCATCGTTTCTTCGAAAGCATCGATTCACCCGGCAATTCGCTGGATTTTGCTTCCCGGATTTTCTTAAGACCTTACCAATCGCCCGGTGGGCTGATATTGTCAAAGTATGACTGCTAATTGCTATCAATATGATGTGATCGTTGTGGGTGCCGGGCATGCGGGAACAGAAGCTGCGGCGGCAGCCGCACGAGTGGGCGCGCTCGTCGCGTTGCTGACAACCAGCCTGGATACGGTCGGGCAAATGAGCTGTAACCCGGCCATCGGCGGGGTCGCCAAGGGCCAGATCGTTCGCGAAGTTGACGCGTTAGGTGGCTTGATGGGAATCGCCACCGACCGCACGGGAATTCAGTTTCGAATGCTCAATCAGAGTAAAGGGCCAGCCATGCACAGTCCGCGTGCTCAAGCGGACAAGAAGGCCTACCAAATTGAGATTAAGCGGCTAATAGAAGACACTCCGAATCTCGATCTTCGCCAAGAAATGGTCGAGGACCTGATTGTCGAAAACGTTAATGGCGTTCATCGAATTCAAGGGGTGACGGTTCGCGGAGACGCCCAGTATTTGGCCCCCGCCGTGGTTTTGACAACTGGTACATTCCTGCAAGCAATCATGCATACCGGCGAAGCAAAGACCGCTGGGGGTCGAGGGGGGGAAGGAACCAGCAGTGGGATTAGCAACGCATTAGCACGCCTTGGATTTCGAATCGAGAGATTCAAGACAGGTACGCCGCCTCGGTTGAACGCGAGAACGATTGACTACAGCCAAACTCAATTTCAACCGGGCGATGATGTACCACAGCCTTTCTCGTTTTTGAATGACTCTCTGTCGCTGGAACAGATGCCTTGTTGGATCACGCACACCAACCAAGAAGTCCACGAACTGATTCGTCAGAATTTGCATCGTGCTCCAATGTATTCTGGTCAAATCCAATCGCGAGGACCTCGCTACTGCCCATCGATCGAAGATAAAGTGGTTCGTTTTGCGGACAAGGAACAGCACCAGCTTTTTCTTGAACCCGAAGGTCGGCACACGCGCGAAGTCTATGTCAATGGAATTTCGACCAGCTTGCCCCGCGACGTTCAGGACAAGATGTTCCGCATGATCCCTGGTTTGCAAAATGCTCAAATCATGCGTTACGGCTATGCGGTGGAATACGATTACTGCCCGCCCGACCAACTGCATCCTTGGCTGGAAACCAAAAACGTTCACGGACTGTTCTTTGCAGGCCAATTGAATGGGACCACAGGATACGAGGAAGCAGCAGGACAAGGACTTGTCGCTGGAGCAAGTGCCGCGCTGCGATTGAAAGGCGGCGAGGGACTGTTGATCGGACGAGACACTGCGTACATCGGGGTCTTGGTTGACGATCTTGTAACCCGTAGCGTCGACGAACCGTACCGAATGTTCACCAGTCGAGCGGAACATCGGCTTGTTCTTCGGCAAGATAACGCTGATCAACGGTTGACGCCGGTCGGCCGATCTCTAGGCTTGATCACCGATGAACGGTGGAATAAATTCACGACGAAACTCCAACAAATCCAGCTTGCAGAAGAGACTTTGGCCAAGCTGCGGGTGGGTGACATACTGGCTGACAAATACTTAAAACGCCCCGAGGTCTCGTGGGACGACATGGTCGCACGATTCCCACAACTCTCGCCTTTTTCAAAAGTGGTCGCGGAACAAGTAGAAATCGATTGCAAGTACGACGGCTATATCGTACGTCAGCAGATTCAAATCGACCGTCAAAAACGCCTAGCAAACAAGCGTATTCCAACTGACTTTCCTTACGACACAATCGTAAGCCTTCGGAACGAAGCCCGACAGAGACTCAAAGACGTTCGGCCTATCAGCCTCGATCAAGCAAGCCGAATTTCTGGGATCACACCTTCGGACGTCGCATTGCTTCTCGTTCATTTGGAAAACAGACGAAAAGTGAATTGACGTCTGGGATGGGATTTGTCGTTGATTGCCGAGCGGTGCATGGTCCAAACTTTATTTCGGGGACGGCGACAGAGCGCAAAAAGACTGTCTCAATCGTTTTCCGAGCAATTGAGGACAATTGCTCTACTCTCTTGCTTATGCCGTTCGAATCTGCGTTGACTTTACATCTTCCTGACAATGCTCAACATCTCTCGCGCTCGCAGTTCTATGCGATCAAATGCTTCCGACTGAACATCCTCGGGAACGAATAAGCTGTTAACAAAACCAACGGCGACAGCACCTGCCTGCAGGTATGCGACAGCGTTTCCGGCCGTGACACCGCTAGTGGGAACGATGTTCAGGAACGGCAACGGACCTAAAGTTTGTTTAACCCAGGCTGGACCCGTTCCGGGTTCTGGAAAGAGCTTTTGTAAGCATGCCCCGGCCCGATAGGCCAGCAGCATCTCTGTCGGCGTGCTCGCACCCGGCATCGAGGCAACGCCATGAGACGTTGCCCGTCGTATCACAGCCTCATCCACCACGGGTGACACAACAAAACTTGCGCCCCCTTGGATTACTAAGTCGACTTGCTCCTCGGTGATAACTGTACCTGCTCCGACGATCAAATCCGGTCGCCGCGAGAATTCGGCGATCAGTTCGATCGCTCCAGGAATACTTAACGTGAACTCGATCACACGAAAACCAGCACGGACAGCAGAATCCATTGCCTTGCGTGCTTTATCATGATCGTTCGTTCGCAAAATCGCCGAAGCCCGCTCGCGCTTATACGCTTTCACAAAAGCTTTCTCATCCAATCTCACGTGCTGCCCTGTGCTCATTTCCGGCTCCAAAATCCTAGCGCTTCTTCGGATAAACTGGTCACTCGTCACGAACTTCCGCCATGACCGTCAATTGGACAGCAGCGTCCAGCGGCATATCGGCGATTCCAAGAGCAAGCCTCGAATGCCGATCTCGATCGCCGAATACTTCCGCAAAAAGATGCGATGCGCCGTTGAGCACATCCGGATGCTTTCGAAAACCCGGCGCGCAGTGGACGTATCCTTCGAGCCTCACGATTTGGACCACTCGCCCCAAATCGCCAATAGCGTCCTTTATCTGTGCCATCGCATTTAACGCGCACTGCCGGGCCGCTTGATAGCCTTGTTCGACGGTGACTGTTTCGCCAAGCCTACCTGTGAAGGCCATTTTCCCATCGCCCCACGGTAACTGACCGGAAGTGATCACGAGATTTCCGGTTCGTGCCCAAGGTCGATAGGCAGCCACTGCGGGAGGCGGTGGAGGAATCGCAAGTCCTAATTCGGCCAGTTTTTCTTCTACGGTCATTGCTCGATTCCCCACTGCTCGCGATGGATAACTTCGAAAACGTATCCATTAATTGGTTCTCGAAAAAAGAAACGTTCAAATGGAGTGGGACGGATCGCTTTGATCAATTCGCCCTTCAAGGAAACGATCCTGGCCCTCAAGTCTGACATATCCGCGCCGTCATGAAATACGGCAAAGTGGCGGCCGAATTCTCTGTCGAACGGTGAAATAGCAAAATCGTCAACATGAATGACGTGGATCTGTTGAGTTCGATCTCGGTTCAGGGAAATATCAATCCAAGCGACATCCACTGGCGCGTTGGTTGGCGTCGCAATCGGAGACCATCGCATCGCTTGGCACAAGAATCGTGACGTTGCCAGCACATCTCGGGAGCCAATAGCCAAATGTGCAAAAGACATAAAGTCACCTTCAAATCGATAATTATTTCTCGAACCGAGTTGGGGGCGACAATCGGAAAGAAAAATCGGTGAGACGCCCAAGCCAGTCCGCATGGGACGAAGTCAATTCGTTTTGATTTTTTTCGAACAACAAGAAATCATCGCTCTCCATCGCATTTTCAAACGCAGGATTTTCGTTTGATCCGGATTTTGGCATGATCTCCGAATGAGAACGAATCAGGGATTCTAGCTCTGTTGCATAACGAGCTTGACCGTCATACATCACGTTCTTTCGAAAACCTTCGCGTGCAGCTTGCCATTCACGTGGCAGTTCAATTTTCTTCTCAAGGCAATACCGCTCAACTGCGGCGTAGCGTTCATTGAGTTGAGCAGCAGCCTTTGGCCAACTTTGTCGTGCTTGCTCCAAGCGATCTTGCATGCTCTCGAATCGCAGGACGACCGGAATTCCAACAATCAATGACGCTAAGAGCAAGCCAATGAAGAACAAAGTAAAACGCCGCCCAGAAAGCACTGGGCGGCGAGCGAATTTAAGTGCAGGACTGGCTTCCGTCAGCATCAGACCAATTTCCAATCTTTAAGCCGTGTCATTTCTTCTGCTACAGAACTGCCGTCAGGCGTTTCGTCAGAATCTCGATCAAACCATGACTCTTGAAATTTAACATAACCAGGTTCGCCCATAATATTCTTGCGAATGGCGACATTGGTCGTTAGAGCGATGACAGCATCGCCCATAGCGACTTCTGGATAACATCGAGGTTTATTTTCTGGATCGGGATTCGCAATGCAATACGCCCAATGCTCAATCTCCTCGGTGTAGCCCTTGCTGACCGGGCCGGAAGCAGCGGCCTTGGCAACAGGTGCCGCTGCGCCACCGCTCGCTTGAGTATCCAAAACGTAACCACCCTTGGCCTCCTTGACACTCACATTGGCACTGGTATCGGCATCGGCGTAGAACATAACGTCTTGTTCTCGTTCAATGATCAGCGTCCCCTTGGAGCCCATCACCACTTCACCGTAGCCTCCAAATCCGTTTCCATTGATTGACGAATAGGTGACAGCAATCTTCTTGTTAGGATCGCTCTCATAGGGTGGTATGCCTTTGCCCTTGGGTGGATATTTTTCAGCTTCACTGTAATACCCAACATCAAAGTTGGGGTCATATTCGGGACCAGGGAATTCGTAAGTGCAATAGACGTGGTCTTCCGCATCGCGATCGTAGGGGAATACATGCCGTCCGCCGACGGCATGAACCGTGAGCGGGTGGGCTTTAGAACCATCCTTCCGAAGCGCGCTGCAGAAGATGCTTGCCGCGTCGAGCTGGTGACTGCCAAGTTCGGCCATCAAACCGCCGCCAGTTCGTTCCCATAATCGCCATCGAATCAGTTCTTCCATGGCGGGTCGAATTCGCCCGTTTGAAAGTGTCTTTGTCAAGTAACCGAAGTCCTCCGCTTTAATTTCCTTGTCCGAATCGAGGGCCTGCCATTGAGCGACTTTCTTTTGCAGAAGCTCTATCGCCGCAGGATCCTTTTCGTCGCGAAGTGCATTCATGAATCCTTTCAGTTCTTTTGCAATCTTGTCGACACCGTTTTCTCCGCCGGGCAACGGTGGCTGCCAAGAATCCTTTCCAGGCAAATTACCCCGATGCCATTGAGCTCGGATGTGGTGAATTTGCCCCAACAAACCCCAGCGAATCATGTGCACCGCGTTATCGTACAAAACGCTATAGTGCCTTTGGTGTCCAGTCGCTAAGTGAAGGCCTTTCTCCCGGGCAACTCGAGCCATTGCCTTGCATTGGGCAACATTATGTGCCATCAATTTTTCGGTCAGCACATGCTTGCCCCGCATCATGGCTTGCACTGCTATGGGTGCGTGCAAGTGCAAGGGTAGGGCGATGATTACACCTTGGATATCCGGGTCATCCAAAATCTCTTGGATCGCCGATTTTCCGGTGTAGACCTTGACGTGTTTGGCGGCTTCTTCGTACGACGAATAACCGTACTTCTTGATCAGCCCGGGTCGAGCGGCATACGCTGCAGGCGTGGAGTGATCGCCATGAAAAGCTCGATGAATACAGGAGGGACGCGCGTCCGCGATGGCGACGACGTCAACGTAAGCAGGCGTACATCCGCCGATGAGCACATTCCCTTCGTCGCCAGTTCCGATAATTCCTATTCGAACAGGGTTGGTGATCTTGTCATATCCAAAATACATCGCTCCCAGACCTGCGCCGGACACGGCACCCGCAGCGATCACGCCCCGAAAGAAATCGCGGCGAGTCACGCCCATCACTTCATCGAAATTATTTTTTCCACGCGTCTTATCGTCGGGACTCAGTTGGTCCATGGTTTGAATTCCTCTAAATTTCTGCCAAACAAATTGTTTCGAATCAAAACGCTGTCGCGTTCGTATCAGTCTTTACTTTTCCACTTTGTTGCTTCGACGTTTTGCCCACCAACTCCAACTCAAGAAGTCTAACCCTGCATAACGTCCAGCGTCACTGAACGCTAAAAAGAAACAAGCGACCGCCTCCGTTGCCTGAAAATAGGTTGGCAGCGTTCCGGAATACCCAGGAAATTGCGATAGCACTACCGAAGTCAGAAAAAATCCCGCTGCGACTGCGGCCAGCGGCGTCAGCAGTCCAATAATCAGACAAATGCCGATCGCCATGTCAAAGATCGGGATAATCTTGTCAACCACTTTCGATGACATGGCCGTATCCGATTCCAGTCTAAACTGCAGGACGCCCGCCGATTGCTGCTGACTTGGCGTCGCCACGCTACGCACTTCGTTTTGCAAGCCATCGCTTATGCCATCGATTGTTTTCAAAAGCGGCTTGGCGATGGCGAGCCATTTGGAATCGATGTCGTCGGTCTGAGCTCGGAGCGAATCAATCTCGACTCGCTTTGGGTCATTCTTCATAGCTTGATAGCGTTCGTAGCCTCGCTTGTATTCGTAAATTTTTGAAGCGGAACCTTCGTAAAGCTCGTCCAGTTGTTCCGTATATTTGGCAACCACTTTATCGAGCTCCGTTTTTTGCTCAGCAGTCAACCCATAGTAGAAAACGGCCTTATCTCCGAACACGGAGAAAGACTTCTTCATTCTTTCTGGGTTCAATCTCTCAAGCCCGTAGTAGTCCGGAATCATTCCATGGAATTGGTCAGCTAAGGGTCCCTTTGCTCCGGATAGAAATCCACTGGAAGAAAAGTTTCCGTCTTGGACTTTCACAGCACCTTCTTTAAAAAAGTGCCACCCCACGGTAATTCGCAGCAATACGAGAAAGCAAATGGCAACAATATTCAGCCGACGATATGACGACATTCGCTTTGGTTCTCCTGCGAATTAACGATCCTTGGGAACGCATCGATTTCTGTAAAGGCAGGCCTGAAAACTGACTATTGGGCTTTCAGCTCGTCGATTGATTTACGGAAACTTTCGGTCAACTTTTCGACAATGTCTTTGGGGCCTGTCATCTTGATGAACGTCGTGCCTGCATCCTTGGTCGTAATGATTGCGCCTAGCATTCGATAATCAGGAAGCTTCTTCGTTGGACCAGGAGCAAAAGGCCCGCCACCCATCGATTCCTTGAAGGTACCGGTAATATCGACGATGTGTACTGTCTGTCCTGCTATTTCTTTCTTTTCAACTTTAGCATCTTCCTTCTTGGCACCATCAAACTGACCAATCCAACGGTCGATGTTCGCTTGAAGATCACCACCCGCCTGCATCACAGTCACGCGAGCCGCATCGTCATCTTTCAAATCGCGGGGCGCGCGAAATTCTGCTTGGATAATATTCGAACGAGGCTTTACTTTCCTCCACTCGATAGGAGCCAACATCAAGTATTTCCCTTCGCCCAAATCGATCTTCTCCGCAACAACTTTATCCTCAGCACGAACAACGGTAACTTGTGACAGAATTGCAACCGATAGCACGCACGTCAGAGCAAAAAAATTTGAAAACTTCATTTTAGAACCTCTCGGTAACCCGAAGATTGGTCGAACATTAGATTGGAATTTTAGCGATCGAAAAAAGGGATCACTTTGCAAAAAGGATCAATGCCAAGTACGTAGCATTCCGGGATTTGGATCAAAACTTATCCAAACCCACCCTCCAGACTACCGTCGAATGTACTACGAAAACGCATTTTGTTGTAGGCGTAGAGTCAACCATTCGGTAATAAGGCAGTGAGTTTGCCGCTGTCGGCTTTTCCTTTTCCTTTGGGCGGAAAAACAGGACCCAGATTAGGATCAGCGTTAATACAACAGCAACCACAACTAGCCCAAGGGTTATTTGCCGCTGCAACTTCTTTTTCTGTTGTTTTCGTCGGACCATCCATTCCGGTGCTTTTACCCCTACCGTGACAGTCTCTACGGCATTCGATCTTGATTCTGGATTGAAAACTGGCTCCGGCGGTCCAGCTTTGTTGACCAACGGAAAAGCCTCAAGGAATACTTCGTCTGCAAGCTTCCATTGCTCCCAACCTTCACGCCAGACGAGAGAATCGCGGGTAACGCGGCGTTCGTCTACCCACTGTGCGAAAACCGGTCCAGCAGCGGGGCCGAATTGACCGCCCGATGGCGGACGTACGAACCACATGGCCTCGAGAGCAATTCGAATGGCTTCGGGAAGACAAGAGTCAGTGACCGCGACATTGGGTGGTGGCGGTAAAACTTTGTTCTCTACCGCTAAATTGTTTTTTGCAGCAGCACTTCGTTTCGACGATGAAGCGGCCTTCGCCAGAATTCGTGTGCTCTCTTTACTTGAGTCAGTCGCGGATGACCTGTCCCGCGCAGTCAAAGGGGGAGCCACTAGCTGTGAAGAATCGGTTGATTCAGATTTGGAATCTTCAGAAACACTAACTTCCATATCCACAGCTTTAGCGGCGTCACTTTGACGCTGATCGGCAGTTACTGGTTCTTCTGAGCCAACGCGAATCCCCGCCGCTGGGCTGTTTGAAACCGAGGTGGAAACAGGTTCAACAGTGAGAGAATATTCCTGATCTTGGCTAGGAATCCGAAATGGCATTTCACAACTAGGACAACGAGAACGACGTCCAGCTTGGAAATCTTTGACATGCAGCGTATGCTGGCAATGGTGGCAACGGAATCGAATTCCCATAGATGCTAAACTCAGCGATATCCTTCGTGACACTTCGTACAAGTTTGATCGATCAACCCAATGCCAGACCTTGCGCCGTCGAGTTGCTTCGTCTTGATCGCTTCGCTAACAGCCAAAGCATTCTGAACCATCTGATCACACCATTTAACGTATTCTTTGTCTTCAGCATCCGGCATTCCTGGCAGCTTGAGAACTTCGCCGGCAAGCGCAAGAAACTCGACGTGTTGCTGCAATTGCTCCGCTTTGTCCGAAAATTCTGCGGCGTTACTGATCCCCGTCATTAGATGTTCGCGAAGACCATTTTCCATGATTTGCATGGCGATGCTTCGGTCGATCGCCTCGGCCCAATTCGCTTCGTCGTCTGCCGCTGCTTCTCCCGGCATTTGTCCGCCGTTAAGCATGTCGCCTAAATCCTGTAAGGTGCTTTTGGCTTCCTGAAATGCTTGTGATGAGCCTACTTTGGATGCGGCTGCCGCTTTGGCAAATCGATGACGAGCAACAGCAGCCGATTTTTTCCAGCGAATATCGGTGGGATACTTTTCAATGGCGGCGAACATTAAAGCTAACAACGTGAATTCTCGACGGCTTTCTTCGTAAGCCCCGCTCGCAAATTTTGCTGGCGTGGAAACTATTTTATCCAAGTTCGATTTTGCCCCTTTAACAAATGCTTCTATCGACTCGGTCGACATGCGAGTCACCCAAGCATATTCACCCGTCGCGCTGACTTCACTCCCTGTCGTGTTGGCGGAGCCAGTCGAATCTTTAACGCCCTCTTTTTCGCCGGGCGGCGTTGTTCCCGAGTCATTCGATACAGGGGCGCTTGCGGTACTTCCTGGAGCAGGGCGGTCGCCTTGTAATTGTTTTTTAACGTCGGCAAAAAAGATACCGTCAAAGTCCGAGTCTTTGAGCACCGGCGGCTTGGCTCGAGGTGGTCGTCGTTTCAACTGTTGTGCCGCAACAAATGGGCTCGCCAAGAATATCAATGCTAACGCCACAATCGGAGAGACTCCGCGTGAATAACCAATCGATCGATCTTTCGAACCTTTTAAATTCCTCATGCGATCTCCCGAAAGTCGCTGTTATAATGATCCACCGCCCAAGGATGCTTTAATTCCATGTCGCGACGCAACCGCGCGACTCAGCCGCAGGCCGTTTCTACTATCCTAATTCCACTTGTCATTTTTTGCGACTACACGCATTCATCTACTCACAATGACTCATAATTTTTCGAAAAACTGGCCCGGCAGATTGACCCCAGGAAAGGGTTTGAGTGACACGCCTTATCAATTGTCCGTAAGTCGCCGTGCTATGGCTTGCCAGTTTGAAGTCATTGTCAACGCTGGCCAACCCCCTCATGCTACCGAAATCGCCATTCAAGCACTCGATTGCATTTCACAGCTAGAACAAATTCTCAGCGTTTACATTCCGGACAGCGAAATCAGTGGGCTGAACGCAAACTGTTATCAGAATCCGTGCTGGACTTCCGATGACGTATTCAATCTGTTGTCACTGGCTCTGCAATTACACGCGGAAACGGAAGGAGCATTCGACATCACGGCCGCCAGTCTTTCCGAAGCGTGGGGCTTTATACGACGTGAAGGACGGATGCCGAGTGAGTCGGAAATCGCCACCGCGCTGGATCAATGCGGTTCTCAATATATTCAATTGGACGCGGCCAACCGCCAAGTGCAATTTCGTCGAAACGGACTTCGCATCAACACCGGTGGAATCGGAAAAGGATTCGCAATAGATCGTGCTTCGGCAATTCTGCGAGTCGGAGGTGTCTGCGATTTTTGCATTCATGGCGGACTCAGCAGTGTGACTGCGTACGGCAATCGCATGGACCATTCCCCAGATGACGGTTGGCGAATTGCCGTTCGCCATCCAACTCAACCTCAGTTCATCTTGGGGGGAATTTGCCTCCGAAACAAATCACTCGGAACAAGTGGCCCTGCCAATCAATTCTTTTACTTTGCAGGTAAACGTTACGGTCACATCATCGACCCCCGCACGGGCTGGCCTGCATCAGGCCTGTTAAGTACGACCGTCTTGGCACCCACCGCTGCGTCTGCAGATGCCTTAGCGACAGGGTTGTATGTGCTTGGACTTGAAGGAGCATTACGCTATTGTGAGTCGCATCCTGAAGTCGGCTTGATTGCACTTGCGCCCGGCCAACGGGAAGGGGAAATCGATATCCACACTGCCAATCTCAGCCCGGATGAATGGATTGATGAGCGACCGAATTGAGAGCGAAACGACATTAGCTCACTTGCATTTGATTAAAACGGATGACGGCTCGATTACGCTTAAAGATCAACAGCTTGACGAGTCCTATCGCAGCGAATGCGGTGCGGCTATTGAATCATTTCACGTGTACGTGAAGAATAGCGGCATATGCGATCGGATCGCGAGAATCCCTGCCTCGAACGAAGAAATCTTGCCGCTACGAATCCTGGAGTACGGCTTTGGAACGGGGCTCAACTATTTACTTACGGCATCAATGGCCGCAACGCACCGAAAATGCATACAGTACGTGGGGCTGGAGAAACTGCTGCTGCCTGCTACCGTGCTGGAATCACTCCATCTTGATCAAAGCGCGCAGCAATGCGCAGAATTTGGCAGCCTAAGCAGTCATTTAGAAATTAGAAAAACTTGGGAATCGCTGCTCGATTGGCGAGGTTCCATGGCAGAAAGCCCGCTCCAAGGCTGCTACTTCTACGCATCAGAATTCGTCGACTTAGAAATAGTTGTCGGCCATGCTCAACGTCTACCCGCTGCTAGGTTTTCTCCGTTTGATGCAATCTACTTTGATCCATTCAGCCCCAAGTCGTCTCCCGCTTTATGGAACGAAGCAGTCTTTAAGCAAGCCTTCGATGCGCTGAAACCCGGCGGTACGTTGACAACCTATTGTGTCGCGGGTGCGGTGCGCAGAGCACTTGCAAAAGCAAACTTTCAAGTCCACCGGTTACCTGGCCCCCCTGCAGGCAAACGACAAGTTCTTTTGGCCGTACGGCCCCACGAATAAATCCTGTATGCGATGACTTAAGAACTCGGTCTTACGAAACATCGATTTATCCTACACGGCCAAACTGAAATTTGCCGCAACGAGTGCGGCTACGCCAACCATCCAGGGTTTCGTCTGAAATCCTGTGGTTTTCTCGACTGTTTGGCATTCTGGACAATAAGCAGAGGACGAATCGACGAGTCGCGATTCGGCCAGCGGACGTCGACACCCCGCGCAGTAACAGGTCGCATACGCTTGCCGAGTCGCCGTTTTGATTTTGTTTTTCAGTTCACTGAAGTTCATAAGTCGTAAGGCCCACAGTTTTTGCAGATTCCCAGTCCCAATAGCAACCATAGCTCATTATTTTTCTTGCGGCCAAAAATTCTCGAACGCAATGCATATCTTCAAAGCGGGAATTAGGGGCCTAATCAATCAAGACTGCAGACTGCAACGATTAAGCCCCCGAACAAGGGTTACCGAGGTACAATTGAGATTACAGCGAACCCGTTTTGAAGCGCAAAATCCAAGCTCTCGCCCACCTTGCACAATTTCTGCACGACATTTTAGTTACGAGTCATGAGCAAACTCGTCACTATACTATTGCCCTATGGGTAATTTATCCACTGAAGAAAACTCCACCAATTAAATAACCACGGGTGAACCCAAGGATTGTTCCAGGGGTAAACGGCAGAAAAGATACTTACAGAAATAGATGCTTCTGTTAATCGCCGAGCCCACGGTCGCTTGCGAATCCAGGTCAATCCTGGTTTAGACAAAATCAACCAAGCAGGCGTCAGCCAGATCAACCATCGGAATGTGCAACTCACTCCGCCATAGTTGCGATCAATCTCAGGCCGCATCCAGTAGAACACCATACAGACTAAGGTAGTAACGCAAATTGCAAGCCCCAGGATTTTTTCGTCTTGGTCTGTTGTCCGCCATAGCGACCAAGCGCCTAAGCATGCAACAACCCAGAACGGCGTCAACGAAAAGATACCGTGATGACCGACAAGCAAATGGAACGCATAGACGAGCCGCGATTTTTCGCCTCGATCGACACCGCGACGGTTTTCATCGCGCCAATAGGATTTTGGGAAGTCGTACCAATCGCCTGATTGGTGGACTTGCCATCGTTCACTTGAACTTGTAATTGTCCAGCGCAGATTATTCTCGTCATCCCAAAGCGACCAGGCATCTGCAAACCGCGCGGGAACGATAACTGCATTGGGCCCAACTGTCATGTTGTCTTTGACAAGCTGCGATCTTGCTTGCTCCACCGTTGGCTGATCCGCTTCGGTAGGTGACTTAGGATACGATGCGATTTGCGGGCCAAGTCCTCGATGCGCGTAAGCGGGCTGGAACTCGCCATGTGCGGCGTAGTTCGTTGCAAAGAAAGCAAACGCAATGGGAATCGTACTTAGCGCATACACCCCAGCCATAGGAAACCCGCGACGCAACATAATGAGTAGCGCCAAAATGCCAACCCAACTAAGTGCGGGAAGTTCGCAGGCAGCTCCAAAGGATGTCAGCAATCCCAACACGGCTACCGACCACCATCGCAGAGAATCGTTGCTCGACCACTTCTGCCACAAAAGCATGCTGCTGCCCACAGCGACTGCGGCAGGTAGGTGGTTGTTGAGGGTTGTCGCGAAAGTTGTTAAGAAAGTCCCCCAAATGAAAACGTTCATCAAGGCCACTTGGCACCAAACCCCGCGAACCGATCGATCGATCCAGCGTGCAAAGGCCCACCAAAGGATTGCAAGCGGAACTAGATTGACAACCAAGAGAATGATACGCCCCACGTAAAACGGTTGTTCCGTGAGCTTCATGCCCGTAGCGCTGTAGATAACTTGATAAACACACGCGTAAAGGACGGATAGGAGCGGCGGTTTGCTGCTGTAGTAATGAAGTGTCCCGTCACTTCCAAGATGTTGTACCATGTCGATTGAGTACCACGGACGCTTGCCGTGCCGGTCTCTTATTTCAACGACTCGATCGATCGCGAAAGAACGATCTTCCACCAACGCAGCGACAGTACTCCATCGAGATCGATCGTTCGCACTTAGAAAAGGAGTCTCGCGATCAAGTGAGGAGACGCTCATGATGCGCGCGACTTGGACGGCTAAAGCGATCCATAGAATTGATCGCAAGTACTGGTTTCGCATCGTTTGGTCCGTCGTTATTGATTTCGGTTCGCGAGTCTCGCTTAATTTACTTAGAGCAGCAACAGCAAAAATTTTACACGCTGTTGGTTCGGCCCGACCAACGAAGTATTACATTCATTGCCATAAAAAGAAATATTTCGGCAGCAAGCGAAATGAGACGCAACAAGATAGCCGCAAATAAAGCAGGCGCTGATCCTATGATCGACCCCAAGATTAGAATGATAACCAACTCGCGAATACCAGCACCGCCGGGAAGAAAAGACACAAACCCCGCAACAACCGACAACGTGGCGGTTGCCGTACAAGCCGCATAAATCGACCAGCTTAAAAGCGGTGATTCCACTGTCCCTGGCACTATTGCTACTACCACCAGCCACACTGCGATCCCTTGAACAAGCCAACCGATGATCAATCCAGTCCATCCCCAAAAAAATAAGCTCCAGGTCAACCCTTGACTGATAATTTTGGTGGTCGAGCCAATGCGATTCTTAGCAACAACTGTGATTACGCTTGAAAATAGACCGGGGACTGTTGGAATCGTTGCTGCCAGTACGCCCAGAAATGCAGCAACCTGCAACCAGCGTGGTGAAGGAGTGAACTGCAACATTACTCCGCCAACTGCGGCACCAACTGCCATGACGGTTAACGTTTCAACAAAAATGGAAACCGTTCCAATGCCAAGCGGGACGCCTAGCGTTCTCATTCTTCCCAGCCTTAATACAAAAACCATCGCCTTGCCTGGAATGTACTTTCCCAAATGCCCGAGAAAGTAAGCCTCGAAAGTCGGCACCCAAGGCGCGTCTTGCTTAAAGCTGCGAAGTACTTTCAACCAGTACCAACCCGATGGCAGCAAACCAACGATGCTAAGTAAGAGCGCAAGCAATATTGGAATTGGTCGAACATTCCAAACCGAAACAATCTGAGGTCTAAGGACATCAATCTGCGAAAGAATTTCTTGCTTTTCGGTAACGTCAGTCGTTAATTTTTCGCGAGTTTCTAATTCTCCGATTCGTTCTACAATTTCGGTTTGGTTGGTCTGTAA
The DNA here is from genome assembly GCA_031374825.1 of Pirellulaceae bacterium. Classification (GTDB taxonomy): domain Bacteria; phylum Planctomycetota; class Planctomycetia; order Pirellulales; family Pirellulaceae; genus JANMGV01. The sequence continues at coordinate 67,145 of JANMGV010000199.1, forward strand.
TTCATCAACTGCGCGGCGAACCGCTTGACTGATTCCCAGAATGACGAGCAAGATGATGCCAGCCCTGGCAACGATCCGAAGCCATCGATATCGTAGTGATTGCGTCATTCAGCGGTTTCGCGTCATCAGTCCACGTCTAAGAAAACGGCATTGTACTACAACATAGAGGCCTTAATCGCCCGCACCCATCAGAATTTTATGTTCCAATGATTTGTACTGCTGCCTGAAAATAATTCACCAGACTACATGCCATTTACCAGACTACATGCTCAATCGAGCAGTTGAGAATAATTTATGAGCCGTTTAGTTTCCTTGGCCGTTTTGGTGGCCGTTATTGTTTTGGTGGGAGCACTTTTTTACAAGGTCATGGTCGGGTTTCTTGTCCCGGTCTTCTTGGCTGCGGTGCTGGTTGTCGTTTTTCGACCATTGCATCGTTGGGTCCTTAACCAATCGGGAAATCGCGAACACGTAGCAGCCGGGTTAACGACTTTCTTAATACTGCTGTGCGTACTATTCCCAGCAGGATTCGTTCTAACCACAGCAGCGATTCAAGGAACATCCCTGGTCGGAGAGGTTAATGAAACTAGCGTGAAACTGTTTTTGGACCGACTGAGGTCCAAGGTCGGTCTCCAGTATCCTCACGCAGGCGAAATTAAGAAGGTCAAGAAAGATGTGACCGAAATTCAATCAGCCGCCGCGACGTTTTCGGATATCGAAGATGCCAAGACAAAATTGGAAACGTCCGTAAAACGCGTTCGTGCAGAATTGGCCGAATTACGTTCCCGAGTCCTCAAAGACAATGAGAAGAATTCATCCTTTGTCGATTCGTTCGATGCAATGAATAAGTCTCTCGTTCTGCTGGAACCACCTTTCGAGGCTTCAGTGGCCGAACCGGTGATCGATCCCCTTGCCCCTATTTCAGAGCCCGATTCGTCCGCTACGCCTCGACAGATTGACATTACGGAATTGCAGGAACGTGTTATCGATTTCGGCCGTAAATGGCGAACGCTACGAGAAACATTGCTTGGCGGAACAACCACGGCATTCTTAATTGAAATAAGTAATCCCACAGATCAGGAAATTCGCGACCTTTTCAAAGGTGCATTTGAGTACATACAACCCAAGCTTTTATCGTTTGGTGGTGCAACGGGGGCTTTTGTACTGCGACTCGTCATCGGCTCGGCAGTATTGATTGTGTCGCTCTACTTTTTTCTTTACGATGGCCCCTCCATGGTTCGTGCAGTCATGCAATTGTCACCGATGGATAATCGTTATGAACAGCAATTGCTCATGGAGTTTGATCGCATTTCACGTGCGATCGTGCTTGCGACTATTCTGTCCGCGATTGTCCAAGGTCTAACTGCGGGAATTGGCTATTATGTTGTTGGGATGCCGTCGCTCGTGTTCCTCGTCTTGCTGACGACAATGTGCGCTTTGATACCCTTTGTCGGTCCCGCTTTGGTCTGGGTGCCCGTCTGTCTTTACCTTGGCATCTACGAAGACCGTCTGATCCCGGCAATTCTCTTGGCGGTCTGGGGTTTGCTGGTAGTGGCAACGGTGGACAACGTCGTGAAGATGTTTGTACTGCATGGGCAGAGCCAGCTCCATCCGTTGTTGGCATTGCTGAGCGTACTTGGTGGCGTTCAAGCATTAGGCCCGGTGGGTATCGTCGTTGGTCCTATGGCGGTTGTCTTGTTGCAAACTTTATTGGGCATTCTTCAACACGAATTGGATCGGCTAGATAATGAACCGATCCCACTTGCCGAGGGTGGCGCAAAGCCTATTCGCGGTTTCGTTCGGCGTTTCAAGCCACGGGGCAAAAAATCGAGTGGCAAAGGCGAGTCCGACGAATCAACGTCGAGCGCAAACGATTCGTCCGAATTGCCTGCGGAAAAATTGAATGAGCCCACAGTACCACCACCCACTGAGCAAGGCAGTGTGTAAATGCCGGAACTGCCAGAAGTCGAAACCATGCGGCGCGCCATTTTGCCTGCAATCGGAGGTGTCATCACCGAAGTCAGTAAACCGAAGACAAAGTACCGTCCGCTGCCAATGTTTCCCGATTGGCCCAAATTGAGGCGGCTCTTGCTGGGTCAGGTAATCAAGGACGTGGATCGCTTGGGAAAGCGTGTTGTCGTACGGTTTCAATCAGGTTACAACCTCGTCGTTCAACCCAAGATGGCTGGGATTCTGATGGTGGGCACGCCCCCTTCGGATGTTCATGTTCGTGTGCGCATTCGTCTGAATAATTGCCCGCTTGGCGAAATTATCTACTGGGATCGTCGTGGTCTAGGTGGCGTGTACCTTTGGACAGAAAATGAACTTCACGAGAAACTCGGAGCAAAGGTGCTTGGCCCTGACGCAGTTGGGATTTCCGCTTCCGAGTTTCAATCTCGATTCGACAAGAGCACCAGTGAAGTCAAAGTCGCTTTGTTAGATCAAAAACGAATCGCGGGAATTGGCAATTTGTACGCTTCGGAAATTCTCCATCGCGCGCGAGTAAACCCGCACGACCGATGCAACCACATTTCTAATGCCAAGTGGGCGCGTATTCACTCCGCCACACAAGACATTTTGATCGAAGCGATTCGATTGGAAGGTTCGACACTCGGCGACGGAACCTATTTGAAATCGCTCGATGAATCCGGTGGATATCAGTCGCGTTTGTTCGTGTACGATCGAGCGAATCAAATTTGCCTGACGTGTCAACAAGCAAATGTTGAGCGTGTACGGCAAGGTCAAAGAAGCACGTTCTTCTGCCCTCACTGCCAAAAACCACGATAAAAACTTTTAACCCAACTGTGATCCGATGAGCCCGATTTGCATCGACTCGCTTGGTTGGATCTTTGAGTTTTCCATGCCGGACGGATTGACAAGGTGCGTCCTGACGCCCTGCAACAGGTCGCAAGGGCCTGAACTCAATCTTCAATATGTGGCCGGAAAACCATCTTTTTCGCAAAAAGCAGGGGGCAGTCCATTTGATGACCTCCTGAAACCACGAAAAGAGACAGCATATCTTGTCAAGATTTGACCTCGCAAAAAATGGCGAAATCGGGTCAAATTCAGGTGTTCGAGATGGAACGATCCAGGGCTTGCCGACCAATTCCTTTGCGGCCGCCGACGTAGTTCGCGATTTTCGCCTTCGTGTTGAGCGAAACGCAATTGCTTTTTGACGTCTAACCATCCGACCTGCCGTTTTTCTACTTAACACTACCGGCAGGCCTTTCGATGATCCAAATGCATGTTTCTCTTTCAATTTTTAGGAATGAATGTGATGAACTTTAAGAAGTGCTGGGTGCAAGGACGAATCGGTTTGCCTTCGGTAATAATGGCGTTCGTTGCAATTGCCGGTCTTACACTTTTCTCGGGATGCGAACCTGCTTCTACCAAGACCGCTTCGACTACATCCGCTTCGACTACATCCGCTTCGACTAACTCCGCGTCGACAACCACAAAGACAACAGCAGATGCGCACAATCACGCTCATGGCGACGAAGGCGAACACGGAGGGCACCTAGTCCATCTGGAACCCAGCGGTGAACATGCAGAATGGTTGCACGACGACGAAAAAGGTACGGTAACCGTTTTCATGGAAGAAGCCGTCTCCGAAGGCGCTAAAGTAGATAGCGTGCGAGTTGACTTGGAAGTAACCGGAAACCTAAAGAAAATGTATCAGCTAGATGCCAGTTCGGATGAACACAAGATCGCCAATTCGGTTTTTACGATTAAAAGCCCCGAACTCGTTACGGCGCTCGGAGTGGGCGAAGGCGTCAAAGCGACGTTGGTGGTGACAATCGATGGCAAAGAACAATCGTGCAAGTTGGAGCATGACCACGGGCATGATCACGACCACGACCATTGATCCCGAAAGGTCGAGCACCGATTCACAATAAAGATTTTTCAATTGCAATTCCGACGTGCCAGCGTTTGGTGCGTCATTCCCGAAGAAGTAGCTTTGAGTTGAACGTTTTCAACTCTGCAGATTATATAACAAATTGAATTTGAGTTTCGAGGAACAATGCGAAGAGAAGATATCCGTAACATCGTAATCATTGCACACGTTGACCATGGGAAAACCTCCATGGTTGATTGTTTCCTGAAACAAAGCGGTCAGTTTCGCGATTCGCAATTGCAAGGCACTCAAATTCTCGATAACAACGATTTGGAGCGGGAACGTGGCATTACGATCCTTTCCAAGAACATTGCGCTGCCTTACCGCGGCGTGAAAATCAATTTGATCGACACACCTGGCCACGCGGACTTTGGTGGTGAAGTTGAGCGGGTCGTGCGAATGGCGGACGGTGCGCTGGTGTTGATCGATGCCGCCGAAGGCCCGATGCCGCAAACGCGATTCGTTTTGTCCAAAGCACTTGAAGTGGGCGTCAAACCTATCGTCGTCATCAACAAAATCGACCGCCCCGACGCTCGTTGCGCTGAAGTCCTGGACGAAGCCCTGATGTTGCTCGTCGACTTGGGAGGCGAGAAATACATGGAACATTTCGACCATATTTTCGCTTCGGGCCGTGAAGGTTACGCTACGAAGGACTGGAAAGTTCGTGGTACGGATATGCAACCTTTGCTCGACATGATGTTGGACCAAATCCCCGGTCCCGAAGTCGAGCCGGATGCGCCCTTGCAAATGTTAGTTACGAACTTGGACTGGTCGGAGTACGTTGGACGTATCGCCATCGGTCGAATCCAAGCCGGCACTATTCGTCGCAACATGCCTGTCGATCTCGCCAAAGAAAACCACATCGAACCTGCTCAAGTCGCGACGATTTCCGTTTTCGATAAATTAGGACGAGTCGACGTCGAACAAGCTACTGCGGGTGATATTGTCGCGATCGTCGGTATGGCAAAAGTCGAAATTGGCGACACGATCTGTCAACGTGGCGAAGTTCGCGCACTGCAACGACTTCGAGTCGACGAACCAACGCTGGAGATGATCTTCAGCATTAACTCTTCGCCGTTCGCTGGGCGAGATGGAAAATACGTCACTACGCGTCAACTCAAAAATCGTTTAGAGAAAGAACTTGAAAAGAACGTTGCACTTCGCGTTCGTCAACTCGAGAACTCTGATGCCTTTGTAGTTGCTGGACGCGGCGTTTTGCACTTGTCCGTTTTGATCGAAACAATGCGACGCGAAGGCTTTGAACTGTCCGTCGGCAAACCGACTGTTGTACTGCGCCAGATCGATGGAAAAACTCACGAACCATTTGAAACGCTGACTGTCGAAGTCCCGACCGATCGTGTTGGGCCAGTCATGGAAATGGTTGGAAACCGCAGAGGGACGCTTTCAGAAATGAGCCCGCGTGGCGAATTCACTTTGCTGCGATTCGAAATTCCAGCGCGTGGATTGATCGGGTTGCGCACACGCATGCTGAATGCAACACAAGGTACCGCAATCATCCATCACCGCTACTCGGGTTACCGACCAATGGAGGCGGATCTCCCGCGTCGCTCCAACGGAGTTTTGGTCTCGATGGTTTCCGGTCGTGCAGTGCCTTACACACTGTTCGGTCTGCAAGAACGCTCGGAACTCTTTGTTGCACCGAATGACGAAGTCTACGAAGGCATGTTGGTCGGCGAAAACGCGCGAGACAACGATTTAGTCGTAAATCCCTGCCGCGAAAAGAAACTTACCAATATCCGCTCGGCTGGTAACGACGAAAACATCATCCTAAAACCACCGCGGACCTTGTTCCTGGAAGCTGCTTTGGAGTACATCGAAGATGACGAACTGGTAGAGGTCACGCCAAAGATCATTCGACTTCGCAAAATCTACCTTCGCGAAAACGAACGACGTCGACTCAAACCTGCTGGCCAATTGGTTAGCTAACTCGGCCTCATTAAACTCTTTGCTCCGCGAAATCCAAAGCCCATGCTATTTGCATGGGCTTTTTTGTGTAACGCCCGTCTTCGGTTCGACGAAAAGAGCGAAAACGCGATCCACCTAAACTCCTCCACGATAATCATTTAGAACGAATCATTTTCTTCCAATATTCCTATTGAAAAACGAATATCATTGTGATATCACTTTGATATCTCGTAAAAGTTTGTGATTTTGCTAAGAAGGGTTTGTTTTATGCACGAAGAAAAAACGTTCCGTCCCATTTCAGGTTGGTTTCCTCTAGCTTGTTCCTTAGGGCTGATGTTAGCAGGTCCGGTGATCATTGCAGTTGCCGTTAATCTCGCAAGCACTCTTGGCGGCCTCATGACCGGTGTCCTGGTCGCGATGGCAATCGGTAGTGCAATCGCAGGATTCGTAGGTCTGTTTGGATTGATGGCAGTCGCTCCGAACGAAGCGAGAGTTTTACTTCTGTTTGGGGAGTACAAAGGCAGTGTGCTTGAATCGGCTTTTTACTGGGTGAATCCGTTTTATTCCAAAAAAAGGATTTCGCTGAGGATTCGGAACTTCGAAACCGGTTCCACAACGACGCCCGAGAAGAAAGACGCGGCAGGCCAGATCGTTTCTCAGAAAATCCGAACAAGAGGCGTGCCATCCAAGGTCAACGACCGGGACGGCAATCCAATCGAGATATCTGCAGTCGTCGTATGGAAAGTCGTCAATACAGCCGAGGCTCTCTTTCAAGTCGACGATTACGAGGACTTCATGGCAGTCCAAAGTGAGGCCGCGCTTCGCAGCCTTGCAAGCCGTCATCCGTACGATAGTCACGATCACGAAGTTTCGCTTCGCGGTTCCACTGGGGACATTTGCGATCAGCTAAAGATAGATATCCAAGAACGACTTGAAAAAGCAGGCGTTATGGTGATCGAAGCGCGTATCAGCCATCTTGCTTACGCCCCAGAAATCGCGGCGGCCATGTTACAAAGGCAACAAGCACAAGCGATCGTGGCTGCTCGTACCAAGATTGTCGAAGGCGCGGTAGGAATGGTCCAGATGGCACTTGAGCATCTCTCACGCGATAAAGTTTTAGAGCTCGACGAAGAACGGAAAGCGGTGATGGTATCCAATTTGCTCGTAGTCTTGTGCAGCGACCGTCATGCACAACCCGTGATCAATGCCGGTTCGCTGTACTGAGTACCATGAAAATCAAAGGCGCTTCAGCGATTGCGGATAGATTTTCTGTAACCGCAATGACGAGCGGAATTTTGGAGAATTCAAGTGGCGCGTGATTCTTTTTTGCTTCGCATTGACCCGCAAATCCTCGCCGCCCTTAGGCAATGGTCCGAGGACGAAGTCCGGAGCGTCAATGCGCAGGTCGAGTACTTGCTGCGAATCGCTTTAAAAAACGCTGGCCGCCTCCCCAAGTCCGCCCCTCAACAGGAGCCGCCAAGCGACACGTCCGCCACGTAATTCCAATTACGCGTAACCGCAAAAGATGTTTCCAAGTCCAAATAAGAATCGACGGACCGAACACTTTCGATCCATCAGCTTTCATTTCCGCAACTCATTTTTCAACCAGCTTGACGGTTTGGCTGCCTACTGCGATTCGAACTGGGTCAGAGTGGAGGATCAGCGAGCCAATAATGGAGTTGGCTGTTCGCGATAGTTTTCCATTAAAAACAACTTGTCCGTTCCAGCTAATTTCTACTGGATCTTCGAAATTGGTCGTATCGTCATCGAACCAGCAAGTCAGTTCCTTCGGCGTTTCGCCAGTGAGTCGTATGGAGTTACCATCTCGCTCCGCAACGATCTTCTGACCTGCAGCCAGTTCTTTGCTGGCAGTGCTCAACCAATAAAATGAAGTATGGATCACATCGTCTTGGTTCCAGACAATTTTATTTGGCATGGTCTTCCGTGTATACTGCTGCATCCAATCTAGAGCGATGCGATCTTCGCCGTCCATCCAGTGCCCTTTGCCTTCGAAAATGTGGACGTCGTGAACGTAGCCCGCAGGATCTGATTTCTGTAGCTCATCGAGTTGAGTAGCCCATTTTTTGGCGACTTCGTTTCGATTGTATGCACCATCGTTGCCACCCATGAAAATTGCGAAGGGGAGATTGCGAAGTCCTAATGGCTGCGATTCATTCGGATGACCGGCCATCATACTGGCGGCTGCAAATCGATCCGCCATTCTCGGCGCGAGTTGAAATACGCCATCACCCCCGGCCGAATAACCAAGCAAGTAAACTCGATTCCGATCGATACCTTCGGCTATTGAATAGGTCTTAATCAGCTCGTCAAACAACGTGTCGATGTGCGATTGATGCCATAAATCCCACGTATCGCCGGGAGCACGCGGTGCTATGACGATCCCTTCCTTAGGCTCGTACAGTCGAATTTGATTCTTCCATTGAGAATCATTCACTGCTTTAGGAGCACCGCCCCCGCCATGCATCGAAATGAACAGCGAATGCCCCGTCGCTGGGTTGTCACCGAATCGTCTTTCGAGCCATTTAAGTTCCTTGGAATTGACCGTCAAAGATTTCTTTTCGATTCTTTCCCGCATCGCGTCGGACTGTTGCTTAACAAAAGAAGCTACAGCAAGATCGATAACTTGACGGGCTTGTTCTCGCGTCAAAGGAGCTTGTAGGAGTTCGGAGGTGACCAATTCGGCAAGATCGCCTTGAGCATGATCCAGCGCGGCACGAAACTGCTCGACCGGATCGTTGGCCGTCGCATCAGGCATTCCACATATTAGGCCGCCGACAACGCTCGCCATTAATAAAATCATCTTCGCAAACTGATGCATCCACGTCATCTTCGTTACCTTTTTGTCTAACAAGAATTCATTTGTTTAGAAAGTCGACAACCAATTCGCTCGATCAGCACGCTCAGCCTTACCAACAGTTTTCGTAAATGGTTTTAATCTCAAAGCGGCAAGTTTACTTCATCATGTATCCCACGTCAGGCATGAAGCCCGATTCTTCGAGCAACGCCGCAGCTTTTGTGCAGTGCTCCATAGAAAGCCGCATCCCCGAGATTAACATCGGAGTCGGCTCCGATTGCCATTGCGATCCGAAGGCCATGACGTGGTCTAACAATTTGTTGGCGTTGGTGAATACATTTCCAGCCGAAATTGCCGTGGCTAAATTAAAGGCCGATTGAACAACTCCACGAATGGTATCGGCTAAGTCCGCAGCTTCTTGAATTCGACCTTGTTGGCTAAGTTCGATGATTTGGGCAAGTTGTTTTGCAAACACATTCGCCGAACTAAGCAAGAAACCATCGTAGTGTCCTCCCGAAGATCGCAACCAACCGGAATAACCACCGGCCTCGGCACCTCGCACCATCCAAACACCGCGCAAATCGACGCCACTATTGGCAACTTGGTCGCGACCGCTCGTGTCCTTGAACAAAATAAAATTTTCGTAGTCGCAAGCTAACTTGCCAACCGTTTCTGGCGACATTTCATTGCCTGTAACTTGAGGCAATTGGTATAAAGCTGTTGGTAATCCCGTATCTAGAATTCGCTCCATCGATTCCAGGATGTCGGCTTGGCTCAAGTCCTTGCCTTTGGGTGCACACACCGTAAACCCCACAAACGCCGAATGGCCTTGGAAGTGCTCAAGGCTCTGCATGCAAGCCAACACTTCCTGCAAATTCGTTTTGAGGATACCGACCAGGACGTAAATTCCGAACGATTCTGCCATTTCAAGAACCATTTCGAGAACTTGTCGGATGTCGTTGTCCGACATTTCCCAACCTTCGCCAGTTGAGCCGGGAATTAAAAGTGCCTTCGCGTGATTGGAAATGTGCTGCAAGTGCATCCGCATGCGATGACAGTCGGGTTCATGTGCTTTTCGAAAGTGCGTCAAGGCAGGGCACCATAGTTGCGGGATACCATTCGGAAAGAGTTTTCGCTGTAGATCTTCTCGTCGCATTGTGAAGGCTTACATTTTCGGGTAGGTATAAACTAACAATCGAGAATGGTATCTTACACCTCAAAGAATGACTTTACATCAATGATGTCTTGGCGAAGCAAAATGAATTGGCGAATATGGAATCGGAAACTACACCGTTGGGGAGCTTTGATTGTCGCCCTGCCGTTTTTGATCGTGATTGTGACCGGCATGTTGCTGCAAGTCAAAAAGCAGGTAACTTGGATTCAACCGCCAACACAAAAGGGCGAATCCAAAACTCCTACGATTGGATTTGATAGCTTGCTGATTGCCGCGCGGTCTCAACCTGAAGCCATGATTTCTGATTGGTCCGATGTTGAGCGGATCGATATCCAACCCAGCAAGGGTGTCGCTAAAGTTCAATCGACGAAGCGGTGGGAAGTTCAAGTCGATCTCGCGTCAGGAAAAGTACTCCAAACGGCTTACCGCCGATCAGACTTGATCGAATCGTTGCACGATGGCTCTTGGTTTCATCCATCCTTGAAATTAGCAGTCTTCCTGCCGGTTGCAATTATCGTACTGGGATTGTGGTTAACTGGGATCTATTTATTCTTCATGCCAATTCTTGCAAAACGGAACAACGCAATGCGACGCGCTAAAGAGCGAACGCAGGTTTCGTCCTGATCCATTCGTCTCGTGACTACCGCCGATTATCAAACAAATTCTTGACAGGTATCATTTAGGCGTCGAGCGCTACCCGTCTCAAATTCGTCTGGCTATCGGGCCACGCACTGCAAGCTCGTCCAAGCACAGTGACTCTTTCCTCGATCCGTCGATTGCTTTGCGCGATTTTCGAATCCCCGTAGAAGTACGTGTACGCTGGAATCTCCTGTTCAAGCCCCTTCGAGTCGGAGACGCGAGTCAGGACGATATCTCGTTCGTACAAGTTGCTGGCCGAGCCAATACGATAACCTTCGATTGAATCCAGCCGTTCGGTAACGGAATTCATATCTTGCAATTCAAACTCCCAGAGTTCGCCAGAAACCCAATCATCTCCTGAGACCATAGCCGGATAAGGCCCTAGATCAAATAGGATTCCCCGAGCAATAGCAGTGCGTACTCGCAACGGTATACGCGGCCACATTTGGCCACGTTTCTGGTTACTCTTTAGAGTTCCATAAACGAAGAACGCCGCTATCGATGCCCCATTCATATTGTTCGCTGCATCATACAAATATTTCGGGTACGCTCACTACTTCGACAAACCAGTTCCTCATTGAAACATGGGCATTGCGAGACTCAAACGGATTTGGCTGGCCCTACGCTTGATTTACATTGACTGGGTCCTTTAACACAATAATGTGAGCATCGGGCACAATTTGTCTTACCGCATCCACCGTTCGGCGATGGCATGACAAGACGATGCATTGGGATTCTTTGCAAATGTGATGAACGGCTTCGAGTGTTTGCGCCAAACGATTGTCGTCAAAATTGACAAAGCAATCATCCATGACGATCGGCAGTGGTTCATGTTGCCCGCAATATTGCTGAACAAATGCAAATCGCAACGCCAAATAGAGTTGCTCCCGTGTACCTTGACTGAGTTGCTCAGGTTTTTTTGTCTCTTGGTCATGATCGACAACATGGAAAGTATGTTCCGCATAACGGTCCGCTTGAACGTCAATATAACGCCCCATGGTTAGCTTGGAAAAATTCTTCCGAACCAACTCCATAATCGCACCCTGCTGGTTCTTTCGAAACTCTTCCAAACTACGATCGAGAAGCAAAATCGAAGTCGCCAGGACCATCCATTCTCGCGACATTTCATCCAGTTTCGCCTGAAGACTTTCCAACTCCATCGTCATTCTCGTCACGCGCTCGTCGTCTACCATCTGTCGCAATTGCTGTTCAAGGTTACCTTTTTCGATCAACAGCCGATCGTAGCTCTTCTGCTTTTCTTGCAATTCGCTTTGCAGCCTTTCATCATTTTGCTGAATTCCCTGTTCACTTGTCGCAGCCAAATCACCCATGAAAGCATCCAATGACCGACCGTGTGCGAAAGCTTCCAGTTGCCTTTCACGTTCGCTCACTGCCGCCATTAGAACCCAGTATTCCTCTGCCTTTTTCGACAACGCTTGTGCTTGCTCCACGTTTTCCAATCCAAGCAACTTGGCTAAAGTCTCTAATGCTGACATCTTGTCGCCTCGGTCTTTCCCATTGGCGGCAAGTTGTTTGCGTTTCTCCTCATTACGCGTCGCTAATTTTTGCAGTGCCTCGCGTTGCATTGCAACTTGATTCAATTTCTCTTGGACTTGCAACAATTGAGCCACATTCTCTGGCCCCTTATCGGACACAACAATCGAAGGTTCGGTACGCAGTGCTTGCTCGATCTCTTGGTAAAACGACTCGATCGTTTTCTCCAACTGTGCGATTTGATTTTTTAGCTGATTTCCATCTTTGCGAAGAGTCGACAACTCTTCGAGACGCCCCAAAACATCAAGAGTGTCGTCATGTTTAATCGACTCGGGCAAATGATAACCATTCAATGAGTTGCGATAATGGCCAAAAAAAGTTTCATGGCTCTTTATCGCTTGGACTCGCTCGCTTTCGAGGGATTGTAAACTCGTTTGAAGTATGACGAATTGATTTTGATTAGCGGCACGTGTCGCCTCCGACTTGATCGCATTTGACTGGAAACTCTCAAGCGTGTTTAGATTGCTTTGGACCTCGTCTTCCAAGTCGGCAACGCGAATCGTCAACGGTGTCGATGCATCGGCTACGGATACTTTTTTCGGTGAACGACTTTCGGATTCGGTCAAGGAATCGGAGGGATGAAAAACATCGATCTTTGTTTCCAATTCACGCCAACGTTGCGACAAGGATTCTGAGTCTGCATGACTTTGCGTAATCGACTGACCGAGTTCATGGCGGCGACGCAATAGACCGGAGACGGATCGCATCTTGCTCGGTTCGCGTGGAACGACACTGCAGGCTTGCCAAACTTGTTGCCACTGGGACTGAGCGGAGTCGTACTTCGATTTCGCATCGCGCAATTGCGATGCTAATTGCTCCACTTCGCTAATTGCCTTACGGAAATCTGTGGCATGCTGTTCGCGAAGAGCAAATTCTTGAACGTTGGCTAAAATCGAATCGACCATTGCATCTTCCTGCGCCAAGTGATCCCAGTACAACTGCACAGCGTTTTGAATTTCTATACCAAACAGGGAGTCTTGCTCTTTTGAGGACTGATACTGCAAAGTCTGCAATTGGTCCCACAATTCTTTTCGACGCACACGCATTCCACGTAAGTTTTCCAGGCTGGCAATTGGACGCTCGTCCGCGAGTTTTTCCTTTGTGCTACGAATTTCCTCAAGCGTGCGAATTGCTTGCTTGTGCTGGCGATCAAGCGATTCGTATTCTTGCTGAGAGTTGCACCAATTCGTTGCAAGTTCTTCGATCGTGGAATCGATGGGCAACAAGTCAACATGAACTTGTTCAAACAACTCGCCGGTAACATCGACCAACTGCACGTTAATTTTCTCCACTTCTGCCGCTTCTCGGTTTGCGCGAGCGTGGGTCTGTTGGAAAAGATGGATGCTTCTTAGAAAATCGCGGCAGCCGTGGATCAGCTCATTCAGGGAACTGAGGTTCTCCGCGCGTTCTTCTGGTTCTTGCACAGCACTCCCCAGTTTTTCCATAGCCGCTCTTGTCTCCGCGATGCGTGAGTCGAGGACGGCAGCGGTGCGCGTTGCCTCGCGAATCTGTTCAACGATGTCGCGCAAATCGTCCTTCATGATTCGAGTCACTTGGAACTCGCTTGGTAGGACTGACACGATTTCCGGGTCGATGGTGTCGGCCAATTCTTTTTCTTTCGCTACGACCTCTCGCAACTCGCTTTGCAGCATTTCCAATTGCGATTTCAAATCATCGTTCGCGACAGCTTGAATAGCCAATCGACGAATTGTATCGATTTCGACACAGGGGGTATCGATCTGAGTGGTCCGCTCCACTTCAGCTTCAATTTCGGCAACTTCTCGATTCAACGCGATTTCAGTTTGCGTAATTTGCTCGATCTGCGATTGGTAATGACGCCATTGATCATTCCAAGCCCTCGTCAATTGTTCGGGCACGACAAACTGCTTGAGTTTCGATCGTTCGGTGGTCAATTGCTGAGCAATGGGTAACGCTTTCCCAAGTCGGTCGCAACTATCTAAACTGGCCGTTAGCTCCTTCAGTTCGCGAGATAGTAGCGCATGTCTTGCATCGACCGAATCTAATTGTTGGCGTGTTGAAAGATAAGACTGTGGCAAGGTTGTCGCCGCGTCGATCGACTTTTGTAATTCGCGAATTTGACCGATAAGCTTGAGTATCTCCTGAGTTCGTCCTTGAGCGGTCATCAATTTGTCGCGACGCTCGACCAGTGACTTCTTGGTAGTCTTCCAGTCCAACGAGGCACCGCGCTTTACGCCAAGCAGGGCTTCGGTCAGACTGAGCCCAGCAAGTGATTGCTGACCTCGGGATAATTCCTCAAGCGAAAAACCAAAGAGTGATCGATATGCGTTGACGTCCAACGGCCCAAGCAATCGCAACAGTTGGGTTTCGTCAATTTTTTTGCTACCTGAACCATACTCGCCCTCGACGAGATCTTTGCGACCTCGCCGGCGTCGATAATGAATTTCTTCTCCGTTTGCGAAAGTCGCAGATACTTCGGCCAAAGTTCTGGGACCAGTGATCTCGCTGGACGTCGACATACCAAACAACGATTCGCGCAGCGATTGAAGCAAGGTGGATTTCCCCGCTTCGTTCGGCCCATAAACTAGAACGAACGGCGATTTGTTAAAGTCGAACGAAGAATTCTTGAAAACGCCGTAATTTGTAAGCTTGAGCTTATCGATTCTCATTGACTACCTCCCGTCGACTCGAGTTCGGAAGCCAAGAGATTGATCGAGGACTCTTTGAGGCTAGGTAACACTTCGGCAGCAGGTTTGTTCCAAATATTATCGCTCAGCACATCGCCAGCATGTTTTTTCAAGATTGCGACCTGAGTATCGAAATCTCTCAAGAAACTCTCGTCGTGCTCGATCGCGTCGAACGTGACCCTTAATTGTTGCACGACTTCGTCAAAGTCTTTTTGTACTTGGGCCGAACGAATTATAGAAGTTGCAAACTGAATCTTTTCAATCCACATTTTTCCGAGTTCGTTTGCCGCGTTTCTGATTGCCAAGTCCACATCCGATTTGAACTTGGGCTTGCTAGCCTCGGCATGCAATTTGGTGCGTCCCGTCATTTGAATCCGAATTGCAAGGGTTCGATCTGGAACTTGAGCTTGCAACTGCTGCATCCTGCGTTTTGTAGCGATGGTCAAATCCGAAAGCGTTTCGACATCTGTCAAGTCAACTTCGACAATATGCCAACGAGCCACGTCCGTCGGCAAGAATTCGATATTCGCGACACTGCCGTTCTTGACTTCAATTAAGTAACATCCTTTTGCTCCACATTCGCGAACGCTCCTGCCCTGCGTGTTCCCGCTATACCCAACCCAAGTGCCCTGAGGGTCAACCGACTCCTCCGAGCGCATGTGAATATGCCCTAACGCCCAGTAGTCGTAGCCACGTTGTCGCAAGACATGCAGGTTGGTAGCTGCATAGCGATCGTGCTCTGCGTTGCCAGATAAACTCGTATGCAGCAAACCAACGTTGAAATATCCGGACTTGGCATCCGGGTACCCCGCTGCAAGGTCCTCCGTCACCGCTTCGCGTGCAAATGACTGTCCGTGCACTGCAAGCCCGCACTCAAGTAGTTGTGTCGCTGCACGATCGGCAGGCAATTCAATGACGTTTTTGGGCCACGGAATCGTATTGCGAACGACGGAGATTGCATCGTGATTCCCGCGTATCAAGCAAACCATTATCCCATTTTGCTCTAGCCGCCGCATTTGTTCCATCAACCAAAGTCCAATACCGATATCTTTCCACTGGCAATCGTAGATGTCCCCGGCAATCAACAAAGCATTCACTTGGTGATCGATCGCCAAGTCAACGAGATTGTCGACCGCATCCTTTGTCGCGTTGCGCATCTGATCCGCCGGCGCACCGGGATACGACTCCAGTTTTTGCATTGGGCTACCCAAGTGCAAATCGGCGGCATGAATGAATCGAAGACTCGACATCGCGTTCCCTTTGGTTTGGAATGTACTCACCTAAAACAGCAGTTTAAAACAACAGTAGTTGTCGATCTTCGTCATCGCTAACTGCGTTTGCCTGTTTTAACTCCGGTGCTTGTTCACTGTCCGTCGCGGTCGCATTTCTTTGTACTGTAACGAAATCTGGATCGTGGTGGGCAATGGAATGGGGACTAGAGGACGTAGCAATCGGAACCATTGCATCGCCGCTGAGCATGATGAGGGTCATCCCGACTCGGTTCTCGGGCAACCCAAATTGCTTTTCCAATACTCGCCGATACATTTGCAATTGCGGAGCATGGTGCGCGGCGCGTTCTTCCGTCCAAACCGCCAACGGCGTGTCGCTGTTGTAAGTGTCTGTCTTATAGTCGAGTATTTCGGCAAACGCGATACGTTCGCCTTTGTAACCCAACACCAGTCGGTCGATTGACCCGCGAACCAAACCACCATCAAGTATCTCTAGCAAGTTTCTTTCGTTCGTTACTTCGAGGCGTGTCACTCCAGACGCTCGCCACGGCTCGTAGCGAGAACGGCCAATGGACCCATGGATACATTGCGCTGACAACCATGTTTGGAATTGGTCAAGCCATTCTTCGATATTAACTAGCTGCAATAGTTCGGGAGTTAAGGCGGCGATTGCCAACGACCGGAGATGACCCCGATCAAATTGAAAATCGTCTAGCCAGATAACTTCCTCAAACCAACGATGAACCAAAGTCCCTACGATTTGCCCCATGGACTGGCTGGTGTCTAGCGCTTTGTCAAGTGCGACCAAACGAGCTTCGCCCGCAGACGAAGGACGCAACGCTGGACGCATTCGCTGCAAACGGCCCAACTCGCCCGGAACCAATTGCACGCGAAGAGTCTCTTCCGAAGCATCTTGGACCTCTAATGGTCCGTCGACCGCATGGGGAGCATCATCCGAAAAATTCGTCTGCTCGGCTCCATCGCCAACAACACCTTCATACCAAGCAGCATCACCGGATTGATAGACTATGCAATTTTCCGTGTTCCGCAATTCGCCCGTTGTATCAAGAATTGAACAGAGCACTGAACTCCACGAGCGGCTTGGATTTTCATGCGGCTCCGAATACAGATAAAGTGCGCGTCGGGCGCGTGTCAATGCAACGTAGAACAAACACAAATTCTCCGTTAAGTCCTTGATGGCAAAGTCCAGATGAACGGCTCGCCATTCATCATCGACGTAAGGCAGCAGTTCTTTTGGCAAATAACGAATGACGCCATCTGGTCGTTCGGTTTGGTTTGGAATTCGTGCCAGCAGCGTTGGCGTTCGCAATGTATTTTGACTTGGTATCGTGGGCAAGAAAACCGCGTCAAACTCCAATCCCTTGGACTGATGGATTGTCATAACACGCACTTGTGCTGGCCTTGGCGTTGCAATCTTTTGCTGTTCAATGAACATAACAAAGTCACGAATACGCGATGGCCGCCCCGTGTCGTACTGGTAGCCTTGCTGAATCAACTGCTCCAATCGCTGCTGATCCCGCAAATTGCACAGGGGCGCGATTGCTTCGGCATAATATGCCAACGAAGGCCCAACTCCGATCTGATCCACGCGCAGTCGAACTTCCCGAGACAACTCCGCTATTCTATGGCATCCTTCGCCGTTTTCGTTATGGAGCTTGTCAAGCAGCC
Organism: Pirellulaceae bacterium; assembly: GCA_031374825.1. Classification (GTDB taxonomy): domain Bacteria; phylum Planctomycetota; class Planctomycetia; order Pirellulales; family Pirellulaceae; genus JANMGV01. The sequence goes on from JANMGV010000199.1 coordinate 84,729, forward strand.
CTGACGACTCCACGTGAAATGCCGAGACACGATCGCCTGGATGATCGCCCAATCGCAACAGGCTCATCATGAACTCGACAGCGGCAGAATCCGTCAAGGGGTTTCCGCCTTCTTGACTGGCATCGATGCGATGCTCGCGAAGTAAATGAATCACTTCAGCAACTTCAACATTGCGACGAACCAGCACGCCAATACTGACATGGTTATTTTTGCTTACCAATTCTTTGATTTCGTCTGCACATAACTCCATAAGCCCAGGCTCGTCATCGGACTCGTCGGAGTTTTTGCCAACCGGCTTATATCCGGTGCTTAATTTTACGAAACCAGAAAAAGACTTTGCCGTTTCATGAGCAACAAAACGCTCTTTCCAAATATCGATCGCTGCCTGGCCGTCCCCGTAGTTTTCGTGGAGATGCAGATTCTGAAAAACCCGATTTACAAAGTTGATAATCTCGGGAGAGCTTCGCCAGCTTTTGGTCAATTGCTCCTGGATGATCCCACGCAACCGCGAGCTCACTTCGCCGAAAATCTCCGCGACGCCACCACGCCAGCCGTAGATCGCTTGCTTCATATCACCGACGCAAAAAAACGATCGATCGCGTCGGAGATTTTCGCGCGCGATGGCTTCTGCGAAAGGCTGAATGATCTTCCATTGGTTGGGGGCAGTATCTTGGAATTCGTCTAACAGCAAGTGATCGATCCGAGCATCCATGCGCCAATCGATCCGAGCAATCTCCGCAGCATCCACTTGTCCATCCACCGCTTGCGCATTCGCCCGCGCTGTTTCCTCTTCGAGACGCCCAATCCAATCCGACAGTCGATGGGATATATCGTCGAAGGTCAGCGTGCGCCTGCGTCGCTTCACTTCTTCAAGTTGATGATGGTAGCTCGTCAGAAGCTCAAAGGTTGCTTGCGTTTGAATTCGCCGTATGTTGAACTCCTGATGAACGGCGAATTTTCGCAAAACCTGCGCAGCGCGAGTCAACTCCGCACTCATTTGCTTTTTGTAAAGCTCAAAAGGATGATCGAAGCAGTTCTTGAGAACCGTCGAATTCAGAGCGCCTGTCCAATCCTCTTTCTTGATCTTTTCGGCGACTCCGGTGACCGAACTCACAATATTTTTGTGGTTGAATGTGAAATTGGAAGCAAGGTCGAGAGCGGCTTCCACTTCTTCCGTGGTGGGCGACGTTGGAACTGGAAAGACTTGCCACGCTTCGGGTTTTGTGACGCGGAACAATTCGTAGCCCGACTCCACCACGTCCCGAATCTGGCTTTGTATCCCACGTCCAGCTTCACCTTTGAATAGCATGGACAGCAAGTTTCGCAGATGTTGATGGTCCTGCGCATCGAACATTTTGGAAATGGCCAAATCGCGAATTTGCTTTTCTTGGAAAGGATCCGCCATCGTCCAGCCCGGCGGCAAATTCAGTTCCAGAGAAAAATTGCGTGCAAGCTGCGAATAAAATGCGTCCAGCGTGCTGACTCGATAGCGGTGCAAATTGCTACAAAGCCGAGCAAGCTGTTGCTGGCAGTCTTCAACGGTTATCGCAAGGGGTGACAGGCTGTCGCGAAGCTGCGCGAATTTCTTGTCATCCATTAACGACTGAGCCAAGTCTCCTAACACGCGTTTGAGGATTTCACCGGCAGCTTTGCGCGTGAACGTCGTGGCCAGAACATGATCAAGCGGCTGGTTGGTGAACAGCAGACGAATCATCCGCAGCGCTAATTGATACGTTTTACCTGTGCCTGCTGAAGCGCGTATGACCAAGGGGTTGAACCACTCGGCTGGCGGCGTCCCATTGACCGTCGGCGTTCGGTAGTGCAAGTGCATTGGAGGGCCGCTGACGTTGGCCGCAACTTGCCGAAGCTGGAACGCTTCTTGAAGTGAATCGTCAGTGGGTTGCGTTTCATTTGGAACTGGAGAATCCGAATTCGTCTGCACCGGTACTTTGTCGCCGGCTGCTTCTGGAATCTCGCCTGGCTGCTCTTGTTCAACCGGTCGCGGTGCTTGTGCAAGGGACGGATCCCAGCGGCGCGCAAGATTCGTTTGACAGATGGAACCATACGGATCCCATTCCGGAATATTCTGATAGTTCGGCGGCCAGTAGACGTTATTTCGAATGGAGCGAATGATCTCTCGCGCTTTTTCGTCCGCTTGTGCCAACTCCTCGTCTTTAAAATCCGCCCACACAAATGCCGTCTCCGCAGCGGACTTGGGCAAGTTGATGTAGCCGAGTTTCACCGTCCCATCAATTTCTTCAATCACCCGAATCAAATGCCGATACAGAGGTAGTTGCAGGTCCTTCCATTTCCCTTTGGAAACATGAACCGATACGGGTTTCTTGCCGGTATCGCTTGTCTTGTAATCCCAAATAGCCCATTCGCCTCGCATTAAATGGTGGTCGATTCGGTCGATTTGACCTCTCAATCTCATCGGAACGCCATCGACATCGAATTCCGCTACGCCGTAATTTGAGATGTTTATTTCCGTCTTCCAGATTCGCCAGCCCGAACGAATATGCTCTGCTTGCTTTTCTGCGAAAGCTGCTAGTCGCAAGCGTGCTTGAGCCATTTGGATTTGCACAGCCGGTATCATCGACGAGCCGAATTGCTCTAGTGCGAGTCGATCCAACTCTTCGCAAAGCCATTTCGCAATCGCTTCCGAATCTTCGCTCTGTTCGACCGGCGACCCTTTTAATCCACTTAAGCAAGCGTGCATGACGGAGCCGAAAACGTTTGCTCCAAGTTCGTCTGCGAGATCGTCAATCGCTTCGAGCCTTTTAATTCGATTCAAATAAAATCGATAAGGGCATTCAATGTATTTCCGAAAGTCTGTTACGGACAAAGCGGTGGGGGGATCGACCGGTTCAGGCAAAGGAATAGGTATTTCCGTTTGTCCCTGTCGAGGATGCCACTGAATGGCAATGCGTCCGATCGAGTGATGCGTGACGGGGGAAATCATCGACAAGACACGTTTCCCCAATTGTTCGGCAGGGACGGCCAGCATTAATCGGCTGGGGGTAACCGGATCCCCGGCCACACCCAATTGATGGAAAACGATCTCTAACTGCTCTCGCGAATGAATCAACGTCTGAAAAGCGTAACAGTCGCGCGCGTAACGTCGCGCATTGTCGACTAACCCCAATTTGGTTCGCAAATCATTTGGCAGAAAGGCATCCGCATTGACCGACTCGGGTACAACTCCATCGTGCAATCCGGTCAGTATCAGTATTGGCGTATCGTCTAACGCCAAATCGAGCCAACCTAACATCTCAATCGCATTTGGATTGGGAGGAGGCGGTGTTCGTAATTGGGTTAGCTGACGCAATATCCATACAATTGCCTCGGTAAATGTGGCTTCGATTTGAAACGATTGCGGTATGTCGGCTAACGCTTCAGCAGCCAAGCCGACTTTGCACAATGCATCCCACACAGACTCTTCGGCTGCGATATCTAAATTAGCTTGAGTTCCTTCGTAAGCGCGTCGCAACACATCGCGAATCTTTTCCGACCAAATGGCCAACGTTGCCGAAGGAAGTCGCAACGGAGCCACCCACGCATCGATTTGAGAAACGATCGCTTGAACACATTCCATTCCTAGCCGTTGAGGCCACTGGGCCATGTTGACCGAGCGAATGAGCGTTTCGCTGTAATAGTTATCGAGTACCGTCAAATAATCTGCTGGTAGTTGCCCTGAGCGTTCTAGCATTTGACTGATAACAGGCAGGCGAACGAGGCTTGCAAGCGATTGATAGTCACCGGCGTCGAGGTAATCGGAAACAACGCGCAACAATCGAACCGGTCCTGATTGGTCCAGCGGGATCCCGGGACCAAATCGCGGTGTCACACCTGCTCGCTGCAACTGTTCCGTCAATAAAGGAATCAGTGTGTTGTCTGGAACGCCGACGGTTATTTCTTGGGTAGAACGAGTATTCCCCAATTTGGCCAATTGTACAGCGACTTCCTCAGCCGCTTCCACAGCGGTTCCGCGAACATGCAGTTGGCTTTCCTCCGCGTCGACTTGGATCTGTTGCCAGAACTCAGGCTTCAAAGCTCCGTAGGGGTCGAATCCATCCCGCCAACTTTCTGGCGCTCCGACCAGCGCAGTAACCCGATCTGCGACCGCATCGAGAAATCGCCGCTGGGCTTGGTTCAAGTCCACTGCTCCAATGACGATAATGTCGAGGTCGGTACTTGGTTCGTCTTTGTCGATCGCGATCTGACGCGCGGTTTGAATATCCCAAAACTTGTTCTTGCTCAATTCATCAAGATACCGCCGCTGGACGGCTTGCAGAACACGCCAACGCGGTTCCTCGCGACTACCGCGCAACATGTTTGCGACATCTTCGAAGGAGAGTAAGTCCGTTGCTAACTCGCGGTGGAGTGTCGATAAGATGCCGCCGAGTTCTAGCCAAGGTTGCAAATCGTCTGCCGCAGGAACTTCGACTAATAAGGGTTTCAAGTCTTCTTTGGGAAAGGCACGAAGAACTTTGGACCAGCACAATATTTGAAACAGGTCTGTCGCAAAAGGAAACCGAGCTTGGTAGAGTTTCTCAGGAAGAGCACCCACCGTGACGATTTCCGGCGGCCTCAGCAACAAATCCTCTTCATCAGCCGATTCCGCCAACAGTTCGCTTAGCCGACGAACGGCCAACGAGCTGGGCAGTACCAAGAGAACGCGATCCATATTCCACTCGCCATCTTTGGAATATCGCTGTAGCAAGTATTCGCGAGCCGAGTGAAGGACAGGTCGATGCCAACCTAGAAATGTACGTTCGCGAATTTGGCTGGGGGTGTCTTTTTTCATGGCTATCTTTGTAGGCTACAGCGGCTTGATGAAATTCCAACGTGACAACTCGTACGGTTAGCTGGCATTTTCGATCGGTTGTTAATCTGGCTTCGCAACTCCGTCTTTTGAAATCCCGATTCTGCTTATTAGGCCCATTAGCAGTGACACCTTTGGTCATCCAAAAGAACCTCGTGCCGCGTTCCCCTGAATTATCCACCTTTCCTTGGATTCCCCCAATAGGGTGTACGTTTGGGGCTATTAAGAAAAAGCGTCCTACTTTGACTAATCCTTCGATATCGAACAATCGATAGGACCAATTAAGGGTTAGTGCGCGTCAACGCACTCGAACCGTTTCGAGATTATTTTGCGACGGCTGGCCATACGGTGTCGACAGCATGTTTACTGATGCGTTGAAAATAGAAAGCGACGCGGAAGTCGAAGCTAAGAGTATTTCTCCAACTTTGATTTCCCATTCGATAGCGTACGGCATTGTCATTGGACTAATCCCCAAAGATAACTTGTTGGCCGTTGGTGGCATAGCATGCCTTTTTTTCTTGCCCCTGCATCGCGTTTCGACCATTCTCACCGTAGTCTTGGTAAGCCTGCTTCCTTGGTTGACCGACCCCATTGCTCATCAAATTGGCTTGTCGTTGTTAAAGCCCGAAGCGATGCGAGAGTTTTGGCTTCGCTCCATGTCGATGCCCATGGTATCCTGGTTGGGTATTCATAACACTGTCGTGTTGGGTAGCCTCTTGATCGGGTTGACAACGTATCCGGTCACCATGTTAGTTTGCAGGTCCGCTTTGCGCTTAATCCAGCGACGCATGATGCAGAAACGCATTGACGAGATATTTACTCTTGCTCTCGACCAACAGTCGCTTGGCGAAGTGAATACTGTCTCACCCTCGTTTGAGCAAGAACAGGAACCTTTTCAGCTTCACGTTGCAGCATTCAATTATGACGCCGACGTCGAACGAGATGGTGTCTCGCAAGACGAAATTGAGTTCCTGCCTTTCGTAGAAGAAGAGTCAGAAGACTCAATCGAGCTTGACGACCAATTCGGCCCAGCCGCCCGGCTTAGGTTTGACATTGCCGCCCAATCGGCTGCCGTTTCCAATCATCATTCAGCGATTTCAGAAGCCGAAGCGCCACTTACGACGTCGCCCTCCCCAATGGCAACAGCCCAGTTATTAGTCGCTTCGGTTTTCCCAGCAGCCAATTTGCGAATTGATATTCCAGAAGACGCCGCTCCCAGCAAACCCACGATCATGGATCCTCCATTAGAGTTCGCTCATGCCGTGGAGACAATTCGTTACGAACCAAGCAAACAGTTTATAGAAGGTAGCATGGTCCGCGACACCGTGATCGAAGTGCTTCGATTCCGATCGAACGACTCGACTTCAGATCGGCGAATTCCGGAGCCCAGCATTCCAAGTCTTGTTACTTCATTTGATTCGAATAAGGAAATCATGCCTGAACAGCTAATTGCCAATAGCGAAACGCCAGCCACGTCAAAATCAAAATCGCCGACGATGTCGCCCCGGGAGAACCGTGGTGGTGTTAGCAGAAATGACGAAGCGCCCGCATCTCCAATAACTGAAACAGCATCCTCGTCTACTTTCCATCCAGCCGAGGAGTCATTGCGATTCTTATTGTGGCACCTCAACAGTGCTAATCGGGAGAGTCGCGAATGACACGTCGCCGGTGGATCTCTATAGCAACACTCGTCGTTATCGCCGCAATCTGCATTGGCCCATTTTCAAGCTGGCTTTTGCACAATGAGATTGAGCGGTTGATCGGCGTTTCAACGCAAATAGATTCACTATCAATTAAGCGTTCGAATAAGGCTTGGCTCGCTCGTAAATTTTCGCTTGCCAGAATCGACAATCCGACTAGCCCAATTCTGCAAACTGAGCGTACATGGTTCAAACTATCTTGGAAAAGCCTTCTCACACGTCGACTGTATTTCACCGAAGTGATTGTAGAGAACGCCTTGATTCCTACACCCCCAGACCGACTTCCTCAAGTTGACCTGACGGTAGGCACGGATGACGATTCGGCAATACTGTCAGCTCAAATCTTTCGAGAACCAAGCGAAACGAATTGGGATACGTTGCTCAAAGATCTTCAAATCGAAGACGCTTCCAAGAAGCTCGAAAATAACTGGGCTATGAATTTATCCGCCGTCGAAGCAAAAGTCGCAGACATCGAACAGTCGATCTCGAAAATGCGTAGCTACGCGCGCGCTCTCGACAATCCACTTCGCGACGTTCAAACGCTCCAGGACTCGACTCGCAGGGCAAAACAGATGCGGGACGAGTTACCTTCGCTCGAAAATAACATCAATGAGCTATCGCAATCACGAATGAATGACAAGTCGCTGATGGAACAGGCCATGGCCCACGATAAAGTCTTGATTGAAAAGCGCGTCAAAGACTGTACAGCACAATGCCGAACAGTAGCGGATGCCTTTGTCAAATCCCTAATTTCGAAACAAGTCGAAACGTTGAAAACGTACGGCGATCTTGGATCCACTGCCGTGTCCTTGGCAGACTTTACCTTTGCTAGATCGCAACGTGGTAGAGATTTTTTTGTCCACGATGCACAGTCCATTCCTACTTGGCAAATCGATCGCACCTTGATTTTGGGCAGCGTTTTAATCGACGGCCAGCAGCAGTTGGTTCGCGGTCGCTTGGATCATTTGGTGGCCGAAAAGACCATTACCGCAAGGCCTACGACAGCACAATTCAAGATAACACGCGAAGATAACGACGTCGTTGTTCAAGCTAGCCGATTGAAGTCCATGACGCATCCTATCGAAACAGTCGATATCAAGAACGTCGACAAGCCGAATTCGTCTTGGCGAGTAGCTTTACCGGACCTCCAACTGAATGGGGTTGGCGGAAAAATGTCGACTTGGATCAACTGGGAGCGTGACGACGAGGATTGGAAATGTAACGTTAGTTTCCACAACAAGGGCGTTTGCCTCACGGTTTCCGCGTCTGACGCAGTCGTTGATCAAGACTTGATCGATCGAATGAACGCTTCGCTGACCTCGACATACGATCTTGAGGTGACGGGAACGATCCTCGTCGACGCCAACGGTCAATCCCATGGAGAGCTGAAAAGCAATCTTGCTCAAGCCTTGGAAAGCGCTTTCACGGTTGCGTTTTCGGAGTCAATGTCTGCTCACCAGACTGCGATCAACGCAAAGTATCAATCGCTTTACGGGGAGAGATTTGAAACTTTGGCAAGTAAAAAAGGTGAGCAGGACAAGATGGTGTTGGAGCGAATAAAAAAGCTTAACCAAGACATCGACGAATTTTCAACCGAAGTGACCGCGCGCATCGACCCACGGAACGATAACCGTTTTTCGCGAATGCCAACACCAAACCGAATCGCACGCTGAAGCGGCTAGCGGAGCTTGAAAAAGGACCTTGTTCCGAGCTAGTTCACTCGTTCTCCGACCGCAGCAAAACAAGGGTGATGCCAGTGGATTAGAGCGAACATTGGCTTCAGTGCATTCTCGATCATCCGTTTCTCATCGCGTGTCAACAACAATTGCGTTCTTCCCGCTAACAGTACGAGCACTGCCAATCCAATTGCTGCAACTTGGGTAGAGAAAGCAATCAGCAAGGGCAGGGCAAGGAAACCGATCATCGATTTTGTGAGCTCACAGCCGTTTCGCTGCATCGACCAAATTACCAAACCCAAGTTTACAGCGCTTGCAATCGCTGTTGCCCAAACAGCGCCTTGCAGACCCCATTGCGGTATGAAAAGAAAATTGAGCACGATATTCACAACCAGTCCAACTGCAAGGCTAAATGTGATTGCTCGAGTCTTTTCCGCACACCAAAGGTAGTTCTGAGCGATAAAGGTCAAGGATGTCCATACGCAGCAAACCATGGCCACCGGCATCACGTCCTGTCCTAAGCTGAATCGGTCTTTTAATAATAGACCGAACAAGTAGGGTGCCAACGCTATCGCGCACACCCCAAATGCCATGAATGCAACTGCAGCAAATTTTAAGGTCGCGCGTGTTGACGCAGCAACTTGCCGACGTCGATTACGTTCCCAGTCGGCGGATAAATATGGCAGCAACATGCCGCTAACAACCGTAGCTAAGCTGAACAGCAGCACGGGCAACAATCGGGCGGAATGAAATTGACCGATCAGTCGGTGTCCTAATCCGTTATTGTCGTCGATCAAGTACAGCAACATATACCGATCTACTACTTCAAACGAATTGACTAACAAGTTCATCGTCCACATCGAAACCGCATACGGTAAAACCCGCCGCCATATTTCGCCCATGGATATTGAATTAGCGGCAGGAGCACTTCCTGAAGGGCTTGTGCGCAGACTTTTGATAGCGGGGAACATCCCGAGAAGTGCCGATAACCCAAAAGCGATTACTAGTCCCTGCCAGCTCGGCCGAACAGCACAAACCCCAAGTGCCAAAACAGTAAATGCAAGCGAGTTGATCAACAGCATAGACGATACCGTCTTGGGACGTCGCAAGCCACTTAACAACTCAACTACAAAATTAAACCAAGTGACTCCAAGCAAAACTAGCCCAACGAGAACCATGGTGCTTTGGGACAGTGTCTCACCAAACGCCAATTGGCTACTGGTTTTCGAAAAGAAGACGATGAAACCAAAGAATGCCACACTGCCGATGAGCGCACCGATCGTCACCCTTTGCACGAAGCCGTTTAACTGGCCGCGAACGCGATAATATTCGACAAATTTGCCAAAGCATCCCGGCAACCCCATCACAGACAGTGGTGCCGCCAACATGAAGAAGCAACTTGCAAGCGCCCACAGTCCCAGTTTGTCGTCGCTCAAGAAATGACACAACGCGACGTTTCGAATAAATCCAATCCCGCGCTGAACGATGTTCGTCACAACGGTAAACGACAAGCCCGACGCAAACGAATCTGACGACTCGATTGCTTGGCGTTTTTCGTAATGCGTTTCGACTTGTGACATCGTGTCAGTTGTTTTCCATTTATTAAAGTAGATCAGCTATAAGTTAATGCGTTTGGAGTGTCAGATTAGCAGGCAGCTTTTCTCGACTCGATCGACAATTTGAACCGTCTTAAATGAAAGCCCCATGCTCAACCGATTCGCATGTTAAATCGCATCAAAACTTGGGCGATGCAAATGCGAATTACTTGTAAATCTAGTTCCGATTTTTGGAAAACTGACGACAAATTTGCGATAAGTCGCAACAACTTGTGTCGCGCAGCTTTTCTTGAAGTTTTTCTCTGCAATCAGGCGGATCGCGAAATTTGCGGGTCGTTCCAAACTTACGGTTTGCGATGAACCGCCAGACTGCCCATGTCCTTTTATGACGATCAATTCGAATATTCGGACCCAAGCAAGAATGTGGGTGACCGTCGGGGTGATGAAGGGCGTGCCGAATTATGCTTTTTCTAATTTCACCATTGATCAAGCAAAAGAACGCCACACCAAAAAAGTTTGTTGCGGCGTTCTTAAGAACTTTGTAGGCCTATTTTCAATTACTACACTGGCATGCCCAGTGAGCAATCAAGGCGCTAGATATCGAAAGAAATTTCGGAATGGCTGTCCGGGTACATAGGCTGTTGGTTGACCGATAATGCCTCGTCCAAGTTGGGCGTTATAGTTTTCTTGACCAAGCGAAAACAATGGCCGGTAACCAGAGTTATTAGATGAGTACAGTCCAGGCCCGTAGTTGGGTGTTAACGTTGGAGGAACGTAGGCATCTCCCATCGAGCCGATCGGCGGCGCTGCTGGAAAAACGGAGGGACCACCACAGACTGGATAGCCCGAGGCATTGTAGCTTGCTGGCATTACCATGTCATAAGCGTCGTATTGGCACGGCGCACCGGAAACGAATGGTTCGTTATTGACAAAGGCTGGCCGTTGCTGCGGCTTTGGATAATGCGGAAGATTTGCTGGGTTCGCGACGTTGGGAACCACCGTAGCGCTGCCGCCGATTGTTCCAGGTAGAGGTTGCCCAATATTCCCGTTGACAGGAGGATAAATTGGGTTTGTTTGTGTATTCAGTTGAGTGTTTGTTCCGGGCGTTGCAAAACCGGTGCCAGGATTACCATAAGGAAGGACGGGAGCGGTCAGTGCATCTTGGTAATTCGCCAGCCGAACCTGCCGACTAGTTTCCAAACTCAGTTCCGATTCACCGAGCGAAGTTGCTGTACTCGCCGTTTGCAACGAAGGACGCTGCATCGACTCTAAATCCGTTGTATCGATATGCGGGGTCTTGGGAAGCCAAGAAAACTCAGGCGACAATCGTTCGACGGAGCGACCAAGGGAACTGGGACTCGTACCGCCACGATAAATCGGTGGACTTGGCGGACTCATCTTGCTTTGTTTCGATTCCGTCGCTGTTGGAACGGCAGAATCATTGCGTTGCGATTGAACACGATTGGCTTCTTCGGCGCGTTGCTTCTGCTCGGCCAATTCGCGGAGGTAGGCCAAGTTTGCTTTGATGTCCTGTTCAACGTTCGCATCGGTACGTTTACGCAAGATCGCGTTGCCGGCTTCTTGAGCTAAGACGGGATGCGCAATTCCAATTGCCAGAATTGCAGCGGTGAATTGATTCGTGATTTTCATGTTCAGGTCCTGTGAAGAATTCGATGACAAGCCCGAGTGGCCTGCAACAAATTTGGACACAGCATCATGCCGTGTAGCAAAATTAAATACACCGAGATTCCCTGGCGTTTTGCCAAAATGGGATTTAACGCGAACAAGGTTTCAACTTGCGCAAACCGCATCGCCCCATGATTAATTAGTCTAAACTCAAACTCGACCGCAAGAGCAAAAACATCAAGGGCTTTTGCGAAGTATTTTGAGATACTTTTGATGCCATTTGATGTTCAAATAATACGATAGCATTCTTGCGAAGATCAACGCGTGTCCGCCTTGTAAAGAAATGCTAGTGCACCACCACTGCTAAATTTTGGGTTGTAGGACGGGTCTCCAGGCCCGTCTGGATCCACAAAAGACGGGCATGGAGACCCGTCCTACAGTTTTCGAACCCAAAAATTTAGCAATGAAGAAGTGCTAGTAGCTCGTGAAGGTGAAGCCGCAAAAACGTGTAGCTGGATGTGTTAAGCCATGGCCGATTTTGCGTCAGCGATCAACGATGCCGCTTCCACATCATTCGGTGCCTCGGCAATAAGTCGAACGATTGGCTCGGTATTGCTGGCTCTTAATAAAATCCAGCGATCGGGCCACGACAATTTTAAACCGTCCAGGTGACTGACTTCGTTAGCTTGCAATCGCTGATATAGTCGATCGACTCGCTGCTGAAGATCCGCTGCGGACATCTCCATCTTGCTTTTAATCATCGACCTCTTGGGTAACTCGCCGACCAATTGACTGATGGTTTTGCCTGTACGAGTCATCAAGGCCAATATCAGAGACATCCCCACAAAACTATCTCGAACCAATCCGACTCGAGGATCGATTGGCCCACCGTTACCTTCGCCTCCAAAGATTGCGTTCGTCGCAAGCATCAGGTCGACGACATTCGCTTCGCCAACTTTGCTGTGAGCGAATTCGACGCCTGCTTGTTCTGCTAGGATTCGGTTCATGCAACTCGTTGCACAGTTGGTTACGATCGGCCCACGTCGCTCACTCAATATCTGCATCAAGCACAAAGCGACAGTGCATTCTTCGCCAATGTACCTTCCCGATTCATCGAGTACGGCCAGTCGATCAGCGTCTGGATCTTGGCAAAAGCCGACATCGCAACCTGTCTTGGCGACCGCACTGGAAACATCGATCAGATTTTCGGCGAGAGGTTCCGGCGGATGAGAAAAGTTGCCGTCCGGAGATTCGCCGCCAATTTCTGTTTGGCATCCTAATTTTTCAAGCACGCGTCGACCGAGCAAACTGCCAGCGCCATGGTTGCTATCGAGGTACACGCGAAACGACTTAGCGTGAATCTTGGGAACGTCAACAATGCTCAACACCAATCGTTCGTGTTCTGCATGCGGATCGGACAGCAACTGTACGCCGCCTAATTTGTCGTATGTTTTCCATGCAGCGTCGCCTTGGCGATACGCTTGAAGCACGCGAACACCATCGTTGTTTGGCAAGACACGACCCGCGCTACCAAACAATTTCAAGCCATTGTATGCGGGTGGATTATGACTAGCTGAAATTTGAATCCCTCCGACAGCGTGCCGTTCACGGACGAGTACTCCGACTGTAGGAGTTGCGGCAACGCCAGCATCGAGAACTTGGTGACCGTGACCTATCAGCGTTGCTCGGACAGCGTCCATCAACATCATGCCAGTCGAGCGTCCATCGCGCGCCAGTACAACTGGTCCGTTGGGCAAGGATGAACAAAAGGCGGACACATATTTCACCGCTACATATGGCGTAAACTGGTCACCGATTATGCCACGTAAACCGCTAACACTGATTATGGGTTCAGACATGTTTTCCTGATCGTTTTCGGGAGAAGTACAAAGGTGAATCGTTGAGATAATGTACAGAAGAGTTTAGTCAAAATCCGACAAGCCGAGGAGTTGATAAACTAAACGCAACCTAGATTAAGGTTCACGATTCCAACAAGCCCTCGATTTCCTTGAAACAACGGTGTCTTCGATACGTTTGTTTTCGGAATATCACCTGCTGGTTCAATGCGGCTATGAAATCTAAAATACACAGTCTCCATGCGATACTACCGCACCCAAGAACTTCCGAAAGGTCCGAATAATGACGACGACATCCACGCTCACCTCTCCGAAAGAAGCACTGAAGTTAGCAGAACAAGCTCAGCATGCCGGTCACATCAGCTTGTCCGCTTTGGAAAACATTAAGTGCTGGCTCGAACAGTCTCGATATAGCGAATATGTGCCAGCGATTGTTGAGCATATTCAACATGGTAAGTGGCGAGAACTGGATGATGCTTTCTGGACAATCATTCCGTTTGGAACCGGTGGTCGCCGAGGCAAAATGTATCCATTCGGATCGAATGCCATTAATGATCGAACGATCGGCGAAAGCGCTCAGGGACTTGCCGACTACGTGAAAAGTTTCAAGGGCGAAGGAGCTCTTTTGAGTTGCGCAATCGCGTACGATACGCGTCATCGATCGCGGCACTTCGCAGAGCTTTGCGCGTCGATTATGGTAGCCAACGGTTTCCATGTCTATTTCCTTGACGACTACCGTGCGACACCCCAATTGTCGTTCGCGGTTCGATACAAGAACTGCGATTGCGGCATCATGGTGACGGCCAGTCACAATCCACCAAGTGACAACGCCGTTAAAGTTTATTGGCAAACGGGTGGTCAAGTTTTACCCCCACACGACAAAGCAATTATCGATCGCGTGATGTCCGTCGATGCGATTCAGAAAGTCAGTTTTGCCAGTGCGATGAGTAATCGCAAAGTAGAAATCGTGACTCAAGAAGTCGACCAAGCATATTTTGAAGAAGTAAGCAAATTTGGATGGCCCGGTCCGCGTGACGTCAAAGTTATTTTTAGCCCATTGCATGGTGTGGGCAGTTTTGCCGTACTGCCGTTGCTGGAAAAGTGTGGCTTTAATACGGTCACCGTCTATCCGCGACATGCAGAACCAAACGGCGACTTCCCTAATGTTCCGGGGCACGTCAGCAACCCTGAGAACAGCAAAGTATTTGACGAAATCATCGAGTACGCCAAGCAGCACACAGCGGATTTGATCTTGGCGACTGACCCTGACTGCGATCGTATGGGATGTGCGGCACCTCTCACGCTCGATGCCGATTCCAAGTGGGCGACGCTCAACGGAAACCAACTTGGCGCGATCTTAACTGACTTTGTTTTCCAAAAACTGAAGGAATCTGGAAAACTCACGCCTGAACATTACGCGATCATCACGTTGGTAACAACCAATTTGACTCGGCGCATTGCTCATGGCTACGGATCGCGTTGCGAAGGCAACATCCATGTCGGTTTTAAGTGGATCGGCGATTTGATCGACCGCTGTGGTCCCGAAAAATTTGCTTTCGGAACAGAAGAGTCGCATGGCTATTTAATTGGTACTTACGCACGCGACAAAGACGGTGCCGTCGCGTGCTTGCTCATGAGCCTTCTTGCGGCGGATCTCAAGGCGAAAGGGATGACGTTGCATCAACGTTTGGACGAATTGTTGAGGCAACACGGTTGCCATTCCGAAGACCTGCTCAACGTGCAGATGGAAGGCAGCGAAGGAATGACCAAGATGAAGATGCTCATGTCCGCATTTCGAACCTCGCCTCCCAAAAGTCTGGGTGGAATACCCGTTTCCTTCGTTCGCGACTATGAACTGCTGACTCGCACCGCTGTCTCGGGACAATCGGAAAAGTTGGATGCGCCCAAAGGCAACATGGTTGTGTTGGACCTGGATCAAGAAGGAAATTATGTGGCTGTCCGACCGTCAGGAACGGAGCCAAAAGTCAAGTTCTATTTCTTTACCTACCTGTCGCCTTCGCAGTCCAAGGATCTCGTGGCGGCAAAGAAAAAGCTCGCGGAACGAATCTCGGAATTCCGTCGTGATATTCAATCCTACACGGCTTCGGTAGTCGGATAAGTTGATTCCATCGACGAACGAGAGCGACTCTACGAGAACAGAATTGCCAATCGATGCAAGTTTTTGGAAGCTATCCAGCAAACGCGACTTGCATCGAAAGACTTGCCGCGTACGCCGTTATCTTTCGAGAAGACAGACGTGTCGCTGCAGTTAAAGGAAACTGTTCCGAACAATTTTGGTTACCGGGTGGCGGTTCGGAACTCGGCGAAACTTCATTGGCGACGGTGATTCGCGAAGTGCGAGAAGAGACCGGCCTAGTTATTTCCAACCCGCAGGAAGCGGCAACTGTCCAGCAGTATTTTTGTGCGACATGCGAAGATCAATGGTACAAGATGACGGCGAGCTTTTTTATCGTTCGCCTTTCCGCCGAGGAGTGCCAATCGTGCTATCCTCAAGTTCATTGGTTCGAAACGCCAATGGCCAAAGACACATTTTTTCACGCTTGCCATGCCTGGGCAGTTGACTTCGCGCGTTCCGTAAATTGGCACGAACACGGGCAGCCAAATCTCGATCGCGACGTGTGAGTAAGGTCGCCTTGGAATAAAACCCAAGTTACAGATTGTATGGGTGGTGAAGGAATCGAATGGTACTTTGCTGCCTAGCCGCGAATTTTCCGCCAATACTGGACTTTGGCATTCGCGCAGATTCTAATGAATCGTCCCACCATTGACGTTTGGCTTTTCGCCTCACTCCTGCACGTTGATTGAATGCCCGATGACCTACTTACGCGTTCTCGCAATTGCATTGCTTTGTACTTTCGTTTCCACACCGTCAAATGTATGCGGCCAGCTTCCGCAAGATCAACCGCAAGGCCCAGCATTGTCTCCGAACGAAGCGAAAACAACTTTTACGATCCCAAACGATCTGACTTGGACTCAGCTCTTATCTGAGCCTGAAATGAGTCAACCGCTCATGACGCGTTTTGATTCGGCCGGAAGGCTTTGGGTTGTTCAATACCTGCAATATCCGGAGCCAGCCGGGTTGAAAATATTGAGCCGAGATAATTTTTGGCGGATCGTCTACGACCGAATGCCAAAACCACCCGGCCAAGATATACCCGGGGCGGATAAGATCAGTATCTATGAAGACAAAGACGCCGATGGCCATTACGAGCTGACGAATCACTTTGTCGAAGGCCTCAATATCGCGACTTCTGTTGTGCCTACTCAAGACGGTGCGTGGGTGCTGAATCCACCGTATCTGCTGTTCTATCGCGATGAGAACCGTGATTTGCGCGCGGATGGCCCTCCCGAAGTACATCTAGAAGGTTTCGGGATGGAGGACACACATTCCGTCGCAAATAGTCTTTGCCTTGGTCCGGATGGCTGGCTGTACGCCGCACAAGGCAGCACAGTCAGTGGTGCTATTCGTCCGTATGGGTCTGCCGAACCGCCGTTGAGAAGCATGGGCCAACACATTTGGAGATATCATCCGAAATTACGTCGCTACGAGATCTTTGCCGAAGGAGGCGGGAATGCCTTTGGAGTGGCATTCGACGACGAAGGACAAGTTTACTCTGGACACAACGGTGGTGACACGCGTGGATTTCATTACATGCAGGGCGGCTACTACCGTAAGGGCTTTTCCAAGCATGGTGATCTTTCGAATCCGTATACGTTCGGTTTCATTTTACCGATGACTCATGATCCGGTTCAGCGATTCACACATACCATGCTCATGCTCAACGGAACCGCGCTCGAGGGAACGCGCCCCAACTCAATGCTTGCCGTCGATCCGCTTCACGGGACATTGGTCCAAACACAAATGGAACCGACTGGCTCAACGTTTAAGACCAAGGATATTGAAACCACGGTCAAGACGACTGACAAATGGTTTCGACCCGTTGCTATTTCCGATGGTCCTGACGGCGCGGCCTATGTTTGCGATTGGTATGACAGCCAAGTCGCACATATCTACGCGCATGTGGGCCGCTATGATCGGGACCACGGCAGAATTTATCGAATTGCTCCCGAGCAATCTTCGGACGCTCCCTTGGCGTGGAATCCAAATTTAGAAAACGCCGTAGATTCCAAGTCGCTCGAAGAACTCGTCACTCGACTAAATCATCCTTACCGTTGGCAGAGATGGCAAGCGCGACAATTGATTGCCGCGCATCCTTTGCGAAAACAAGCTCGTGACCAACTGCTATCGATGGCTTTGTCCAATTCGAAATCAGCTCTTGACGCCTTGTGGACACTGCACGCTTGTGGATGGTTGGGCGACTGTATTGAATCCTCAGACTCTGAAGTGATTGACCCGGCGGCATTTATGAAACATCCTTCGCGAGACGCTCGAGCATGGGTTGTTCGGTTGGTCTGCGATGACTTTGAAGTAACCGATTCTGTGTTTCGAGCCATTTCGTCCATGATACAAACGGAAAAGGACCCACGTGTTCTGACACAGCTCGCTTGTTCCGCGCGACGATTGCCCTCCCATCAAGCGCTCGAATTGGCCTCGCAATTGCTTCATCGTCCTATCGAAACGACCGATTTATTTATCCCGCTATACATTTGGTGGGCCGTTGAAAAGCACGCAACGTCGTATGAGCAGATCGATCGATGGATTGTTGAGGATGAATCTCTGTTTCAGATTGATCTCTATCGCAACATGATTGCTCCGAATCTTATCCAACGTTGGTGCATGGAAGGCAAGCCCGCTTCGTTCCAGGCCGCCCAGCGTTTGTTGACAAAAATCGGAAGCTTGCCAGAGTCACTCAAAAGTCAAATGACCAAGCCGGCCTCTGACGGCTTCGAAAAAGCGTTTGTGGGGAAGTCGCTTGTCGGCGTCCCAGATTCACTTCTTGACAGTCTAGGTCGGCTTGGGCAACCTTCGCTGGCATTGAAACTGCGGCGTGGCGACGCTGAAGCTGGAAAGGACGCTTCGGCGGCAATTGTCGACACCAACGTTGCAATCCCCGTTCGCATTCAATTGGCCACGATTCTTCGCGAGATCCCGAATCCATCCGCCCTCGATGCCCTCATTCAAGTCTCCGTCGATAGCAAGCAGCCTGAAAACCTTCGCTGCACGACCATCGCTGCTCTCCAATCGTACGACTCGGCGATCGTCGAGGATAAACTAATCGGAGCATGGTCGGAAATGAGCACGAAAGTGAAAGCCGTTACGGCGGCAACCTTGGCAAGCCGGTTAACGCGCGCAAAAAAACTTCTCGATGCAATCGATGCGATGACGGTCGACGCCACGCAAGTTCCGATCGAAGCCGTACGCAACATGCGACTGCATTCTGATCCGGAATTCTTGAAACGCATTGATCAGCATTTCCCACCCGCTACTGGCCTCGACCTAGCTTCAGGTCAAAAGCGAGCCGCAGAACTGGCTGAAATCATAAGGCAATCTAACGGTAATCCTTATCCGGGTAAGAAGATTTTCATGGAGAACTGCGGTCGATGTCATCGGCTTTTCGATGGCGGAGGGCCAATTGGTCCTGACCTTACAGGCTACCAACGCGATATGCTGCAAGTCCTTTTGCTCAATGTCGTCGCGCCCAACCTCGAAGTCCGGGAAGGATATCAGAGCTATGCTGTGCTGACCAATGACGACCAACTCATCACGGGTTTCATCGAAAATCAAAATGATCAGCAAGTCGTCTTGCGAGCTGTTGATGGACAATCGCACATTATTCAGAGAAGTGAGATTACCGAGATCAAACCGCAGGCTCAGAGCCTCATGCCCGAAGGACTATTGGATAAGTTAACGGAACAGCAATTGAGTGATTTGTTCGCTTATTTACGCAGCTCGCAACCACTCGACGACGGAACGTGAGCGTCGAGAACTTGAACATTAGCCCAAATTCATGTGGTTGATCGCCTTCCCGTGCCTAGTTAAAACAACATTGATCTCGATGAGCATGTTCAGCTCTGCCAGCAAAGGCAATTCTTGAAACAATCTGATGATGCAAGTTCGCTCCATTTCATTTCTATCAAACGATCGAGAATACGATGATGCGCAATTATTTCTTCCTGTTAAGCTGCAGCCTGCTGGTCGTTGCATTCACAGATAGACGTTTTACGCCTGCACAAAACGCGAAACCGGAGCCTTTTGCAGGTACTCAAGCGTTGACACTCGAGGGTGATATTACGTCGCAACTAGTCGACGGTGTAGATCGCTTTTTGCTGAAAAAATTAAGCGCATCGACCGAGGAGCGTATGAAAGCTTGGCCACAATTCTCTCCGGAAGAAAAAGCCGACTACGGTACGATCATGGATAATCTTCGCGTCGAACTGGGATATCGCATTGGCATGCGGGATGCTCGAGTAGCACCGGTCCGACTCTACAAACAACAGGTTAACATGGAAATCGCATCCGGGGAAACATGGGAAGCTACCGACGTTCGATGGAGCGTAATGGATGGAGTCGATGCAGAAGGACTATTAGTGCAGCCCAAGGCGATTGCTGCTAATTTCTTTGCGATTGTCATTCCGGATGCAGGTCAGAGCCCGGAATCGCTGGTCGGCTGGTCGAATAAAGATTTTGCCACAGCAACGTATCTTGCGGCTCAGGGTGGTCAAGTATTTGTGCCGAGTGTCGCTAGCCGGACACGCGAAGCACGGCTAGGCAGAGCCGTCATGACCGATCAGGAATATTTGTATCGCAGT
Organism: Pirellulaceae bacterium; assembly: GCA_031374825.1. Lineage (GTDB taxonomy): Bacteria > Planctomycetota > Planctomycetia > Pirellulales > Pirellulaceae > JANMGV01. Next base: position 104,700 of record JANMGV010000199.1, read on the forward strand.
GCCTTTGAACTAGGTCGTCATCTACTGGGCTATCAAGTTCAAGAAACGCTCGCAGCCATTGACTACTGCAAATCGATCAATTCGGATTTGCCCGTATTGGTTGTAGGCTGGGGCGAAGGCGGATGGGTGGCGTTGCACGCAGCAGCCATGGACAAAAGAATTGACGCGACCTGCGTGAGCGGCCACTTTGGCCCCCGTGAAAATGTATGGGACGAACCCATTCATCGAAACGTATTTGGGCAGCTATTGAAATTTGGCGATGCACAACTTGCTGCCATGATCGCTCCCCGTCGATTAGTCATCGATCCAGTAACCGGGCCGTCCGTTGTGATCGAAGGTCAGGGTGGCGCGCCGGGCAAACTCGAAGGACCCCACGCCCCAAAATCGCTTGCCGAATTTCAGCTTTGCCAAAAACTCCTTGCCCCATGGAATCTCGAAAAAAACGTTTCTTTTCTAAGCGGTGCAACCAGCGAGTTGGCGGGGCCTTCAACTCCTGCACTCGAACTTGCATTGAAACAAATTAGCATCGCCGCCAAGAAAGTGACTTTGCAATTCGACGATCGTCAAGAAGCACTACAACTGAGGCAATCGGAGCGCCGTGCGGCAACTCTCAAGAAATGGGACAGCTTTACTCAACGACTACTTGAGCGAATGCATTACGATCGTGGGGACTACTGGAAAAACCTCGATACCTCGTCGATCGAAACTTTTCAAAAATCCGTCGAGCCTTATCGCGAAACTTTCAAACGTGAAATAATCGGCGAATGGGATGATGCGATGCTCCCCCCTCAACCTAGATCGCGTTTGGCCTACGACGAAGCGAAATGGAAAGGGTACGAAGTGGTAATGGATGTTTTCCCTGATGTAATCGCTTATGGAGTTTTGCTCGTTCCCAAGGACATCAAACCGGACGAACGACGACCTTGTGTTGTTTTTCAACATGGACTCGAAGGTCGACCTCAGGACGTGATTCAGGGCAACCACGAAGCCTATCATGACGTGGCCGCGAAACTCGCCGAACGTGGCTTTGTAGTATTCGCTCCGCAGAATTTGTATATCTTTCGAGATCGATTCCGAACGTTGCAGCGCAAAAGCAATCCACTGGGCAGAACACTTTTTTCAACAATCGTTCCCCAACACCAACAGATTGCAAAGTGGCTGGCAGGGCTGCCAATTGTCGACAAAGAACGAATCGCATTCTATGGCTTGTCGTACGGTGGCAAGAGCGCCATGCGAATCCCACCCCTCGTTCCGGAATACTGTCTGTCGATTTGCTCCGCCGACTTCAACGATTGGGTCTGGAAAAACACGTCGACACTAAGCCCATATAGTTACGTTTGGACCATGGAGTACGAGATATTCGAATTCGATCTTGGTCCCAAGTTCAACTATGCGGAAATGGCGACATTGATTGCACCACGTCCATTTATGGTGGAGCGGGGGCATTTCGATGGCGTTGCGCCAGATGAGCGTGTGGGATTCGAATATGCCAAGGTCCAGCACTTGTACTCGGCCAAACTCAAAATTCCTGAGCGGTCACGAATCGAATGGTTCGTGGGTCCGCACACAGTTAACGGAAAAGGGACCTATCAGTTTCTTCATGAGAAACTGAATTGGCCAGAACCGAAGTAACGTAGCGGTTTAACGATCCAAATAGACTTGGGTGCTTTCTTCTTTGACCACGGGAGTCTGTCGAACCTGACTCTTGACGAACACACGCGCGACTTGTGTGCCTTCGGTGGGCAATTTGACTGTGATTTGGTAAACCAATTGATCTTTAGCTTTCATCTCGGGGATGGGTTCAAAAATCACACGGCTTCCCGACTGACTATTTCCGACGGGTGCTCGAACGTTGACCACGGTGGCACCGTTAGGCAATTCGAGAGCGACTTGAACGTTTTGATCCGCACGGGTGCCGACGTTGCTCAGTTTGATAACGTACGTTGTCTGACCATCGGTTTCGATCGGATCGTTTTCATCGTCAATCGAGAACGCCAACTCGCTCTGGCCGTCGACGCGTACAGGTTTTTCGAACGGCTCAGCTTGAATGCCGTCTGCTTGGCATTGCAATCGCAACACAAACTCGCCCTCTTCGATTGGCATTACTGTCAACTCGGTGGTCGCGGTGGCTCCGGGTGCTAATTCCTCAAGATTCCAAGCGGTCGCGTGTTGTTCGGACAAGTACTCGCCTTGATCGGCTGCACTGTTAAATTGCATTCCTCGTGGAAGATATGCGACTAAGTCAACGTTTCGTGCCGTTGCAGTACCGTTGTTTGTAACGGTGATTTTATAGTTTGCTTGTCGTTCCAAGTAACGAAGTTTCGGTCCCGTTGCAAACAGTTTGATCTGAGGTGCGACTACTTGAATTTCCGAAGTCGCTTCGACCGCTTGTGCGTTGCTGGAGGTCGCTCGAATTTGGTTTTTGACCAAGCCCGGCTCTGCCGCGATCAATTCCAAATCGATCGTACGCACTTGACCCGGTGCCAGATCAAACGGATCAAGACCAAGCGCAGGTCCCAAGGGATGTCTCAGACCAGGAGGCACATCTTCCTCGACAGTCACATTGCGCGCGGTACCTGTACCCGTGTTGGTGACTTGGATATGGACTAATACTTTTTCTCCCAAAAGCACCGATGGATCTGCTTTCTGCGTTATTTCTAGTCGAGGCAAAGTGCTAACCGTACGAACGGAAGCAAGTGCGTTGAAGGTCACATTCGCCACGCTTCCAATTTCACCTTCGACTTCAGGAATAAGCTCAATGGAAATTGTTTGTTCGGCACCTGTTGGCAATTCGCCGAGGTTCCAGACGAGCGATCCATCGTAACTTGGCGATGCTTGCGGTGTCGTTCGAACCAACCGAGTACCTCGCGGTACACGGTCAAAGATTCGTACATCAAGCGCTGGAAAATTTCCTACGTTACGAATGACGATTGAGAAAACGGCTGGCTGACCAACTTGAATTTCCTCGGGCGCTTTTTTGTGAATTTGAAGGCTTGGGTTTTGTGCACCGTCTAGCAATCGCTCGCCAGGAATATCGCGTACCAATGCAGGTGAATTCTCACTCGTACGGTTAACGGCGGTTGCAGAACCAGATGCCGAGAAGTTCGTTGGCTGTGAATTAACACGACTGCTGGCACCCGTCGCGATTGGATCAACAGCGTCGGGAACAGCACGAACTGGAAAAGCCGGTTTTCCAGAGGGCGAGATCGGTGGAGGCGCACCAATTGGCGGAGCAAACTTGGCGGTACCTTGCGGATCAACAGTGCCTAATCGCTGCGATTCGTCAACGAGCGGTTTTGTGTAAGCATTATTTGAATCGAATTGGCCTGGAACTTGCATTTGAGCTGACAAGGATGGTTTACCGATCACGGGCGGAGCTACTAAACCACCATTGTTGCCGGTTGGTTGGAGCTGCGGTGAGGGCGATTGGGGAGTAATCGGTGCAGAAGTCGTCGGAAATGGTGCGCCGAATGGAGAAGCGGGAACGCCACCTTCTTGAAAAGCAGCCTGCTCCACAGTATCAACTGCGGAAGATTCGTCATCCGTTTTGTCGCGATCGTTCAAACTGGCGTTGGCTGTCAGTGGATTTGCAAAGGTTGGAGCTTGTGCAATCGTATTCGAATCGCTTGGCTGATTGTCTTTTAGAAATGTCGACAATGGTGCCACAGGGTAAGTGAGATTATCTTGAGCGTCTTCGTTCGTAGCATAAGAATCGTTTGCGCGAACGATTTGACCCGGTGGGGGTGGCATATTGAAGGCAGCGCTGCCGTCGCCTGCTCCTCCGCGATACGTTCCATGGGAATCGATTGGAATGGGAACAGGTTGCTGTTTTGAATAATCGGGAATCTGCGTAACTGCGGAGGGACGCTCACGCGAATCTTTTTGCGCAACGGATACCGCCAAAAGCCCAAGGGCAAATGTCGCGAACACCACAGTTAATGCGAGTACTACTTGTTTCATTTGCCGGACATCCCTGTCGAAAAGGCAAATACGAAAATCAGATTAAAGGCTTGTGTGTGGTAATTAGCAAAAATGCGGGTCTTTGGAAAAGACCAAAACAGGCATTGAATGGTATTGTTTTCGAGTGCAAGCCGGTTTTTTACTTTTTCTTGCGTTAAGATGCCTTGCATCTCTATGCTAGCAACGCCACGTAATCTTTACTTTCGACAACCGCAATTACCTCACATGAGGAAAGCTCCATGGATACCTTGAACTCGCGTCGACCCGCAAGCAATCAATTGCAGAACTGGCTTGAACAAGCCTCTGAGCTCGGCGCGTCCGACCTGCATTTAGCTGTGGGGTATCCTCCTGTCATCCGTCAACACGGAGACCTCATCGAGTTAGATGGCAATCCACTTGGATCGAACACGGTTGCGGACTTGTTTCGAACAGAACTAAGTGAAGACGAATGGAATCGCTTTCTTCGACAACGAAATCTCGACTTTTCTCTCGAATTTTCCAGCAAAACGGAAACTTGGCGATGTCGAGTAAATCTGTTTTTCGCCAGCGGGCAAGTCGGCGCTTGCCTTCGCATCATCGCGAATCGAATCCCCGAATTGCAATGGTCTGGGTTTCCGCGTCAGCTAGCAATGCGATTGGCCAATTTGAATGATGGGCTCGTTCTACTTTGTGGTGCAACGGGTTCTGGCAAGACGACCACGCTAGCACTTCTTATTCAACTTTTGATGGAACGAGGCAATTGCAGAATTGTAACAGTCGAAGAACCAGTCGAGTATTGCTTTCCAAGTAGTGCGACGACGCTGGTTACACAACGCGAGGTTGGCGTGGACGTCCAGTCGTTTGCCGATGGATTGAAGTATGGACTACGCCAAGACCCGGATGTGATTATGGTGGGCGAAATTCGAGATTACACGACAGCGCAAATGGCTCTCAGCGCGGCCGAGACGGGACATTTGGTTCTGGCGACATTGCATACGAGGGACTCCAAAGGAGCAATAACTCGTTACGCGGATCTGTTTCCAATGGAGTCTCAGCGCGATGTGCGCTCGCAACTGGCGTTGAGTTTGCGATCGATTATCTGCCAACGATTATTGCCTGGGTTGGAACGCGGCGACAAACGAAACTTGGCCTTGGAAGTTCTTTGGAATACGAGTTCCATATCGAGTTCTATTCGCAGCGGAAAAATTGAAAGCATCGACAACACAATCGTGACTAGCCGCGATGAAGGCATGATTCCTTTTGACGAATCGATTCGCGTTCTTCTCCGCGCCGGCCGCATCACCCGCGCGGTCGCTGAATCCAACGTAACCGACCCCGCAGCGCTCAACCGAATTTAAAGTCCTTGTGTTTCCGTCGGTTATTTTACAGTCGAAAGCAAGAACCGAGCCCTTATCGTTATGCGATCGGCAAGTTGCTTTTTGCTTGGCAAATTTCGTCATGTACCTTAACCACGTTGATCACGGTTGGATCTTCGATATTTCTTCCGATTGTCTCCACAAATCGGCAAGCAGCGAATCGGACAACTTGTTTTTCGTATCGAGAAACCCATTCATTTCGGATGGTAAGCTTTTCGGGCGACAGTGGCCAGACTCCCGGACGGGGCCGCATGCGATCGGTCATTCCAATTCGCCAAGGCTTTGCCGTTAAGCGAGCGCGAAAGCATTTTTGATTTTTGCACATGAATCGATATTGTTGGTCCACGTCAGTCGATTCAAAAAATGCCTGCACTTCGGGAGCGTCAGGATCAAACGTTCGATGCGTGACGATGACGCGAAAGCCATTCGGCGTGCGGTAAAGTCGCATGCCCCATTCCGGATGGGATGCACAGAAACGTACGATTTTGTTCCGTGCAGATAATGCGCGACCTTCGGTGGATTTCTCGAAGTGAATCTTTCGTTGACGATCAACAATTCCTTGAACGACAAACGCAGTTATGAGAAGTCCAATAAAGACCCCAATTCCTAACAATACAGAACTTTGGTAATAGCCAAAGAGAAAACCAGCAACGATAGCCAAGAATGTCGCGACGAGAAAACCTGATGACTGAAACTCTTCCAGGTCGATGTCGGATATTAGGACGTTTTCCGTATTGAGGCACAATGCGCCGTAGGAGTTTCGCGTGATCACCGAGTCGGCATGGCGGGAAATCACCTCTTCGCGAATAGGAAAACCATCCGCTCCTTTATAAGGGACTCGAACTTCGCGGCGTGCTATGGACTTACCCTGGAGTGCAATCGCCAGAGCCTCTTGAGCCCGCTCCTCGGCCATCTTCGCAGCCTCTTGCTCGCTCTCCAGCGACCAACCCCATCGCCGAATCGTGACTTGACGATCATCCTCGCGATGCTGTGCCCGAGCCTCAGACCAGTATTCCGGAATGATCATAAAGAACCTTGACGTAAACAAAGTCTTAAAAGAAATAAAGTAGCGTCCTATCGCCAAGATTCGGCGATCTTGAAACAGCAGCAATATAGCTGCCCTTGTCGATTACGGCACTTGCTCCCGGTCGCCAGGACAATAACATTTGTTAAAAAGAACTTTCCATTAAGACATTGGCAGTATGCAAAAGTATCTTTTTTTTCCGTGATTACATCAACCTGCGTGGGTTGTGCCAAAATATGTTCATGGACTCAGCGCAAGGGTGGTTGGTCTAAAGTTGACGAGTCGTATAAATTAACCAATCAACGCCATCTCGGGCCGTCAATTCATTTTTTTCCCCGTGTAGCATTCCACCAAAAAAACGCTTGGCTTCCCACTGGATCCTAGGTATCGAGTTCCCATGACTGATGTTTTAAAAGAAACCTGTCGCTCCTTCCGAGCAATTCGCCACATGCAGGCATTGACTTCGACGATTCGAAGCGCGCAAAAAGTCGGTTTATTCGAAGTCCTTCGACACGAACAACAATCGATCGAACAACTAGCCCGCCAAACCCATATGGATCGCGTGACAGTAGAAAACATTTGTCGATTGCTGAAAGCTTTTGGTGTCCTTGAGCAATACGGTGAAGATATAGCTTTATCGAACGCTGCGGCTCTTCAACTCGAAAGCGATCCGACCTTCAACAGTTATCTGTTCGCCCAAGTCGACCAATATGTCTTGCAAGAGAAACCGAACTACAATCTGGACGAATTCCGCCGCCGTCTGGCGGGTCGCCAATGGAGTTACTCGGCGGCTGCGCGGCAAGCGGCGAAAGTTATTAAGTCGGGGAACCAACGTTTGTCCACGAAGATGCTCGAACTTGGTTGCTTGACAGGCGTTTGGTCCGCAGCGATCGCATTTATGAACGAAAATCTGGAAATTACGAGTGTCGACTCTAGTGAGTTCTTATCCATAAGTCGCACTACTTTCGAAAGCGTTGAACTTGGAGAACGCCGGACGGAAATCGAAGCGAACTATCGCGGATATGACCCGGAGTTGGCATCGTATGATGTGGTCCTGTTTGCCGAAGGTCTGCAGCTAGAGGACGATGCCAGCGCGGTTGTGCTACTTGGTCGCTGCGCGGATGCATTGCGAGTAGGCGGTGAAATCATCATTATCGAACCATTGATGGAGACAGGCGATGGCCAAGACGTTTCGGTTGCTGCCCACGCTCTCGAAGTTGCCATGTCGACGCCAGGACGCACAAGATCGGCAGTCCAAATTCAACAGTTACTAACCGGCGCAGGATTTCAAACCGCGAGATGGGCGACGTTGACGGCGGATGATCAAGGATTGGGCCTTGTAATCGCAAAACGAAGCGATCTCTTGAGCTAAATTGGCAAACGAAGTCTCTGTGTTAATCGTCGATGGACCTCAAACCCAAAAATCGCAAACGCAATCCCATGCACAGCGTTCGACAACGAAGAGGACTCGCCAAAATACTAGCGGAATGGAGCGGACGGCCTGGACAATTAACTCACTCGACGTTCAATGTAATTTCTTCGCTGGCTTGCGTATCGCCTCCTGGTTTTCCACCTGTCGATTCTCGCGGCATATCAGGAATTCGGATGACGTAAAGAACGACAAACCATAAAAGGCAGACGACGGCAATGACACTTAACAAACCTACCATGCCTTCTCGGAATAGTTTTGTACCGAGCGAATAAACAGGTTCGGTTACGGTTTCGGCTCGCTCTTGAACCAAAACCCACAGGTCCGTAGTGTTATTGTCGGCAGTGGCTCCGTCCGATGGGAGTTGAGAGATGGCCACGCGCTGCATGGCGGCAATCCAATCCCCTTGATAGATTTTCGTCTCTTCCTGCTTGGCAAGCGGATCGTGGTAGTCGAATAACCCCTGCGTCTTCAATGTAGCCAGTTGTTTTGCATCAATCTGAAACTTCTGCTTCCCACTGAGTTTGGCGAGGCCGGGATGCTGGACAAGAGTACCACCGCGTTCTCCTTCAAAACCATCGACTAATACAGCGAATCGTCGAGCTTGGGAGTGCTGGGCAGGCGTATCACTGTCCGTCAACAACTCGAAGTCACCCAAGTTGATAGACAGTCCCAGCACGCCGATGATCTCTCCACTTGGATCTCCATTTTGTCGAACGGGTACACTCACCGCGATCTTCCATCGGCCAGTAGAGGTCGATTGGTATGGTGCCGAGACGTGAGGACCACTGATCGGCTTGATTCCCAGGCGGTCGGTCTCTTTTGGGAGATCTTGTCGCAACCCATTAAAATAGCTTCGATAAGCGAAATTACGGCCGACGACACTCTCGGATGGTTCAGCAATTCCGATTGCCACTTGAGTCCCGTACTCATCGTTTAGGAAGAAACTGCTGAACTTGACCGACTTTTTCCCCTTTGGTGATTTTGGTTGAAAACCTCTCAGATGTTCGGTCAAATGTTGCTCCATTTTCTTACGTGCTTCGCTTTTCAATAGAGCCGACCTGCCAGACTCCGGCGTAACGACAGTCGCAAGTGACTTGAGTACTTCTGGCCCCACTTCCTCGCGACATTGCTGGTAAGCGTCAAGCAATTCGACATGACGCGCCTCGTCTTCTAATACTCGAAAGAGGCCAGACATTTCTGTTTCGAGTGTTCGCGAAGCAAACTTTGCGGCAAACTCATTGCTTCGTAACGCCCATTCGCGTAACTGCTGCGATGATTCGCGTTCTGCGGTCCGAATTCCGCGCCAGGAGAAAAAGCCCATGACGATTAACAAGAGTAGAGGGCCAACGATACCCAGCAGCATCAGCGGCTGACGCATGCGAACAATACTTCGACGCTTCAGTGCTTCGAGGACTTGTTGAACGTTCTCAAACCGATCGTCTGCTCGCTTGGCAAGACATCGATCGATAATACTGCCCAACGTGCGATCCATGCCTCGCACCCGATAATGTTGGCGAGGTGCTGGCGAGCGAAGAATGGCGTCTCGATATCGCTTCAGTCGATCGGGCAAGCTGGCCGCTGTATCGAGCGTTTTAACCATTTGAGGTGTTCGATAGGGCGGGAGTCCAACCACCATGCAGTACAAAATCGCGCCGAGCGCATAGACGTCCCATCGAGCGTCCGGCAAAGCATTCAAGTCGGCTTGCTCGGGGGCCATGTAAAACAAAGTACCGAGAGACGGAGTTTGTTCGTGAGAAAGACGGCTCTGACCAAAGTCCGCCAATCGAGGCCGCATATCATGGTCAAGCAGCACATTCGCGGGTTTCAAATCGCAGTGCAAAACGCCTTTTCCATGCGAGTGATTCAGCCCCGTGGCGATGTCCGTAAACAAATCAACGGCAGTGTGAACCGGAATGGCACCTCGCGCGCGGATGAATTCATCAAGGGAACCATTCTCCAGATACTCCATCACGTAGTAGGGCGGCTCGGCATCCCACCCGACTTCGAGCACTTGTACGATGTAACGATTGGCTGCCATGCTCACGAGGTTTTTGACTTCACGTGATAGAAGCGACCAATTGACACCACCGCGATGAAGGTAGAACTTGACGGCAACCACGCGACCGGTATTCAGATTCTTGCCAACCCAAACTTGCCCGAACGCTCCTTGGCCCAACAGTCTTTCAAGCCGATATCCGGGCACCTCGGCTGGGGGAATGGTCGCCCTCAAACTGAGTTCTTCGGCGCGCATTTGTTCGCCGACGGACTGGCGTTGAGTAAAATCACTTGACATGCAATGAGCTTTCCCGACTGCAAATACTGGGCTAACACTGTCTCGCATTTTCGCCGTTCCCACGAAACGGTCAATCGGACAAATTTCGCCATCCAAGCACGGAGATATTATTTAAGTCAAAAAACTGAAGCTGTTTCCATAAGTTAGTAAACCCTGAGGTTGTTTGGGTTACTGTGTCGGACGAAATGCTCGGTGCGTGTCAACTGTTCCGCTCCGTTAATTCCGCTCCGCTAATCGTACTGTAACATTTTAAGATTCATCGGCATGTTTCGAATCCAGCTCACGAATCTGTTAAACTGAGTGCTAGGCAGTCTTCGATTCATTGTGAATCGGAAACTTTGTCGTGTATCGCACCAAACAGCTTAGATCGATCCAAGTCCAGATGATTCCAATTGTCCCACCATTTTATGCACCATGGCGTCTCACAATGAAAGGTGGAAACGGTGGATTCTTTATGTTTTGCTCTATTCCGTTCGTATCGCAAAGTATCCCTATCAAGTTAAATCGATGCGTTACGAGCGGTCAGAATGCCATCAAAGGGCTCCTTGCACTGACATTTCTCCTCTCCGCTCTTTATTCAGGAATTTGTTTTGCACAAGATACCTCGTTGGACACTACGACAACCCCAATTGCGGAAATTCCGCTAAGTAAGTTTGCGCCAAAATCAAAGCTGCGAACGCAGGTCACGGATATTCGGCAAGCTGCGTTTCCCGTTGTCGACGTGCACACTCATTTTCGAATTCGAATACATGAAGATCCCGAAGCATTGGATAGTTTCGTCAAAGTCATGGACCGAAACCAAATCGCCATTTGCTGTAGCTTGGACGGGACCTTAGGACAAGCATTAGATCGTCACATGAAATACTTGTGGGAAAAGTACGAATCGCGTTTTGTGATTTTTGCAAATATTGATTGGCAGGGAACAGGGAAAACGGATTCGCCGGAAACCTGGGCTTGTAATCAACCTGATTTTGCTCGCAACGTTTGCGAGCAAATTCGCGAATCCAAGAAGCTTGGTATTAGTGGGCTTAAGATTTTTAAGCAACTGGGGTTGGGATACAAGAACGCGGACAACACATTCATTGCGATCGATGACGTACGTTGGGACCCAATCTGGCGAACCTGCGGCGAGATTGGAATCCCCGTCATCATGCATACGGCCGATCCGAGTGCATTTTTTGATCCCATCGACGAAACCAATGAACGAGTTGAAGAGCTCAGTCGTCATCCCGATTGGGCTTTTCCGTCAGATCGATTTCCTTCGCGCGAATCATTACATGCGGCGAGGAATAATGTTATCGAGCGTCATCGACAAACCATCTTCATCGCCGCGCACTTGGGAAACGACGCCGAAGACTTAGAGCGTACGTCGCAGTGGTTGGATCAGTATCCCAACCTGTACGTTGAGATCGCTTCACGAATATCCGAGCTTGGACGACAACCTTATTCGGCGCGAGAGTTTCTGGAAAAATACTCTGATCGCGTGTTGTTTGGAACCGATGGACCGTGGCCCGAGGAACGACTTCGGCTGTATTGGCGATTCTTGGAGACACGCGACGAGAATTTTCCCTACTCGGAAAAAGCGATTCCGCCGCAGGGTTTATGGCGAATTCACGGCGTCGCTTTGAGCAGGGAGACGTTGAGGAAAATCTATTTCGAGAATGCGACCAAGATCATTCCTGGCGTTTCCCAAAAGCTTGTTCGACAGGGTATCCCTATCCCTTAAGCTGCGGACCCTTGCTGGTAATTTGCAGGGCCCGCCTGTGCACCCTTAGAAACTGATCTCAAGACCGGCGGTGGCACCGTGAAATATTACCGTATCTCCCGCGCGGACATCGCTGCCCAACGACGGCGTCACGATGCTATTGCGTTGATTTGCTGCTGTGGCAATTCCAGGCATAAACCAAGCTTCGTAACCTCCCATGGCAACAACATTGGGAAATATTCGATAGCGTGCCAATAAACCGGTTTCGATCATTCCTGCAAAGTCGATGTCCTTATCGCGAGAATTGACACGCGTTGTCCCGCGATTGGACATGAAGGTATTGCTCTTGTTGAAGTTTCCGAAAATACCCAGTCGCGTTCTCAATCCAACTTCTAAACGGTTGGTTGCAGGAAAGAACATATCATTGCCTATTTGAAAACCTAACAAAAGGTTATCAACGTTCTGACGGAAAACGCCTTTGCCGCCGCCAGTTCCGATCGAATCAAAACTAAATCCTTCGCGATAATCGATCGCTCGAATTCCGATCAAAGTCGACATGACATTGTCTGCCCACCAACGGCGATTAAGTTCGTAGTTATTGAACTTTGCCTTATACAGTTGGTTATGGGTTGTCGCGTTGTTAAACGCATCGATACTCGCGGCCGTGTAGGGTGTACCGGCAGTGAAGAAGCTGTCGAGTCCGGCACCGGTCACCGAGTCTTGTCGCGACCATCGAAGTGGACCAGTAAAGACGGCTTCGACACCGTCAACGCAGTCGAGCATTTGCCCGATCGTATATCGACCGGACAAGTCATTGCCGAATTGGGGCAGAAGCCGATTTTGCGACATCGTGAAATTTTCATCGCCTTCGCGAGTAATCCACAAAGATTCATAGCTCAAGTAAAAATCTCGGTTACAACCTTGCACCACACCGAAACTTTGACGTCTGCGAGCATGGTGACGACTGCTGCCGAAGTGCATCGGCGATTCGACGGATGACCCGATCATGGGTTCGTATGGCAACGCATCCTCTACAATGACACCTTGCTCAACGACACCTTGCTGCGTTTCCACAAATTGTTCGGTCGCGGGTGCGGACTCTAAAGTTCCCAAATCGTCGACTTTGATTTTGAGGGGAGCTTGCATATTTGGCGTTTGATAATTGTCCGCTAATGACGCCACGGTAGTTTGACCAAAGCAAGCCGGTGTCGCTGCACTTGCAAGCGCAAGCATCACAGAGAATGCAACGCCTTGTCCAGCCTTCGTTGTGACACGAGCACAGGCGGAAGTAACTCTGTTTTTGAATTGAAATTTCATTTTGCGTTCCTCAAAATCCCTGCATTGGAACAGACTGTAATTTCTGGGGCATTGAATCTAGATGGAAAAACTCATCTACGATTCGGCTGAACTATCACCATGTCCTTGATAGGCACGAGACATACACGGCGGATAAAGGTCATGATCTTTACGGCTGTCAATTCATCGGGAACGATCCCCGTTACGATCATTGCATCATCTTTACTGCGAACAATATTTATTTTGGAATCTGGAAACATTTCATGAACGGTAATGCTCAGTTGTTCAAAATCGTCTTTGGAGGTCGCCATGGGTAAATCCCATGTTGGTGCCGTACGTACTTGGATGATCGTGACCTCTTCGCCGTTTTTCCCATCCGCCTTGATCGCAACGCGGGTTGTTCCAACAGTCCGCCCAATAACGGAAACTTCATTTTGAGCAGTTAACACAACCCGACAAATGCCTACGTCTTCAACGAAAACCTGTTTCACAGTACTCGTGAACCTTATTGATTCCGTCGCGTGCCGCAGAACACGAAGTTGCGACTTTGGCGCAGCGCTCGCAAAATCAAACTCTTCCACCATTTCGTCCTGCAATCTAGCTTGGACGGAAGGCGTCGACTCATCATTAGCGGACAACTCGTCAGTGTTCTGCTGATCTTTAGTGTCCTGTTGATCTTCGATCCTTGGCTGATCTTCCGTGCTCTGCGGATCTTCGATCGTGGGCTGAAACTCAATGGGAGCCTGTTCCCTTACGCGCGGTTGCTCTTCGCTGGGCGGCAGATTTTCATAGCTGCGATTTGAAGGCGTTTCCGCTTGTTTTTCGATTTGTGATTTCAATTCGAGGTTTAGGCGCTCGAGAGATGGACTCGGCTCAGAATTCGTATGTAATGGCTGCGGGGTCAAGTCCCTGATTGATCCAGTGGTCGGTCGACTCTCGCTGATTTGGTTTAAATAAGGAAAAATCTCAAATGCATTTTGTGGAGACTTTTCGTCTTTCCTCAATGCTTCTACCGCTTTCAATGTCGTACGAACCAAACTTGGTTGGCGCGACGGCAAGGGTACGCTAGGCCGAAGAGGCGCCAATTCTTTTGAACCCCGAGTACTTGATTTCTCGACAACAAGGTCCTGTGGTAACGTCGCTGCAGCTACGACTATTTTGGGTGGCGTATCAGGATAAAGTTCGTCTTGGCTTAGAGTACTGAATTCCGGATATATCTCCGAAACTGGCAACAAAGAGCCATCCGGCTGGCTGGCTGAACCCAACGTTGCGATTGTCTCGCAATTATCGTCAGGCGATTTTTGATCCGTTTTCGAAGGCCGTATAGCGCAAGAGCCGGAAGGCTCAACAGCAACCTTGGTTGCTTGCGACGAAACTAATGCCGCTTGATCCCTATCTGATGGCTTTACGGGATATAACAAATCCGTATCGTCTTTGGGAACGGGCAAAAGACTCGATGGTGATTCAAACGTCTCTTCACTCGGGTACGTAAAGGATGCTGGCATCACGGGTACTGGTACCCAGTTCGCTTTAGCCACTTTCACTCGGAGTCCGAGCGAGTGTGTGAACCCGGAGAGCGGCAGCAAATTGTGTCCCTGAGTACCGTCATCGCAGGCTGCGTACGACTCTAGCGCAGCAGTTAGCCCCGCGGCGCAGGACAAAGCAAAGACCATCTGCAGCATGCGTTGCTTCTTTGCTTTGCGATCGTTTTTGCCTTGGAACATCAGTCGTCTTCCTTGTCAGTGAAGCAGGAACAAGCCTTGGGGGTACGCGAGAACCCACTTATACCGTTTCGATATCGGAAATCTGATAAGACAAAGTTGAACGATTTTGTCGTTCCCGCCGCTCGTGACGATTAATAGGCTTTAAAGCGGAGAGCTAGCATTCAGAATTTTGCGCGGTGCAGACCATCCGTTTTCAAACGGGCTATCGAGTTTAATGCGCATGAACATGTGCTCTGGCGACGGAACTTGTATTGCCGAAATTCAGTCGAGCGCACTATTTGCGAGTGCACTATTTAATTGCTCGCCAAAGTTAATTGCTCGCCAACGTTAATAGCTCGCCAACGTAAATTGGTCGCCGAGAAAGAACTCTGTGAAACTTTAACAAAGCAGAATGCACCGACGAACGAGCTGGACAGCAAAGATCGTTATTGTTTAGATCCCTCTCGCCCAAGTTGCGATCGCAGCGGGATCGCTCATGCGGTAGGGACGGAATTTTCGCATGGAACCAGCGGCTTCGTCGTAAACCAACAGCACATGGGCATCCAGTCGATTGGCGATAGGCGAATCGATTAAATTGTTGGAATCGTTCGAACTCATTTGCATCAAAATTCGAATTTCGAGATCGTGCATCGACTGGCGAGCGATCCAACGGGACAGGCTATTCCAGTTATCGATCCAAACTATCGTATGAATTCCGACGCTAGGTCCATCGCGTAAGATCTCCTGCAGCATGACATCTGGTTTCTGCGCTTCATCATCCGATCCGCCAAACGCAAATTCGTCGCCTTTCCTCAAATCGCGCAAACGAGCCAACTGCGATAAAACAAAAAACACCGGCGGAAGATTCGTGTCGGCTCCCGATGTTCGCAATTCAAGTTCTTGATGGACCAACTTGACAATATCGACAGACGTTCGGAGGTCTCCGATCTGTGATTCCGGATTAAGTAATCGAATGAGTTTTGGTAACTGCGCCGCAAATTCATCGTCAGGCCGACTGCCATCGATTGCGAATATCTGTGGAAGCTTGTCGAATTTCGATCGGGTTGCAAAGACCGCACTGGAAAGGATTGCTGCAGTGATGTCAGCGGCATTTCGATCTTCGGCGCCAACGATGAGCACATTCCTACCGGCTTGACGAGAAATGGAAAATGCAACGGCTGGTTCGATGGAGACGCTGTCGCCGAGGACCGCTCCAACGGCCGTCGCATCTCGTGCTGGCATTAACGCGAGCGCCTGTTCGCAGACTTGTGGCTCCCATGTCGCGGGTCGATGTCCGTCGAAGACGACTTGCCGACCAAGACTACATAGGCGATCGTCTACAAATGGATTGCAATCCGGCAGCACTGCAAACCGGGTTTCCTGAACTTCTTTTGAAATGTACGCAACTTGAAAAGGCGAGTTGCCTTCAACACGACCGCTCGCGTCGTTGTAGATAGCTTGACCAGCGTGACGCAAACGTTCGGCCGCCAAGTTGTCTTCACTCAAGATAATCATGGCATCGGAGCCTTCGCATTGCAGCGCTATACGAACAGCCATTTGGGCCAATGTCGTTCGTGGCAATGAATAAGCGCCTCCCAAAGTTTGCGATGCGAGCACGACATGAATTCCAAATGAACGGCCTTGGCGAACAACGCGATCAAGCAACATGGATGCCTGTTGCGCCAGTTTATCATCTTCGACGAACAACTCCTGGAACTCGTCGATCACGACAAGAATTCGAGGCATAGGCGTCTCGGGGAATTTGCGGACCCAACTCGGAACGTCTTGCACTCCAGCATGACGAAATGATTCGCCCCGTTTCTGCATGATGCGATCAAGATATTCTAGCGCACTTAAACCAAATTCGCGTTGGCTTTCAATGCCGATGATATCGGCATGAGGTAATCGGCATTCCGAGTAAACCTGGAATTCGACCCCTTTCTTAAAATCCAATAAGACCATTCGGAGTTGATCCGGCCCATATCGTAGGGCAGCGCTGGTTATCATCGTATGCAACAAAGATGATTTGCCCGAACCCGTCTTGCCTGCGATGAGAACATGCTGCGAAGTCCCCAACCCTAATTTGATGAATTGGGAGCGACCAATCCCAGCTTGCCCGACAGGGATATTGAGTCCGTCGGCAGTCGACGATTGAAACAATTGCATACTCGATGGCACAATTGTCTCGAAGGGTACTTCCACCCGTCCCGCCTTGGAAGCATCTTCGGCGATGACTCGCAAAAGGTCACTTTGTCGAAATTCGTCCGGTGGCAAATGCGCTTGCAAAGGAAAATTGCCGAGCACCGAATCTAGCATGCATAGACTTCGGTCTGCTTCATTGATTTTGATTCGCAAGCCACCGTTATCTAGAAAGCCACGATCTATCATCGTTGGCCAAGGCAAACTGGGATCTTCTAGGAGAAGCACGGAGACCCCGCATCGTCCACCGGAGGACAACAGCGAACTAAGTGACTTCCAGGACGTATCATCAATCCCGGCCGGAAACCGCGACCAAATAACAATGCGATGCGGTTCTGCCATCGAACCAGCGTCTGAGTTGTACTCGCGAATATCCCGATATTTGTCCCGCAGTAGTTGCTGGATTACATCTTCGGTGTGATGTACGAGGCGCGACATCTGTTCGGTAATGTGCGTGCTCTGCGTCCAAACGCGGTAGTTGACCATCTTGGGATCCGTATCTGCCAAATGCATCAGCCAAGAGAATTCCCGCCCTAGGTCGATGGGATCAATGATCGTCAACTGGACATTGCCGGCTGGCATACTGGTCAACGCTCGAAGAAGTACGTTTCGCAGTACTTGATGCGCAATTGCTTGCGTTTCTGGATTGGACTTGAGCGACAAGTAACCATCTTCAATAAGTCGAAAATGAAGGGGCATTCGTTGTTCAACCTGGTCGATTTCCCTATGCGTTTCATCAAGCGCATTGGGGTCCAAGGTCACGTTTAACTCACCAACAGGAATTGTTGCAAGCCTATTTTGCCTCTTCCAGGGCCGCTGGTTCCACGATCCGTCGTTCCAATCTGGAAAAACAATCGACGATGCCTTGGATGATTCCTGGATAAACTTCTCTGCCTCGCTAACACCCTGAATTAATCTTTGTCGAAGATAGGTCAAGCTCTGCCGACGATCCAGTTTGAGTTGCTCGACGGCCTGACAATGAAGGGCGGCCCGCTCCAAGCGTTCCTGTTCATGTCGCTTACGCAATTCGTCAATCTTCGGCTTCCAGGACCGATTACTTTCTTGAAGACCTGTTGTATGTTGCACGGCGCTCTTGGCTCGCAATGCCTTTTGTTCAACGCGTACTTTGGAAACTGCATCGTTGGCTTCATTTTGAAGCCGAGTCATGGTCTCTTGATAGTCCGCAGCAAGCTTATTCTTCTTGGCTTTAAACTCTTCCAGAAGTCGAATCTGCTCTTCTTTGCAAAACTCCTCCGCACGCTTAGCCGCACGTACCGCAACGGCCTGGCTTTTGTCCCAAGCGGACTGAATTATAGGGAATTGAGTTCGTAACACCTTTCCGAGAACCGGTCGCAAGGAGAACATGAGCAGTACTGCACCGAGAACGAGTCCGCCAAGCCCAACTCCGCCGGTGATGATCGGCGACTTGGTGAAGTACTGATAAGCGACCCACGCCGACGCACCGCCAATAGCAAGAGCACCCGTCGTGATGATCACCGCACCAAAACGAGAAATCGAATGGTTGTTGATCCGATCGAAAGCACTGCCCATCTCGGCACGGAAAATTTCGAGTTGTTCATGCCCCTGACGCACGGATTGTACCTCCGTATCATCGGGCTTTATATCATGCGCAACCTGAGGAATACGTAACCCTCGCTGTGCGACGACCAATTGTGTCCGTTGGTATAGCTCGGATGTCTTTGCAAGCTGATTACGCAGTTCAAGCTTCGATTTCTCAAGTTGCTTTCCCGGCAGCAATTTGACAATGTCATATTCCTTGGCTAACGCCTCATTTCCCGATTTGTGCTGGGACGTCACTGTGGCTTGCAACGTTTGGTACTTTTTTTGCAAAGCTTGCAAATGAGCAGATTCTTTTTGCAGGGAATTAAAAGCTGTTTTTTCAGCTCCGGCCCAGACAATTTCGATTGAATAGTCCCACTCGGTCAGTGAGTGTACCATCGCGGTTCGATTATCGTGTTTGGTTTTTTTGTCGGACTCAAGGTACTCGTGCTCCAACTCCTCCAAACGTTGTTCTGTTGAAGAAGAAGCCTCAGCATTTTTGCTGCGGCACAAGGCAATGCGTTGCTGAAGCCCCCGGACAACTTGCCGTTGACGCCGAGTCGAGAAAAAAATGTTCTGCATAGCCAAGCTCTACATAAGAAACTTTGTGAATGATTTTTTCGATTACGAGTTTTCTATATCCTGCCCAGGTCGAGCAGCAATTGCATCGCTCCGCAAAGACTACTCAACTTCATCGTCTTTCAGTTCCCGATCAATTCCATGGAGCGTCTCGCAAGTATCCTGAAGCGTCGCGACCAATCCAGCAACGGTCGAATCGATATCTCGCATATCTTCTCGTTCAAATCGCTCCGCTCGACTGTCTTTCCAAACTTCGCGAATCTCGGTCAACATCGTTTGAAAATCGGTGGTCGTCTGCTTGAGACGATTAGCGCACCCCATCAAGTCATGTCTCAGTCTCATGATGTCGGCTCCGATTCGATTGACGATTCGACAGGAAAGGGCTTTGGGGCCGATTGCGGGCTCGACAAGCGGGCGTATTGACGAAGCGGTTCGAGCGACGAGTCCAAATGAAATCGGGCTTGGGGCAATCGCGATTCTACGACATCGACCACATGCTGAACTTTGAGCTGAAGCTGTAGCGAAGTCTGTTGCCACAATAGCTGACACTGTTTCACTTGTCGCATCTTGCGCTCGCATAAAGCGACTCGCTGCGTGCACTTTTCAAGCCGTTTGCGATGCTCCGAACAACTGGGCCGCTCACCACCTGTGACTACCGATTGGCATTGAAGAAGCCGCTCGCGTGCATCGGTCCATTTGCGTTTTGCCATGCGCTCTTGTTCCTGCCAGTAACCCGGACAATCCGACTGCATCCAGTGATTGATTCGGTGCATCTCAACGCGAACATCGTCAAGTTGCTTGCCCAGCCTCTCTTGAATGCCGCCCAGTTGAAGCAGGAATTCTTCTAATCGCTCAAGACTCTGGACATTGGCGTCACTAGCCATTGCGCTGATACTCCTCGATTAACTCGGCTTTGCGAAGCAAATACGGCACGTGGCGTTCGCTCGTTTCGATCAAGCGGCTAAGTTGCTTGATTTGTTCCTCGAAGTCCGTTGAGAATTTTCGATTCTCCTGGTCTCGCCATGAAGTGGAAAGGCGATTCATTTCCTGCGCCAGTTTTGTAGAGGATTCGGACAACGTCGTGTTGAAACGCTTGAGCATCATTGCAAAGTGACGAAGTTGCTCGGGATCGACAATCGCTTGAGCCATGGAACCGACACCTTTCTACGTGGGAATGTTTTGGCGAAGTGTGGCAAGTCGCTTTTCTAAGAATTCGCGATTCTTGGGATGTTCTGCGATGAGCAGTTCAAGATAGCGAGCAGCAGAATCATAAAGCTGATTTTGCTCCGCTAACTCATAAGCCAGCTCCAGTGCGCGTTGTTTGAGATCTTGTGGCGGAGGGGGCGCTCGAAATAGAGCCGCACAACGATATGCCGACAAAGCATCCAAAACGCCTCCCGCTTGCTGGTAGCACATCCCAAGTTGCAAACTGGCGCGACTTCTCAGTTCCGGTACTTGCTGTGCTTTTCGCAATTGCTCGATCGCTTCGTCCATGCGGCGCAGTTGACGCAAAGAAATAGCCAACGGAATCAATAAGTCCGTCTGCTCTGGATGGCGTTTATACCTCGCTTCACAAACTGCAACGCGTGTATTGGCCAAGTCGAATTCGCAGCGTTCCACCGTTAATTCATTTTCCTCGGTGCGGCGTGTGCGAAGCTCTTTTTTTGCTAGTTCCAGTTGCTCGCGAGAGCACTGCATGAGAATTTCTTCTCGAAGAAAACGCATCGTCTCGTTATCGGGATTGTGATTGATGCCTTGATCTAGAATTCGCCGAACATCCTTCCATCGCTGTTGCGAAGAATAGATTTCCGCTAGCTCCAAATAAGGTTCTGGATCGGCTGGAGAGTTTCGAAGGCACTGTTCCAACTCTTGATGGCGAGCGAGCGATATCCTCACAGGAGACTTTGGCTCGTCGCTCGAATCGATAAACGGATCTTGAACCTGATCAGCGGTCGGACGAATCAACAATTCATCAACCGACAAGAATCGCGACAGTATTTGTTGGCCGCGTTCCGCCGAAGTCGCCGTTTGGGGCGTTGGATTCGCCTTCATTCATGGCTCCGTTTTCAAAACAGATAAAACTACTCGAATCTGGCTTAGCTGTCAGCGATCTCTCGATCAAGACACACCGTTGCCCAGCACGAATCGCCGACCAGTTTTCCAGCCTGCTGCTTGTCCGATGTACCACTTCTAGTTTAACGTATCCCGCCCAAGATTGACAAAGATGCCCGCGACTTTTTACAAGTAGTTTTTTCCGATAAACGCGTCGCGATATCACGAGCGATCAGGAGCACGGCGTTTTCTGCATCGATTTCGTATGAGGATTTGCGGATGCGGGACTCAGCCTTTTCGCTCAGGCTTGGCTGTCCAAGGATCTTCGGGCCAAGCATGTTTGGGATAACGACGCTTGAGCTCGCCTCTAACTACGGAGTAGGTGCTATTCCAAAAACTTTCTAAATCATTGGTAACTTGTTGCGGTCGCATATTCGGAGCCAATAAATGCATCAAGACGGGTACTTTGCCGGATGCGATCCTCGGAGTCGCTTTCCAAGAAAAAATTTCCTGTATGCGGACAGCGAGTACCGGGGCCTTTGTTCCGTCGTATTCCAATCGAATTTGGCTGCCACTGGGAACCTGCATTCGTTCGGGAGCTTCACGATCCAAGGCTCGCAACTGGTCGCTGGTTAATGCATTTCGCATCCAATCCAGCCACGGCGCCCGCTGCAGATCCGCCAGACTTCGCCGACCACGACAAAGCTGCTTGAGGATTTCGCCAAGGTCGTCGTTATTGAAGCTTGGCAAGTTCAGTTCCGGAGCCCAATGTGCCAGGAATCGGACTCGCTCCAAAAAACTCGCTGTGGCCGAACCCGCTTCGGGAAAAACTTCACGCCAAGCCTGTTGGGCGGCGTTGGCCAGGACTTCCGCAGCCTGGTCATCGTCTACAACCGATGTGGGCGTCTCTTCTAACAACAAGTCATCCCAATAACGTCGATGCCGCGCGACAACTTGCTTTTGAGTAGGATGAAAGAAAACTTCGTCTCGTTCCTCAATGAGTTCCGCGTCCAACCACTCGAGATTCACGCTGCTCGCCTGCCGAACAGTCGCATCGACTCCTCCCGCGTCGACATCCACGCACAAGAAGTACTCGGCCTCGGTCACGCCACTGGTTGCCGCTAATTGCACACCTTTGCCACCAACCATGAGCGCCTTGGGCTTGTTGAGTGCTCGGCGTTTTGCCAATCGATCGGGAAACGCCGTCAGAAGGCTGCGCATGATCGCTTCCGATTCTTCGATTTGAGCGATGGGTGATTCTCCAAGCTCCCGAACCGCTTGTTCGATCAACTGCGCTGCGGTTTCGCCGATTCCGTGCACGGCATTCCGATGGATCACACCAAATGGAGTCTCCTCCTTTCGATGATGAACGTAGTCGCGAAGTGCGTTATACCGCTCGACAACATCCGAAGTCCAGCGAGCAACTTGGCGAGTTACCATCCCAGTTCGTGGCCCTCGCGACTGAAAATTACTTCGTATGAAGGCGTCTCTGTCTGACAGCATCGCAGCCACCCAAGCGACGCTTTCCAGATGGCCTAACTTGTGCCCTTCGATAAGCATGCGTGCCAGACGTGGAGACACAGGCATTCGGCCGACCAATTTCCCCAGCTTGGTAACATGATCTTGGCTCCGCGCGCCTAATCGTTCCAATAGCTTTTCCGCTGCTTGGACGGATTCTTCTCTAGGCGGCTGTAACCATGGGAAATTACGGACATCTTGTTCACCCCAAAGATGCAACATCAATATCGCGCCGCTTAAATCAATGCGACGGATTTCCGGGTCCAAGTTTGCTGCTCGGCTGCGATGCGACGACTCGTCCCACAATCGGATACACGTGCCTGCTGCAACACGTCCCGCGCGACCGGATCGCTGCGTTGCGGAAGCTTGCGAAATGGGTTCCAGTTCGAGCCGGTCAAGCCCAACCTGCGGATCAAATCGCATGACGCGGGCCAAACCGCTATCGATCACCGTTCGAATTCCTTCGATGGTCAACGAAGTCTCGGCAACATTCGTTGCTAAGATAATTTTTCGATTTGGCGAAGCACGCAGCACTCGGGACTGTTCTTCTAGTGGCATGCTGCCGTGCAGCGGCATCACCGACGATCCCGCGAGGTTTCCATCGCCGTTCAATTGGTTAAGGACTCGAAAGATCTCGCCTTGCCCTGGCAAAAAAACCAGGATATCGCCTTCGGTCCGCGAATAAGTTAGGCGAACGGTATCGATGACATGGTCCGTTATCGCCTCACGCATCTTGGGCGGGCGATACTTGATCTCGACAGGATACATTCTCCCTTCGGTGCTGACTCGCTGAGCATTGCCCAAGTACTGGACAAGGTCTTCCGAGCCCAACGTCGCGGACATGACGATTATTTTGAGGTCGTTTCGAAAAGAACTCTGAAGCTGCTTGAGCATTCCAAGCAGCAATTCCGAATCGAGAGACCTCTCGTGGAATTCATCCAGCACAACGGTATGAATTCCCTCAAGAAAAGGATCGTCTTGCATGCGACGAAGCAATACACCTTCGGTTGCAACAACCAGTCGGGTACCTTCTCCCCATCGTCGTTCGAATCGAACTTGGTAACCAACGCGCCCTCCTAAAGTCCATCCGCGTTCTTCGGCGATGCGTTGTGCAGTCGATCGAGCCGCAACTCGTCGCGGTTGCAATAAGAAGACGCTTTGATCGGAGGGCACCAATCCCGAGTCAATTAAAAATGGTGCGACGCGCGTGGTTTTGCCTGAGCCGGGTGGGGCTTCCAAGACGATAGCGGAATGCTTTTCGTAAGCGGTCCGCAACTGATCGAGTACGTCATCGACCGGTAAAGGGATCAATGTGCGACCTCGCCGCGAAACGATAACCGATGAACCCCGTCCATTCTGCCGTATACCAATCGATTATCTACTGCGAATCCAGAAGCCCGGCACCAAAATCGTCGCGGCCTTTTTCCTTGGTAACGGACTGCGAGTCGGGTTTGAGTTCAAAATGCGGTTTCGGTGGTTGAGCGGTGTCGACGACGGGATGGGTTGGTTCGCTATAATCGTCATCGTATCGTGAAACGTATCCAGGCTGCTGAGCGCGTTGTAATTCTTGTTCGTAACCGCGAATTACTGCAACTTGGATCATGTCGCGACAAAGCTGATTGATGGGATGCGCGATGTCGGCATAAAGTTTGTTCGGGCTTTCTTCATCGTGAATTACCGTTCCCGGACGCTGCTTGGCACCACACTGATTACAGAATTGGCTTCGCAAATGGTTTTTGCTGCCACATCGTCCACAGCGTGCGGTAAGTTTGCGACTGGGCATGGCGACGAAGGGGCCATTGGAACCTTCGATTATTTTCAGATCACGAACGACAAACGAGTTGTCAAACGTAATCGAACAAAACGCCCGTAATCGATCTTCCGAATCGTCCATCAACTTGATTCTAACTTCAGTGATTTCCACAGCCTGATCTCCCTACGCCCACAGGCATTTCCCTGGTGCTGCAGAGGTAACCCAGTGAACGCAACTGGACCTCGATCGATGGTGCATTCCAATTTCGCGCAACATATACGTGCCCTGAAACCAAAGTCGATATTTGTCGAGCAAACGCAATCGCTTGGCTTGCCGAATGACAAATCCCAACTCGCGCGGAGCCGCTTCCGGTCAACAGATGAGCGGTGGCACCCAACTGTTCGAAAGCTTCTCGATACTTTCCAATCCACACTGACTGCGTTTGAGCAGCCAGCTCAAGTCGATTGAAAACCGCCGAGCCCAATTGTGACAGATTTCCGCTGGTCAATGCTGCAAGAACTGGTTCAAACGAGAAAAAAATTTCGGGAATCACTAACTGGCGGAAAACGGCAGCAGTCGAGCAACCCTGGGGAGGCTGGGCAATTACTAGGTGAATCGGTGAACGAATTGAAAAGGGCTGAACGCTTTCTCCACGCGATTTACACACAGCTCCCCACGATCTTCCGCAATTACCTTCCAAGAAGAAATTCACATCGCTACCCAGTTTTGCCGCAATCTCGCCTGCCAACTGCGGCTCATACCGACCCGTCCAAGCCGCCATTCCCGCAACGATCGCCGCTGCCGCATCGGAACTGCCACCACCCATTCCAGCTTGCGTTGGGATCAATTTGTTAAGCCAAACATCCATCCCTCGACGAATTCCCAAGGCTTGCTGAACCTCATCCAAAGCGCGCCAAACCAGATTATTGGAATCGGTCGGTATCGGGTTCGAATCCAATGGCACTTGAGAACTGTTGTTTTCGGAAACCGGTTCTCTTGGTTTGCTCATTCCGCTCCAAACGTTGCTCGAACGATTAGGCTGCGATAGATGAAGGCATATTTTGGAATCCTCGCGCAACGCGAACCTTAACCTGTCGCTCAACGATGTTGCCATCATGATTGTTTCCAAATCATGATAACCGTCGGACCTCCGCCCCAGCACTTCGAGAAAGAGATTCACCTTGCTCGGTGTCTCAATCTCGATTGCGGCTCCACACCGTCGAAGAAGCATCTGCCACCGCCGTTAGTTTTCGCCAAGTCGGGTCAAAACAATTCGTACGCATCTGGCAATGTGAAAATATGAATCCACGCTGCCACCGCGAACTAAAACGCATTCTAGGATTTTAGGCAACGCTCCGTCAAGCAAATGCGATACTTTGGTGATTGCATCCGTCACCAAGTCAACTAGGAGGCTCGGTTTAGAGCGACGGATTCCAGACTTTGGATACGCGCCGCTACGGAAGCTTCGCTCCAGGCTACCAATGACATTTTGTGGCGATTGATAAAAGACATGACGGCTTCTCGTTCCACGAAAATCGTTTTACCCGCTTCAACCAAGATCGCTTTGCCCCCAGCGCGATACAACCGCTCAACGGTCCCCAAACCGATTGTAGGCATATCAAATCGTTCGTCTTGATTTGGTTTTGCGACCTTTACCAACGTGAATCCACCCCTTGGACAGACCGTTGCGGTTCGGCTGATGCAGGCGTCCGTTCCTTCGATTGCCTCGACACATAGTACTGTTTGGTCGCGAACGGTGACGCTTTGGCCGATGTCCAGCCCACCCATCGCTTTAGCAATCTGCCAACCGAACAGCATGTCTTTTTCTTGCCACGCATTCGGTCGAGTTTTCGAATGACACGCTTCCTCGATGAGTAAGTCGGGCGCAAAGAACGTACCTGGCATGATTGTAAGACCTTTTTTCTCAAACGAAGTGATCGCTGTATTCATCAACGAATCATCCCCCATCGTTTTCGTGCGATGGACCAAATGTGGCAGAAGCGTTCGAAGGCATTCTAAATCGGGAATCTGCGAAACCCATCCCAAACCGTGAAACAGAATCCGCTCTTTGAAAATCTTGCCCGCAAAGACAACTTGTTCGACTCCGTTCCGTTTTAGCCAATTCTGATATCCGCCAAGCTTACCGATTCCAAACCAGCGAAAGCCATCGGCCATCTCTTGGAGTTCAACCGGGGCGTGATCACGGATACCGGCAACGAAAATGGGAATGCCCGCGCGACGAAGCGATTGAGCAACGCAAATGGGATATTGTCCCCAACCGGCAATCAACCCGACCGGCGAATGACTTTGCGGCAAATTTTTAAGCAGCATCGCGACGACCTTGGTCTGCCTCTTTCTGCAACTCTTCGACGGTATTCTCAAACAGTCGCAACTTCTTGCGCATTTCGGGAAGTCGAAGGAGGGCCATGTAAATTTGAATTTGTTCACGGTGCGGTATCGCCGGACTGCCTAAAAGGATTTGACCCGGCTTGGAATCTTCGGCTACACCGGATTGCGCACCGACTTGCGTCTGGTCTGCCAAGTGAATGTGGTCTCGCAAACC
This sequence comes from Pirellulaceae bacterium, assembly GCA_031374825.1. Taxonomy (GTDB): domain Bacteria; phylum Planctomycetota; class Planctomycetia; order Pirellulales; family Pirellulaceae; genus JANMGV01. The sequence continues at coordinate 131,692 of JANMGV010000199.1, forward strand.
GACTTGTCCACCAAGCACAACGTAATCACCCGTGCTCGTACTACCAGCGATTCCAACCTGCGCACAAATAAGATTGTGTTTGCCAATATTGCAGTTGTGACCAATCATGACTTGATTGTCGATTTTTGTACCTTCGCCGATAATCGTGGGCCCATACGTACCGCGATCAATCGTCGTCCCCGCACCAATTTCAACATCGTCCTCGACCCTAACCCAGCCAACTTGTGCTGTTCGTTCATGCCGTCCTTTGGATTGTCGATATCCAAAACCATACGCTCCCAGAACGGCCGAGGCATGAATTAAGACCCGATCCCCGACGATGGTATTGGGATACAACGTCGTGCCCGCAAAAATTTCGCAGCCATCTCCAATTCGACAATCGGCCATGATCGTGACATTGTTGTGAATGATGCAACGCTCGCCGATGACGCATCCTTGGCCGACACTCACACCACGGTCGATCCACGTCGTTGCATGGACTGTCGCAGTAGAATCAACATGCGCATTTGGATTGATCCCCGCGCGTTCCACTTTGCGAGATGGTCGAAGACATTCAATGATGGTTTCAAATGCTGCATGCGGATTGCTGACGACAATCTGAGGAATTTCGACTTCAGCGAATTCGGTGGGAACAACGACCGCAGAAGCTTTTGAAGCCAACAACTTCGGGACATGTTTCGCATTATCGACCAGCGTGACGATTCCGGAGTCTGCATGGGCAAGCGGAAGTGCGTCACGAACGATGACGTCTCCGGACTTAGTCAGTCTTCCTTGACATGCTCCTGCCAGTTTTTCGAGATTCCATTCCACGACTGATTCCTTTCCTGACATCACCCACCAAAGTCCGTTTGATAGAAAGCTTTTAACCCGAAAGCCGATTTGAAACAATCCGAATCATTTACGGCTTTTCCGAAAAGCAACGTTCGCTTTAAAAACCTAACCATGAACTAGGCGTTCGTAAGATCATGTCGGTACACTTGAATTGGCTGGCTTGTGGTACATGTAGACGGTTTGGAAATAGAATTGCTAAGGTTTTCTTTCGCAAGTTAAGTTAAATTTGGAAACGAGCGTCGATTTGCCAGAATGCTAGCCAATGGGAGTTTAGCCATGGGTCTTTTTGCAGGAACGAAATGGGATGTTCCAGCACATTGCGAAATTTGCAACCGACTAGAATCGGAATGCACTTGTCCGTCGCCCGCGCCCGAACAAAAGGGTTGGCTATCTCCCAACAAGCAGACCGCCAAGCTCGGAGTGGAGCGTCGCAAGAAAGGCAAACTGGTAACCGTGATTCGCGGCCTCAATCCTTCGGAGACAGATTTCCCCAAGCTACTGACGAGCCTAAAAAACTCATGCGGGGCAGGGGGCAGTATCGAAGAGTCGACGATCGAAGTTCAGGGTTCGCATGCCGATCGCATCCAAAAGTTTTTATTAGAAATGGGTTACCGAATATCGGGCGTCAAAAGCTAGTCGCGCTATTTCCCCGTTGCGACGTTTTACCAAAGCTCCACGCCATGCCCATTCGCGAATTGCCGGATCGTCAATTCCGAATCGCAAGAATAGCAACGCGCAAATTTAATTCTCTGGCAAAACTCTCTATCAACCTGAACTGCTAATAGCAGACATCAACAATTTCGCCGTCGACTTCCAATCAAAAAATTTCCATTTACTGGACATCCATCCCACAACCAAATAAATTCTGAATTTATGGGGCGGTAGCTCAGTTGGGAGAGCGCTGCGTTCGCAATGCAGAGGTCGAGGGTTCAAATCCCTTTCGCTCCACTTCAAAAACTTATTTTCGCGGCTCTTCCGTTTCGTCGTCGTTTTCGTCGACGCCGCAATTATTGACTAGGTCGCCAAGAATTGACTCGGTTACATCGTTTTGACTCCCAAGCATGTAACGACAGCCGGAACCGTTTGCGGACTGTCGGCTAACTCATTGTTAGGTTTAAGAAACAGTCTTCAAGTGCAGTTCGCGATTTGAGATCCGGAAAGCCGCCCCTGGTCGACTACACTATTCCCTCTCTGACAATTCGTGTCAATTCTGGTAGAATTCTGTCAATCGAAATCAAGCTCCAAAAATGATTCAACCTTTCATCCTCTGTGGCAAACGACACGTCTGAAACCGAACGCCGTCTTTGCGCTGCTGCCGATGAATTCCGAGCCAACTTCGAACTTCCGTCTTGCGGATAACCGCCGACAAATTATACGAGACGAATGCATGGTCCTTGAAAACAATAAATCACAGAGGCACAGAGATCACAAACGGAATGCGTTCTTTCCCTGTGTCCTCCGAGCCACGGAGTTTCCACGGCGTTCTGGCTCACGGTGCACTGGATTCATGGAGAATCCCAAATGAATCCATTTCTAATGGAAGTCATGGACGATGCTATGTCGGACATCTTGCGACAAAAAACAGAAGTCGAACGTTTGCGGATCGCGGGCAGGATGTGGAAGTCGGCTCGGGTGATCCTGCGAGGAGCCATTCGTACCGAGCATCCCGATTGGAACGTCGACCAAGTTAATCGCGAAATCGCTCGACGAATCAGTCACGGATTGGTAAAGCATGAATCCGACTGAACTTCAACCATTTGAACTGATGCAGATAGCAGCCGACTTTTTCGGTTCTGAGGGTATCCACTACCGAGTGGTGGGTTCGATGGCGAGCATGGCGTACGGTGAGCCGCGATTCACGAACGATGTGGATATTGTCGCGGAACTGACCGTGGATAAAGTGCCTGCTCTATGCAAGGCATTCGCAGCCCCCGATTTCTATGTTTCCGAACAAGCGGTTCGTGACGCCGTCCAACGGCGATTCCAATTCAATATCATTCATCCAGCCTCGGGATTGAAGGTGGATGTAATCGTGCCTCCGGTAACTGAATTCACCCAATCTGAGAAGGCCCGAATCAAACGGATCACCAGCGAAGGGGAGTATTCCGTTTGGTTCGGTTCGCCCGAAGACGTCTTGCTGAATAAACTGGTCTATTTCAAGCTGGGCGGAGGTGAAAGCCAAAAGCATCTACGCGATATCGGCGGAATGTTAAAACTGCTCGGCGAGAACCTAGACAGCGACTACGTGACTCAGTGGGCGCAGAAACTCAATGTGCATTCTGAATGGGAACTAGTGCTGAAACGATTAAGGGGACCTAGCTCTTGAGTACCGACTTATTCCAGAGACGCACTCGCCGAACATTCGACAGTCGCAATGTTCAATCCGCTCGGCTATGATTTATCTCATCCGCTATGAGAGTGCTACCAGCACATCTTCAAAGACTACCAATACCCCGCGCCGAAAGTGTTTTGGCTTAACGCTCTAATCGTTCTCTCGAATGGCCCACAGGCAAAGATCGGCAACATAACCGCAGGCTGGAAACACTTCGCCATCTGAAAACGAATCGACACAGAAGTAGCACAAGGGGTCCTATCACTTGGGACCTTGACTCTCGAGACGGGAGAAAAGAATCTTCCTGTCGTTCTTATCGAGAACTTTACGTTGTACGACGAAGCCCGCCGGGGGTTATAAGTTGGCGTAGCGAGTCCGCCGTTCGTTGTACGAGTAACGCATTCGCCCGCGTTTCAAGCAGCACAAATACGCTTCGCAGGTTCAATCACTAGTGCAACAAAACCGACGCACCTTCGCACGCCGCTCGTTTGCCCGCGTTTAGAACCCCCAGAGTTCTTCATTCGCCATGCAGAGGTCGAGGGTTCAAATACGTTTTGCTCCAATTTTAAATCTGCGACAACAATTCGTTTCATATACCAATTTGAAATCGGACAAAAATCAAATTAGGTGCGATGTCTGTGCGGGTAAGCGAATGATTATGCTCGGCAGATTTCAGTCAAGTCAACGCAGAGGGACTCGACAATCATGGGGGTCCCTAAGAATCGCTCGACTTGACTGCTGGCATCTAGGCAACGTTGCAAGGCGCGAACGGCGGTGTGCGTAGGATTGGGCCAGCGAGCAGAGGTTTGCGTGACAAAATCATCTTGCTTGGTTAAACCACTCGACGTGGAATTTCCCGTTATAGGCTGGTTGTGTTCGTATAGAGCTTGCCGGTAAAAATACGTCATCTCTTTCAGGATCACTCGCAACCGGTCACGCTTCTCGGCGCTATCGCTACCTGCCGATTCCACACTGGCGACGATGGATTTAGCCAACTCTAGAAATTGCAGCGGGGTCTCGGACAGTCGAAGGCGCAACTCGTTTCGATAGGCACGAAAATCGTCATCTTGAAGGAATCGCACGTTTCCTAAACTGCCTTCGGCCGCGTCGGCAAACTCCTTGGCAATGTTTTCGTCGGACACCCATCCATTACGCAGCAGCAGCTTGGCCAAATTTTCATTGGTGAGTGGCCGAAAACGAATGACTTGGCATCGGGATCGGATGGTGGGCAACTGGCGTTGCTCGCTGGTACTGATCAAAAAAATTACCGCACCAGGCGGCGGTTCTTCCAAAGTTTTAAGAAGGCAGTTTGCGCCTTCGATGGCGAGAAAATCGGCATCGTCGATGATGGCAATTCTGCGAAGGCCACCAAATGGTTTCAGGCTTAATTCGTAACACAGACCTTCGCGAAGCCGAGCCTCTCGGTCGCCGATCAAAAGCTCAAGAGGAATGGTTGACTTGTCCGCAGGCTTCTCGAGTTGCAGGATATCGGGATTGCTGCCTGCATCGGATTGAACACAAGATTCGCATTTTCCACAGGGAGTGAAATTCGTAGCATTGGGGCAGAGTAATGATTTAGCCACCAAGCGTGCAAACGTGCGTTTCCCGATCCCCGAAGGCCCGGTCAACAAAAACGTACTCGCCAGGCGGCCTTGTAAAACTGCCGTGCGGAACCAGTTGATTTGCGTTTCGTGTCCTAGAAAGTCTGTCCATTGCATGGCGTTATTTTAGCCGACCCAACGCCACGCAATAGATGCCCAAGAAAAAGTGTGGGGCGATTCTCATCCCTTGGTTTTAGAAGCACAGTATCAGTTTTGGCAGAGTTGACTGCCGGTTGAAATTGCCGTTTCGCTTCGATTTATGGAAATTCGAGCGAGCGGGACGGGTTCACTCGGACCATCAAGGCAGCGACGGAGTGAGATTAGTTCGAGCGTGGATCAATCGATTTCCATTCGGCGGAATGCATCGGCCAAGCTTTCGTCCATGCCAACGATCCATCGTTTGCCTTCGGTTTCGAATTCCGCATAGGTTGCTCCGATTGCGGTCACCTTACCAACAACGCCACCCAAATTGAGATCGTCACCTATTTTAAGTTGAAACGTTTTATCCTCCGTATTGGAGCGAATCCAAACTTCGGGTTGTCCTTTGGAGCCAGTTAGGAATGCGTTAACAAAAGACTGCGATGCGACATCGAACTTCGGTGGTTCTTTTGTCTCGATCGGTGGCGGTGGCTCAATCACCTTGATGGAAACCGTTTGCATGGACATTTGCGAAGGGATTCCATCGTCCTTGGCTAGCAGCGTGACGTTGTATTCGCCTAATTCTTTAGGAAGCCAAATTAGTTTGCCCGTCGATTTGTCGATCGACAAGCCTTTGGGTGCGTCGCCCTGGAGTTCGTACTGAACTTTCTGGCCCGCGTCGGGATCACTGGCAGAAGCTTGAAAGTCAAGGCTAGAATCTTTCGCAACTTGTACCGCGACAGTTTTTTGAAGGGCAGGGGGATGGTTGGCGGGCGAAAACAAATTTCGGCTCACAATTCGATCCCGATAATCGTCTAGTGCAAGAGCGACTCGATTGGATTTTTCCTTTGGCTCTGGCTGTGTTGGACTTGCTGAATCGAGGCTCAAAGCGTCCATTTCCATCACAAGTGCCAATTGATAAGCTTGCCCACGCTCTGGGCTAATCTTCATTGAACGGATTCGATGCAAGTAATCTTTTTCATAGAATCGGTAGATCAGTTGGACGATCTGTGGGAGCGTGCCTTTTCCACTAATTTGGAAATGATGCGCATCGTAGAGATTTTTTTCCACAGCCGACTTAATGAACAAATTTTGTGGAGACTGAATGCCAGAGTCATTGATCATTTGGTCTAGCCACTCTCGATATCTCGCGATGGCTCGTTCGGAATTTTTGGGTAACGATTTTTTCGCAATCGCTTCCATTTTCTGTTTTGCCAAAAAACCATCGCTGACGATTTTCTGCTTCTTAGTGACTTCGTCGGACAACGCGGTAATGCGGTTCATTTTCAATTTGAATCCAGCTCGCACTCGATTGATGCCGAATTGTGCCAAGAGCGCGACGACGACAATCGCAACGCCAAGAGCCAGAATTTTTTCTCGTTTAGTCATTGGAAATCACACTTATATCAATTGCAGTTTCAAGTAGCTGGATTTATCTGTTCGTAGTTCCTCCGCCAGTGCTTGGCGGAGTAGCGGGAGATACGGTTTCCGTTGATTGCATTGGAGCAGTTGGTGCAGCAGGCGTCGTAGTTGAGGCCGGCTGTTCCAGTGTTGTAGGTGCGGTAGGAGTCGTTAGTTTTGTTTCAGGGGAATCAACGGGCTTTTGATTGGATTCGACTGGGGGTTTCGATGGGTCGACGGCCGTCGGCTTTGTATCAGCGGGCTCCGTCGTGGTTGGTTCAGCATCGGTGCTAGGGAGTGCTGCAGCGTCTTTTGAAGACTCCTCGGTTTTCTCTTGAGCTAATTCGGCAGGTTTGGTTGCCTCCGTTTTCTTAGCAGGTGGAGTGAGCTTGTCGTAATTGATTTCGATGACAGGGTCGCCGATCCATCGAAACGTCAAATTCTTGTCCTTGGACTCAATCGACTTCTTGATCTGAACCGAGTGGGCTTCATCGCGCAAGCTGGCATCTAAATCCGTCAATGCTTCTGCCGAGGTTGCGACAACATTTGAACTCATCCTACCTCGACCGGTACGAGGATCGGCTGAGAAGTTAAGTGAGTCAAACATAACTTTGTCTGGACCCAGCGATTTTTCGGACAGGTAGACAAGCTGATCAAGCCATTGAACGTTGGATTTTTCAAATTTTTCAAGTTTGTCCCAATGCGCGATGAGCGTCGAGGCGATCTTGACATTGTTGTCCATTGTCTTGCTGGAGCTTTGTAGTTCGGCAATCTGTTTATCAAGCGCTTTGTGTTTGCTGATGTACCACCAAATGCCGCCACCGAGCGCTACTATTGTCACAACAGCAGCGATAGCCATTTGAAGCACGGGCTTTTTCTTTTCCTGGCGTTTCCTTGGATGCACAAAGTCAATCGAGAACTGGTCTTTGTGGAATGCTTGATGGAGCATTCCCGCGACGGGAACAAACTGTTCAAGTGACGGAGTTTCATTCTTTAGGCCAGTGGCCTGAACCGCGTCGACCAGTCGGATTTGGGAAACTTGGATCTTGGTTCCTTCTTCGAGCACCGAAACGATATCCTTGCCGCCACCGCAATCGCCCCAAATCACGATATGTGTTGGTTTTGCGGTTGAACGTTGGGACTCGGCTGCAAATCGCGTACGTTTAATTTCGCCGAGCAAAGCTTGAGCGACTGCCGTTTCGCCGCTATCTGGCAAACGAGCGGTTCGAATCATGGTCACTTGACCATTTTCCGTAACTACCAAGTCAGCTTCTTGGCCGACGACATTCACGCACAGCACACACTGTTGTTGGAGGTTGGACTGAGCCGAAATAGCAAGACGTGCCGTAGCCAACGATCGAACAAACAAACCTTGCAAGTTATTGGGCTCGCAAGCTGATTTCAGTTTCGAAATGACCATCGGATTGACGGCTGCCGCCAAGACCGTCAGGCCTTCTTGTTCTGTAGGTGGCAGACGAACAAAATCCATGGGCCACGAATCACCGATTTGTGCGAAACTTCTTTGTGACGCGAATCGAACCATATCGGGCAAGTCGTTGTCGTCTGAAGGCGGCAACTGAATGGAACGAAGTTCCATGCTGCCTCGCGGCGCGGCGGCGTAAACGTCGCAGCGCGAAGCGTTGCAAGTCTCCGCGAAAGCCCGAACAGCGACACCGATCGATTGGAACGGATCATCGGTGGTTGTTGCTAAGGGGACGCATTGGACTGCATCTAGCGAAATACTACTTCCGCTGCGCGAGCCGCACGCGAGACGAATTTCGGTGTCATCCCATTCAACTGCAATTACTTTGGCCATATTCGATTCTGACTTTTTATTTGACTACTGAATCAATCCTTGGAATGTTGCGGAGCGCTGTCCTAAGACGGCTGCGGAAAAACCGCGTCCCAAGTGATCCATTCTTCGGTACGCTATAACCTTAGGAGGCGATTCGGCCGAGTCGATCACAGTCTCGATTCGTGCGAACGATGCTCCGTTTTCGTAATACCCGATAACTTGGGCTCGATAGACATCACCACCTCCAGTCAAGAGTGCCGAAAGTGTTTTCATTTGATCTAACGTCACCAAGCTCTCTACAATCAACCAAGTCTCAAATTTTCTATTCAAATCGTCTGATCCATCGGAACGTGTTTCGACGATTTGATCGACGATCTCTTCGGTTAGACCTGGAATGCCCAGCAGGACCTGCCGAGGTACTTCATTTATATTAATTCGACCTGGAATAATTGGGCTCTGCAAAGTTGTCAGTTTGTCCATGAGGATGGGCAGGTAGGTTGCCATTTGCAGGGGGGCCGAAGTAAAAGGAGACGTATAAGTCACCGATTGACCATTTTCTTCTATTGTTATTTCGGCGTCGATTAGGTCGAGAATCCGACCAATCTTGTTTTGCGCTGGCTGGGACAAGTCCAAGTTTGCACCAGCCGACGCGGACCAAGGTTCACGTCGCGAAGTTGTGCCACCACCACCGCCGCCCATGCCGCCGCGTCCGCCGCCCATTCCACCACGTCCGCCTCCCGGTCCTCCGGGACCGCCGCCGCCAGGTCCGCCGGGACCACCGCGACCGGGACCACCTTGACCACCGCCAGGTCCTCCGGGAACGCCTTGACCACCGCCAGGTCCTCCGGGACCGCCGGGACCACCTCCAGGACCGCCGCCGCCAGGATCGCCGCGACCACCACCACCTTGACCAGGCTGTTGAAACAGGAACTTACGGTCGGTCGGTAGCATGACAATCTGCGACTGTTGCGTTTCGAATGGCTGTGACTGGACAAAGTCAGACCTTCCACCACGTCCGCCACCACCGCCACCACCGCCACCGGGACCACCTCCGCCTCCGGGACCACCTCCGCCTCCGGGACCACCTCCGCCTCCGGGACCACCTCCGCCTCCGGGACCACCTCCGCCTCCGGGACCACCGCCGCCTCCGGGACCACCTCCGCCGCCAGGACCACGACCGCCACGACCTCCGCCACCGCCTGGACCACCGCCACCTCCGCCAGGACCGGCTCCGCCACCTGGCCCGCCTCCGCCACCACCAGAACCTCCGCCGCCGCCATTTTGACCGCCCGCACCGCCACCGGTCCCGTGCACGCGATAAGCAAGAATGAAGGTAGACCAATCTTCATTGCCGAGTACCGTATCCAAGTCGGTCTTGAGTTGTGTTAAGTCATCGCCGTTGACGAAGACGCGTGTCGAACCGTCCATCGCAACGTTTTTCTCGCGACTGTAAAGTGTCAAATAATTAGCCCATCCGAGCGGAGCAATTTCGGTTGCGCTGGATGAAGAAGACGACGAAGTAGAACTTGACGTCGATGAGCTTGAGGAAGCTGAACTACCCACAGCACTTGTCGCTCCCGCTGTTCCCGTCTGACTTTGCATAGACGTCTCGCCTGCATCGAGAACTCCGTTTCGATTGACATCGTAACCAAAGAGTAACTGCGGTGTCACACCACGGACCAAAAGGAGTTCTTCGACAGACTGGATCGAACCGTTGGCAGGGAAATAGGGTGTGGGAAGTTGAGTATAGTAGCTTGACTCTGCCCCATATTCGCGTGCTTCGTCATCGGGATCAAGCCAATCAAGAATCGAATCAGCAATCTCCTCATTCATGCTTGGCAGTCCCATCAAAAGCCCGCGACCGATGGAACCTCCGCCCGCCGCTGACGAATCCGCCATTTGTGTAAGTTCGCTCGGCAATCCCATCGCCGACAAATCTGCACCACCCGTTAACGCGCCGATATCACCGAGTCCTTGCAGTTGTTTGTCGATTGTCACTAACGCATTTAAATTCAGCTTTGCGGACTCATTTTGCAAGCCATATCGCACACCTGCGTAATTTCCGTACTCGTCGAATCCAGGGGCCATGATCGAGTAATTGCAAATGCGGGTGATATTCGCATCGGGCACAATATTCATTGCCTGGAAATACGTAGGGTTGTTCCACAATCCGCCGCTTTCTTCTTGAGTCGCTCGATCCATTGCCAAGTACAAGCGAGTCGCGTCAACTCCAGAATCGGCCGCATATCGAGCTTGTAGAGCTTGTCCCGCATAAGATGATTCTTGACTCGTTATCAGCATCGATTCAGAAAAGTTCAAAGCGCTCAGCGTTACCAACGAAATGACAAGCAGAACAAGGATTAACAGGAATCCGCGTTTGGTCGGGATTGTTTTCGAGGATTTTTTTCGATTGGTTTTCATTTTTTAATTCCTACTACAATCCTAGGGAACCCATGCCCGAATCCGTGCCGCTTTGGGACTGTGCAGCGGGACCGACCAGAAGTGGAGCGCCAGGAATGGCGACCATGAGCTGGAACAATCGAATTCGACTGGCGAGTAGCTGTGTCGCTGTTAACGAACGAATGTTGATTCCGGGAATTACGGGATTTTCGCGCATGCCTTTGGCATCTTGCAGAGCGATCTCAATTTGAATGACCCACGGCGTTCCTTGAGTGCTTGCATCCCAAGACGAATACCAAGTTGTGCCATCGAAATAACTGAATGCCAAACCGACAACTTCAGGCGACATCAAGTCACCTGTCTGATTCACTTGCTGCATCTGACCGCTATTGGCCGAAGCCCACTGAAGGATGCTGCGATCGAGTTGGCGGCGAACGAGACCACCACCGCTAAGGCCCGCAGGAACACCTTGACCAGCGCTTGAATTTGCCAGATTTGCGAATATATCTTGCACCCCGCCAGTGCTGGTTGACTGCATCAAATAGGTCACTGTTTTCACGGCACTTGGGACGTCGGCTAGCGAACCGGAGAACGGGTTTACCTGAGTTGGAAAGTATTCATCGGGTCGTGGCAAACGACTGACGTCGAGTTGAATCCAAGTATCTCCACCATAGATGCCAGGTGGCAAAGGCTTCTCTTCGGTAGTTTCTTCCGATGTTGCTGATGAGCCGCCGCCACTTGAGGACGAACTACTTGAAAAGGATGAACCGCCCGCGCTACCCCCGCCGCTTGCACTAGGCCCCGACGGTAAACCACCAGAGGAAGGCTGACCTCCACCGGAACCGCCGCCTGATGGAGAACCTCCGCCGCTAGGCATTCCCCCACCGCCGCCGCTACCGCCACCACCACCGCCACCACCACCGCCAGCGAGACCGCCTGTCATACTGCCCATTCCATCGCTGATAATTTGCTCAAGGACGCTTGGGTCGTATTCTTGGTAACGAATGACGCTACGAATGTCGTCGCCAATTGTATGCAGAATCGAACGAGCCAACTGAGTCTGTTTGACGGTTTCGCCTGACTCTTCTAATTGGTTCGCGTAGATATTGATCAACAGTCCAATCAGTCCAGCTATCACAATTGTGAGTGCCAATGACAGAATCAATTCGATAAGCGTAAAACCTGTGCGGGTTACGTCGACAAATTTCTTCATGTTATCGACCTCCCGAAGACGAACTTGATGAGCCAGTCGCCCCGGACGTCCCCGAACTCGATGTACTTGAGTTATCGGTTGCAGTTGGGTCCGGTAGTTTATCTAAACCCAGGTTGGGATCGATGACCCACCTCACGAGTTGGTAGTTATTCGAACTACTTGATGGGTTGGAAATATTATCGGTAACTGACACGACGACGCCGATCATATTTGGCTGCGCTGCTGCCATTGTCTGAATCGAATAGTACCACTGACCGGTCCCTACAATCCCAGAGATGGGCATCCAACTTTGGGATTGGATTTGAATGGCCCCTGAAACGACTTCTGACATCTTGGACTCACACATCAGTTGTGCTTGAGCCTGCATCTGCGATCGGGTCGCGTTGTCGGACGAAAGTTGCATGGACTGGGCGAGAATACCTACTGCGATTCCGAGTATTGCCAAGGCAAGGACAACTTCCAACAGCGATAGACCAGCCCGCGTCGATCTCGGCGATTTTTGGAAGTTGATCGTCATAATAGAAACTTTCAACGGACGTGCACTACGTCGCTGTGTTACTGCATCAATGTATTACTGCATCACTGTGTGACTGGGGAAATGTCTTTGACTTCGGCTCGGCCCGTTAATCCGCGTAGCTGGATACTGCGGCGTGAGCCTTTTGGATTTTGCAAAATAATTTCGGCAGTGGTCGAACTGCCATCGGGATAAAATACGATGGGAGCAGACCATGTGCTGGAGGCAAACGCCATTCCTGCTTGTTGTTGTGCCATCAAGTTTCGCGAATCGGACTTCGTTTGAACTGACGCGAACAAGACGCCTTCCTCAAGCGTCTGATTACTTTCGTCGCCAGTTGCAACGTCCGTCATCGCACCGGTTCGATCATCGGTTTCTACGGCCATTCCCGTTTGCGTCATGATCGTCGCTCCCGGTCCTGCATCATTGGCGTCCGCTCCAGTCAGCCAAGGTTGAACAGTGTAATCGCTTGCGCCGATATTGAATCGAAAGACTTGTGACTGGCCGGTATGAATCGCTTTGACTCGTGTCCGCTGAAGGCTCAGTTGAATAGCGTCAGCCGAATTGTCGATACGTCGACCAACAATCAGGGCATCGTACGTTGGAACAGCTACAGCCATCATGACGAGAAGTATGGCAACGACCAAAAGCACTTCTAATAAAGTAAAACCACCGCATCTGTTCAGATTGCGGTGGTTTGCATGGCTAAGTTTCATAATGGGCCTTTGAGCAATTCAACAAGCACGGGCTTATTGAACCGTTTTTACGATATCATCTGCGGTACTCATCTGCCCATCTGGACCCGCGCTACGGATTTCGTAGGAATTCCCGGCTCCCTTGTATTCAAATGGGTTTCCCCACGGATCCGGCGAAACTGGCTCCTTGGCAAAGGCATACCACTTTGACGGATCTGGCAAATCGCTGGGTTGAACGCTGAGGTCTTGTAATGAATTCGGGTAAGAACCAATTGCAAGCCTATAGGTATCAAGCAGCACGCCGATGGACTTGATATTGACCTCTGCCAATCCTTTGTTCGCATTGTCGCGCGCACCAAAGATGTTGACAACCACTAGGCTCATGATAACGGACAAGATGACGACGACCAAAAGGACTTCGAGCAATGTAAAGCCTTGGCGGCGGCGATTTGTTCTACGATGCGTACGCATTTTTCCTTTACTCCTCTTTTGAAACTCTCAAGCAACTCTGCTTTGATTTTTTTGAATTGGACCAATGAACTGAATTACAACGCGCTGGTACTGTTCAGGACAGGAACCATCAACGCAAGAACCACGAACATGACAATCCCCGCAAGGACTAACAACATCAGCGGCTCTAACAATCGTACGGCAACTTCCAAACGTCGAAAGGTTGTTTTTTCGAGACCATCGGAAATCTGGATCAAGACCTTGTCAAGCGTGTTGGATTCCTCGGCGACCGCGATCATTTCAACGACCGTTTGAGGAAAGTGGCCACTTGCCCCTAGGGGGCGGGCAAGTTTTTCACCCGCTGTTACGTTTTCTCCTGCTGAAACAATGGCCTCGGAAAGCACCATGTTTCCCGCAGCGTGTCGACCGATCTCAAGCGACCTAAGAATAGGAACCCCGTTGGTGAGCAAAGTTCCGAGGACGCGACAAAATCGGGCGACTGCCAAGCTTAGGAATATGTTACCAAGAATCGGGGTTTTTATCTTGATAAGGTCCGCAACCCGCTTGCCTTTTTCCGACTCGAAATATTGGCGAATGGCAATAAAACCAAAGACAATGACGGCAGCGATCACCCACCAATAGGCTTGGAGGAACGAACTCATCCCAAGTAATAAATCGGTTGCGGCTGGTAATTTGCCTTTATCACGCATTCGAGCGAACAAGGGCTCAAACTTGGGAACGAAAAACACTAGCAAAACGGTTACCACGACGGTACCGACGCACATGATAAAGCCCGGATAGGCCAGAGCACCTATGGTTTTGCCTTTTAGGTCTTCTTGTTGTTCGATAAAACTGCCGACGCGTTCGAGCGAATCCTCCAAGAATCCGCCTTCGCTGCCAGCTCGGACCATGTTGACAGATATCTCGCTAAACACGCGAGGAAAGCGCGACATGGCATCGCCAAGTGATTCTCCGTCCTCAACACGAGCTTTTACTTCGTTTAATACTTGCTTGAGCGTTGGATTCTTGGATTGCTGGGCCAGCACCGTCAGTGCCCGGATCAAGGGGACGCCGCTGTTCAGCAGCGACGAAAGCTGCATGTAGAGCGTGGCCATGATTTGACCTTTGACACGCCGCGTTCCACGAGCCTTGGTACCTCGTGCAACGGTGACTTCGAGCGGAAACAAGGATTTCGAGCCCAACTGCATGACGACATCGCGTTCGGAGTTGGCGGTAATCGTCCCGTTCTGCTTTTTGCCGCTGAGGTCGCGGGCTACGTATACAAAGTCAGGCATTGTTCTTGTGCACCTTTATCCGATGTGATCGCCCTTGGTGACACGGAGAACTTCGTCCAAGCTCGTTCGCCCCTCGATGGCTTTATCCCATGCATCCATACGCAGCGTTCGCATGCCGCACCGGAGAGCTTCTTGGCGAATTTCATAACTGCTCACACGATCGTGAGCCAACTGCCGGACCGATTCATGCGCAACGAGCAATTCGTAAATGCCGAACCGCCCTGCATATCCGTTATTGCGGCAAGCGCGACAACCGACTTGGCGATAAAGCGGTTTGCCAGCCAATTTCTCCCAGGGAAAATCCGTTGGAAGATCTTCACGTTTCGGCTGATAAGTTTCTTTGCACTCGGTACACAGTCGGCGAACGAGACGCTGGGCCATAACGCCTTCGATGGTACTGGCAACTAAGAACGGTTCGATACCCATGTCGACGATTCGCGTGAACGCTCCTGCGGCATCGTTGGTATGCAATGTACTGAACACCGTGTGCCCCGTCAGCGAAGCTTGAATCGCGTTCTCAGCCGTTTCCGCATCTCGAATTTCACCGACCAAAACGATATCCGGGTCATGGCGCAAGATACTGCGTAACGATGCAGCAAAGGTCAAACCGATTTTCGGATGAACTTGAATCTGATTGATTCCATCAAGTTGGTATTCGACGGGATCTTCGGTCGTAATGATTTTGTTTTCTGGTGACTTGATTTCCAACAGCGAACTATAAAGTGTCGTTGTCTTGCCGGAACCGGTTGGCCCCGTAACCAAAATGATGCCGTGCGGCAATCGAATCAGTTGGCTGTATATGCGATACGTCTCTGGGTCCATCCCCAGATTTTGCAAATCGAATTTCATCGCGCCTTTATCGAGAATACGCATGACGATGCTTTCGCCATGGATCATCGGAATGACGGACAACCGAATGTCGATTTCGCGGCCATGCACACGGAGCTTGATTCGTCCGTCCTGAGGCAAACGTTTTTCTGCTATGTTTAACCGCGCCATGATCTTCAAACGCGAGATGATGGCGGCCTGAAAGCGGTTGATTTCGGGCGGAACTGGCTGCGTGTTCAAAATACCGTCGACGCGATAGCGAATGACGAGCCCGCTGCCTTGAGATTCGATGTGCACGTCGCTCGCGCGCGTGTCGACCGCTTCGACCATGATTTCATTGACCAATCGAACCACCGAAGCTTCTTGAGCCATTTCGCTCAATTCGCTGCCGTCGGTTTCGAGCGCTTCGAGCAGCTCGACATCGTCGTCTTCGCCTCGAGCCGCCAACAAACCTTCGACAGTCTCGCTGCCGACGCCCATGTATTTCTTGACGAGTTTTGCGATCTCAGCTTTTTCGGAAACGACCGGAATGATACTCATCGAAGTTGCCGCTGCGGCTTCGTCGAGAGGATACAAATCCATCGGGTTACTGGTTGCAACGACCAAGGAGCCGTTTGAAATTCGAATTGGGAACAGGGAGTGTCGGTAGATGAGCTTTTGCGGGAACTTGGCGAGTAGGTCAATGTCCACGTCGACCGACCGCAGATCGACAAAGTCCAGTCCGACTTCATCCGCTAGAGCGCGCAGCGCGTCCTCTTCGCGAACAAAGCCTTGTTGGACAGCGGATTCGATGATAGTAGAACCTGCAGCTTCGGCTCGGGAGCGTCGCAATTGCTCGACGTCGATGAGTCCGCGTCGTACTAGTATTTCGCCGGCTTCTGTGATCATAAAATTTGCGCAAAGACTACGAGAAACGATTAAACCAAATCAACGAAGTCATTTGGTCCCCAAGAGAATTTATCGGCCGCCGCGTCCGCCAGCCCCGCCACCGCGAGTACCTTGAGCGGCACCGCCGCCACGGTTGCCTTGTCCGCCACCACCACCGCCGGCTCGATTGCCACCACCAAATCCTTGGAAGCCACCCGGAATGCCCTGAAAACCGCCGCCACCTGCTCCGGGAAAACCACCGCCGCCACCAGGAAATCCGCCTCCAGCTCCTGGAAAACCGCCGCCACCACCGGGGAACCCACCACCGCCACCCGGGAAACCTTGACCGCCTGTTCGCTGTTGACCTCGGCCTTGGGCGTTGTTCGTATTGTTCGTTGTTTGGTTCGTTCGAACTTGCTGACCGAAAACGGACTGCAAAGCAGATCGAACGACGGCGGGATTGATGCCGCCTTGCAACGGTATAGAAACAACCGATTCGCCTTGATCAGCACTGGACTGGTCGAGCATGTCGACTAGCTTTTTGACTTCTTCAAACAGCGGAGCCGGTGCCTTGACGATAAGCGAGTTTGTTTTCGCTTCCGTACCAACCGTCATGGTAGCTTCTTTCAGTTCGCTTTGTCCGCCTCGTTGCCCACGACCACCGCCTCCGGCAGCGCCACGCAACGCGGCAATGAACTCTTGTGGGCTTGGTTGACGTTGTGCCCCAGCCCCTTGAGCGCCGCCGATTCGATCTGCAAAGACTTCACGGACAACTTTGGCAACGTCTTCAACATTTGCGTTGTTCACTTGGATAATGTGCGTCTTGCCTTGTGTTTCCACGTCGAGCGGCCCGTTTTCTTGATCGATGACTTTAAGAAGCTGTTCGATCAGTTCGAGATCCAATGGATTAGCTTGGACGATAAGCGAGTTCAAGCGAGGGTCGGGAGTGATTGTCACTTCGCCGCTGGCAATTCCTTCGCTAGAACCAGCGGAGCTTGTACTGCTGCCGCCACCGCCCAGGAGACCACCGACCAATCCGCCACCAAGACCGCCAAGCACATTGCCAGCCAAGTTCCCGAACAAACCACCACCGCCACCGCCGCTGGATTCACCCGATAGAATTCCTTGCAGCAATTCCGATGCAGCTTGAGCTTTTACGTAACGAAGAAAAAAAATAGTTGGCTCGGAGCCTGATAGTGCCATTTGATCGGACAGCATTCTTGCGATTTGCTCGAACTCTGCGAGAGCCTCCGGATCGTCGGAGGACACGATGAGACCGGTCGGTCCTTTCAAAATCACGATATCGTCGCCCAAAACTCGCTTCTTTTCGCCTGTCGAATCAGGCTTTGATTCCTCTGCGTTTTCAGATCCCGGTGGTTGAAACGATACGTATTTGACGGAAGGCCTTCGAGTCATCGTTGTCTTAGGGTTTACTTCCTCAGCAGCCGAGTCATTAACTTTGGGTGATGATTCCGTCGACTCGGCCGGGGTCTCCGTTGGCTTTTCACTTCCGTCGCCCTTGACCGCTGGCTCGACTGGTTTGGAATCTGGTTCGTTTAGGTTGTGAACGGATCGCTGAGTCAGACCAGCACCCTCGCTGCCCGACGGAGAAACGATGCGAATGCGATTAGTTCGTTTTGTAGATTGCCAAAGTTGTTCGATTTGTCCGAGAACTCGGTCTTGTGAACGACTGGGGATTTGGAAGACTTTTACGGAATCGCCTAATGATCCCATCGAGGGACCGCTTTCTTCAAGCTTATTCAATAAGTCTTCAACTTGCTGCACTTGTTGTTCGGTGCCTTGAACCATTACGGTTCGAGCCAGGGTGTCGGCCGAAAAAGTTGGGCCTTTGGAATCCGATTCGCTGCTCTTTTTGCCGAAGAACTTTTCAAGCGTCAACAACGCTGCTTGTGCATCCAAACGCTTGAGTTGAATCACGCGAAACTGTGTTTGCGATCCAGTCAGCCGTTTGACGGTGTCTTCGATGATCTTGTGATCCGAAGGTGTTGCTTGGGCGACTACGCTGTTCGTCTTTTCATCGAGCGCCATACGAACATTGGGCATGCCGGCCATCAAGGTCTCGATAACGGAATAAATCAGCTTGGGATCACCAGTCGGAATCGCATGCATACGGACTTCTGGTTGTTCGACCGTAGCCGATGAAGCGGTCGCAGCGTCGGGAGCCACATCGACCTTCTTAACGATATCTTGCAGCTTTTGGATGTTGTCGACCGAACCAGTTGCAAAAATCGTATTACCAAAAGCATCCGTTGAGATACTGATTTTTTCGGAAACGTTGTTTTCTGTTGTCAGCCCCAATAGCGGTCGTGCGATACCTAAAATTTCTTCTGCGGTAACATGCTGCAATCGAATCGAGACAATCGAAGCGCCGCGAGCTTTTTCGGGGCTTTCGGATCGCTCCAGCATATCGCGAATGATTCGCAGTTTACTGGAGTTCTCGCAAACAAGGATTTGCGATGCACTCGGCATCGACACAGCGCTGCCTTGAGGGCCGAGAAGCAGTTTGATATCCTTTTCGGCTTCGGCGACATCTAAACGCGTGAGGATAAACAGGCACTTTAGCAATTCGTAGTCACCGCGATGATCCAATTCTTCGGGCGTTACTAGCTCAGCCAATTCTCGAATCAGTTCGCGGACGACATCCGCGTTATCCCCCGAACTCAAGTCTAAAACCATCAAGGTACGTTGATTTCGAAGCAACGCGTAACCTTGACGAAGCAACGCGCGATTCATCAGATCCATGGCTTGCCCGATGGAATATGTGCGATAGGGGTCTCGATAAGTGAAAGTACCGGGCGGGAACAAGTCCGTTTGCAAACTCAACTCCGCTTCCTTCGCCATCCATTTAAGAACATCTTCCCAAGGCAGTTTATTGAAATTCAAAGCCAGCGGGGGCTCGCCGTCAATGCGCTGCTGTACTTCATTTTGACGAGAAACCGAGCCTGCACCTTCAACGTTTGCGCGATTGCCCAAATCCGTTGTGGCTCCTTCTTGAGACATTGTTTCGCTCGCAGCGGTCTCGGTACTTTGTGCATCGGTCGTAGCGTACGCGTTTGAATTTGGAATTGGTTGCGTTGCGACCTTATTCGTGACGCCTGCCATTGTTTGCCAAGCCATATATTGCGTGGCCGTCAAAACGGCTTTAAGTCGCAGATCCAATTCGGATTTAGCTTTTTCCTCGCCCAGTTCTCGATTCAACTTGGTGCGTTCTGCTAGTACTTCATCAACTTGCTTGCGCTGGCCTTCGCTGAGACCGATCGTTTGAGCGACCTCCATGTCCGACAAAGTCGCCAGCCCTCCCTTGGCAAGTTTCATTCGTTGCAACATCGTTCGTTGTTGCAGATCCAAAATCTTGTATCCGCGACTTTCGGATTCTTTGGCGAAATTGCGGACTTTGCTATCACGTTCTTCCGGAGGCAATTCGCGAAGTTGCTGAGCCAGACTTAGGGCTTCCGTTTGGCGATCAGCAATGACCTTTTTTAAATCTTCGATTTGCTCATCAGTCAATTGCAATTGGGCCGCCACATTGGGCTGTACAGCTTGCGAAAGAACTCCAACGACATCCTGAGCGGCGGCGGATTTAAGCCACGCGACGGAAATAAAGAGGAGCCCGAGCAGTTGAATTTTTGCAAATCTTGTCTTCGAGACCATTAAATTGTTGCCGATAAAAGTGATTGTGACTAGCTATTTTGGGGTAAAGACTCGTTCGAGAGAGTATTCGAACAAAATCCACCATCATTGAATTTAATTGGGCGACCCGATACTCCGAACCCTTGCTTCGTAAAATTCCCGTAATTTACCGGGTTTACAGTCATTGGCATGAAGAATCGGAACGTGAATCCAGGTTTTCTAACTCTTCAACCCTGACAAGGTACAGGAGTTTCGTCCATAACCCTCAAACTCCCAATCCTAGCAATTCTATTGCCGAAACTCATCAAATCGCTGTCATCAGTCCGGCTGAATGCCATTGGTGGACAGAAGGTGTTTTGGTATTGTCCGCCGAAGAACAGTCTCCAAAACCCGGTTCCTGGAAAGGACAAGTATGTACATATCCCGACAATTTCAAGGATTATCGTGTTGTCGATTATTGGGATTGGGACTGATCGTGTTGTCAGGATGCCATTCATCCATCCCGTCCATGGGTCCTTTGCTCAACCAGACTCCGACGCGTGTACCTTCGCCCGCAACGGGTAGTTTTCAAACTCCGACAACTTACACACCGCAATCGCCGACTATAACGGGTGGGACACAGGGCAAGGTAAGTGCAACGTCGCATATTAAATCCGATGGTTGGCATTCACCCGAAACCGAATTTGCCGGTTCAGAATCGGCATCTCCTTCGACTCGGACCGCAGCCGCGAACATCCGAAACAACGCCAAAACAACGGACCCATTTCGTACTGTCGTGCCCGCGGGTTTCAAATCGACGGAATCGGAAATCAAATCCATCGGGACCGGAGTTCAATCGTTGCCCGCCGATGAAAACCTGGAACAAGAGACATCGGGCGAATCATCGGATTCCAATACCGAGTCAATCAGCGACCCGCGAGAACTAAAGCCGGTGCCTGCTGTGAATATCCAGTGGCGAAGCCCGAACAAGTAAATCGTCACCTCTCAAACTTCGGCTGCTTGGTGCGAAATTCTGATCGTCCAAGCGAACGACTATTCGAAAAGCGAACGTCGGCCCGATAGGGCTTGTCGGATTTCCACCGAGCGGCGTGCTGCGGTCTGAGGGTCATTATCGAGACAAGTAATGTGTCCCATTTTCCGTCCTGGACGAGCTTCGGATTTGCCGTACAGATGCAGGAAAGTTCGCTCTTCTGCCATGGCTAATTCGAAGTGCGGTTTGCCTTGCCCCCATACGTCCCCTAACAAATTCGCCATTGCCGCTGGCTGCACCATTTCTGTCGATCCTAGCGGCAAATTGCAGACAGCTCGCAATTGTTGTTCAAACTGACTGGTACGGCAGGCTTCCATCGTCAAGTGACCCGAGTTATGCGGACGTGGCGCAATTTCGTTGATCAAGAGTTCATCTTCGCCGACCACAAAAAACTCGATACACAGCAAGCCATGACAATCCAATGTTTGCACGACCCCACGGGCGATTTCTTCGGCCTTGCGACATAGATTGATGTCGTGATTGGAAACCGGGCAACGAGATACATCCAGGATATGGTTAGAGTGCTCATTCTGTATTAGCGGATAAATCTCGATCTGGCCGCGAGGATTGCGGGCGACCAAGATCGAAACTTCACGGTCGAACGCAATCATCTTTTCAGCGATGATTTCTTGGGGACCTAGCATGTGCCAGGCCTCCATCGCTTGGGCCATATCGACGACTTTACGTTGTCCCTTGCCGTCGTAACCCCAAGCTGCTGTTTTTAGTATGAGGGGCCAGCCAAGTTGCTCGCCTGCTTGGCTCAGGTCATCGCTTGAATATATGGGTACAAAGGGCGTTACGGGAAACCCGTGCTTGGCCAAAGTCGATTTTTCGCGAATACGATGTTGCGCAACTTGCAGAACCGAGGCACCGGGTCTGACGACCGTATATTCCGCAGCGCGTGCGACTGCGGCTAAGGAAATGTTCTCGAATTCGAGGGTGATCACATCGACCATTTGAGCGAATTTTTGGACAGCCGCGGGGTCGTCGTAATCAGCTTGTATGGTTTCTTGTGCGATTTGCCCGGCGGGACTGTCGGTTTCGGGCGTAAAGATGACGACGCGATAACCACAGCGTGCGGCAACTTGAACGAGCATTCGACCAAGCTGCCCGCCACCAAAAATGCCGATCGTACTTCCCGGCTCGATGATCTTCGAATTGCTCATAACGTGGATTCAGCAATGACAGAGGCCGTTTGATCTTTCATGAATTGCTCGATACTCGCTCGCAATCGGTCATCGGAAAGCGCCAAAATGCGAATGGCGAGCAGGGCGGCGTTTTTGGCCCCCGCTGTTCCAATCGCAAGGGTGGCCACCGGTATTCCACCCGGCATTTGCACAATACTCAGAAGCGAATCGAGCCCTTGCAATGCGCGACTTTGGACAGGTACACCCAAGACAGGTAGGATTGTGCATGAAGCAACCATTCCGGGCAAATGAGCCGCGCCACCCGCCCCGGCGATGATCACTTTGAGTCCACGATCCGCTGCCGACTTTGCATATTGGATCATAAGTTCAGGAGTGCGATGCGCCGAGACAACTTGCCGTTCATGGGCTACGCCGAATTGAGCGAGTATGTCCGCCGCTTCCTTCATGGTTTCCCAGTCCGACCGAGACCCCATGATGACACCAACAACCGGATTCTCTGCAACTGTTTTGGACATGTCAGTTACCTTTTCTCAAAGTCATCAATGGAAAGGCCAATCGGAGCCGAGGGCATTTTTTTGAATGCCGGTAAGCTGCTGAATACCTTGCTTGGCAAGCTGAATTAATTCGGACAATTCTTTGTCATCAAAGGTCGCCTCTTCCCCGGTACCTTGCAACTCGATAAACCGACCGCTACCCGTCATGACGACATTCATATCAACATCGGCAGCGACATCTTTTACGTAGTCTAGATCCAAGATCGCACTACCTTCGATCACGCCGACGCTCACTGCGGCCACACTATCTTTTAAGGGATACGATTGGCGATCAACACCGCCAAACTCGGATCGTAATGCATCGACCAGTGCAATAAAGCCGCCTGTGATGCTGGCCGTACGAGTTCCGCCATCGGCTTGCAGAACATCGCAATCAACCGTCACGCTTCGCTCGCCAAGTTTCTTTAAGTCGAACACGGAACGAAACGAACGCCCAATCAGTCGTTGAATTTCGGTTGTTCGTCCATCCACTTTTCCGCTTCGCTCACGTGATTTTCGGGGGCTCGTGCTGCTGGGCAACATATTGTATTCAGCCGTAACCCAACCTTTGCCAGAGCCGACAAGCCAAGCGGGCACGGAGTTTTCGATCGAAGCGGTGCACAGCACGACGGTATCCCCGCATCGATAGAGAACGCTACCGGCGGAGTGTTTTGTAAAGCTTCTTTGAATTTGGACTGGCCGAATGGACTGCATGAATTTACTGGGCTCTCATGAATTTTTTAAAGGGAGGCAACGGACTTTGAATCGAGCCATCCGCGCTGGATAGCTAACCATACCAAGAGACCTTTTTGCAAGTGCATTCGATTTCCGGCTTGTTGTATGACATGACTGTTGGGTGCGTCGATAACATCGTCGGTAATTTCTTCGCCTCGCCTTGCTGGCAAGCAGTGTAATACTCGGCAATGTTTCGGAGCATGGCTCATGAGAGCACGATTGATTTGGTAAGGACGGAATACTTCGCGGCGCGAGGAGGCTTCTTTTTCTTGCCCCATACTTGTCCAAACATCCGTATAAACAAAGTCAGCTTCGGCCAGCGACTCGGGCACGTTATCGGATTGATGGAAATCGAGGTTTGGAAAACTTTTACGGATTCCTTCGATCCATTGACTCGGCAAATGATATTGCGAAGGACCAAGCAAACGGAATCGAATACCGCACAACGCAGCGGCTTGGATCAGTGAGCGTACAACATTATTTCCGTCACCAACGAAGGTGATTTGCCGTCCTTGGAGGTTCGGCTCCAATTCTTGCATCGTCATGATATCTGCCATCGCTTGGCAGGGATGCTCCATATCGCTCAAGCCATTGAGCACAACCAAACTGTTGTGCGACGCGAGTTCGTCGATATTGGCATGGGCGTACGTGCGACAAACGAGGAAATCGCAATACTCTCCTAGCACGCGGACAAAATCACCGACATTCTCTCGTGTCTGCCACCCAACGTCTTGGCCCATGTAAATCGGCACGCCACCTAACTGAATCATCCCAGCCTCGAAACTAAGGCGAGTGCGTAGGCTTGGTTTCTCGAACAAAAGCGCTAGCGAGCGTTGGGCCAGAAGCTTTGGACGGTTCCCCGCCAAGAATTCCTTTTTCAGTCGTTCAGCGATCCCCAGGATTTCATGGAATTCGGTAGCAGAAACGTCGGCAATTGTTCGAAAATGTCTCATCGTATATCAGCAATCAACCATGCAATTTTTCTTATCCGAAAATAATCAAAAACAGGTAGTAAAGGAGTGACACTAAGTTTGCCCCCACCCGCACAGCAACGCGGGGTATTCAGTTCATCGGCTATCGGGGACACGTCAAGCCGAGAATCGTTAGACCGATTGAACTTGTTGAGCGTAATACTGTAACACAATATCGGTCAGCAACGACATTCCGGAGTCGATTTGCTCCAGCGAGATGTTCATGGCGGGCAACAAACGCAAAACGGTTTGGTGAGTGCAATTGATCAGTAAACCTTGCTTCAAACACTCGGCCACGATTGCACTACCATCGGTTTCTAATTCAATCCCAATCATCAATCCAGCTTGCCGAACTTCCACGACTTGTTCGCATTGCTCTTTTAATTTCCCCAAATGAACTGCGAATCGTCCTGCGGCAGTACGGCAACTCACCAACAAATCCTCTTGTTCTATCGTCTGAATGGTGGCGATTCCTGCGGCAGCCGCGATTGGATTACCACCAAAGGTAGACGCGTGCGTACCCGGCTTGAGACTTTCGGCGATTTCGGGCCGAGCCAACATTGCACCACCCGCAATTCCACCACACAAACTTTTGGCTAACGTCATGATGTCGGGCTCGACACCAAAATACTGATATCCAAACCACTCGCCGGTTCGACCGCATCCCGTTTGAACTTCGTCGAAGATCAACAGGAGGTCATTGTCATCGCACAATTGGCGAAGGCCTTGCAAGAATTCGGACGATGGAATTCGCACTCCACCTTCGCCTTGGATCGGCTCAATGAGGATTGCTGCCGTATCCTCTGAAATACGTTTGGTGACAGCTTCGAGGTCGTTGTGCGGGCAGTATTGAAAGCCAGCCAGCATGGGACCAACACCTTCGTGATATTTGGGCTGGGCCGTGGCGGATAATGCCCCCATCGTTCGACCATGAAAGCCGCCTTCGAAGGTGATAATTTTGTGTCGTTTTGGACCTCGGTTCAATCGCGCTAACTTGATTGCAGCTTCATTCGCTTCGGCACCGCTATTGCAGAAGAAAGCTTTACCGCCAAAGCTTCGTTCGCTCAACATCTGTGCCCACTGACCTTGCTGCTGCATCAGCCATGTGTTCGGAGCATGGATCAATTGTGCTACTTGTTCCTGAACCGCGCGAACAACTTGAGGCGGGCAATGCCCAATGAGGTTGCATCCCCATCCCGGAAAGAAATCCAAATACTCGCGACCCTCAGCATCCCAAATGCAAGAGCCTTCACCGCGTATCAAGTTGACGGGGAGTCGACGGTAGTTGCCGATTACGAAGCGGTCGAACAACGCGACCGTATCTTTGGAACTCAATGTTTTTTCCGACATATTCAATTCCCTTCCTCAAAACGCAAACAAATGCATTCGCAATTGCCAATTTACCGAGCTCTCATTCTATTTTGCATCCTGAAACGGAACGCGTGCTCTGACGATTTCAGTTCCCACTCCTGCAGTCGTGTAGATTTCGAGCAACAACGAATGTCGCAAACGACCGTCGATGATGTGCACTTTACC
Organism: Pirellulaceae bacterium; assembly: GCA_031374825.1. Taxonomy (GTDB): domain Bacteria; phylum Planctomycetota; class Planctomycetia; order Pirellulales; family Pirellulaceae; genus JANMGV01. The sequence goes on from JANMGV010000199.1 coordinate 157,656, forward strand.
AACACCTCGATCAAGCGTACCCAAGCAAGCTTCGATCTTGGGGATCATACCTGAATCGATAATTTTCTTGTCTATCAAGTCGCGTGCTTGTTCAGCAGTTAACGAGTGAATAACTGTCGTGGGATCAGACTTGTCGCGGCGCACGCCATTCACGTCGCTTACGAAAATCAATTTCTCGGCACCCAAGGCTTCGGCAACAGCCATCGCTGCTGTATCGCCGTTGACGTTGTACTTTTGTCCATGTTGATCAATACACAGAGATGGGATGACCGGGATTTGTTCGGTATAAGTCAAACTTTCGATGACTTGCCGATCCACGCGTGTCACTTTTCCTACAAAACCTAAATCTATCGGTGGCGCCCCGGGTTCTTCTAGCAACAGCTTCTCACCAAACAACACATTGGTCGTCTGGAAATTCAGATTCATCGCACGACCGCCAAGCCGCTCAATTTCGTCCGCCAAATAATTGTTCAGCTCGTATCCCAGCACACGCTCCACGATGTCCAACGTCGCAGCATCGGTGACTCGACGACCTTTGACCCACGTCGGTTGCAGCTTGGCTTCGTCCATCGCTCGATTGATCGACGGACCGCCTCCATGGACAAGCACAGGTCGCATGCCAACCGTTTCCATAAAGATGATGTCAAGCAGAATGTGCTTGAGCGCCGTTTCATCTTCCAGAAGGCTACCGCCGAGCTTGATGACGGTTGTTTTTCCTCGGAATCGGCGGATCCAACCCATGGCCTCGATCAAAGTATCAGCTTTAGCAATTGCTTCGTTCACGTTATTCCATAATGATTTGGAGGAGTTTTGGAAAACTCAGCAGCATATCGTTTCGTGAATTGTGATGTCAATTGTCGCTTAACCCAAATTCGCAGGAAAAGCCTCTAACAATAAAGAAACACGCTATTCCTCTCTTGGGGAAGCATGAAGCAATGTCTTCCGCGTCTGCATTAGGTAAGTCGATGCTAAAGGAACTATCTATTCAAAGATCATCAAACGCATTCCTTGAGGTAGATTTTCATCCGAAACCACTCGACCGTCATGTTGCGTCCCCGCATTTGGAATTTTTCGATAGAAACAACCCGCCCAAGCATCATTCTTTCGGAGTGTGCGATTGCTTAACTCCGACAACGGGATCGCAACTTCAACAGACCAGTGATTGGACTCTCGATTTTGAGCAACGAACCACTTGGGATTCCAAGCTTCCATTCCACAACAATTTTCTGCAACCTGGCCTTCCTCATCAATGACAAACTCAAACCAAGTGGCGTAGTCGCGATCCGTATCCAGCCTTAGCACAATATGATCTTTGCGTCGATCGACACCGTCGCGCGTTCGTTGCTTGGGTTTGGATAACAGCGAAGCTCGATCGGCAGAGGCTGGGCAGAGTATGGAAAAATAAAGATGTGTCGCATCGTAAGCTGACTTTATTTGGGCCGGAGGGAGTTTTGCATCGAAAGGATCGGTCAACACATGGGTTGAGATATTTTTCCAAGCCGACTCGTTTGCTGAACCGTCGAGCCAAGGCTGTTCGCCTATGAACTGAATACGTGTGCTTTTCGTTTCGTCAACTTTATTGTCCATCCATGCGGACTCTTGCATACCGACTTGGCACCAACCTGCTATCGATTTGTTCATCGCCATGCGATCATAAATGCCGAGAGCTTCACGCAGCTTGTCGGGGCTATTCGTTTTGCGCAATTGGCTTGCTTGGACAGATTGCAAACGGAGGTCATACAGGAAAGCGGGGTTGCTGACGGCAATCGACTGATAGCAGTTATCCAGCAGCCTCGGCGGAACAATCGACTCAAGATGCGCGGTGGCGGCGACGCTTACGGGTGCTTCGAAGGCGTTATTCGAAGTCTCTGGCGGCGAAACGGTCTCGTGCACATTCGTCTGAACAACTTCGGTATAACTCGCCTGTTGTACCTCCGACGAGTTTTTTTGCTTTGCGTTATTCGACTCGAACGGACTGACGGGCGTTTGTACTGCGATCGAGACGGCTGCTGACGGAACCGATTCGGGCTGCGTTTCACTTTGCAGACCGGACAACCAATGCCGTAGTTCATCGCTTTCACTGAATGTACTTAACTCACTCCAAGCCTTCTCCGCCGCGCCCGAATTTGGCTCGCGAAGGATAATTTGCTCCAAGCAGACTCGCCACCGATTCCAGTAACCTCGTTCGCGGCACTGCCGCGCCGTCTCGAGTAAAATTGGGCCAATCGAAGAACTACCGCTCGCTTGAACGAATACGTCGAGCGTCGATTTCCACCTTGGATCATCGCGCCAACGTGGACCGGGTGTTGCAACGAATCGATCGACGGCCGTTTGTCGCTGCAACGTGCCCATCAGGACTTGGTAGTTGGAATTGCGCACTTCGGAAACAGGGCGGCTGCCTTCGTTGGAAAGCAGGATACCGCCAAATATCTTGGTCTCGGCGGTTGTGCTTTGGACAGTACTCTCGAGTAACACCAATCCATTTGGAGAGGTTTGTTCGTCGGATTCGGCAGTTGAAAATAGAGTCTGACAAGGCGAAGTGATTTGGCCCAGCAGTTTTCCGGTCGACTTGATTAACTGTGAATCATCGAACCGCAGTTTGCCGTTCGCTGCGATAGCCGAAGCGTATATTTTGGCGACCTTCCATGGTTTTTCCACAATATTGGACTGGGCCGAAAAAAGATGATATTCAGGATCGGCTGCTAACTTCTCCGCACGTAATACGAGCTTTGCCGCAGCAGCAAATTCTGGAACTCGCTGAGACACACTGTCTACAATTAAAACTTCCGGTTGAAAACTTCGAATCGCATGGACCGTTTGGCGTAGGTAAGCGTCGAATAGGGGCGAATCGGAATCTAGACCGGAGATGTGCAACCGCATTGGCTTGGCGGTCGAGTTGGTTGGCGTGGTCATCGTGTCGACCCAAGCTAGACTGAGCGCGCTTCGGACGTAATCACTGCGACTTTCAAAGTCGGGTAAGGCATCCGCGCGGGATTCGATTCGATCGGGTGTGAGCATCAGCACGGCCGCCGAACGTCGATCTTCGTTGGTTGCGACGGCGGTGGCATACCAAGCGGCCGAATTGCGACTACTCGCGATATTGAGCAATGAAATCCGTTTCGTTACAGATCGCTCGGTCCACCATCCCTTGCCTCCGTTCCGAGTACCGAGAAGCAATCCCGAAGCGCCTCCCACAATCACTCGATCGGCTTGAACAGCATCGATTGTAACCAAAGGCAGTTGATTGTCGGTAGTTTGAACTTCCCATATCTGCCCGGCGTCTCGGCTATGCCAGATTACATTGCCCGGTTCACCGACTACCCACACATGTTCGCCTTGTGCATGCACGTCACGCAATCGCAAGAGTTCTCGGTCTCGTGCAGAACCGGGAAGCGAAAAAACTTGCCATCGTCGACCATCCAAACTGTGCGCGACTTGTCCAAAATCTCCTACCAGCCAGTAGCCATTGGACGCAAATTGAATTGCACTCCAACGGCAGGGGACTTTGGCGGGCACGTATAGTTCCGATAGTTCGATGCCGTTTTCAATTTGAATCACGCGATTGAGGCGGTCGACCAATATGCCTTGGCCAAAACTCGACCAAGCTGCATCGTGCACATGGCCAATCTGAATTTGAGACGAGGACCACGTATTGCCATTATCCCTGCTCACAAAAATGCTCGACTGCTGGCTGGGAGAGTAATCACCCCATGCCATTAGTTCTTGTCCGCCTGTAACTTGCACACCGAACAGACGAGGTATGTCGGCGTTCATTGCTGGGTTCCAAGTACGACCGCCATCGATCGTCGTGAGAATGACACCCACGCTGTGACCGGAATTTGGCTGGACCCAACCGCCAACCGCCCAGCCTTGCCGTTCGTCAACAAACGCTACGGAATATAGCGGGCAAGTAACGCGGCTATCTTGTTTCCGCCAGTTCTTGCCCCCGTCGCTCGTTGCCAAGATTAACCCGCGATCACCTACAGCCCAAGCTCTATCGAGCGAGACAGCTTTGAGGTCGTTGATACAAGCGTCCAAGTTCTGCTCCGACAGCACTGCATCAAAAAGAGCGGGATCGTCTGCTTTGGAAAGACAAGGTGCGAAAGCAAGTATCGAAAGCAGGAGGACAGTCGGCATAACTTGAGTTCGTAGCACGACACTCAGCCATGTCGATCGAATGCAGAAGTGCGTTTGCCCCCTAAGGAAATCCATCTCCCCCGCCCAAACTTCAAGAAGAAAAAAGTGAACTAGTAATTTGAATGATTTCGGGCGTATGATAGGAAAAAATCGATCGCCAACACTAGTGCAAAAGAACAAACTCGCATTACAGGCGAGTAAGCGAATATGGCAGAGAGTCGCAGTTCTCCTTTCGAAAGCAGAAGCTGCAAAACCAGTGCGGAACAAAAATCGAAACGGGTGTCTACTACTAGCTAGTGTCTGTTCGTTTTCGCCGAAGTCGTTATGCGGCAAAGTGTTGTTGCAAAACCTTCGCTTGAAGATTTCGGTATTGATTTACATCCTTCTGATATGTATGTCGGAACACTTTTCGTGTGGTTTGATCGACCT